>JAQXCD010000020.1 GCA_029252045.1 Sulfitobacter sp.
CCAGCACCACCTGACGGTCGATTCGGGCAAAGTGATCGCGAAAGAAGGGTTTCACAACTTCGCGTTTGTAGGATTCAAACCGCCGCGCCATCTCGCGGCGCAGGGATTTGCGGGCATCGCCCCCCGCTGCGGGCAGCGGTGCAAATGTCAACACGGGCGAACCTGCCAGATCACCGGGCAGCAGGAACCGGCCCGGCGTGCAATCAGAGAAACCATCGGCGCGGGCCTGTTTGAGATAGCTTGCGAATGCCCCCGCCAATGCTTTGGCTTGCGGCTCTTCCAACTCCACCTGAGGGTCGGTAGCGGCCACCAGTGCCAGATATTCCTGCGCCTGCACACGCGGCGCAATCCGTGCAAGGGTCTGCGCGCACCAGTCGTCATAGCTGATGTCGAGCAAGCCCAGATCGAGCAGCCACTCCCCCGGATAATCGACAATATCCAAGTGGATCGTACGCGGACCTTGCAGGCCGGACAGCAACCCTTTGGGGCGGACACGCAGGCTCAGCCGTAGTTCGGATACCGCACGCGTACTGTCAGGCCAGCTGGGCGTTCTCGCGGTCAACGCCGCCAGATGCGCCTCGTATTCAAAGCGCGGTATCGTATCATCAGGTTGGGGTTGCAGAAACGCGGCCTCAACCCGGCCTTCGCTCGCCGCCACCAGCCCCGGCATACGGCCACGGTCGATAAGGTTGGCCACCAGCGAGGTGATGAAAACCGTGTTGCCCGACCGCGCAAGGCCCGTCACACCAAGCCTGATCACCGGCTCGAAGAATGTCTCCGAGACCGTATCTTGCACAGCTTCAACCTGTCGCCAGATGCCATCAGCAATTTGAGATAGTACCACGCGCGCGCCCGTCCTCGTTACCGAACCCTACATAGGACCGTTTTGCGGGGATTGCCACAGGCAGGACCGCGCGATAAAGCCCCTTTTATGCCACGTTATGCCCTTCAGGTTGAATATGACGGCGCGCCCTTCTACGGATGGCAGCGCCAAAAGGAGTTGCCTTCGGTTCAGGGTGCGATCGAAGACGCGCTGGCCAAGCTGGAGCCGCGCGCCCATACTATCGCCGCCGCAGGCCGAACAGACGCGGGCGTGCACGCGATGGCACAAGTGGCCCATTGCGATATGGAACGGGACTGGAAGCCGTTCCGCCTGTGGGAGGCGCTGAATTACCACCTCAAGCCCGCGCCGGTAGCAATTGTGGACTGCGTAAAGGTGGATGATGATTTCCACGCGCGGTTTTCAGCGCTGGAGCGACACTATCTGTTCCGCATCCTGTGCCGCCGCCCGCCCGCGACCCACCAGCAAGGCTATGTCTGGCAGATCAAGAACCAACTGGATGTGGAGGCCATGCAAGAGGCGGCAAACCGTCTGCTGGGCGAGCATGACTTTACCACGTTCCGTTCCACCATCTGTCAGGCGAGAACACCTGTCAAAACGCTGGACCGCCTGACCATCAGCCGTGTCGAGACGCCCCATGGCACCGAAGTGCATTTCGACGTGCGCGCAAGGTCTTTCCTGCACAATCAGGTCCGCAGCTTTGTGGGCACACTAGAGCGGGTTGGCAGCGGGACGTTAACGCCGGACGATGTGCAAGCGGCGCTAGAGGCACGGGACCGCGCAGCTTGCGGTCCGGTCTGCCCGCCCCACGGGCTCTACCTCGCGCATGTTACCTATCCTGAGCCGCCCTTTGCCTAATCATTATCGCTGAGGCCTGCCCCCGCGCCAGACAAGCGCGACGCGTCTGATTCAGGCACCAACAACCGCGCAGCAAGACCGCACCATTCCCTATAAATAGCATCGGGTAGATCAATACGTTGGACCGTTCCCCGTTTGGCAGGTTTGGTTAGATCCAGCGCCAGCGTGCCACGCTGACCCAGCCACGCGAGATAGGGCAGCGCGGCCACATAGGACGCCACCAGCGGAACATCATCTGCGGCAACCACACCCGTGGCGAGACCGTCCTGCGCAGTTTCAGCGATGCGCGCAATGTCCAACGGCAAAGTCATGATCGGGCCATCCGGTAATACAGCCAAAGCCGCAACCAGCACATCGATTTCGCGCCCCGCACCCAGATGTGCCGCAGCAGCCGCGCCAAATTGCGCCGCTTGTGCGGGCGGTGCCCCTGCCCCGCGCGCGGCTTTAGCGGCCAGCCCCATCACTTCGTTGGATGAACGGCTCATGCCCCGAACACCGGCAGCCACCAGTCATCTGCCGTCTGAGTCAGCTGATCCGCCAGAGGGGCACCTTGGCACAGGGTAATGCGGGTCCAACGGTCTGATTTGGGATCAAACTTGGAGGCCCCGAAGAACGACAGCTTGCACCGCAACATGTCGATGGGCAGACAGCTTTGCGCAATCAGGTTGTCGCGGATTTCCGCATAAGGATAACGGGCAGACAGGGTCACCCGCTCAACCGCCAGCGCGTGATCGGGATGGCGTGCAAGGAAGGCCGAGACAGGCTCGGCCCCGACAGGTAAATCGTTATAGGCTGCGGCCACACGGCGCGCGATATCAAGCGGGGATTCCAGTGCCGCCCCCTCCTCGCTGAACCGCAGGCCCAGACGCGGCTCCATCTTTGCCTCGGAGACATACCAGAACTGGCCGCAGTGGTCTGCATCCGCGTAGGCGGCCCCCAGCGCCCAGTCAAATCCCGCCTCTATCTGCGCCCGCAACGCATCCGTGTCGCGCAACGGCGGCGCAAACGCGCCGTAAGGATCAGACATGCAACCGTCCAGACCATCGACCAATTCCCCGAAAGGCTCGATCAGCAAGGCGGCCATCAGCTCTTGGGTGTTTTCGCTCAGGTCCGCGACATGCTGCATCGCCGCTTCCAAAGGCAGCTCTTGCGCCAAAGGCTCAGGCTGCAAGACAGTGGCAGCTTGCGCCCATTCTGCCCGCAGTGCCTCAATCCGCGCCTGATGCGCGGGGTCCGGCACATTCCATTGCGCCAGATGCGCCGCGGCACGCACGGCCAACTCCCCGATCCGCGTGATCTGCGCAGGTGTCAGATGCGCTATCGCACGCACACGGGCCAATGCCGTCTCACGCGCCATCATCCAGTTGTTCAGCAGCACCGGATGCGTCACCAGAAACGGCGCCATCCCGAGCCCCGTTGAATTGCCGATCCCCAGATGCCGTTTCAACGCAGGGTCCAGCGGACCACGCCCGACATGTTCAGCCAGCGCATGGGTAAAGTGCCGGATCAACCAAACAGTCAGCATTTCAGCGGCGAACGGCCCCTCCAGACCCGGCCTTGTGTCATATGTCGCACGGTCCGCGATGCCGAACTTGCCGTTACCGTAAACGGCGGTGGTGCGCATGAGGTACCCCACATCCGCAATCATCGCAGCATCTGGCTGACGCCCCGCGCGCAGCGCCTCGACCACATGGGCAAACAGGCGTACGGATTTATTTGCACGGCTCAGGATCAGATCACGCGGCCCGAAACGCCCTGCCTCTTGCAGCGGCGCGTTCGCAGTGATGCGCGCGATATCCTCGGCCTCTGGCACACCGTCAAACAGCACATAGGCCGTGTCCCAAGCAGTAGCGATCACACGGTCGGTGCGCATGTCCTCTGGCAGATCGGTCGAGACCGCAACTAACGAATAGGTATGCCCGCCCAAATCCACACTAAACACGGCATGGCCGAACCCCTCTTCACACATCACCCACAGGGTGCGGGTGACCTGCGCACGCTCAGCCGCCAGACGGCGGATCAGACTGCGCAGGAACGACAGCCGCGTGGGAAACATCGAACCCATCCGCGACAGCCGCATGACCTGTGCGGGCTTGCGCAATGGCATCTGCGGGGGCGCTTCATAGATGTCTTTCACGGTGCTGCTCCAAAACTGGTCTCGTAGAACCGCAGCCAGTTGCCGCCCATAATCCCGTCAACGTCCTGCGCGGTGAGGCTGGTCGCCTCAAGCCCCGCCCGGATGTTGCCGAAATCACGGTTGTCGCCAAACCAAGTCGGCATCGGCGGGAAGCCTGCATTGCTGGCCGATCCCTCGCCATAGTCGATCACCTTGGACCAGCGCCCCACACGCATCCATTCCACAATACTGTCGGGCTGGTCCTGACACAGGTCCGTACCGATCCCCAAATTCTCGGCACCATAGCGCCGCGTAGCTTCCTCGATCATCTGACAGAAGCTCTCAACCGTGCAGGCAGGCCCGCCCGCCAAATGGTGCGGATAGACGGAAAAGCCCAACATACCGCCTGATTGCGTCAGCGCGCCCAACACCTCATCCGACTTGTTGCGCAGGGCCTTGTGCCACCAAGCAGGGTTGGCGTGGGTGATCGCGATCGGGCGGGTCGAATGTTCAATCGCCTCCAGTGTCGAGCGGTCGCCGGAATGGGACATATCAACCACCAGCCCCACGCGGTTCATCTCCGCCACCACCTGACGGCCCATACGGGTCAGGCCTGCATCGTAATCCTCGTAACATCCCGTCGCCAGAAGGCTCTGATTGTTATAGGTTAGCTGCATAAAGCGGATGCCAAGCTGGTGACAAATTTCGACCAGCCCGATGTCGTCTTCAATCGGGCTCGGGTTCTGGAAGCCAAAGAAGATGGCCGTGCGCCCTGTTTCCTGCGCATGACGCACGCAGGCGGCTGTAGTCCCCTTGAAAATCAGGTCGGGATGAGCCTCGAACCAGCGGTTCCACTGCTCTAGGTTCAGGACCATTTCACGGAAACTCTCGTGATAGGCGATGGTGACATGTACCGCATCCACCCCGCCTGCGCGCATCTGTTCGAAAATGCGCGGCGAAAAGTTTGCGTATTGCAGGTTATCAATAAGGGGTGATTTCATAAAAGTAGGATGGCCCAGCGCGCGCCATCGGTCCAGCAAAAACTATTCCGTGAAGTTGTCAAATCTCGACCAAAGCTGCCGCTGCCAGAACATCGCCTGTCGGCGCACCCGTCGGAGACCCGCCCGCAGGCTCGTCCGAAATCGCAAGCGTAATTTCCGCGCCGCGGTTGCGCAGATTCTCCGGCAAGGTTACCCGCATCGCAGCACCTTCTTGCAGCAGCCCCAGCGAAACCGGTGCAGCCTCCGGCACAATCGCCCAAAGCTCGAACGCGCGCCCCTGCGCCTCTTCGCCGGCCACACGGCCCAGTGCAATTTCACCCCGCGACGCATCCAGCACCGCCACCACTAGCAGTGGCACAGACTGCCCGCCCAGCTGTGCCGCATAAAGCGGGCCACCCGTCTTGGACACTTCCGGCCCCAAATTCTGGATACCCAAATAGGCCGCCAAAGCGATGGCTGCCAGGCTGAGCCCCTTCCAGACCCACAAGCGTTCCCCCAAAGGCACACGCGGGTCGTCGAAAAGTCCCTTTAACAATTTCTTTTTCACACGCTTGGGCGGGACAACCGGTTCGATGCTGTCGGTCATCGCCACCAACCGTTCCTGCCAGCTTGTGACAAGTGCGACAAACGCAGGATCATGGGCCAAACGCGCGGTGGCTTGCGACAGCTCCTCGCCCTCCAGCAGACCCATGGCCAGTTCTGCAGCGATCAGGTCATCGCCCTGCGGCATGTCATCGGTCATATCACTGTTCTCATTCACGGCTCATACACTCCCGAAGAGAGATCAGCCCACGGCGCAACCATGTGCGCATGGTGTTGAGCGGAACCGAAAACGCCTCGGCCAGATCCGCATAGGATTGCCCGTCCAGATAGGCACCGCGTACGGCGGCACCGCGATCCTCGGCCAATTCATCCAGACAGGAAACCAGCCGCCGCGCCTCGCCACGCGCCACCGCCAGCTGCTCCGGCCCCGCACCCGATGCGGCCAACTCAAGACCCGGTGTATCGATGTCCACATGACCTTTGCGCGTCGCACGCAGACGGTCAATGGCAGTATTCCGCGCGATCGTGATCAGCCACGTCATCGGGCTCAGCCCGTTGGACTGATAGCGCGATGCGTTCTTCCAAATCTTTACAAAACTGTCCTGCATCGCGTCCTCTGCCGCTGCCCGATTGCTCAACACACGCAAGGACACGCCAAAGAGTTTCGCAGAAGTCGCATCATAGAGCGCGTTGAACGCCGCGAGGTCGTTCATTGCAACACGGGCAATCAGCATTTCTATCTGTTCGCGGTCCATCAAACGCCCTTGCTCCACTTCACCCATGACATTGGCGCAGCGATCCGTAAAGTCAAACTGCGATCCCCCCTTTTTCAAAGGAAACGCCAGTGACTGACAAGACAATCGAATATTTCTATTCTGCACATTCCGCATATGCTTATCTGGGTGCACCGACACTTTTGCGAATTGCGCAAGATGCGGGATGGCAGGTGGTCCACCGCCCGTTCGACTTCTGGCCCGTGCTGGACGCCACAGGCATTCCCGGCTTCAAACAGCGCAGCGTCGCGCATGTGGAATACTTCTTCGGCAGGGAGCTGCGCCGCTGGGCCCAATGGCGCGACCTGCCCATGATCCACCACCGTCCGACACACCACGACAACCCGCTTGCCCTTGCCAATGGCATGATCATCGCCGCACAGGATCCAGACCGCCTCAGCTTTGCCATCCTGCAAGCCCACTGGCGGGATGATGCGGATATTGCAGACGTAGATACACTGATCGGGCTGGCCGATGCTTGTGGCGAATACAGTGCTGCGGTGATGGCAGCGGCTACCTCCCCGAGTGTTCAGGCCAGACACGCCGCCAATACCGCCGAGGCCATTGCGCGCAATGTGTTCGGCTCCCCCACTTACTTCGTGCGCGGTGACATGTTTTACGGGCAGGACCGGCTAGAGATGCTTGCCCGCGCAATCGCACAACCTTTTGACCCCTAAAATCGCTCTGGGAAATGCAGGCCAGCCATGGTTACCTGCCGTCAAATCACCCATAGGAAAGCCCCCGCCATGCAGACCCCTTCCCGCACCAGTTATGATGTTATTATCATTGGCGGGGCCATTTATGGCTCATCCGTTGCGTGGTGGTTGACCCAGATGGCAGGGTTTGACGGGACTGTTCTGGTGGTAGAGCGGGACCCGACCTACAGCTTTGCCTCCACCTCGCACACCAACAGCTGCATCCGCCAGCAGTTCAGCAATGCGACGAATATCAAGGTCAGCCAGTTCGGCGCGCAGTTCATCCGCAACTTCCGCGACTTTATGGGCGGCAACCCGGAGGTGCCAAACCTGACATTGCAGAGCTTTGGCTATCTCTATCTGGCGGATACGCCGGAATTTGCAGGAGCGCTAAAGCAATCCCAAGCAGTACAGCAGGCGCTGGGTGCTGCCACCCGCCACATGAGCCGCGACGAAATCGCCGCAGCTTATCCCTTCTACCAGCTGGACGATATTCTGGCAGGGAACCACAATTTGGTGGACGAAGGATATTTTGACGGCGGCACGATGTTTGACTGGTTCAAACGCAGCGCCCGCGCAAACGGAGTGGAGTATATCCACGCCGAAGTCTCGGCGATCAACCGGGACGGCGATGCCGTCCAAAGTGTCACCCTGTCGGACGGCACGCAGGTCGCTTGCGGGACGGTTGTCAACGCCTCCGGTCCGCGGGCGGCGGCAACGGCGCGGATGGCGGGGCTGGATATTCCCGTGGTGCCGCGCAAACGCTATACGTTCATCTTTGACGCCGCACAGCCGCTGGACTGTGATCTACCGCTGACGATTGATCCATCAGGCGTGCATTTCCGCACCGACGGCAAATACTACATGGCAGGCTGCCCGCCCGAAGACGATTATGATGCGCCCTATGATGATTTTACCTTTGATCACAGCATTTGGGAAACCAAGGTCTGGCCCGCCGTAGCATCCCGTGTGCCGCAGTTCGAGGCCGTGAAAGTGATCAACGAATGGGTCGGTCACTACGCCTATAACACGCTGGACCAGAACGCCCTTCTGGGCCGCGCAGACAGCTGCCCGAACTTCATCTTCGTCAACGGCTTTTCCGGTCACGGGCTACAACAATCCCCCGCCATCGGGCGGGGCATCGCCGAGCTAATCGCCTACGGGGAATACCGCAGCCTAGATCTGGCTGCCTTTGACGTGAACCGCGCCGCCCGTAACGAAAGCTTTCTTGAAACTGCAATCATCTGATCCGAACTGGAAGTCCAATGCCCGTCACCATCCGCCCCGTTACCCCCGAAGACCACGCCGCATGGCAGGAACTGTTCAAAGGCTATGCCGCATTCTACAAGGTCGAACAGACCCAAGCGATGCGCGATACGGTTTGGGGATGGCTGAACGATCCGGCCCATGGCTCCAACTGCCTTCTGGCGGTTCTGGACGGTAAGATCATCGGCTTCACCCATTACCGCCCCTTCGCCTCGACCCTGCGGGCCATCAATAACGGCTTTCTGGATGATCTATTTGTTGATCCCGCCACGCGCGGATCAGGGGCGGCGCAAGCGCTGATTGATGCGGTTGCCGACAAAGGCCGAGAAAACAGCTGGGGTGTCATCCGCTGGATCACAGCCGATGACAATTACCGCGCGCGCGGCGTCTATGACCGCGTCGCCACCCGCACACCCTGGGTCACCTACGACATCAAACTTTAAGACACTAACCGAATAGACTGGAAACTCACATGACCACGCAAGAGGCACGCCTTGGCGTTGATATCGGCGGTACATTCACAGACGTGGTGCTGGAGGCGGGCGGGCAGAGTTTCTCAACAAAAGTGCTGACCACCTATGCCGCCCCTGAACAGGCCATCATCGACGGCATGCATATCGTCTGCGGCAAGGCAAACCTCACCCCGCGCGATATCACCCAGATCATCCATGGCACCACTTTGGCGACAAATGCGCTGATCGAGCGGCGCGGCGCGAAGACGGCCCTCATCACCACCGAAGGTTTTCGCGATGTGATCGAGATGCGCACCGAGTCGCGGTTCGAGCAATATGACCTGAACCTCACCCTGCCCGAGCCGCTGCTGCCTCGCCAGATGCGCTATACCGTGCCGGGCCGTATCGATGCCACAGGCGCCGAGTTGCGGCCCCTAACCGCAGCCGACATCGAACCAGTGGTCGAAGCTATTGCAATCGCAGGCTATGAGAGCGTCGCGATCGGCCTGCTGCACAGCTACCTCAACCCAGCGCACGAACGCCTTGTGCGCGACGTGCTGGCCGCCCGCCTGCCCGATGTGATGATCTCGCTCAGCTGTGAGGTCAGCCCGCAGATGCGCGAATACGAACGTTTCAATACGGTCGTCGCCAACGCCTATATCAAGCCGCTGATGAAATCCTATCTGGGCCGCCTTGAGGACCGACTGCGCGACGAGGGTGTGGATTGCGCAATCTTCCTGATGCACTCGGGTGGCGGCATCATCTCCATCGAGAACGCCGCCGATTTTCCCGTGCGGCTGGTTGAATCCGGCCCTGCCGGCGGGGCAGTCTTTGCCGCCCACATCGCTGCGCGCTACGGGCTGGATAAGGTGCTCAGCTTTGACATGGGCGGCACCACGGCCAAGATTTGCCTGATCCAGAACCAGACGCCCAAAACCTCCCGCGTGTTCGAGGTCGCCCGCAGCTACCGATTCAAGAAGGGCTCGGGCATGCCAATATCAATACCCGTGATCGACATGGTCGAGATTGGTGCAGGCGGCGGATCACTGGCCCATGTCGATGCCCTGCGCCAGATCCGTGTCGGGCCGGAAAGTGCAGGGTCCGAGCCCGGCCCCGCTTGTTATGGCCGCGGCGGCGCGCGCCCTGCGGTGACAGACGCCGATCTGGTGTTGGGCAAACTGGACGGCAAGAACTTCGCCGGTGGCTCCATTGTGCTGGACGAAGACGCCGCCCGCACTGCCGTGCTGAAAGTACTGGGTGAACCGCTGGATCTGGACGCAAAAACCGCCGCTTTCGGTCTGGCCGAGGTGGTGGATGAAAACATGGCCAACGCAGCGCGTGTGCATGCGGTCGAGAATGGCGAAGACCTGTCAGACTACACCATGATCGCCTTCGGCGGTGCTGCCCCCCTGCACGCGGCACGCCTGTGCGAAAAACTGGGGGTCGAGCGGTTGCTGGTGCCACCCGGTGCGGGTGTCGGCTCTGCCATCGGGTTCCTGCGTGCGCCCTTCAGCTTTGAGGCAACACGCTCGGTCTACATGACACTCGCAGGCTTCAAACCCGAAACCGTCACCGAATTGCTGTCCGAGTTGCGCAGCGAGGCGACCGCCTTTGTCCGCACCTGCGCACCAGACGCCGAAATTATCGCGGAATACAAAGTTTACATGCGCTATAAGGGTCAAGGTTGGGAAATCCCGATCACCCTGACGCCGGAGCAGGTCCAAAACCCCGACAAGGCCATATTCGAGGAACGGTTCAACGCCGATTACACCCGCCTGTTCGGCCGCCCTGTTGCAGGCATGGATATCGAGATTACAGTCTGGTCGGTCAACGCGACCACCCCACCTCAGCCCGTGGAGCCAGTACAACAGGAAACCGGCAGCTCCGTTGCCGTAATGAACGGCAAATGCAGCTTTTTCGACGCGGCCTTGGGCGCAAATGTGAACGGCTACATCCACCACCGCAACAAACTGGACAGCGGCGCCACAATAAAGGGGCCCGCAACCATCACCGAAGACGAGACAACCATCATCATCCCGTCCAGCCGCAAGGCCATCCGCCAGCCCGACGGCTGTATCGACATCACCACACAGATAGAGAGCTGAACCATGGGCAAGCAAATCACAAATGTCGCCTATCAGGTCATGTGGAACCGCCTGATCTCCATCGTCGAAGAACAGGCCCAAGCACTGGTGCGCACCGCCTTCTCGACCTCGGTGCGCGAGGCAGGCGACCTCTCGGCGGGCGTGTATAACGCGCAAGGCCTGATGCTGGCCCAAGCCGTCACAGGCACACCCGGACACGTCAACGCTATGGCCGATGCCGTGGCCCATTTCATACGCCGGATCGGGCGCGCTACAATGGCGCCGGGTGATGTCTACCTGACCAACGATCCATGGGAAGGCACAGGCCACCTGCACGACATCACGATGGTTACCCCCTCCTTCCACGGCGATACGCTGGTGGGCTTCTTTGCCTGTACGGCCCATGTCGTCGACATCGGTGGGCGCGGGTTTGGAGCCGATGCCAATTCGGTCTACGAGGAAGGGCTGTACCTGCCCATTATGCGCTTTGCCGATAAAGGCAGCGTCGATGAAACCCTCATGCGGATTGTACGCGGCAATGTGCGCGAGCCGGATCAGCTGGTCGGTGATCTCTATGCGCTGGCCACTTGCAACGAGATCGGCCACCGCCGCCTGATGGAGATGATGGCAGAGTTTGCGCTGGAGGATCTGACCGGCATCGCAGAGTTCATTTTCGACAACTCCCGCCGCGCCACGCTGGAACGGATCGCCGCCCTGCCGCGCACCTCAGCCACAGGTGAGATGACGGTGGACGGTTTTGCAGCGCCAATCACCCTGCGCGTAAAACTGACGATTGAGGCAGACCGCATCCTGACCGACTTTGCCGGCACCTCCGGCCTCGACCCCAAGGGCATCAACTGCCCGCTGGTCTATGCCAAGGCCTATGCCTGCTATGCGCTCAAATGCGCCATCGCACCGGAGATTCCCAACAACGCGGCGTCCCTGTCGCCCTTCGAGGTGACAGCGCCAGAGAACACTATCGTCAACGCGCTGCATCCCGCGCCCGTGGCCCTGCGCCATATCGTAGGCCATTTTGTGCCCGATACGGTATACGATGCACTGGACAAAATCCTGCCCGATCTGGTGCCAGCCGAAGGCGCCGGATGTCTGTGCAACTTTCAGGTCTCACTGCGCCCTGCGGCCAATACCCCTGCGGGTGCGCGCCGTGCCGAAGTCCTCACCTTCAACTCGGGCGGTGCCGGTGCGCGCCCAACAGTGGACGGCCTGAACGCCACGGCCTTCCCGTCGGGTGTGATGACCATGCCCGTAGAGGCGACCGAGCATGCAGGCCCCGTGATCATCTGGCGCAAGGAGCTGCGTGCGGGATCGGGCGGCATTGGCCGCCAGCGCGGCGGGTTGGGCCAATACATGGAGGTCGGCGCTCGCGTGGGCTATGACTTCGATATTTCAGCCATGCTGGACCGTGTGAACCACCCCGCCCGTGGCCGTCGCGGCGGTGGTGACGGTGCACCAACGACAATCGAGCGGGACGACGGAATGCCGATGCAAGGCAAAGGCCGACAGACTGTCGACCATGGTCACCGCGTGAAGATGGCATTCCCCGGTGGTGCCGGTTATGGCTCTGCTACACAACGAGACAAGGCTGCAATCCTGCGAGATCTGGCCAGAGGTTACATTACTGAAACATCTGCAACCTCTGACTATGGATTATCCGCTAATGATGTTGAAAAAGTGAAGTCAGCGATTGCAGCCGGAGAGGACATCTGATGGACTATCCCGACAATCCCTTCACCCATGCCCTACGGGCCCATCAAAAACAGCTTGGCCTGTGGATAAGTCTCTCCAGCCCTTTCGCGGCCGAAGTCACTGCCCCCGCAGGCTACGACTGGGCGTTGATCGATATGGAGCACGCGCCCAACGACTATTTCAGCACTTTGGGCCAGATGCAGGCCTTTGCCGCCACAAGTACCACCACTATTGTGCGGCCCGAATGGAACGATCCCGTGATGGTCAAGCGCTTGCTGGACTTGGGCGCACGCGGGCTGCTGTTCCCGATGATCAACACCGTTGAGGAGGCGCGCTCTGCAGTTGCCGCCACCCGCTATCCCCCGCAGGGCATTCACGGCTTCTCGGGGGCGACCCGCGCGAATAACTTTGGCCGCATGCCTGACTACCTTGCCCGCGTCGAGGACGAGACTACCGTTCTGCTGCAACTTGAATCCCGTGAGGCTATCGCAAACGCTGAGGCCATCGCGGAAGTAGATGGCGTGCATGGCCTGTTCTTTGGCCCCGCGGACATTGCCGCAGATATCGGCAAGCTGGGCAAGCCGCTGGATCCAGAGGTCTGGGACCTGATCCGCCCCTGCGCTCAGCGCCTGATTGCCAAGGGCATGCCGGTTGGGACGCTGGTGAACGACGCTGCATTCGCAGCCCAACTCCTCAACGAAGGGTTTACTTTTGTGGCCTGCGGCACCGATACGTCGCTATTGGCACGCGCAACTGATATGCTTCTGACAGATGTCAAAAGCCGCCTGAAATAAACTTAAAGAAAGACCCACAACATGCCCAAAAAATTCAATAAAATCGTCCTCACGGGTGCTGCTGGCCGCCTTGGTTCCTACCTGCGTGAACCACTGGCCGCCCTGTGCAATGAACTGGTCTCGACCGACATCAAGGAACAACCCGGCACGCTCTATGCGGGCGAGACCTATGTGCAGGCTGACCTCGCAAACTTCGACGCGATGGAGGCTGTCATCAAAGGCGCGGAGATGGTTGTGCACATGGGGGCCTTTGTAGACGAAGGCCCGTTCGAGCAGTTGCTGGGCCCCAACTTTGTAGGCTCGTACAACGTCTGGGAGGCCGCGTCGCGCCACGGCGTGCGGCGTGTTGTCTATGGCTCGTCCATCCACGCGGTTGGCATGTACCCCAAGAACGAATTCATCGGCACCGATGTCCCCCACCGCCCCGACACCTTCTACGGCCTTGCCAAATGCTTCACCGAGGATTTGGGCCGAATGTATTGGGAAAAGCGCGGGCTGGAGAGCGTCCACATGCGCATCCTGTCCTGTGCGCAGGTCAACAACGCCCGCGCCTTGGGTTCATGGCTCAGCTATGACGACCTGATCCAGCTGGTTACTCGCTGCATCGAAACCCCTGTTACGGGCTTTGCAATCATCTACGGCGTCAGCAACAATGACCGCGCTCCCGTGGATAATGCCAAGGCCAGCTTCCTCGGATACCGGCCCAAAGACAACGCAGAACAGTTTGCGGAAGAAGTGCTGGCGGCCGAGCCACCGATGGACCCGCACGACCCGAACCACATGTGCCATGGCGGGCCCTTTGCCGGGGTTGAACTGGGCAATTCAGGATTGGCCGGCATGAACGTCGTGGATGACACCAAGAAACGCTAAACCGTGACAAAACGGGTCAGGCTGCCAGATATGCGCGCAGCATATCAGCCACCGGCAGCCTGACCTTTAGCCGTGCGCCCAGCAAAAACATGCCCGCGAATTTTCGCTGGAGGTAGAGCAAATCCATCGGCAAAACCGGCGGAACAAACCCGTCCTGTGCTAGTGCTTCGCCGGCTTTCTGCATGCGGTGCGAAAAGGTTGTGTCATTGAAATCAAAGACAGGGGCACGCAAGGCATCAAAGGCCATGTGGATAAGTTCAAGCACCTGCCGACGATGTTGATTTTCCATATTTTCGCTTATAAATCCGATAGATAAAGCAGCATGTTCAACTCTCGCCACATCACCCCTCAGGCCAGAAACGAGAAGTGACCTGTAACACCTTGATATTTCATTACCTATATCTCTTGCTGCACCGAAATCGAGCAATATTATATTTCCGGTTGCGGGGTCAAAACGGTAGTTTGCAAAATTAGGATCACTCTGCATCAGCTTGAATTTAAATAATTCTTTCAGCGTCAAATCAATCAATCGCCCCATGATTGCTTCGCGGGTTTCCAGCGGTTGGGACGCGGCCTCTTCAATGGGTCTGCCTTCGATAAAATCCATCGCCAGAATACGACCGGTACACCAGTCACTGTGCACGGCCGGCAGGACAAACCCGTCAGTGCCCGCCAGCAGTCGGGTAAAGCGGCGCAAGTACGCCGCCTCGCGCGCATAGTCCGTTTCCTCGTGAAGCTGGCGGGTAGCCTCGGCCAGATAGGGCTCCAGCGCAAAGCCCTTGGGCAGCATCCCCGACATGCGGATCAGCGCACCCACATTTGCCACGTCGCTGTCGATGCTGCGCGCCACACCCGGATATTGCACCTTGATCGCCATGTCCCGCCCGTCGTGCAATCGGGCGCGGTGCACCTGCCCAATCGACGCCGCAGCAATAGGCCGCACATCAAAGCGGGAAAATTGCTGCAACCATCCCGTAGGCCACTCGGACGCCAGTACCTTCTTCAGCTGGGCTGGCGGCATAAAATTGGCATCGTCACGCAGCCGTGCCATGATCTGGGCCAACTCAGGCGGCAGGAAATCCCCCGTGTCCATCGACGCCAGTTGTCCGATCTTCATCGCTGCACCGCGCATCTTCGACAGCTGGTCTGCAACGCGGCTGATGTTTGATGGTGTCAACAACAGGCCACGCCAATCAGGACGCTGGCCCCTCCCCAACTGCGCCACACCGCCCAGCGCCATATTGCCCGCGATACCCGCCGTCATGGTCCCCAACCGGCCCAGACGAGCCAGCCGCGTCGCAGGCACCGCCAGCCCTTTATTGCGCTGCCCGGTCACTTGTAGACCTCGCGTCGCGTCCCGAAGGCATGTACGCGCTTGCGCCAAGCCTTATAGCTGCCAGCCTTGAGCGTTTTGCGCATCAAAGCCTGCACTTGTTTTTCCGACAGACCATACTCCAGCCTAATCGTAGCGAATGGGACATGATCGCTCAGCGCCATTTGCACCACGGCGCTTATGTCAGCCGCATCAAGTTCATCTTGCTTTGCCATGTTACTCAACGATAAAACCGGATCGCAGCAACGGCCACATCCGCCCGCATCTCAGCACCGATGGCCAGCACACCAATACGCCGCAGGCGGGCCGGATCCAGCACAGCATCCGTTTTGCGCCCCTCAAAGTCATCCCAAGCAAAGCGTAAAACCTGCCAATCCGGCAAGGCATCAAAGCTTGCGCGGAACGACTGCCACGGGCGCGTCAGCTGATCTGTGCGCAGGCGCAACTCATAGTGGGCGCCATTGCCGCAAACTTCCAGCTCGACCCCTCGAAAGCCGGAAGCATCCACAACAGCGCCGTTATCCAGATCAAACGCCATCTGGATGAATCCGCCGTTGTTCGCCAAGGAAACGCCTCCCGTCAAACGGGTTGCATCGCGGTCCTTGTATAACGCCTGTGTCACCTCTCCGGTCGAAACCCCGCCCATGACGGTGTCTGCTACAAATTCAAAATCCGGTTTCAATTCCATCACGCACCGCCTCTCATATAGCTGACAACCTAGTCGCCTGCACCGCTCTGACCAGCGAAAGCGCGACAAATGGTGCAGGACATATTGAATCATGCTGCCCTCAGGTCCCGGTTGCGTTAAGTCACAGGCAAGATGGAGAAGAAGATGTTGCTGACCGTCAGAGCCCTTGAGAAATCATATGCGGGTGCCGAAGGGCGCGTGCCCGTGCTGCGCGGAATAGACATGGAGGTCGCCGCTGGCGAAACGTTGGCTCTGACCGGCGAAAGCGGTTCGGGCAAAAGCACCCTTTTGCACCTGATCGGCGGGCTGGACACCGCAGATGCGGGTAGCATCGTGATGAACGAGCAGGACATCAGCCGACTGGATGACACAGGGCGCGCGGCTGTGCGCCGTTCAAACCTCGGGATCATCTTCCAGCAGTTCAACCTGATCCCCTCGCTGGATGTAGCAGCAAATATCGCCTTTCAGGCACGGCTTGCCGGGATGTATGATGCGGATAGCGCTACAGGCCTGGCACAGGCCTTAGGGCTGGCCGACCATCTCCACAAGTTCCCTGAACAACTGTCTGGCGGCCAGCAGCAACGCGTCGCCATCGCCCGCGCGCTTGCCGCCAAGCCGAGCCTTATTCTGGCCGATGAGCCCACAGGCAATCTGGACGAAGCGACTGCCGCCGAAGTGATGGCGCAAATGCTGGCCTTGGTGACAAAAACCGGTGCGGCCCTGGTTATGGTGACCCATTCGCCGCGTCTGGCAGGGCAAATGGGGCGGCAACTGCATCTGAGACAAGGACAACTGGCGTGACGGCTGGGGCCCTCTCGGCGTTGTGGTCGCATTGGCGGCGTAATCCGTTGCAACTGTTCACGCTGGTGGCAGGGCTTGCATTGGCCACGGCACTTTGGTCAGGCGTGCAAGCCGTCAACGCCGAGGCCCGCGCCAGCTATGACGCGGCTGCCGCAACTTTGGGTGAAGGGCAATATGATCAGTTACTGCCGGCCGCGGGCGAATTGATCCCGCAGGAAACATTTGTAGCATTGCGCCGTGCCGGATGGCTGGTGGGTCCGGTGGTCGAAGGCCAGATAGCCGGCGTGCGTCTGGTGGGGATTGACCCGCTGACAGCGCCCGGCGGGATGGGACCCGTAGGCGACGCTGGCATTGACCTGCCACAGTTTCTGGCCAATCCACCCGTCTTTGCCAATGCCGTGACGGCCGCGAAACTGGCGGGCGCGATCGACGCGCCTGTTGTCGTTGTCGCGTCCATCGCGCCCGATACAGCCATCACCGACATTGCAGTCCCCCAACGCCTGTTGGGGGCCACGGGCAAGTTCAACCGCTTGATCATTGCCCCCAACCAGCCCATAGGGCGCCCGGCTTTGGCCGATGTTGCACCCGCGCTGGTCCTGCGCGGCGCGCAGCGCGGATCAGAAGTAGGACGGCTCACGGACAGTTTTCACCTCAACCTGACCGCCTTCGGCTTGCTGAGTTTCGCGGTGGGGATTTTCATCGTGCATGGCGCCATCGGCCTTGCGTTTGAACAGCGACGCACAATGATCCGCACTTTGCGGGCGTTGGGCATGCCCCTGCGCCGCCTGATCACGCTGATGGCGGCCGAGCTGCTGTTCCTGTCGCTGATAGGCGGGTTTGTTGGCGTGTGTCTGGGCTATCTGGTAGCCGCCAGCCTGCTGCCCGACGTGGCCGCTACGCTCAAAGGACTATATGGCGCGCAGGTCTCGGGCACCCTGCAACTGCGGCCCTCATGGTGGCTGTCTGGCATGGCTATCTCGGTTCTGGGGACGATCATAGCAGCGACAGGCGCGCTGGTATCGGTGGCGCGCATGCCGCTGCTGGCCAGTGCACAACCGCGGGCATGGGCCACCGCACGCGGCATAGCGCGGCGGGTCCAAATCACCGTCAGCGTCGGACTGCTCACACTTGCGGGCCTGCTTGCCCTTCTGGGCGGGGGGCTGGTGATGGGCTTTGCACTGCTTGCTTGTCTCTTGATCGGCGCCGCACTCGCCCTGCCGCTGGTGCTGGACATTGCCTTGCGGCTGGCCAGCACCAGCGCACGCAGTGTTACGGCACAATGGTTCTGGGCCGACACCCGCCAGCAACTCCCAGGCCTCAGCCTTGCGCTGATGGCGCTATTGCTGGCGATGGCCGCAAATGTCGGGGTCTCTACGATGGTATCAAGCTTTCGCCTGACGTTTACAGGATTTCTGGACCAACGTCTGGCATCCGACCTTTACATCAACACCGAAAGCCCTGCACAGGCCGCAGCCCTTGAGACGTTTGTCGCACCGCGCGTGTCCGAGACGATGCCCTTGCTGTCAGCAGAGGTCGAACTGGCGGGCCTGCCCGCCGAGATTTACGGCGCACGTATCGGCACGACCTACCGCGCAAACTGGAAGTTCCTTGCTGCTGCGCCGCAGGTCTGGGACCGCGTTGCCGACGGTGATGCCGTACTGGTCAACGAGCAACTGGCACGGCGCGCAGGCCTTTGGGTCGGTGATGATCTGGCGATTGCACCCGACCACGTTCTGCCCATTGCGGGTGTTTTCGGGGATTACGGCAACCCCATCGGGCAGGCGATTACCTCGGAGGTGCTGTTTGCCACACTGCACCCCGACGTGCGCGCACTGCGGTTTGGCCTGCGCACACAGGACGTGGCCGCCTTGCAGACTGCCCTGACAGAGGACTTCGGCCTGCCCGAAACCAGCATAACCGATCAGGCCCAGATCAAAGCCTTCTCGCTGGGGGTCTTCGAGCGGACATTTACCGTGACGGCAGCGCTTAATGTGCTCACGCTCAGTGTCGCGGGGTTTGCCATTTTTATGAGCTTGCTAACATTGGCAGGGATGCGCGTGCCGCAACTGGCGCCGGCATGGGCCTTGGGCATGACACGGGCACGGTTGGGGCAGCTGGAGCTGATCCGTGCCATTGTGCTGGCCAGCCTTACCGCGCTGATGGCCCTCCCGCTGGGGCTGGGTCTGGCGTGGGTGTTGCTGGCTGTGGTCAATGTCGAGGCCTTTGGCTGGCAACTGCCAATGTATCTTTTCCCGCGTGACTATGCGGTGATGGGATTGTTCGCATTGGCTGCCGCCGCCTTGGCCGCCGCATGGCCCGCCCACAAATTGGCACGCACCCCTCCTGCTGATCTGTTGAAGGTATTTGCAAATGCACGCTAAGGCCGCCCTCCTCGCGATGCTCCTCGCGCTATGCATGCCCGTCGCCGCACCGGCGCAAGGTTTTGCCGGTATGGGCAGTGAGGCCGGGGGCTTTGCCGTGCCTGCCCCCGCACCCGAGTTCGACTTTCCCGCCGATCACGGCCCCCACCCGGATTACCGGATCGAGTGGTGGTACCTGACCGCAAATATGACCGGCCCTGACGGCACGCCTTACGGGCTGCAATGGACGCTGTTCCGCTCTGCCCTTGCCCCCTTTGCCACCACCGGATGGGACAGCCCGCAGGTCTGGCTGGGCCATGCGGCAGTGACGACGCCCAAAGCCCATTATACCTCCGAGCGTTTGGCGCGCGGCGGCACCGGACAGGCAGACGTCACCCCAGCCCCTTTTGAGGCGTGGATTGATGAATGGCACATGCGCGGCGACACCCTTGATGCCGTACGGCTGCATGCGGCGGGGGCGCAGTTCTCCTATGATGTATCCCTGACAGCGCAAGGGCCGCTGGTTTTCCACGGGCAGGACGGCTACTCGGTCAAATCCCAACAGGGACAGGCCAGCTATTACTACTCCCAACCCTTCTATGCGCTGGAAGGCACGCTGACCCTGCCCCAAGGCGATGTGCCCGTGATAGGCACCGCTTGGCTGGACCGCGAGTGGTCATCACAGCCTTTGGCATCAGACCAGACCGGATGGGACTGGTTCTCGATTTCATTTGAGGCGGGGGCCAAGCTGATGGGGTTCCGGCTGCGGCAGGCCGATGGCAGCTACTACACCTCCGGCACATGGATCGCAGCCGAAGGTGGCACAACCACCCTGCCCGACGGCAGCTTTGACGCCACTCCGCTGGACATAACAGACGTTGGCGGCCGCGCGGTGCCCACCCGTTGGCAGGTCCGCGTGCCTGACCGTGCCGTCGACATCACCGTAGAGGCGATCAACACCCAAGCGTGGATGGATATGGCCATTCCCTACTGGGAGGGCCCCGTGCGCGTCAGCGGCAGCCACAACGGGATAGGCTATCTCGAGATGACCGGCTACGACTAGAGGTCCACCGCGATCACGCCATCCTTCTCGGCGGCACGCGACTGGCACAGGATCACGGCAGTCTCCCGTTGGGCCTTGGACAGCACAAAATCGCGGTGTTCAACCGCGCCGGACACCAGCCCGCACTTGCACACACCGCATAACCCGTCGGCGCATTTTACATCCAGATGCACGCCATTCTCGGCCAGCACATCGGTAGCAACCCGATCCGCGGGCACCAACAGGTCGCGCCCGGAACGTACCAGCCGCAAGGTGAAATCATGGTTCACATACTCAGGCGTCTCCGGCACCGAGAAATACTCAAGATGCAGCGCCTCTTCCGGCAGGCCCGCCTGCGTTGCAGCCTGCATCACCGCGTTCATGTAGGGCTCTGCCCCGCAAGTGTAGACATGGGTACCCTCGGGCTGATCCGCCATGATGGCATCCATATCAGCGCGGCTGCCCTCATCCGTGACGTGCAGATTGACGTGTGCCGCCCAGCCAAACCCTGCCAGATCCTCCAGAAACCCCATGCTGCTGCGGCTGCGGCCAGAATAGTGAAACTCGAAACTGTGGCCTTGGGCGTGCAACTCATGCGCCATGGCGATCATCGGCGTGATGCCGATACCACCGCCCATCAGGACGGTATGTGCCGCCTCCTCGACCAAGGGGAAGTGGTTTATTGGCTTGGAAATAAACACACGCCGCCCTTTGATGAAGATGCGGTGCATCAGCTTTGATCCACCGCGCCCCGCTTCCTCACGCAGAACCGCAATCTGGTAGGTGCCGCGATCAGCCGGATTGCCAGACATAGAGTACTGGCGCAAGAATTCGGGGGCGACGACGATGTCCAGATGCGCACCTGCCTGCCACGGCGGCAGATCACTCCCGTCCGGCGCACTGAATTCGTATTTGGTGATGCCCTCTGTCATCACTTCGGCCTTGCTGACCAGCGCCTGAATAACAGGACTATCCAACGCAGCGGAATAGACATGTGCCACGGTATCGACAGTGCCGTTTTTCACATGCAGCTTGTATTCATCGGCCGTGATCATGGCCTGATAGGCCTCGATCCCCGCCTCGCGGTCCATCGGGAACGGATAGGGATAGGGCGGCGGCGCAAGCGGCGCCGGATAAACTGCCAGCGTCTGGTCCTCATATTTCAGGTCCAGTGTCTTTTGCAGCGCCCGTGCATTTACCGGCGCTTTGGCGGCCAGATAGCCGCCATTTGCGTCCAGTTCCAAATCCCACCACCATTTCTTGACGGGGTTCAGCCCGCCCTTGCCTAAAGCATCATCCAGACGGGCCAGCACAGGCGCGGCGGCAGGTATATTCATCGCCGCCCAGCGAAACGGCGCCTCGGCGAAGAGACCTTCAAGGTTCCACGGACAGGTTTTCATGCACCGCCCACACATTGATCCGCCGGGCGTAGTGATGCGGTAAGTGGCGCATTTCTGGCTGTCGGATTTCCATATCTCATAGCCGTTGAACATCAGTTTTGGGCCTGCGGTGATTGCCCCAGACGGGCACTCGCGCGCACATTTGTTGCAGACCTCGCAGAATTTTTGCAGACCAAAGTCGATGGGTTTGTCGTGGGTCATCGGCAGATCGGTGGTGACGACACCCGATTTCAGGCGCGGGCCCAGAAACGGGTTCAGGATCACCTCCCCGATCCGGCTGACCTCACCCAAGCCCGCCAGCAACAACAGCGGCGGTTGCAGAACCTCGCCATCCAGCACGGTATGCGCCTTGGCACCATAGCCCAGATTTCGGATTTGCTGGGCAATCACACCGCCCAGCAACGAGAACCGCAAATAGGCGCGCATGGATTGCGCCACGCTGATCCAGTCGTCGCCGCTGGCCCCCTCCATTGTCTCGAAACCCTGGTCGATGATCATGCTGATCGCATGACCGTGGGGCGGGTTCAGCACATCGCCGCGCGCATCATGGCTATACCACGTCCAATCGGGACAACCCGAGATGCCAACCGCGTCACAGCCCAGCCAATAGGCCGTCGCCTTGACCAGATCGGCCGCCTCTCGCGGTGGCAGCTGCACGCGGGTGTCCGCAGGTGCACCGTCTTGCAGCAGTACAAACGCCCCCAGCGCCCGGCGCTGTGCCATCGACGGGGCGGCCTTGCGGGCGTAATAGCCGCCCGCTGCCCCCTTTTGCGCAGCCTTGCCCATATCGCCGAATTGCGCGCGCACAAACAGGTCGGCGCGTTTGGGCACCCGCGCCACGCGGGCGGCATCAATATAGGTGGTTGGATCATCCACCCGCTTGAGCGTCTCGAACGGGTGCGCACCATCAACAAAGCGGCGTTTGGCGAAGGGCACAGCGTTGCTTGCGTTGCGGGCATAAGCACCACCAACCCGCCACTTGAAGCCAAAGGCCGACGAAGGCTGTGCAGACATCGGGGCCAGCGGCAGGTCCGGTGCTATCTCAAACGTTGTCGTGATCGCGGCAAGACCAAAGCGCGCCCCGATGTATGGATGCGTCAGCACGCCCTTCTCGACGGTCGCAAGCCCAGCGGCAACAGCCAGCCGGTTCAGGTCCACATCTGCATCCGCACAGCTATGCGCCCGCGCGTCATAGCCCAGCAGGCGGATGTATTCGGCCATGACCACAGCTGTCTCCGCTGCCAGCAGGCCCGCACGGTGGGCTTGCGCACCCTCTATCCAATCGGTTCCCGCCTCGCCCGCATCGGGCGCGCGCGGGTTCTCGTAGAGAAACACGATGGCATGGGTATGCCCGCTTATCGCTGACGGCTGCGCCTTTATGGAATCCCGCAGGTCCGCCATGATCATGTCGATACCGGCGGCCAGGGTCTTAGTCTGGCGGGTTTGCAGCGCCTGCACAAGGCGTGGCAATTCGGGGTTGCGGTGTGGTGTTGTCAAAAATGCGGCTGGCGGTAAAAGACAGGTTCCCACCACAGCGGCATCGGCAAAGTAGCCAAAGGATTTTAAATGCGCGGCCCGCTCCGCCGGATCATCGGGGCAGGCAGCTGGCTGGCTGTTTGTGCTGCCTTGGCGAATTGCGTCCAGCATCGCCTGATATTCCCGCATCGCATTCACAACGCTACGCGGATCATCGGGGCGGTCGAACATCAACTGCGCATAGGCCGGAACATCCGCCAGTTCAGGCACATCTGCACGCCGCGCCAACAGCTCGTTTGGAAAAGACCCCATATGCGGTGGCCGGTTCTTGCTTGAAAACAGTTTCATTTCTTCCATTCGCCTGTTGGGAGGGGTGCCCCTGGGGTGCTCAGCCTTGCGTTTCGCGACGCCACGCGTCCAGCTCATCTTCGTTCCAGAACCCCAGCGTCACACCATCCTTTGCCTCGTCATAACAGCGCGCATCGATCTGCGCATCCGAGCATGTCACACGGTTGTGCTGGCCGCGCGCCCAGTCAAAATGGTGTCGGGACAACCGCGCAATCTGATCCGCATAGCGCGCATCACCGCCCAGATCATGGAACTCTTCCGGATCGATCTGCTGGTCAAACAGCATCGGGCGATGCCCCTCCACCCAGACCATTTTCCAACGGCCATCGTAGACCATCGTCAAGGCACAGCTTTTTATATCAGGGCTGAGATGGCGCAAATAGGCACGGGCGGAATAGTCGTACTCAGAGATCACAACTTCGCGCGCAGGGGACGGCGTGCCGGCCACTGCCGGTATCAGCGAACGCCCCTCAAGGATATGCGCAGGCACCTCGCCCCCCATAAAATCAACAAACGTCGGGAGCAGATCAATCGCTTCGGTCAGGTCGGTGCAGATACTGCCGCGCGTGCCGTCCGCACTGCGCGACGGGTCCATGATGATCAGCGGAATCCGCGCCGATTGATCGTGAAACAGCTCCTTCTCGCCCAGCCAGTGATCACCCAGATAGTCGCCGTGGTCGGAGGTGAACACAATAAGCGTCTCGTCCGCCTGCCCGCTTTCCTCCAGATAGGTCACAAGCCGCCCGATCTGGTCGTCGATCTGGGTGATCAAACCCATATAGGCGGGGATCACCGCCTCGCGCACATCATCGCGGCTGAAGGTTTTGGAATAGCGGTGGCCGTAATAGCCCGCCATCAGCGGATGGGGGTCGACCCGTTCCGTGTCACTGCGCGACACAGGCAGGATATCATCCTTGCCATACATGTCGTGATAGGGGGCGGGGACGATATAGGGCCAATGTGGCTTGATATAGCTCAGATGCAGACACCAGCTGTCGCCTTTGGCCTGTTCCATAAACTCGATCGCGCGGGTTGTGGTATAGGGCGTCTCGGACTCAGGCTCCGCCACACGCGCGGGCTCGGCTGCATGTTTCAGCAGCCAACCCGACAGGATCTCGCCCGCCTCGGTCTCGCCCGAGTTCGCCCATTCGTGCCACGGGTTTTCACCCTCGTAGCCCAGACTGCGCAGATGGTCCTGATAATGCGTCGGCTGCTTTTTCGCACCGTCCGGTGTGACACCGTCGTTGCGGTCCCATATCTCGAACCCGCCTTCGGCACTGCGCACACCCTCCGGGCTGCGCGGATCCATACCCAGACGCGCCATCCCTTCGGTATCAGGCACCATGTGGGTCTTGCCACACAGGACCGTCCTCACGCCCAAAGGCCGCAGGTGATCACCCAAAGTCATCTCGCCCACCCGCAGGGGAAAGCCGTTCCAATGCGCACCGTGGCTACGGACATAGCGGCCTGTGTAAAAGCTCATCCTGCTGGGGCCACAGATAGGGGACTGCACATAGGTTTTGTCAAACCGCACGCCCCGCTTGGCCAGTGCATCAATATTGGGCGTACGGATCGAGGGGTGCCCCGTACAACCGAGGTAATCAAAACGGAGCTGGTCACACATGATGAACAGGATTTTCTTTGGCATTTTCGGCTCCGTCTTGTCGGTAGGTTAAGTTCTGGATTTGCGTCGGATCATCACCAACGTAACGGCAGACATTGCCACCAGCGCCAGTGCAATCGGATAGTTCAACAACGCCCAAACATCGCCGTTCAGCAGCGCAAGGGTCTGCGACAAGGATTCCTCAAGCCGCGGACCAAGGAAAAAGGCAATGATGAAGATTACCACCGAAATCCCCAAGGCGTTCATAACAAAGCCCAGCACGGCAAAAATGAGCATGATGGCAATGCCAAAGATACCGCCCGAAGCAAGCGACACACCCACAAAGCACAGCAGCAATGCTGTGGGGAAGATGATGGTTTCCGGCGCCGAGACAACCTTGATCCAGAAACGCATGCCGATCTGACCGACCAGCAGGTTCAGCATATTCGCAAGGATCATCGAACCGAACAGGCCATAAATCAGCTGTCCCTGTTTTTCAAACAGCAGCGGGCCGGGCTGGATGCCGTGGATCATAAACGCGCTGATGATCAGGGCGGCCCCTACGCTGCCCGGGATGCCCAACGTCAGTAGCGGGATCAGGTTTGCTCCCATCACAGCCGAGTTGGCGGATTCAGAAGCTGCAATGCCGTGCAGACTGCCTTTGCCATATGTCTCCGGCTCGGAAGAGGCCTGCCGCGCACCGGCATAGGACATAAACGCCGCCGCAGTGGAGCCGATGCCGGGCAAGGCGCCCAGTATCGTCCCGATGATTGTGCCCCGCAGCATTGTGTAGCGGCATGACCAGTATTCCGCCCACGAGATGCGCTGATCCGCCGGATTACCCGTATCGCGTATCGCGATTCCTGCTTTGATCACACCTGCGTTTTCGCCCATGCGGCGCAGGATCTCCGATATTGCGAGCATCCCGATGGCAACCGCAGCAAGCGGTAGGCCGTCATAAATTTCGAAGTAGCCAAAATAGAACCGGGGCGTGGCATGTTGCGGATCGGTGCCGACAGTCGCCGCCAACATCCCCAGTGCCGCTGCAATAATCCCTTTGGAAACCGAATTGCCGATCAGCCCCGTAATCACACAAAACGCCAGAATGATCAGACCCATCACCTCGACCGGACCCATGCGCAGGGCCAAAACAGCCAACGGAGCAGAGACAGTAATCAATACAAGATCACTGAACGTATCGCCTGTGATGGACGAGAACAGCGCCATCTTGGTGGCTTTCAACGGCTTGCCCTGCATGGCAAGCGGATAGCCGTCGAGCGCTGTCGCGGCGGCATCTGGCGTGCCGGGCGTGTTCATCAGGATTGCGGGGATCGCACCGCCCACAAGCCCCCCCTTGTTCACCCCCATCAAAAAGCCGATGGCAACCAGCGCATCAAGGCCGAAGGTAAACGGGATGGCGATGGCCATGGCCATCACAGGGCCAATGCCCGGAACAGCGCCCACAAACTGGCCCAGAACGACGCCGATAAATACAAAAAACAGGTTGGTCAGGGTGAAGGCGTCCGCCAGCCCCGCCAGTACGATGCTCAGCTCTGGCATGATGCGCTCCGGAATGTGACAGCCGCAGTCATGGCAGCGGCCTTTCTAAAAGGATCGTGACGGCAAACCAGATCAGCGCAGGCATGCCCACCACGCCAAGGCCAAGCCAGAGCGGGCGGCGCTCTCCCATGATCACCATGAGAACAAGCGCCAGAAACGGTGCCATAAAGATAAACCCGAACAGAGAGATCAGCCACAGCCCGCCGGACAACACAGCAACAATCAGGCTGGACCTGCCCCAGGGCATTGGCTGCAAATTACTGCCATCCGCAGGCTTTACCATCAGGATAAAGCCGAACACCCCAATGATGACCGCCAGTATTTGCGGCATGGTTTTGGGGCGGATTGCCCCGTAGTCCACTGTCTCGATCTGGGTCGGGATGAGATAGAAAAATAACATCAACCCGAAGAGCACAAAGAAGAGGCCGCAAAGCCGGTCAGTCATGTTGTTCATGATATGTGTAGCGCTCGCACCAACCGGCGCAGACGCTCTCCAAAAGTGACGGGATTACTTGCCGAACAGCACTTTGACGTTGTCGATGCCGTCACCCAGCATCTTCTTTGTCGCTTCTGGCCCAAGGTTTACCACCTCGGTGTTTAGCGCGTTATGCACGGCGGCTTTCACTTCGTCTGTCTCCAATGCCGCAGCAAGAGCTGCTGCAATAGCGGCCTGCACTTCGGCGGATGATCCGGCTGACATGGCGAAATAGAACCATGGATCTACATAGACATCATAGCCCTGCTCAATCAGCGTAGCTGTGTCCGGCGCATAGGAGTGGCGCGTGCGGTTGGCACTGGCAATCATCTTCAGATCACCGGATTCGAGGTATTCCACATGGGTTCCCGTTGCAAAACCAGCCAAAGCCTGTCCCCCAGAAGCAACTTCAAGATTTCCGCACTGCTTTTTGTGGACAGGAACTGGAACTCGGTCCCCGCCTGCTCGGCCACTTTCTGCATCGTCAGAACCTGCGGCTGCGCATCCGACCCGATCGCCAGCCCCCCGTTGGCTTTGGCGTATTCGATCAAACCCGCCAGATCGTCAAACGGCGCATCGGCACGGGCAACCAGCGCCAGCTGCGCCCCCGCTGCCGTGCCAAGATAGGCAAAATCATCCAGCGTGAATTTCACCTCATCGGGCCGCGTCACAAGGTTGATCATCACAGGCATGTTCACACCCAGACCCACAGTGGAATCATCCGCCGGCTTGTTTGCAATCGCTGTGAACATCGCCATGCCGCCGCCGCCGGGTTTGTTTTCGGCAATCACGTTCCAGCCAGTTTGCTCCTTCATCGTATTTGCCACAAGCCGGCCAATAACGTCCGTCGAGCCACCGGCACCAAAGCCGATCTCAATTGTCAGCGGGCCCGCAGGCTTCCAGCCGTCTGCCTGCGCAGGTAGCGCGGCAAACAGCGCCGCGCTGGCTATCACGCCGTAAAGTGCTTTGAAAAACTGTCTTTTCGTTGTCATTTTCTTCTCCCTTTGGCTTGTTTTACGGGCTTGAACTGCCCGCCTTGATCAATTTCCCTAGCTTTGTGCACGCTCGATCAGAACGCTCAACAGCTTTGCCACCGTCGCTTCGAACTGCGCAATTTCATCACGATCCAATACCCCCTCCACCGCGTCGCGACGCGCCTCCATGTGGGGGAGTATTGTATCGATCTGCTTGCGTCCCAGATCGGTGATCGAATAATTCCACGATCGGCGGTCGGCCTTGGACTGGCTTGCAAGGATCAGCCCGTCCGCTTGAAGGGCAAAGAGCGCGCGGCTGGTCTGCCCTTGGGCAAAGGCGATCTCTACCACCAGCTTTTTCTGACTGACCGGCTTGGGCTGATCACGCAGAACGGCCAGAATGCGCCATTGCGGCAGGCTCAGATCACAATGCTTGCTAAGGGTTGTATTGATGTCTGCATCCAGCATCCGTTTGAGGCGCGATGCCAGCAAATGCACGCCACTGGCACCGGGTGGGTGCGCCACCAACGGCGATACCTCCAAACCTTTTTTAGGTGCAATCGCCACATTCGCCGCCTTGTTCCCGAAGATCTTGGGAAAAGCCTAGCACAGAGAATTTGTAAGTCTATGAATTAAATTCATTGAATATATTTTGGCGTAGGCCAAAGGTTTTAGGACAGCCAAAGCTGTGCAGCCCAAAGAAGATGCTTCGGAAGATAAAGGCTAGACCCGCCGGAAGGTCAGGTAATGCGGCGTACGACCTTCACGCAGGGCTTTTTGCTCGTACCGCGTTGAAATCCAGTCATCCCATGGCGCGCGCCAGTCGGTCGGGCTTTCAGCCAGCCATTCAAACCCGAAACGCGGCACTTCTTCCAGCGTCTGGCGGACGTAATCCTCGATATCCGTTGCAACGCGGAAAATCGCACCCGGTTTCAGCACTCGGTGCAGCGGCACCAGATGCTCCTCTGTCACAAAGCGGCGGCGGTGGTGACGGGTCTTGGGCCACGGATCAGGATAGAGCAGGAACGCCTTGGAGATACTCTCCTCGGGTAGAACATCGAACATATCACGCACGTCTCCGGGGTGAACCTTGACGTTCTCCACGCCCGCCTTGCGAATTTTGCCCAGCAGCATCGCCACACCGTTGATGTAGGGCTCGCAACCGATGATGCCGACGTCAGGATTGGTTGCCGCCTGATGCACCATATGCTCGCCGCCGCCAAACCCAACCTCCAGCCATGTTGGCTTGCCGCCAAACATGGCATCAAGGTCCAGCATCTTGCGTTCGGGGTTTGCGTCCCAATCCACAGCGCCCGGTGACAGGGCGTGCAGGTCTTCTTCAAGATAATCCTTCTGGGATTGCTTGAGATTATGGCCCTTGAGGCGGCCATAGAAATTACGGCGGGGTCTGACAGGTGTGTTCATGCCCGCGCATGTAGCGGGGTTGGCGCGCGGCTGCAATGGTGTGCTGCCGCGCGCAGTGGTCTTAGAGTTCGGATTTCAGCGCATCCGCAAGGTCCGTCAGTTCCCAACTGAAGCCGCCATCGGCATCGGGCGCGCGGCCGAAATGGCCATAGGCTGCGGTGCGCTGGTAGATCGGCTTGTTCAGTTTCAGGTGATTGCGGATACCGCGCGGGGTCAGGTCCATCACGCGGCCAATGGCGCGCTCGATCGCTTCCGCCTCGACTTCGCCTGTACCAAACGTGTCGCAATAGATCGACAGCGGCTTGCTCACCCCGATGGCATAGCTCAGCTGGATGGTGCATTTGGATGCAAGGCCTGCAGCAACCACGTTCTTTGCCAGATAGCGCGCGGCATAAGCGGCAGAGCGGTCAACTTTTGTCGGGTCTTTGCCCGAGAATGCACCGCCACCGTGTGGAGCGGCACCGCCATAGGTATCAACTATAATCTTGCGCCCCGTCAGGCCTGCATCCCCATCCGGCCCGCCAATCACAAACGTGCCTGTGGGGTTCACCCACCAGTCCGTTGCATCAGTGATCCAGCCCTCTGGCAGAACTTCGCGAATGTAGGGTTCCACAATCGCGCGGATGTCCGCACTGCTCTGGCTTTCGTCCGCATGCTGCGTGCTCAGGACAATAGAGGTGACGCCGACAGGCTGACCGTTCTCATAGCGCACCGACAGTTGGGATTTCGCATCAGGGCGCAGCGTAGGCTCGGTGCCGTCTTTGCGCACCTCGGCCAGACGGCGCAGGATGGCATGCGCATAATGGATGGGTGCCGGCATGAGCATTTCAGTCTCGTCCGTGGCATAGCCGAACATGATGCCCTGATCACCCGCACCTTCGTCTTTACCTTCGCCAGAATTCACGCCTTGCGCGATATGCGCCGACTGCTCGTGCAGCAGGTTCGTGATCTCGACAGTTTCGTGGTGGAACTTGTCCTGCTCATAGCCGATGTCTTTGATGCACGCGCGCGCGATCTCTTCGATACGACCCATATAACTGTGCAGTTTTTCACGGTCGGAGAGACCAACCTCACCACCGATGACAACACGGTTTGTGGTCGCGAATGTCTCGGCCGCAACCCGCGCTTCGGGCTCCTCGGCGATAAAGGCGTCCAGCACCGCGTCGCTGATCCGGTCACAGACTTTATCGGGATGGCCTTCGGATACGGATTCCGAAGTGAATACATAGGACTTGCGGGACATGAACGTGCTCCAATAATGATCAAGCACCACGTCAGGAAGCCGTTGTGGTGCATCCGTTCCGAAGTAAGCCGCCTCGCCTAAAGGGTCAATCGCTATTCGGACAGCCTGCGCTGTCTGGTCACACGCCGCATCACCGCAAAACACAGCAGCGCCACCACCAATAGCGTAAGCGGAACATCACCTGTTTTGCTATACAGCGTCGGAGCAAGCGCCTGCGGCAGGGCCGCATCGACATAGCCCGCCTGCCCCAAGCCAAGGCTGTCCAGAACACGCCCGTGCGGGTCAATTATCGCTGAAATACCTGTGTTTGCCGCCCGCGCCACCGGCAGCCCCTGTTCGATTGCGCGCATCCGCGCCTGTGCCAGATGCTGCTGCGGCCCTGCATGCGTGCCGAACCACGCATCATTTGTCGCGTGGATGATAAAATCAGGCCGTGCCGGTGCAGCGTTTACATCTTGGGCAAACACCGCCTCGTAGCAGATCAACGGCAATGCGCGGCCAAGCGGCCCAAGGTCCAGCAGTTGCGGCCCTGCCCCCTTGCTAAATCCTGCGCCATGTTGTGGCGCCATACCATAAATACCAAAACGCGCGAGGAAATCGCCAAACGGTACATACTCGCCAAACGGCACCAGATGATATTTATCATAAATCTGGGTGATCTCCCCCAAAGGCCCCAGAACCGCCAGCGCATTAAAATGCCGCTGATCTTCATTCCGCTGCGCCCCGAGGATCACTGGCACGCCTTTCGCGGCGGCGCTGATTTCCTCCAGAATAACCTCACTGCCGTGCAAGCCCCACGGAATGGCCGTTTCAGGCCAGATGATGAGATCAGGTGCACCCAGTTGCGCATCAGGCTCTGCCGCGGTGAACAACAACTGGCGTTTATAGAAAATGCCGATTTTGTCAGGATCCCATTTTTCGTGCTGGGGGGCGTTGGGCTGGATCAGTCGAAGCACAGTGCCTGTATTCTCGACGCGGTTCGCCATGGAAGGCTCCAGCATGACCATCCCAAGCGGCACAAGCGCCACAAAACGCAGCCTCCATGGTTTTGCCACCAGCGAAGCCATCAAGACAGCAGCCGCAAAGATCATCAGATTGAGGCCATGCGGCCCGACCCATGCCAGCGCCTGACCGGGCAACTTGTCAACCATCGCTTGCGCCGGAGAGGCCCAGGGAAAGCCGGTGAAAATATAGGCCCGTGCCAATTCGACTGCGGTACAGCACGGGACCAGCGCCCAGATTCCCCGGGACAGGCGCCGCGCGCCCCAGAATGCGATGCTCCAGAAGGTAGCGCCCCCCGTAGCCATCATCACAACGGCAAACGGCGCCATCCAGCCATGCCGCGCGACATCCACCAGAAACGGCGAAACGATCCAGTGCAGCGCCACTGCAAAATAGCCGAAACCGAAGGCAAAACCGCAGGCCGCAGCCGCCCGCGGTGTCACCGCGAACGAACCGAGCCGCACAGCGATCGCCATCGCCACAACCATTACAAATGACACATCAAAAGGCGCCTGCCCCAGTGCCGCAGCGGCGCCCAGCGCCACCAGCAGCAGCCATCGCAGCCGCGTCTCGTTCATCATGCCGGGGAGACGTTCATCCGAACCCGCAGGCGCTTGATCCGGCGCGGATCCGCGTCCATCACCTCGAATTCGGGGCCATCGGGGTGCACAACAACTTCACCGCGTGCGGGGACACGGCCCGACAACATCACAACCAGCCCGCCCAGCGTGTCGATTTCTTCTTCGTCGACGTCATCATGATCTGTCAGCGACAGCCCGACCTCGTTCTCGAAATCCGATAGCGGAGTTTTAGCAAGCGCAAGATACTGGCCGGGCTTTTCCTCGGTCCAGTATTCACCTTCTTCAACGTCGTGTTCATCCTCGATCTGACCAATAACCTGTTCAATCAGGTCTTCGATGGTCACCAGACCGTCAACGCCACCATATTCATCAATCACCAACGCCATATGACGCCGCTCGGCCTGCATTTTGGTCAGCAAAACACCGATGGTCATCGAAGGGGGAACATAGACCAGCGGGCGCAGCATGGCCCTCAGGTCAAAATCCTTTGGCTTGCCGTTGAAACCGAATTGCAGCGCCAAATCCTTGAGGTGCGCAATGCCCACAGGCGTATCCAGCGTGCCGTCATAAACAGGCAGACGCGTCAGGCCGCTCTCTTTGAACACTTCCACCAGCTCTGCCATGCTCGACGTCACGCTGACCGCTGTGATATCGGCCTTTGGCACCATTACGTCGTCAACCCGCATACGGCGCAAATTACCCATACCTGTGGTAGTCTGCTGGCCGTTCGGAGAGGTGGCGAGAGTTGTGTCAACAGCCTCGGAAGGGCTAAGCGCACCGATCACGCGGCTGAAAAAGCCGCTCCTGCCGGGTTCTTGCGTGCTGTCGTCTTCGAGTGAGGAATAATCCTGCGCGCTCTGCGCAGCGTTAGATGGTCCGTCAGTATCGCCCATTGGGTCCTGTCTTGTAAAAGTGGTACGTCATGGCGCACCTGTTAGCATACTACCTGCACTATATGGGTCATCCAATCCGAGATTGCCAAGAATTTCGGCCTCGATCCCCTCCATAAGCGCCGCATCGCCATCACAGATGTGGTCATAGCCGAGTAAATGCAACACTCCATGCACAATCAGATGGGTCAGGTGGTCCTCAAACGGCTTGCCTGATTCGAGAGCTTCGCGGGCACAGGTGTCATGGCTGAGCGCGATATCACCCAATTCGAACATACCGTCAAAGCCCCGTTCAGGTTGCGGCGGCGCGACTCCCTCGGCGGGAGGTGCCAAGGGCTGTGCGGGCCAGCTGAGCACATTTGTCGGTGTCGGCTTGTCGCGAAACTCAGCGTTGAGGGCAGCGATACGCGCATCGTCACATGCCAGTATGGCCACTTCGCAAGCCTCAGGGTCCAACGCCATATGGCGCAGGGTAGCAACCACCGCACGGCTGGCAAGGGGGGCGAGAGCCGCCTCATCCCAGACCGGCGCGTCTATCAGGATATCAAGCGTGTCCATTACCGCCTCAGGAATCGCGGCTCAGGGCGCGCTCCGCCTCTGCTTCGTAAGCTTCGATAATTGCGGCAACCAGCGGGTGGCGCACAACGTCTTTGGAGGTGAAGTAGTTGAAACTGATCTTCGGGATCGACTTGAGCAACCTCTCCGCGTCCGCCAGACCCGACGCCTGACCGCGCGGCAAATCAATCTGTGTGCGGTCGCCGGTGATCACCATGCGCGAGCCCTTGCCCAGACGGGTCAGGAACATCTTCATCTGCATTGTGGTCGCGTTCTGTGCCTCGTCCAGTACGACAAAGGCATTGGACAGCGTACGCCCGCGCATGAATGCCAGCGGTGCAATCTCGATCGCCTTTTCCTCGCGCAGCTTTGCCAGTTGTTTGCCCGGCAGAAAGTCATTCAGCGCGTCATATAGGGGCTGCATATACGGGTCGATCTTTTCGTCCTGCGTCCCCGGCAGGAAGCCCAAACGCTCACCCGCCTCAACCGCCGGACGGCTGAGAATGATTTTGTCCACCTTGCCCGACAGGAACATCGACACCCCTACAGCCACCGCCAGATAGGTCTTGCCCGTCCCCGCAGGGCCGATGCCAAAGGCCATCTCGTTTTCGAACAACGATTGCACATAGGCCTTTTGCGCTTCTGTGCGCGGCTCGACCCGTTTCTTGCGGGTCTGGATTTCAATACCGCCGCTGATGGGCATCTCAATCTGGTCACCTGCCCGCACGCCCGTATCTTCGGCGGAGTCACCCATCCGCAGGATCATATCAATATCAGCAGGCTCAACCCCGCGCCCGCCTTCCAGGCGCGCGTACAGCGATTGGAGTACCTGCGCCGCCCGCTCGGTCAGCGGCGGCTCGCCCAGAAGGGTCAGGAAATTGCCACGCCGCACAATCTGTACGTCCAGCGCCTTTTCGATAGCTGCCAGATGTTGATCAAACGGGCCGCACAAATCGATCAATAGGCGGTTTTCAGAAAATTCCAGCACTGGCCCCGGAGGGCCGGTTTCAGGCGTGCGAACATCGGATGAGGGCAAAGACAGGTCCTTTCAGGCGTTAGAAAATGTTAGATAGGGCGCGGCAGTTGGCACTGCCAGTGTCACCACGCAAAAAGGGCCGCAGTGTCTCCACTCCGGCCCCTCTTATATTGGAAACGGTATGCCAAGATCAGATCCGATCGCCGAAAATCTTGGTGCCACCTTTTTTGAAGTCACCCACTGTTTGGGTCGGCGCAGCCACGCCAGAGCAGACGGGCTTGCCGTATTTATCTAGACGGCCGGACAGATAGCCCTCTACACCATCGTCCATTACCCAGTGCTCACACCCGTCGGGATCAACCCAGATGGTTGGAATATACTGACCTTTGTCGCGACCCGATTGGCTTTTGGTTTGTGCGTTCACCGCAGCGCCCTGAAGGGCCAGAGCAGCTACCATCGCAGCTCCCGCAACCATGCGCACGGTTTTAAAAGTGTGTTTGCCACAGCTCTTTTCCCTATCTTGTTCCCCCGAAGTAATCGCATAGGCGGCAGCGCCCCAACAATGTCCTTCACATCCCAATAGGTTAGGCAAAACTTTGCGCCGAGGAAAGGGCTATGTGGTGTGTAAGTCCCTGGAAATCGCTACTTGGGCGACGTAATTCAGCGGCTTGCACACTCAGTAGGCGATTTAGGGCAGAACGCTCCGGCGTCAAAGAATCACGCAGGACTGGCAGAGGGGGGGGGGCTAAATCTGAACGGCAGTGAGCGAGTTGGTCATCGCGCGGGTGATCCGGACCGGCACCACTTCGCCGATCTGTGCAGTGGCGTTGTCAATATGGACGGAATGCAGATACTCGGACTTGCCCAGCATCTGGCCCACGTTCCGGCCCGCACGCTCGACCAGCACCGACAAGTCGCGGCCGACCATGCTGTCTTGGATGGCGTGTTGCTGGCGGGTAATCAGGGCTTGCAGCCGCTGCAAACGTGCATCCGCCTCAGCGGGATCAACCTGCTGGCGGCTGGCAGCCGGCGTGCCGGGGCGGGTGGAGTATTTGAAGCTATAGGCGTAGCCGTAGTTCACCTGCTCCACCAGATCGAGTGTCGCCTGAAAATCAGCTTCGGTCTCTTCGGGAAAGCCCACAATAAAATCACCCGACATCATGATATCCGGACGCACGTCCCGGATCCGCTCGATCAGGCGCAGATAGCTTTCAGCCGTATGGCTGCGGTTCATCCGTTTGAGGATTTTATCCGAGCCGGACTGCACAGGCAGGTGCAGATAGGGCATCAGTTTGGGCGTGTCCGCATGGGCCGCGATCAGGTCATCATCCATGTCGTTAGGGTGGCTGGTAGTATAGCGGATCCGCTCCAGCCCGTCGACCTTGCCCAAGGCGCGGATAAGCTGCGCCAGCGTCATACCGCCGTGATACGCGTTGACGTTCTGTCCCAGCAGGGTGACTTCACGCACACCGCGCTCGACCAGCTCCTGCGCCTCGCGCACAACCTGCTCGGCAGGGCGGGATACTTCGGCGCCGCGTGTATAGGGCACCACACAGAAGGCGCAGAACTTGTCGCATCCCTCTTGCACCGTCAGAAACGCGGAAGGCGCGCGGCGCGCTTTGGTGCCGCGCCCTTTGAGGTGGGCAAATTTGTCTTCTTCAGGGAAATCCGTGTCCAGCGCTGTCAGCCCCTGACGCACACGCGCCTCCATCTGCGGCAAACGGTGATAGGACTGCGGCCCGACAACCAGATCCACAGCAGGCTGGCGGCGCATGATCTCGGCGCCTTCGGCCTGCGCCACACATCCCGTCACTCCAATCTTGAGGTCCGGCTTGGCATCTTTCAGTGACTTCATCCGCCCCAGCTCGGAATAGACTTTCTCTGCCGCCTTCTCGCGGATGTGGCAGGTGTTGAGCAGGATCATATCCGCATCTTCGGCGGTATCTGTTTGCACATAGCCCTCAAGGCTTTCTGCCATCCGCTCGCTGTCATAAACGTTCATCTGACAGCCGTAAGTCTTGATAAACAGCTTTTTGGGTGTGTCTGTTTTAGTGTCGGACATGAAGCAAGCCTACGCATTATCAAGGGAACGGGGATGTCCGGCGGACTATCAGCCTGTGTCGCATCTTGCAATGCACGTCGAATTAACCGATTCTACGCCACAACCCAATTCTGCCGAACCGGAAACCGAACCCTCATGCACTATCCTTCGCTGGACCAGTTTATCACCTCGCAACGCAGCGCCCTTGCCAAGGGGCCTATCGCACTTGTGCTGGTCGAGGATGATGTAGAGATCGACACAACCCTGCGCCATCACTTGCAGATGGGCTTTACCCAAGTGCTGGCCCTGATGCCGCCAATGTTCGAATTGCCACGTGATTTGCAGGACACGGTGCACCGCATCGATTACGATATGTCCCGCGATGGCGCTACCGAGGCCGTAGTGAATGCGGTAATTGATGCCGCGGCAGGCCAATGGATCTACTATTGCTACAACGCGGAATACCTCTTCTTCCCTTTCTGCGAGACCCGCACGATTGCGGAAATGCTGGCTTTCCACACCGAAGAACGGCGCGCGTCGATGCTGACCTATATTATCGACCTCTACGCCGATGATCTGGATCTCTACCCGCAAGCTGTATCGCTGGAGCGGGCGCATCTGGACCGTTCGGGCTATTACGCACTGGCACGCCCCGATGCGACGGTCGATGGCCACCCCAAGGAGCGGCAGTTGGATTTTTTCGGCGGGCTGCGGTGGCGCTATGAAGAACACGTCCCCCCCTGCCCGCCGTAAAATTGACCGCATCGCCATTTTCAAAGCCGCCCCGGACCTACGCTTGCGTGAGGATCACACCTTCTCGGACGAAGAATACAACACTTACTCCTGCCCGTGGCACCACAACATCACTGCGACGATCTGTTCGTTCCGCACGGCAAAGGCGCTAAAGCTCAACCCCGGCAGCCGCTACGAGATCGAGACGTTCAAATGGCACAACTCGGCCCCGTTTGAATGGCATTCCCGTCAATTGCTGGATTTGGGCCTGATGGAACCCGGACAGTGGTTCTGAGCGGAGCCGATAAAGCAGCACTTGCGGTACTCCCCTTTTCCTAACCCACCCCTTTTGTGAAACCGCCCCATCGCGGACGGATCAAGGCTGTTGACTCAAGTCAATTATGTAATAATGTAATTACATGACTACAACTGATGAAATGGATTCGATCTTTCACGCCCTTGCGCACGTAACGCGACGGGCGATGCTGGATCACATACGCGCAGAACCCGGCCTAACCGTCGGCAAACTTGCGAATTTTTTTGATGTAAGCCGGATTGCCGTGATGAATCATCTGGCCGTCCTCGAAAAGGCAAACCTTGTGCTCAGCGAAAAGGACGGGCGCTCCCGAAAACTCTATCTGAACGCCATGCCGATACAGGACATCCACGACAGATGGACCGACACCTATTCGGCCCATTGGGCAGATCGGGTGAACATCATCAAATACGCCGCCGAAGCCGCCGCCAAAAAGTTAACAAGGAGGGACCAAGATGAGTGAGCCCCAATTTGCCAAAGCAAACATCAACCGCACCTTCATCAAAGCCCCGATTGATGTGGTCTGGTCCACGCTTGTCGCTACAGACAAGGCTTTGCCCTTCTTCTTTGGCTCCATTTGTCAAACCACCGACGGCCTGAAAGCGGGCGCGCGTTACCGGATGGTTCACCCCAACAAAAAGGTCGCCATGGTGGTGGGAGAAGTCATCGCCTTTAATCCCCCGCACATCTATTCGCACACCTTCCAGATGACCAACATCGACGAGCCGCCGTGCAAGGTCACTTACGCGCTTGTCGAGAAAGACGGCGGAACCGAATTTTCGCTGGCCATCGAGAATGCGGTCGAGGGCGGCAAGCTGTTCAAGGAAATGGTTTCTGCACAAGGCTTTATCGGATCGAATCTGAAAGCGCTGTGCGAAAACGGACGCCCCGCGGTCACGGGCCGCATGGTCGGCGTTCTGTCCCCGATCTTCGGGCTTTTGGCAAAGAAGAAACAAGGCATTGAAAACTGGCCCCTTTAGGAAAGGCCGACCAAAAACGCATCCAAGAAAGGATAATTAGCTCTGCACACTGCATCACCCTCGGCACGACACGCCACCGCTCCTGCTTGGTTAAAGGCGGTCTCGGTAATCGGGATAATCTGGTACGCTTTCGGCCTGTTACAGTTTTGGCTGGGCGTCTCTATGGACACCGCCGGTGCAGTCAGCACGGGCGCGATAACGCCCGCCCATGGTGCGGCTCTTGACGACACGCCGCTGCTGGTCTGGCTTGCCTTTGCAGTGGCCTCTGGCACCGGATTGCTCGGCTCGGCCTTGCTTTTCAAGGCCTCCGGACACGCAAAGCAGGTGTTTGCCCTCTCTGCCATATGCGCAGCCGGCTACTATGTCTGGGTTTACATGATCAGTGGCACGGGCGCAGACCGCCCCACAGAAGAACTGTATATCGCCGCCGTCGTCATTGGCGTCACGCTGGGCTTCTGCATTCTCAGCAGGCGCGTTGCCTGACGCCCCCTTCCCAATCCTTGAAAAATGCAGGGGCCTTCTAAACCCGGAAGGCCCTGTCACCTGTCACGACCCACCCCTGTTCACCTTAACCCGACTGACAGGCATCTGTCCCACAACCGGCAGCGCCTGCTGCGCCTCTCCGGTAATTCCCAACCGGTCCTGCCTCCGCGCCTCTTGGTTGCCCAGCTCGTGTTCCAGCTCGGCGATGGCGTCCGCCTGCCAGTCATCGGGCTCTTGCACCTCCTGAACCGTGCCACCAACTGCCGCCAACGCCAGATCTTCGACCATGGCACGCAACTTAGGGTCAGTCTTGAGGGCCACCAGCAAACAGGCGGTCAGCCCAAATCCGATGATGCGGCCCAGAATACGCGCGGTGCGCGCCCGTGAGCGGCGGTTGATCAGCCGCTCTTCGCGGTATGTTTTTGCAAATGTCATGCACCTTCCTTGCGCTCAATCACGGCCATATTTTGGCAAACCCCGCAAAAATGACGTGCAGCTTGTCGCGGCACAGACTAAACCCCTGCACATGAGTGATCCCCAAACCTTCGAGATTTTTCTGGTGACCGTTCCGGGGCTGGAGCAGCTGCTGTGCGATGAGGCGCTGGAGTGCGGCTTTGCCGGTGCTGTGGCTGTTCCGGGTGGCGTGACCCTGCAAGGCACTTGGCCCGACGTCTGGCGCGCCAATCTGGTCTTGCGCGGCGCCACCCGGGTGCTCGCACGCATCGGCGGATTTCTGGCTTTCCACCTTGCGCAGCTGGACAAACGCAGCCGCAAATTTCCCTTCGGCGACCTGCTGCGCGCTGATATTCCCCTGAGGGTCCAAGTCACCACCAAAGCGTCGAAAATTTATCACGCAGGTGCCGCAACCCAGCGGATCGAAAAAGCGCTGACTGACACCCATGGGCTGACACTGGACCCCGACGCGACCTTGGTCCTGAAGGTCCGTATTGACGACAACAACGTGTTGTTCAGTCTCGATACATCAGGCGAAAGCCTGCACAAGCGCGGCCATAAAGAAGCAGTCGGCAAGGCGCCCATGCGCGAAACCCTCGCCGCGCTGATGCTGCGGCAGGCGGGGTATACGGGCGCCGAACCTGTGGTCGATCCGATGTGCGGCTCCGGCACCTTTGTCATCGAGGCCGCGGAGATTGCCGCAGGCTTACTGCCCGGCCGCTCGCGCAGCTTTGCGTTTCAAGACCTTGCCAACTATGATGCAAAAGCCTTTGAGGCGATGAAGGTTGCACCCGTCCAACAGCCGCCCGCGCAATTCTACGGCTCTGACCGCGACGCGGGCGCTGTGCGCATGGCCACCGCCAACGCTGAACGCGCTGGGCTGGCCCACCTCACCCATTTCGCCAACCACGCCGCCGGAGAGATAACGCCGCCCGAAGGCCCCAAAGGCCTTGTCATCGTTAATCCACCCTACGGTGCTCGCATTGGCAACAAACAGCTCCTGTATCCGCTCTACGGCACACTCGGCAAAACCATGCTGGAGCGTTTCAAAGGCTGGCGCGTGGCGCTTGTGACCTCCGAGCCGTCACTCGCCAAAGCCACTGGTCTGCCGTGGAAACCCCAAGGGCCCGCCATCGCACATGGCGGCATGAAGGTCTGGCTCTGGCAGACCCCGCCCCTCAGATAACGCCTTTTTCGAAAAATGAAGGACACCACACCATGACCCATATCACCGTCGCAAACCTGACCATCGGCAACGATCTGCCCTTCACCCTCATCGGCGGCATGAACGTGCTGGAAAGCCGCGATCTGGCGATGCAAGTGGCCGAGGCCTATGTTGAAGTCACCACCAAACTGGGCATCCCTTACGTCTTCAAAGCCTCCTTCGACAAAGCCAACCGATCGTCGATCCACAGCTATCGCGGCCCCGGCATGGAGGAAGGCCTGAAAATATTTCAGGAAATCAAAGAGACATTTGGCGTGCCCGTCATCACCGACATCCACACCGAAGCCCAATGCGCCCCCGTCGCCGAGGTATGCGACATCCTGCAAGTGCCTGCGTTTCTGGCCCGCCAGACCGATCTGATCACCGCCGTGGCCGCCACGGGAGCCGTGATCAACGTGAAAAAACCCCAGTTCATCAGCCCGCCGCAGATGAAAAACATCGTCGAAAAACTGCGCGAATGCGGGAATGACAAGATCATGCTGTGTGAACGTGGCGCGTGTTTTGGCTATGACAACCTCGTAGTCGATATGCTGGGCCTGCGCACCATGCGCGATGTCTCGAACGACGCGCCGATCATCTTTGACGTGACCCACGCCCTGCAAATGCGCGACCCGTCGGGTGCCGCCTCCGGTGGGCGCCGCGCCCAAGTGGCCGAACTGGGCCGCGCAGGACTGGGTGTCGGCCTTGCAGGTCTGTTCCTTGAGGCACATCCAAACCCGGCCGAAGCCCTCTGCGATGGGCCAAGTGCGCTGCCACTCGACAAGCTGGAGCCGTTTCTGGCGCAAATGAAGGCAGTGGATGACGTGGTGAAATCATTGCCGCCGCTTGATATTATTTGAGGGAGGTTTGGGGGCGTAGGGGGCAGGTACCGCGCCCCCTTCCAAAAACGGTCCTTTGCGCCGGTGACACAAACGGTAGGTTTTGACCGCTTTTCGCGTTAAAGCGGACACCAGTTTCGTTCTTACGAGACGACCGCAACGCGGACGAAGCGGGCCTTGAATTTGGCATTGCCGATGTCAGCTTGAGAGCAGAGCGTTCAAATATGTCGATAGACGACTGAGACGTCACAAACCAAAGCTGCTTCGATTTTCTTGACCACATCATCCGACAATTTCCCAATGTTCGGGTTCATTGCGCTCAATGCAAAACGTCCGAAGGCTTGATGAAACGAATAGTTTAGCAAATTCAGTGCAGCGGACGATGAACAACAAGGCAATCGGTATTCATTTAGCTGAAATCCTGCCTTTTCGTCATAGTCTAAAGACATTGCCTCGCCCCACCAATCAACATCGATATCGGCGTTGCACCGAGTACATGAGACCGTTTCAAAATTAGCCCCACAATCAAAAAATTGAACATGTTCGTTTTGGATGATTTCGATTTCATCAGCATCTGGCATCATTCTTTCCAAAAGCTCCAATGTAGCCTTAGCATTGGCTTCTGATGGAATATGTTCAGAAAGTTTAGGAACGATCATGATCCAATTGTCAGACATAGTTTAGACCTCAGAATACTTTTCTGCACACCCAATAGCAGACATTCGGAAGCCGTGCAGTATCCGTAACTCTGGGCTCAGAAGAGCCATTAGCTGCAATTTGTTTGAATGACCGCTCATGGACATAAACCCCATGACAGAACTTCCCTGCCAAAAACCCTCCTTTTTGGCACAGTCGAAAAACAGCCTATTTTCGGCTGCCAAAAACCCCGTTCAAAACCCAAGGCGTTGTTGAACGTTTTTGGTGCCCCTTAGCTCACAAATTCTCCGCCTGCGGCATCCCCAGCACATGATAGCCACCATCGACGTGGATGATCTCGCCCGTGGTGCAAGCACCCGCATCAGAGGCCAGATAAACAGCCGTACCGCCCACCGCTTCCAGCGTTGCATTCTCGCGCAGGGGCGCGTTGAGGCCGGTATGCTTGTAGGTCTTGCGTGCGCCACCAATTGCAGCCCCCGCCAGCGTCTTCATCGGACCGGGGCTGATAGCGTTCACGCGGATGCCTTCAGGCCCCAGATCATTCGCCAGATAGCGCGTCGCACTCTCTAGCGCGGCCTTGGCCACACCCATGACATTGTAGTTCGGGACAACCTTGTTGGAACCTTGGTAGGTCAGCGTCAGCAGCGTGCCGCCGTTCTCTGTCATCAGCGGATGGGCACGGCGCGCCACTTCGATGAAGCTATAGGCCGAGATGTCCATGGAGTGTTTGAAGTTCGCACGGGAGGTATTCAGAAACCGCCCAGTCAGCTCGGATTTATCGGAAAACGCAATCGCATGAACCACAAAATCAATCGTCGGCCAGCGGGCGCCCAACTGATCAAACGCTGTGTCCAGTGACGCATCGTCAGTCACATCCACATCGACCATAAAATCCGATCCGACACTCTCGGCCAACGGCTTGAGCCGCGTACCAAAGGCTTCGCCCTGATAGGTAAAGGCCAACTCGGCCCCTGCGCCCGCCATCGCCTTTGCGATGCCCCATGCGATGGACCGCTCGTTTGCGACCCCCATAATCAACCCGCGCTTACCGCTTAACATGCCAGTCATTGTCTGATCCTAACCTTTGTACTTCGAGAGGATCATAGATCCGTTGGTGCCGCCAAATCCGAAGGAGTTGGTCATGACAGAATCAAGGCCCGCATTGTCGACACGCACGGTGGCAATCTCGGCTGGGTCCAAACGTTCGTCCAAGGTTTGCACGTTGATGGACGGCGTGATGAAATCATCCTCCAGCATCAGCAAACAGAAAATCGCCTCCAGCGCGCCCGCCGCACCCTGTGCGTGGCCTGTCATCGACTTGGTCGAACTGACAGGCGGAGTGGCGCCTTGGCCGAACACGCGGCGCACGGCTTCAATCTCGCCCACGTCACCGACAGGCGTAGAGGTACCATGCGCGTTGATATAGCTTACCTTGCGGCCTTCTGGCAGGGTGGATAGGGCCAGACGCATCGCACGTTCGCCGCCTTCACCGCTAGGGGCGACCATGTCATGCCCGTCCGACGTTGCTGCAAAACCGGTGACTTCAGCGTAGATTTTGGCACCGCGCGCCAGCGCATGTTCAAGGTCTTCCAGCACAACCATGCCACCACCGCCGGAGATCACAAAACCGTCGCGGTCTTGGTCAAACGCACGGCTCGCCAGCTCTGGCGTGTCGTTGTATTTGCTGCTCATCGCGCCCATGGCGTCAAACAGGCACGACAGGGTCCAGTCCAGCTCCTCACCGCCACCGGCAAACATAACATCCTGTTTACCAATCATAATTTGCTCTGCCGCGTTGCCGATGCAATGCAGCGAGGTCGAGCAGGCAGAGGTGATGGAATAGTTGATGCCCTTGATCTTATAGGCGGTGGACAGGTTCGCACTCACGGTGGAGCTCATACATTTCGGCACAGCAAAGGGCCCGATGCGTTTGGTCGCACCCGAGCTTTTCACAACTTCGTGCGCGGTCAGCATTGCCGAGGTCGACGGCCCGCCGGAGCCAGCCACCAGACCGGTGCGCGGGTTCGAGATCATCTCCTCGGACAGCCCCGCATCCTCGATCGCCTGCCCCATCGCCAGATAAGCATAGGCAGCGCCCTGCCCCATGAAACGGAAGGTGCGCTTGTCGATCAGCTCTTGTGGGTTGATCTTGAGCGTACCGGCGATTTGGCTGCGAAACCCGTGCTCGGCCATCTCGGGCGAAGCAACAATCCCACTGGTCCCCGCCTTCAGAGAGGCTTTGACCTCGGCAGCATTATTTCCGATGGATGAGACAATCCCCAACCCTGTGACGACGACGCGGCGCATGTGCAGCACTCCCTAATCGATTTTTTTCCATTTAGGACGTCTGGGCGCTGTGGCGCAACCAGTTAAGCCTACATCCCGCTTTAGCGCAGCACATGCAATCCGGTCGCTTTGGCCACCGCTGCCGCATTCGATGTGACCCGCAGCTTGCGACGGGCGTTCATACAAACCTTGGCAACCCAGTTCTGGCTTACCCCGCTTGTCAGTGCGATTTCTTTCGGGGACAGCCCGTAGAACATCAATTGCAGATATTTCACTTCGTTGTCCGTTAATCCCAACGTCCTTTCCGCTGCAACGCCGAGGCGGCTTTTGATTTCCTCATGCAGTTCCACCGCCACACCCATAGCTGCATACAGCGCGTTCTTGCCCAGTTTTTCACCCCTACGTCCGCCAGAAAAGCCACCTCCCGACATTTGGTTGTTACGGAAGTGATAAAGGCAGTCATAAAACATCCCATGGCGCAGGGATTGCTCGATGATTTCGGTGTATTTGGGCGAAATGGTAAGCTTGGCAGTCGTGAAAAAAGACAGTTTGTAGGTTGGCAAACTCTGACAAATGCCGCTGACAATCGGGCTGAGGTGCCGATCATAGTAAAACGCGATCCAGTCGGGGTGCGCAAACATCAGATCACAACTGTCCACATCCGTGCCATCATCGGCCAAACGGACAGACCGGTAGGTAAAATGGGTAAATCCCAGGCCTTGCCACCGCACAGCGCTGTCGCGGAACAAACCTTCTATTTCCCCACACTCGGCGACGATCAATCCGGCCTCTTCCGCAAAGCGAAACGAATAAACACAATCAGATTTCCGCATATCCGGTGACATCTAAGCAAATGAGCGCAAAAAGTTTTTTCCCGTTTCTGACCCGCGTTGTCAATAATTATGGACTGTCGCCCCCGCGCAGACAGATTTGGGGCTGATCGCGGCTCCGACATGATTAACCTAACGTCAGGATAGCCCGTAACATCGCCGGCATCTCATTGATTTGAAAAACAACTCAGGAGACAAACCATGTTTGCAAATACACCACCCGATCCCGATCTGGTTCAACCGACCATCGTTGTGCGTGGCGTCAGGCAGCAAAGCCAGTGGGAAATGGACCTGATCCGCGACTCGCTTCAATTAAACTTTGCTGCCGACCAATTTCAGTTTGTTAATGGCAGCGGTGGCGGTGGCGCGGGATCGACTACGAACACTTATCCATGGGCCACCGCCGAGGACATTCTGGAAATGGCACAGATTGTCGTAGAATCTCCCCCGACGTGGACCGGTTCCAACACATACACTTTCGAGCTACGCTCGTCCTTCTTTCGGGACTACGATGGGGACGGTACACGGGACACGGTACAACCGCGGCAGCACAATCGAGCTAGAAGCCGATAGCCTTGATGACGCATTGCGGCAGTTTACAGACGACTATTCGCTGTTCTGAGCAACGACAAAGGGCGGCGTGCCGACCTGCCGCCCTCAACTCTCGCTGAGTGCTACTTTCATGTCTTTGACTTCATAGATCACTTCACCATCGGCTTCGACAATTCCGTCAGCCACACCCATTGTCAGGCGGCGGGTCTGGATCGCCTTGGTGAAATCAATTTTGTAGGTCAGCATCTTGCGGTCCGGACGGACCATACCCTTCAGCTTGACCTCCCCCACGCCCAGCGCATAACCGCGCCCTTTCCAGCCCCGCCAACCCAGATTAAATCCCGTCAGCTGCCACAAGCCGTCAAGACCAAGACACCCCGGCATGATCGGATTGCCTGGGAAATGGCAGTCAAAGAACCACAGATCAGGTGTGATATCGAACTCCGCCAGAATATGGCCTTTACCATGCGCCCCGCCATCAGCAGAAACTTCAGTGATCCGGTCCATCATTAGCATCGGTGGGGCGGGTAACTGAGCATTTCCCTCACCGAACAATTCGCCACGCGCACATTTCAGCAAGCCTTCTTTGTCGAAACTGGTGGGGTACATTGTCATAATCACACTCCTGCGCGTCTTTGATTTTCCACAAACTAACACCGCGCCCAGCGGGCCTGCAAGGGGCGCTCCACCGCCGCGTCAACACATCCTGCGCAACAGGCAGGCACCCGCATAAACCGCATTAGTATTTGTATTAGTATTTGTAATTGAAAATCCTCCCTCTCCGCCCCTATATTAGGTCCAGTTCGAAGAGAGGCCCGCACATGTCAGACACCCAGCTGGAAACCGGAGCAAAATGGCTCGCTACAGCGGGGCTGCGCCCGACCCGCCAGCGCGTCACGCTGGCAACCTTGCTGGTCGGCGATGGCCAGCACCGGCATGTCACAGCAGAAAGCCTCTTTGACGCTGCCAAAGACGGCCCGGAGTCTGTTTCGCTGGCAACCGTCTACAATACCCTGCGCGCTTTTTGCGATGCAGGCCTGCTGCAAGAAGTCACCGTCGACGGCTCACGCAGCTATTTTGACACCAACACGCGTGATCACCCGCACTTTTTCTGGGAGGATGAGGCCCGCCTCACCGACGCCCCCTCCGACCAGCTGGTAATTTCTCAACTGCCCGACGCGCCCGAAGGCGCCGAAATCGCCTCCGTAGATGTCGTCATCCGCCTCAGAAAGAAGCGCTAATGCCCCACCCGCTCCTGACCCAATCCGACATCGACGCCTTCCAGCGCGACGGTGTTGTGATTATTCGTGGCCTTTTTGCGGATCATGTGGACACCCTGCGCGCAGGCGTCGAGCGAAACATGGCAGAGCCGGGCCCTTACGCCTCCAACAACGACAAAGCAGGTGAAACGGGCCGCTTTTTCGATGATTACTGCAACTGGGAGCGCATTCCCGAATTTGCCGAAGTCATCAAAAACTCCCCCGCAGCCGAAGTGGCCGCCGATCTGATGTCCTCCAATACCGTGCAACTGTTCCACGATCATGTGCTGGTGAAAGAGCCGGGAACATCCATGCCCACGCCATGGCATCAGGACGGCCCTTACTATTTTGTCGAGGGCAAACAGACCGTCAGCTTCTGGTCGCCGCTGGACCCCGTAACCGATGCGACCCTGCGCTGCGTGGCAGGCTCGCACGGGTGGGAAAAACCGGTTCTGCCCACCCGCTGGGCCAAAGGCGACGCATTCTTTGATCCCGAACCCTATATGCCTGTTCCAGACCCCGACGCCGAGGGCATGGACATCCGCGAATGGCATATGGTGCCCGGTGATGCAGTGGCCTTCAACTACGGCACCCTGCACGGCGCCCGTGGCAACTCAGCCGCTGCACGCCGCCGCGCATTCTCGCTCCGCCTTCTGGGGGATGATGCCCGCTACACCCAACGCCCCGGCCCCACGTCCCCCCCCTTTCCGGGCCACGACATGCAGCAAGGCCAATGCCTGCGCAGCGACTGGTTCCCGACCCTCTACACACGCAGCTGAAACAAAAACGCCGCCCGCAACAAACGGACGGCGTTCTATCTTTCTTGGCCGTAAATCCTCCGGGGGGCCTTTGCCAATTGGCAAAGGCGGGGCAGAGCCCCTCCCCCGTTTCAAACCTTTATGCCGCGTCGATCTTCATCAGCTCGATATCAAACTGCAAATCCTTGCCCGCCAACGGGTGGTTCGCATCCAGCGTCACTGTCGCTTCGTCCACAGCAACTACAGTCACCGGCATTGCCTGCCCGTCAGGGGTCTGCATTTGCAACTGGATACCAACCTCCAGCGGGATTTCCGCGGGGATGCCCTCACGCGGGACAGCCTGACGCATTTCAGGGTTCAGCTGGCCGTATGCATCATCGGCGGCAATCTTGACGATCTTCTTGTCGCCAACCTTCATGCCGGGGATCGCAACATCCAGGCCGGGAATGATCTGGCCCGAGCCAACTTCGAACTGCAAAGGGTCACGCCCTTCGGAGCTGTCGAAAGTGGTGCCATCCAGCAATGTGCCAGTATAGTGCAAATGTACGGTGTCGCCTGCCTTAACTTCGGCCATATGTCGTCTCCAGTTTGTCTAGGGAATTGGGGGCGGAGGCCGCGTATCTGCGCAGGTGCTCCGAAAGATGGCCACGTTCTTTCAAGCCCTGCACAAAACCACAACCCCTTTTCGCCCTTTTCCACCTGCCCGCCCCGTGCCACTGTGCAGCGCGTAACCCCCAGCCCCGCGGAGCCCCCATGCCCATCACCACCTGTATCTTTGACGCTTACGGCACTCTGTTCGATGTGGCCGCCGCCGCACGCCAAGCTGCAAGCGAGCCGGAATTTGCTGCGATCAAGAACGATTGGCAGCAACTGGCAGAGCATTGGCGGCAAAAGCAGCTCAATTACAGCTGGCTGCGCGCCATCACTTCGGCGCACTGCGACTTCTGGCAGGTCACACAGGAAGGGCTGGACTGGGCCCTGGAGAAAACCGGACATGACGGCGACAATGCCCTGCGCGAACGCCTGCTGGCACTCTATTGGGAGCTGGGCGCCTATCCTGAGGTTCCTGCAATACTGCAAACCCTGAAAGCGGCGGGGTTGAATACGGGCATCCTCTCCAACGGCTCTCCGGCCATGCTGCGCGGTGCGGTCGACAGTGCAGGTATCGACGGGGTGCTGGACGCGCTTTTGTCGGTGGAAAGCGTGGGCATCTTCAAACCTGATGCACGCGTCTATGACATGGTCCGCTCCGAATTCGGCTGCTCGAAAAAGGAAGTTCTTTTCGTCTCCTCCAACGGCTGGGATGCGGGGGCCGCCACAGGTTACGGCTTTACCACCGCATGGGTGAACCGCGCGGGCGAGCCGATGGACCGGCTACCATGGAAGCCGGCCCATACGCTCAGAGACCTCACAGGCATTCCAGAACTGGCGGGCATCTGATGGCATATTTCACCACCTCCGACGGGCTCAAACTCTACTATACAGACGAAGGCGCAGGCCTGCCGATCCTGTGTCTTGCCGGCCTCACCCGCACCACGGCGGATTTTGACTATGTAACTCCGCATCTGACGGGCCATCGCCTGATCAAGCTGGATTACCGGGGCCGCGGCCAATCTGATTTCGACCCCGACTGGTCCCACTACAGCCTGCCCGTTGAATGCCGTGACATCATCGAATTGCTGGACCATCTGGAGCTGGAAAAGGTCGCCATCCTTGGCACCTCGCGCGGCGGGCTGAACGCCATGGGTCTGGCACGCGGCGCAAAACACCGCCTGCTGGGGGTGGCGCTGAATGATGTGGGGCCGGTGATAGACCCCAAAGGCATCGAGACCATCAAGGATTACATCGGCCGCAACCCTGCCGCCAAGACCTACGAAGACGTAGCCGCCGCCATGGCACGCGCCTTTCCAGAATTCTCCAATGTGCCCGAAGGCCGCTGGCTGGAGGAAGCGCGCAAGCATTACACCAAAACGCCGGACGGTTTGCAGATCACCTATGACAAACACCTGCGCGATGCCGTTCTAGCGGCAGGCGAGCAGATGATGCCGGACCTGTGGCCCTTCTTTGACGCCATCGAAGGGCTACCGCTGGCATTGATCTGGGGGGTAAACTCCAACCTGTTGACTGCCGACACCGTGGACAAAATGAAAAAGCGCCGCCCCGATATGATCCTCGCCCGCGTGCCGGACCGGGGGCACATCCCGTTTCTGGATGAGGCAGAGGCGGTTGCGGCCCTGCACAAATGGATCGGAGAGATGCAATGAACATCGACATGATCCGTGCCGCCGCCACCCGCATCGAGGGGCATGCGCGGCGCACACCACTGCTCAGCTCCCCTTTTCTGGACGCGATCGCAGGCCGCCGCGTCTGGATCAAGCCGGAGTGCTTACAGCACACGGGCAGCTTCAAATTTCGCGGTGGGTATAGTGCCCTCAGCGCGCTTGCGCCCGATGTGCGCGCCAAAGGTGTGATCGCCTTCTCCTCCGGCAACCATGCGCAGGGTGTGGCCCTGGCCGCTGCCATGCACGGCACATCTTCGGTCATCGTGATGCCATCCGAGGCGCCACAGCTGAAAATCGAAAACACCCGCGCCCTTGGTGCCGAGGTTGTTCTATATGACCGCGCAACGGAATCGCGCGACGAAATAGGCGACCGCCTGAGCGCCGAGCGTGGCCTGACCCTGATCAAACCCTACGACGAACCGCAAGTAATAGCCGGCCAAGGCACCTGCGGGCTGGAGATTGCCCAAGACGCCAACGCGCTGGGGATCAAGAACGCTGATGTGCTTGTCTGTTGTGGCGGTGGCGGCCTAACCGCCGGAGTAGCACTCGCGCTTGAGGCCGACGCCCCCACCCTGCGCGCGCGCCCCGCAGAGCCACAAGGCTTTGACGATGTGGCGCGTTCGCTGGCTTCCGGCACGATAAAGCGGAACGCGGCCCTGTCAGGCAACATCTGCGATGCGATCATTACCCCGCAACCGGGAGATCTGACCTTCCCGATTATGCAGCGTCTGTGCGGATCAGGCCTTGCCGTCTCAGAGCAAGAAGTCTTACGCGCCATGGCACATGCGTTCCTGCGGCTCAAGATCGTGGCCGAACCGGGTGGGGCGGCAGCGCTGGCTGCGGCCCTGTTCCACGGCGACGAGATTGAAGGCGATGATGTGATTGTCACCGTATCTGGCGGCAACGTAGACCCCGCCATGTTTGCCCGCGCGCTGGAGACCCTATGACCAACTTCACCATCGCCAGTTTCAACGTCAAAAACCTGATCGGCGCAGATCAGGAGTACTACCAATTCCAGTCCTACACCCCTGAGGAATACGCATGGAAACGGGACTGGCTGGCGGACCAGATGGTGACGCTGGACGCGGATGTCATAGGCTTTCAGGAGGTCTTTGACGAAGCCGCGCTGAGCGATGTGATCACGCTGGCAGATGCACATGGCGCCGAGCAGAACGACTTCTCCCTGCCCGACGCCGCCAAACGCTACCGCAAGCGCCCGATTTTCGACAAGCTGGCCTATGGCAGCTACCGCGAAGCCGAGATTGCCTTTGCGCCCAACTTGCATGACGGCGAAGCGGGTCACCGCCGCCCCGGCGTGGCCATTGTATCCCGCCTGGGGTTTGTGGGTGAGCCTGAAATCATTCAGGATCTGGGCCAGCCGCTGGACATTCCCTTTTCTGATGGTGGTGAAGACACCGGATTTTTCCGCATCAGCCAGTTGAGCCGCCCGATCCTCAAGGTGCGCATCCCTGTCGGCGGCCAAGTGATCACCGTCTTCAACTGCCATCTGAAATCCAAACTGGGTGAATTCATCCGCCCCGCAGCGGGCGGCCACGCGCCAGAGCAAGACCTCACACAATATGATCCAGTAGGCCGCGCCTTGGGCTCTGCCCGTGCCGCCATGCGCCGGATGGCCGAGGCATGGGTCCTGCGCGGCGCGATTGTACAGGAATTGAACGCAGGTAATCCCGTCATTGTGTTGGGAGATTTCAACGATTCCGAGGATGCCGTCAGCTCCGAGATCATCAGTGGCGAACACCCGTTCAAGAACTACCAATGGATGTTGCGGCATGACGCAGAGCATCGCGGCGACCGCTATTCCGAAGCTGATGCCATACAAATCACCGAAGACATCGAGGCCGTGCGCCTGCACGCCGCAGAAAAGCTGTTTGTACGCAAATCATTGCGCGACATGGTGTTCACCTCGGCCTTTGGTGGCGTTTACGAGAGTATTGACCAGATTTACCTTTCCCGTCACTTCCTGCCCGAATATGCAGACAACATCGGCGAGATGAGCTATTTCAGCGTTCTGAACGACCATCTGACCGATGGCAGCCACCCCGAAGCGCCCTATAACAAGCTGGCCTCGGATCATGGGCAGATCATGGCGCATATCACACTCAAAGGAGAGGCATGATGCAGATTTTTGATACAGGCGACGTGCGCATTCACTACCGCGTAGACGGCCCTGCCGACGGCGCACCGGTTGTTTTTGCAAACTCGCTGGGCACTGACTTGCGCCTGTGGGACCCGATCCTCCCGCTACTGCCGAAAGGCTTGCGGATCATCCGCTGGGACAAGCGCGGGCACGGCCTGTCGAGCGTCCCCAGCGGGCCCTATAAAATGGGCGCGCTGATCAGTGATTGCGAGCGGCTGCTGGATCATCTGGAGGTGAAAGACTGCGCGTTTGTGGGCCTGAGCATTGGCGGCATGATTGCACAGGGGCTGGCGGTGAAACGGCTGGACCTGATCCGCTCTATGGTCCTCAGCAACACTGCCGCGAAAATCGGTAACCCCGCGCTGTGGGATGACCGTATCGCCGCAGTGTACGCAGGCGGGATCGAGAGCCTTGCCGATGCGGTGATGGAGCGCTGGTTCTCTGCTGATTTCCGCGCCAAGCCCGAGCTGGAGCTGTGGCGCAATATGCTGGTGCAACAGGCGAATGACGGTTATGCCGGCTGCTCTGCCGCGATTTCCGGCACCGATTTCTACACACCGACCTCCGGTTTGCGTCTGCCCTGTCTGGGCATCGCCGGCACCGAAGACGGATCAACCCCGCCCGATCTGGTGCGCGAAACGACAGACCTGATCCCCGGATCGAAATTCCACCTCATCCGCCGTGCAGGCCATTTGCCCTGTGTCGAGCAGCCAGAGGAATACGCACGCGTTCTGACCGAATTCCTGCACAGCACCGGCCACATCTAACCCGCGACCCCGACAGGACCCCCCCATGACCGCATCCGTTTTTGACAGCCCGCTCTACGCACATCTGTTTCCCACCGGCGAGGCAGGCAGGCTGTTTTCCGACACAGCCTCCATCCGCGCAATGCTGCTGGTCGAGGGGGCCTTGGCCAAGGCCCAAGGTGCGCAAGGCATCATCCCCGAGCTGAGCGCAAAGGCCATCCAGCGCGCCACAATGGAAATCCAGATTGATCCGGGTGCCATTGCACGCGCCACGGGTGAAAACGGGGTGAGTGTGCCGGGCCTTGTCGCCGCCTTCCGCGGCGAGATGAACGCGCCGGAGCATGCGCAATTTGTCCACTGGGGCGCGACATCGCAAGACATCATCGACACAGGCCTGATGCTCCGCTTGCGCCAGTTGCTGCTATTGGCCGAGGCCGATTTGCGCATCGTGATCGCCGCACTGGCCGGCCAAGCCGAAACCCACGCTGCAACCCCGATGGCTGGCCGCACTTATGGCCAGCAGGCCACACCCACCAGCTGGGGGGCTGTGGTGGCGGATTGGGGCCATGCCCTTTGCGATCTGCTGGAGGCTCTTCCGGCCCTGCGGGCGTCATCGCTGCTTGTGTCGCTCTCCGGCGCGGCGGGCACCTCCTCTGCGCTGGGACCGGACGCAGCCGCAACCCGCGCCGCCCTTGCCGAGGGCTTGGGTCTGCACGACCCCGCGCGCAGCTGGCATGTGGACCGTGGCCCGGTCCTGCGGATTGCGGACTGGCTGGCACAGCTGACATCTGTGCTTGCACGGATGGGGGCCACTCTGGTCGCGCTGACCGGAAGCGAGCTGGGCGAGATCACGCTGGGCGTGGCCGGTGCCTCCTCAACCATGCCGCAAAAACAAAATCCGGTGGGGCCATCCGCCTTGCAAGCCTTGGGGCATCAAGCCACGGGCCTGCGCGCAGCCCTTGCCCCCGCTACCCAGCACCTGCACCAGCGCGACGGGGCAGCTTGGTTTGCCGAGTGGATGGTCCTGCCCCAAATCGCCCTTGGCGCGGCTTGCGCCTTGCAGCACGCAAAATCCCTCGCGACCGGCATGACTCCAAACACGGACCGCATGGCACAGACCCTTGGCGGTGGCTTGGGTCTAATCCACGCCGAAGCGCTCAGCTTTGCGCTGGCGGGCAAAATGCATCGCCCCGCCGCACAGGCCGAGACCAAAGCCCTCTGCCGTACGGCGCAGGAAACAGCGACAGAACTGGAAGTACTGGCACGCACAGCCCACCCCGATTTACCCGACGGCCTGTTTGATGCAGCCCAATCTCTTGGCCTTGCACCAGCAGAAGCGCGGGCCTTTGCCACACGCGCGCAGGCACTGTAGTCCTGTGCGCTTGCCCGTCATCTTTATCCTGTTGACCGTCATGATTGATGCCATTGGCATCGGACTGATCATTCCCGTGATGCCTGACCTCATTCAAGAGGTCGGCGGCGGCACCTTGGCGCAAGCGGCCATTTGGGGAGGTATCCTGTCGACCACTTTTGCGGTGATGCAGTTCCTGTTCGGCCCTGTGGTGGGGGGATTGTCAGACCGCTTCGGGCGCAGGCCCATCCTGCTGGTGGCCCTTGTCGTCATGGCGCTGGACTATGTCCTAATGGCGCTTGCCGGTGCGATTTGGTTGCTGCTGGTGGGCCGTGTGATTGGCGGGATCACCGCTGCGACCCATTCGACCGCCTCCGCTTATATCGCCGACATCTCTGCTCCGCATGAACGCGCTGCACGGTTTGGTTTGGTGGGGGCCGCCTTTGGGGCGGGATTTGTACTGGGGCCGCTGTTGGGCGGCGTGCTGGCTGGATTTGGCACCCGCCCGCCGTTCTGGGTTGCCGCAGCACTGGCGGCTGGCAATGCCCTCTTTGGCTGGATTGTCCTCAAGGAAACCGTAACAGATGCCAAGCGACGCGCCTTTGACTGGCGGCGCGCGAATCCGCTGGGCGCCTTGCGCGCTTTGGGTCGCCTGCCGGGGCTGACGCCCTTGCTGTTGGTCTATTTCATCTATCATGTAGGTTTTGCCGTCTATCCCGCCGTCTGGTCCTATTTTGGCAAGGAACGGTTTGACTGGGCACCCGCCACCATCGGCCTGTCGCTGGGGCTGTTCGGATTAACCATGGCACTGATACAGGGCGGATTGATCCGCCCGATCCTGAAGGCGCTGGGTGAACGCGGTACGGTTATCACGGGCCATCTGTTTAGCATCACAAGCCTGATCCTGATTGCGATGGTCACCTCCGGAACCTGGGTACTGCTGCTGACACCGCTTGCGGCAATGGGCGGGATCATCCCCCCCGCGCTGCAAGGCATCATGTCCGCCCGCGTCGCAGATGACGCCCAAGGCGAGCTGCAAGGCGCACTGACCTCCGTTTCTGCTTTGGCGATGATCCTGTCGCCGCTGGTGATGACCTATATCTTCGCCCGCTTCACAGATGCTGCAGCGCCAGTGTACCTGCCCGGCGCCCCATTTCTGCTGGCCGCAAGCCTCAGCACGCTGGGCATTGCAGCGCTGCTGATCGGGACCCGGCGCGGCAGCTGATCGGTTTCCCCTGCACCTTCATAGAAAAGCCCCTTGTCGGGGCCGCCAATCTGCGCAACGGTCAGGCCTGAACCTTACGAACGACAAACAGGAGAGACGCGATGCAATTGAAGGATCTGGATGTCATCGTAACAGCCCCTCCGGCGCCGGGATGGGGCGGGCGCTATTGGATTTTGGTGAAAGTCACCACTGCCTGCGGGATTGTTGGCTGGGGCGAATGCTATGCCTCCTCCGTCGGACCAGAGGCCATGCGCGCCGTGATCGAGGACGTATTTGCCCGCCACATGGCAGGCGAGAACCCCGAAAATATCGAGATGATGTTCCGCCGCGCCTATTCCTCCGGCTTTACCCAGCGGCCCGACCTGACGGTGATGGGTGCGTTTTCCGGGCTAGAGATCGCCTGCTGGGACATTCTGGGAAAAGCGCGAGAGCGGCCCGTTTATGCCCTGCTGGGCGGTGTGATGAATGCCCGCGTGCGGGCCTATACCTATCTCTATCCGCTGCCGCACCATGATGTTGCGGCCTTCTGGAGCTCGCCCGAAATGGCGGCGGAATCTGCGCTAGATGCAGTTGCGCGCGGATATACGGCGGTGAAGTTCGACCCCGCCGGCCCCTATACGCGACGCGGCGGCCATATGCCCGCGATGATGGACATCACCCAGTCGGTCGCGTTTTGCAAAGCGATCCGCGAAGCGGTCGGTGACCGTGCCGATCTGCTGTTCGGTACCCACGGCCAGTTCACAACCGCCGGCGCCATCCGGCTGGGTCAGGCGCTAGAGCCCTATAGCCCGCTGTGGTTCGAAGAACCAATTCCGCCGGATAATGTGGCCGAGATGGCCAAGGTTGCGGGGGCGGTGCGCATCCCCGTGGCAACAGGTGAACGCCTGACGACCAAAGCGGAGTTTGCAACCGTTTTGCGCAGTGGCGCTGCAACGATCCTACAACCTGCCTTGGGCCGTGCAGGTGGCATTTGGGAGATGAAAAAGGTCGCGGCCATGGCCGAGGTCTACAACGCACAAATGGCACCACATCTCTATGCGGGCCCCGTGGAATGGGCAGCCAATATCCATTTGGCCGTGAGCATCCCCAACCTGCTGATGGCCGAGTCGATCGAGACACCGTTCCATGACAATCTAATCAAGGGCAGCATCCGCGTGGAGGATGGCTATATCAACGCCCCCACCGCGCCTGGTCTCGGGATCGAAGTAGACGAAGATATGGCGCGCGCGCACCCCTATACCGGCACCGGCCTGCATCTGGAAATGCAGGAGGCGCCCTGCGATTATGTCAACGGCAACCGATTTGAAGGCGGGGCGCCCGCACCAAAAGAGTAACGGCCCAGCCAAGAGCAACAAATGAAATAGCCCGCGCAAATCACTGCGCGGGCTATTTCATTTCAGATCAGATCAGGTGCACTTAATAGAACGCCTGCAATCCGGTGATGGCGCGCCCGAGGATCAGCGCGTGCACGTCATGGGTCCCCTCATAGGTATTGACTGTCTCGAGGTTCATCATGTGGCGGATCACCTGGAATTCACCAGAGATACCGTTGCCGCCGTGCATGTCACGGGCATGGCGCGCAATTTCCAGCGCCTTGCCGCAGTTGTTGCGCTTGACGATGCTGATCATCTCCGGCGCCGCATTGGCCGCATCCATCAGACGGCCCACTTGCAGCGATGCCTGAAGACCAAGGCTGATCTCGGTCATCATGTCCGCCAGCTTTTTCTGGAACAGCTGTGTTTGCGCCAGCGGCTTGTTGAACTGGTGACGGTCCAGACCATACTGGCGCGAGGCATGCATACAGAACTCGGCTGAGCCCATCACACCCCAAGAGATGCCATAGCGCGCACGGTTCAAACAGCCGAACGGACCTTTCAGGCCCTGAACATGCGGCAGCAGCGCGTCTTCGCCGACTTCCACGTTGTCCATGACAATCTCGCCCGTGATCGACGCCCGCAGGGACAGCTTGTTACCGACTTTCGGCGCGCTCAGACCCTTCATGCCTTTCTCAAGGATAAAGCCGCGGATTTTGCCGCCATGCTCTTCCGACTTGGCCCAGACCACAAACACATCCGCAATCGGCGCGTTGGAAATCCACATTTTGGAACCGGTCAGCTTGTAGCCATTGGCAGTTTTTACCGCACGGGTTTTCATACCCGCAGGGTCAGAGCCCGCGTCAGGCTCGGTTAGGCCAAAGCAGCCGATAAATTCGCCAGACGACAGTTTCGGCAGATACTTTTTGCGCTGCGCCTCGGAGCCATAGGCATAGATCGGATACATCACCAAGGAGGACTGAACAGACATCATCGAACGGTAGCCGCTATCTACACGCTCGACCTCACGCGCAACCAGACCGTAGGAGACATAGCTTCCGCCCAACCCGCCGTATTCTTCGGGAACCGTAATGCCAAGCAGGCCCATATCCCCCATTTCGCGGAAGATACTCGCATCGGTTTCCTCGTTCGCGAAGGCCTTGATGATGCGCGGCTGCAGCTTTTCCTGGGCATAGGAACGCGCGCTTTCCATGATCATCCGCTCGTCTTCGGACAGCTGATCGTTCAGGCGTAACGGATCGGACCATTCAAACTGGCCCAGATCGGGTGCGTCTTTGGCTTTGAGAGTAGGTGTTTCGGCGTTCATGGCAGGTCCTTTCAGAGGAAAAGCAGGATGATTTGGCCGGATCATTGCATATTTCTGCGGCAAGTTCTAACAATGCTTATTCCTCAACCTATGAGTTTTAGTCATATATGATCGCTCCACGCCGATACCTGCCTTCGGTCTCTGCCCTGCTGGCGTTCGAGGCATGTGCAAGACTGGGCAGTGCCACCCAAGCCGCAACAGAACTGTCGTTAACGCAATCCGCCATCAGTCGGCAGATCAAAGCGCTAGAGGGACAGCTGGGCGTTCAGCTGATGGCACGGCAAGGGCGGCGCCTGATGCTGACACAGGCAGGAACGGAATATGTCCACGAAATCCGCGAGGTGTTGGGACGGCTCGCACAGGCTTCGGTCAATGCGACCACAGACGCGCAATCTGGAACGTTGACGCTGGCCATCCTGCCCGCTTTCGGCATGCACTGGCTGGCGCCCCGTCTGGCAGACTTTGCTGCTGCTCACCGTGAGGTGACTGTCAATCTATCGACCCGGCTTCAGCCCTTTGCGTTAGGCCCCAGCCCGTTTGATGCCGCAATCCACTTCGGTCACGAGGATTGGCCGGGCGTGCACTACCTTCCCTTGATGCCAGAGGTTGTGGTGCCGGTTTGCTCACCCGATCTGGTTGGCGCTCCTTTTGACACCCCCGCCAGCCTGCTGGCCCATCCGCTGCTGCATCTGGAGACACGGCCACGGGCATGGGCGCGCTGGTTCGACGCCGTGGGCCACCCCTGCGCGCCCCCGCACGGAATGATGTTTGACCAATTTGCCACCATGGCACAGGCTGCCCTGCACGGGTTGGGCATTGCCCTTTTGCCCACATTTGTGGCCGAACCCTATCTGCGCGACCGTCAGTTGGTACTGGCCAGCACCAAAACCAACGAGAGCATTGGCAGCTATTATCTGGTCTGGCCCAACGACCGTCCCGCCCCACCGCCTTTATCGGCCTTCGCAGAATGGCTTCAGGGGCAAACATCAAGCGACTAAAACGTGGTTAATAGACCGCGGCATGCCTCACTTCAGCCACAATCGACGTCTATATCCAATTTCTGGTGACGGTGGGGGCCGAACCAAAGGAGCATATCATTTATTCTGCGCGCTGCCGCAACCGCAGCGGCGCTGACCTGCGCTTCAGGTCCGGCCTTGGCCGAAAACTATGATGTTCTCATCATGGACTATGCGTTTTCCCCGGAAATCAGCTATGTCAAAGCGGGCGACACGATGACCTTCATCAACATGTCCGGTATCACCCGCTCCGTCGAAACCAGAGACAATTCGTGGGCCACAACTGAAATCATAGATGGCGCTTCGGTCACTGTTTCAGTGGTTGCCGGGATGACAAACACCTTCTTCACACGTCTCGATGGTGTCGGCGGCAACGGGATCAACGACGGCGGTGCCGGCGGGGCTGATGTCAATGTCGACCAGGTCGTGGATACCGAGCTGACGGGTCAAGACGCAGAAGAAGGCACCATCATCGGCAGGCTCAGCTTTGGCAACGCCCCCAATACGCCAGCAAACGACTAACGCTTTCAAGTGTTGCCGGGGGAAGGCCTAGTCCTCCTCTGGCTCTGTCCATGGCTCGATCAGCTCCGGTCCGGCAGCGCGGTTTGAATTGACCGCGCGGCCGACCCTATGCCAATGCAATACGTCATCGGCAGCCGCCCGCATCAGCGGCGCGGCCCCTTTGCCCTGCTCGCCCAGGCATAGGCCCCAATCGGGCCGCTCAATGATAACAGGCATCCTGTGATGGAGGGCCTGCATGGATGCGTTTGCAGAAACGGTAAGGGCGGCAACCGTGCGCATATCCTCGCCGCTGACCGGATCACGCCACGGCTGCCAAAGTGCTGCAAAGGCCAGCGGCGCAGCATCGCGCCGCGTGATATACCACGGGTTGCGTACCCCATCGGCGTCTTTGGTCCATTCATAAAATCCGCTAGCCACCACCAGCACAAGCCGGCCTGTCACTGCACTCCGGAAGGCCGGCTTCTCCAGCACGGTCTCGGCGCGCGCGTTGATCAACAGCGGCCCATCGCCGGGTGTTTTATACCACGCACGGATCAGCCCCCAACGCATCGCCTCCATCCGCCTCGGCTGATCGGCCCCACCTGTGATGACGGCAATCTGGTCGGTTGGGCAGATGTTGTAATTCGGCCCCTCGGGCAGCGTGTTGGCGGGTGCTGCCTCGAACATCTGCGCCATCGCTTCGGGCGGCAGGGTGAGTGCCATACGTCCGCAGATAAGCGCCTCCATTCCAATTGCCCCAAGTTTAGCGCGCACGCGCAAATGCGCAACAATCGGGTCGCTGTGTCAGCCCGCTTTGCGTCACACACAGACACAAAGGAGAAACCACATGACACAGATTACCTTCCACCCCTTACCAACAGCAACTGTCGAGGCCCTGCGCGCAGGTGGCCCCGATGCCAATGGCCTGCCCGCCGAAAAGGCTGTCTCGGACGGCGCAGGGATGCCCTGCCGTCACTGCCTGAACAACATCCCCGAAGGGGCGGACATGCTGATCCTCGCCCACCGTCCCTTTGGCGCGCTGCAACCTTACGCCGAGCTGGGGCCCATATTTCTGTGCGCAGATGCCTGTGACGCCTACACGGGCAAAGCCCTGCCGCCAATCCTGCGCACAAGTGCGGGCTATTTGTTAAAAGGATACACGGCGGACGAGCGTATCCACTACGGGACAGGCAAAATCGTCGCCCCGGACGATATTGCATCCTATGCCGCATCCTTGCTGGACCGTGCCCCGATCGCCTTTGTCGATGTCCGCTCGGCCAGTAACAACTGTTTTATGACAAGCATCACAGCCGCATAAAAAAAGGCGCGCCCGGTTGCGGGCGCGCCTGATGCTTTGGTCCAGAAGCCCTTTATTTCAAGGTAATCCGGCCATCTGTATACGGTTTATAGGGCGCATTTGACGCGATGAATTCGGCCATCACATCCGCCAGATCAGGCCCGAAATCATAGGCATTTGCAGCTGTCTTGAACATGGCAAAGCCGTCACCGCCGTTGCGCACATAGTCGTTGGATACAACGCGGTACACCTTATCCATCTCTAGTGGCGCACCGCCGACCATCACATCAGAGATACGGCTGCCCGCTGCAGAAGCGGCATCAACCGCATAGCTCATCCCTGCAACTTGCAAGAAACGGCCCGCCCCTTCCTCTATCTGGCTGGCGCTGTTCTCCAGCGCCTCCATCAGAACGGCGCCTGTCACCTCGAAGGTCGACAATGTGTTCTGGAACGGCAGCACCGTCAGGACATCACCCATGGTGACCTCGCCCGCATCAATAGACGCGCGGATGCCGCCACTGTTCTGCAACGCAATTTCCACCCCCTGATCGGCAACCCGCGCCAGCATCGCATCTGCAATCAGGTTCCCCATCGAGCATTCCTGCGCACGGCACACCGCACGGTCGCCACCAATTGGCTCGGCTGTCTGGGCCACAACCTTGTTGCGGATTTCCTCCAGCGGCTTTGCCATCTCTGCAATCCGCGCCACTGTCTCGGCGTCTTCGGCGATGGAGGCATCAATCAGCACCGGTTCGCCTTTGGCTTCGGTGATATTGCCCGCGTCATCAAAGGTAACATTCAGCTCACCCAGATATTTGCCGTAGGCATAGGCCTGCACCACGGCCGTCTGTCCCACCATTGTCGGATAGGGGCCTTGCGCCTTCTCGTTGGTATTGCTGAGCAATGTGTTGGAGTGACCGCCGACAATCACATCCACGCCTGTCGTCTCGGCCGCAACTTTCAGGTCCACCGCGTAGCTGGAGTGGCTCAGCACGATGATTTTGTTCACACCCATTGCGGTCAGCTTGTCGACCTCCCCCTGCACCGCTGCAACCGGATCAGAGAATTTTACGTTATCGCCGGGGCTTGCCAGCTCGTCCGTGTCTTCGGGCGTCAGGCCGATCATGCCGATCTTTTCGCCACCGCGCTCGATCACGGTCGATTTGGCCAATGTATCGGCCAGCAGCGGCTCAGCGCTTACATCAGCGTTCGACATCAGGATCGGGAAATTTACGGCCGACATAAATGACGCCAGAACTTCGGGGCCGTCGTCAAACTCGTGGTTGCCGACAGTCATGCCGTCATAGCCCAGCTTGTTCATCATCTCGGCCACCATCTGGCCTTTGTAATAGGAGTAGAACAGCGTGCCCTGAAACTGGTCCCCGCCATCCACCAAAATCGCGTTATTTGTGCGGCCGCGCACCTGCTTGATCGCGGTCACTAGGCGCGCGGTGCCGCCAAAGCATTCCCCCGCCGTATTGTCTTCGGCACCACAGGGGCCGTCATATTTGCTGATCGGCTCAAACCGCGCGTGAAAATCATTGGTGTGCAAAATGGTCAGTGTATAATCAGCATGCGCCATACCGGCAGTCAGGCTCAGCGCGGCAGCACTCAAAAGGAATCGTTTCATGGCGGGGTCCCCCATTTGGAATGAATGTTTCTATCGTGGCGGGTAGGGCGCACGCTGTCAAAGACAGATACACACCGTGACGCGGCTCCGCCTTGGCCCTTGACCGCCCAGCGCAGCAAAGGCATCACTCCGCACTATGCTTATATTCAAAATTTTCCGCACAGACGAATGGCAATCCCTCCGCAAGCAGGGCAGGACCACGGGCGCACCGATAGATATCGCTGATGGCTATATCCATTTCTCAACCGCCACGCAGGCGACCGAGACCGCAACCAAACACTTTGCGGGCCTGGACGGATTGTTCCTGATTGCGGTCGAGGCCGAGGCCCTGGGCGATGCGCTGAAATGGGAGGTCTCGCGCGGGGGTGCGTTGTTCCCGCATCTGTACCGCGAAATGGCGATTGGCGATGTGCTCTGGGCCCAGCCGCTCCCCTTGGTGGAAGGCGTGCATCAATTCCCTGCGGGCATTGCGGCGGCTGCACAATGACCCAATACCGCGACACCGAACGCGCGCAGTTCGAGATATTCAAGTCACTGCCACGCGATACGCCTGTCAACATGCTCAACCTTGTCAGGTTCCATGAGGTCGCCGAGTATCCGGCGGGCCACCCGCTGGCCGCGCAGAAACTGACCGGCGCGCAGGCCTATGCCCATTACGGGGCTGCCAGCGGTCCCGTGCTGGCCCGTGTGGGCGGCAGCATCCTTTGGCGCGGTGGCTTTGAAGTCTCTTTGATCGGCCCTCCCGACGAGGCATGGGACACCATGTTCATCGCACAATATCCGACATCCGCTGCGTTTCTCGCCATGGTCACCGATCCGGAATATCAACTGGCTGTGGTTCACCGTCAGGCTGCCGTGATGGATTCACGCCTTGTGCGCACCAGCCCCCTGCCCGCAAACGGAGTCTTTGAATGAACACGATGATCGAGGCCATGGGCCTAAGTGTGCTGCGGCGTTTTGATCCCGAGGCCGCGCACGGCCTTGCCATTCGCGCCCTGCGCGCGGGCCTCACCCCGCGCCCCGGCCCGGTGAGCAGCCCACGCCTTGCCGTAATACTGGCCGGCATGCACCTGCCCAACCCTGTGGGCCTTGCCGCCGGTTTCGACAAGAACGCCACAGCCATCACCCCGCTGAGTGCGGCGGGCTTCGGGTTCATCGAAGTAGGCGCGGCCACGCCCCTGCCCCAACCCGGCAATGACAAACCCCGCCTGTTCCGCCTGGCCGAGGACCGCGCCGCGATCAACCGTTTCGGCTTCAACAATGAGGGGATGGAGGCAATCTGTGCCCGCCTCGCAGCAGCCAAACGGACCATACCCGTGGGCCTGAACCTTGGCGCAAACAAAACCAGCACCGACCGCGCCGCCGATTTTGCGCGTGTGATGGAAGCCGCCCGCGACCATGTAGATTTTGCCACGGTCAACGTGTCCTCTCCCAATACCGAAAAGCTCCGCGATTTGCAGGGCAAGGCGGCACTGGCAGGCCTGCTGGAAGGTGTGATGGCTGTGCGGGGGATCACCCCCGTCATGCTGAAAATCGCGCCCGATCTGACCGAAGCCGAGATTGCCGATGTCGCCCAAGTGGCGCAGGACGCAGGCGTTGCAGCGATCATCGCAACCAACACCACCCTCTCCCGCGAGGGGCTGAAATCTGTCCACAAGGACCAGATGGGCGGCCTGTCCGGCGCGCCCTTGTTCGAGAAATCCACCCGCGTGCTGGCGCGCCTGTCCACGCTAACAGACGTGCCGATCATTGGTGTCGGCGGCATTGGCAACGCAGATCAGGCCTATGCCAAGATTTGCGCAGGCGCCTGTGCGGTGCAGCTCTATACAGCGCTGGTGTTTGGCGGTCTGTCGATGGTTGGTGATATCGCGCGCGGCATTGACGAACGACTGGCCCGTGACGGATTTGCCACCGTGGCAGAGGCCGTGGGCAGCAAGCGCGGTGAGTGGTTGTGATCACGATCTGGCATAATCCACGTTGCTCGAAATCGCGCCAGACGCTGGCGCTGGTCGAGGCATCCGGCAAGCCCTACACAGTGCGCAAATATCTGGAAGACGCGCCAACACTGGCCGAATTGGAGCAGGCGAAAGCCGCCCTGAACCTGTCAGCACTCCAGATGTTGCGCCCCACCGAAGCCCTGTTCAAGGAACTGGGGCTGAACCGCAGCGATGATGAGGCCACGTTGCTGGCAGCCGCCGCAGCCCACCCCGCATTGATCGAACGGCCCATCGTCCTTTCAAAAGGCCGCGCCATCATCGGCCGTCCCCCCGAAGCCGTCGCAGCGCTGCTGTGAGCGGCACCGCCCGCATCACCGCACTGAACCGCGCGGCATGGAACGCCTCTGCCCCTCTGCATGGCACGGGCGCCGGTTGGGAGGATCTTTGCACAGTGATCACTCAGGGCGGATCGGTTCTGGATGATACCATAACAGCCGTTCTGCAAGATGCAGGGATCGCGGGGGCGCGTGTGGTGCAAGTGGGCTGTAACAACGGACGCGAGGTATTCTCCGCCATCAGCTTGGGCGCAACACAGGCTTGGGGCATCGACCAATCAGAGGGCTTTCTGGCCCAAGCCGCCACCCTGAAAGCCCTCAGCCCGCATAAAGCGCAGTTTCTTCAAGCAGATATCTACGACCTTCCCGCTGACGCGCCACGCGATTTCGACATCGCATTCATCACCATCGGCGTGCTCAACTGGATGCCCGATTTGCAGCGCTTTTTCGCGGCGGTCGCAAGCCTCCTACGGACAGGCGGGCAGTTGATTATCTATGAAACCCACCCGATGCTAGAGATGTTCGACCCTGCCTCCGAGACACCGTACACGCCGGCTTTCAGCTATTTCCGGACCGAGCCGCATATCGAGACGGAAACCATCACCTATGACGGCACCGGCACAGCAGACGGGCCGGAAGCGCATTGGTTCCCGCACACCCTGTCCGCGATTATTCAGGCGACCTTGCATGCAGGCCTGACCCTCACCGCGCTGGAAGAGTACCCCCATTCGATCCGCGAAGTCGACTATGACAAATTTGAACATCGGCACGCTCAAATCCCGATGAGCTATTTGCTGCGCGCCAGCCGCACCTAAGCGGCAGCACGCTCCAACGCGGGGTACCGTGCCCCCAGCGTCAATGCCCGCGCGATAAACGACACCAGCATCGCCAGCCACAAGCCGTGATTGCCCAGCACAGGCGCCAGTACCAAAACACAAGCAACATAAACGCCAGACGACAGCGCCATCATGTTGCGCATGTCACGGCTGCGGGTCGCGCCGACAAAGATGCCATCCAGCATAAACGCGGCACAACCGATCACCGGCATGATCACAAGATAGGGCAGATAGACCCGCGCCTGCGTGCGCACCTCCACCGAGGTGGTGATCAGGTCGACAATCACGCCGCCCGCCACGGCAAAAGCCAGCGCCATCAACACCGCCGCGGCCATGCCCCAGCCCGATACCAGCAAGGCCGCACGCCGCAGTTGCGCCGGATTGCGCCGGCCAAATGCCTTGCCAACCAGCGCCTCTGCGGAAAAAGCAAAACCGTCCAGTGCGTAGGACGCGATCATCAGGAATTGCAGCAAGACCTGATTGGCTGCCAGTGTCACATCGCCTTGTCCGGCCCCCATAAACATGAAGCTGACAAAGATCGCCTCCAGCAAAAGCGACCGGACAAGGATGTCATTGTTCACCCCCATCATCCGTCGCCAGCGTGCTGCGTCAAATACGGCTCCCCACGCGCGCCATGCCGTCTGCGCAAACACCGCGCGGCAAAACCAGAGGCCCAGCGCAAAACCGCTCCATTCCGCCAGTATCGTGGCCAAGGCCACCCCCTGCACGCCCCAGCCCAGACCCAATACAAACCACAAATCCAGCGCCACATTCAGTCCGTTCATCCAGACCTGTAACACCAGCACCGCACGGGTACGCTCCTGCGCAATCAGCCAGCCTGTAATCCCGTAGAGCGCGATGGCCGCTGGCGCAGACCAGACCCGCACCGCCATGTACTGACGCGCCAGGCCTTCAACCTCGGCACTGGCAGGCGAGACACGAAAGGCAGCCCAGAACAGCGCGCCCTGTAGCGCGATAATCACCACGCCTGCCCCCAGTCCGATCAGTAATGCCCGCGTCAGCAATGCCGCCACTTCGCCCGCATCCCCCTGCCCGTCGGCCTGTGCCGTCAGGCCCACCGTCCCCATGCGCAGAAAGCCGAAAACCCAGTAGAACGCGGACAGGATCACAGCACCGATGCCAACAGCGCCAATAGGCGCCGCCAGCCCCATCTGCCCGATCACACCTGTATCCACCGCGCCCAGTATCGGCACGGTGGCATTGGACAGCACGATAGGCAGCGCGATGTGCAGAACGCGCGAATGGGTCAGCCTTTCAGCATTGCTCTCAGCCATCCGCGTTGTCGCGCGGCGCAGGCATTACAAAATGCCCCATCGCCTGCGCATACAGCCGTTCGCGATTGTCCTGCCAAGCCTCCACCTGCACCGATGCATAACGCCGCCCCGCACGGGTGATCCGCGCGCGCGCATAGGCATCACGCGGCAGGCCCGTCCGCAGATAGTCCACTGTAAAATCAACGGTTTTCGGCAAACGCGGCAGCGCCTCGGGCGGCAATCCCTCAAGGTTCAGGCGGCCCGCTTCCAGATCATCCCAAAGATAGCTCCAGTTTAGGGTGATCACCGCTGTGATTTCCAGAAAGGCCGCAGTGGAGCCACCATGCAGCGCCGGCAACAGCGGGTTGCCGATCAGCTCTTGTTTGAACGGCATGATCCCGGTCAGCTCGTCGCCGCGCCGCTCGAACTCGATCCCGAGAAAGCGGATATAGGGCACCGCGTTCGCCAATGCGCGCAGGGCACCGTCGCGGCGCTGTTTGATGACCTGTACCGGCTCGGGTTTACTACGCGGGCTCATCGCTTTGCCTCCACGGTGAAGGCACCTGTTGCAGTGGCCACCGGATTTTCCGTGTCGTCATCCATTGCAACCGCACGCACGAACGCGACCGAGCGGGTGATATGGTAGCAGGTAGCGCGGGCTACAATTGTCTGTCCGGGTGTTGCCGCACGCATGTAATCAATCCGCAGGTCGATCGTTGCCGTGCCACCGCCGTTCTCCGGATGGCACATCACTGCCGCCCCGCAACATGTATCCATCAGCGCCGAAACCGCGCCGCCGTGAATAACACCCGTTACCGGATCGCCTACCAATTCATCCTTGTATGGCATACTGATCGAGGCAACGCCTTCGCCCATTTCCTGCGGCTGCATGCCCAGCATCACGGAATGCGGCAGCGCCTGAATAAACTGGCGCGCCAGTGCGGTCATATCGGCCATAGGCCCTCCTTCACGGCGGGCAATCGTGCCCGCGTCTGGGATTCTTTACACCAGCGGAATACATAAAGGGCAATAGGAACCGTTGCACATCGCGCGCAGGCATTTTAGCGTAGGGGCCGGAGGATTATCACACCATGAGCGACGATACACGCCTGACCTTTAAGGAAATGTGCGCCAAGTTTGATGTGACCCCGCGCACATTACGCTATTACGAATATATCGAGCTGCTCTCGCCCGACCGCGAAGGGCGCACACGTTTTTACGGCCCCCGGGAACGCGCGCGCATGGAGTTGATTCTACGCGGCCGAAGCTTCGGCTTTGCGCTCGAAGACATTCGCCAGTGGCTTTTGATCTATGAAGACGAAGGCACCATTGCCCAGATGCGCGCATGGGTTGAGATGGCAAACGGCCAATTGCAAGAACTGGCAGAAAAAAAGCGCCAGCTGGATAGTGCCCTGATCGAGCTTACACGACTGCGCGACGAAACACTGAAAGCACTGGGTGAAACCGCCTGAGCTGCTACTGGTCCTGCTGTAGACTAGATGCCACCCGCTGAATGCTGCAAGCAATTTCAAGCAATTTCAAGCAATTCTTCGACTGAAGCGGACGGGGACTTTGTCGCCACTTCAAATGCAACAGTTTCAACGATCAGGGCCGCAGCTTGCAGATAGCTCTCCAAGGGAGCAGAATCCGTCTGTTTGGGCTCCGGCGCGCTGAAAACCAAAACTGTCATCCTAAAAACTCCTGACTTCCCTAGGCAATCTCTCGACCTATCCGAACGGATATAACACATATCCATTCGCGACGCTTTACTGTCCATATGTCCACACCGCAACATCTTAAGTAAAGCATATTTCCCCGACCCTTCAGTGAAAAATATAGGCGGGTTCACTTGCCTAAACGCCGATGCCCGCATCTTGACGTAAGGTTACAAAACGTAAAGCTGTAAAGTGACGTAAGGGAGCATTAGGTAACCCTACACAAACGCGATAAGGGTACAAAACTACCCTTCATGACGCGTCCCGTTTTGAACCGTGAGAGACACATGAACACCGATACACTTACCATTCGCGAGATGTGCGACACCTTTGATGTCACCCCGCGCACCCTCAGATTCTATGAAGCCAAAGAGCTGCTTTTCCCGCAGCGGATAGGGCAAAAACGCCTTTTCACCAAACGCGACCGCGCCCGGCTCAAGCTGATCATCCGCGGCAAGCGCTTTGGCTTTTCGCTGGAAGAAATCCGGCTGCTGCTGGACCTCTATTACAAAGGTGACGGGCAACAGAGCCAGATGGAGCAGAGCTATGCACTGGCCTGCAAGCGCCTAGAGGATCTGGAACGTCAGCGCGACGACCTGGACAGCGCCATCACCGATCTGCGCGACCAATTGAAATGGGGCGAGAAAATGATCGCCTCCCTGCGCCAGCCCCGCAAAGCAGGCTGAACCGCACCCGCCAATAATCCGCTATACTTCAGTTTCAGGGAGACCCCGAATGCCGACCTACACGCCCCCGACCAAAGACATGCAATTTGTCCTACATGACGTGCTCAAGATCACCGAGGCCACAATCCCCGGCTATGCCGATCTGGAACCGGATTTCACCTCAGCGATCCTTGAAGAAGCAGGCAAACTGACATCCGATGTTCTGGCCCCGCTGAACGCTGTGGGCGACAAAGAAGGCTGCCGTCTGGAGAATGGCGTGGTTTATACGCCAACCGGCTTCAAAGCCGCATTTGAACAGGTCAAGGCAGGCGGTTGGCCCGGTCTGGACATGCCGGAGCAATATGGCGGGCAAAACATGCCGGCTGTCATAGGTTCTGCCGTGGGCGAGATGTTCTCGGCTGCCAATCAGGCCTTCACCATGTATCAGGGTCTGACGCACGGCGCGGCCTCCGCGATCCTTGCGCACGGCACAGACGAGCAAAAAGATCTGTTCCTGCCCAAAATGGTCAGCTGTGAATGGACCGGCACGATGAACCTGACAGAGCCGCATTGCGGCACCGATCTGGGCCTGATGCGCACCAAGGCTGTGCCAAAGGCGGACGGCTCCTACAAAATCACCGGTCAGAAAATCTTCATCTCGTCGGGCGAGCATGACATGGCCGACAACATCATCCATCTGGTGCTGGCCAAGATCGAAGACGGACCCGAAGGCATCAAAGGCGTGTCGCTGTTCATCGTCCCCAAAGTGAACGTGAACGCAGACGGCACTTTGGGTGCACGCAACGGCGCAACTGTCGGTTCCATTGAAGAAAAGATGGGCATTCACGGCAACTCCACCTGCGTAATGAACTATGACGAGGCCACAGGCTATCTGCTGGGTGAAGAGCACAAAGGCATGCGTGCAATGTTCACCATGATGAACGAAGCGCGTCTGGGTGTCGGCATGCAGGGTCTGGCGCAAGCGCAAGTCGCCTATGAAAACGCTGTTATCTACGCCAACGACCGCCTTCAGGGCCGCGCGGTAACAGGGGCACAAGCCCCCGACAAACCAGCCGATCCGCTGATCGTTCACCCCGATATCCGCCGCTCCCTGATGGATCAGAAGTCCTTTGTGGAAGGCGCGCGGGCGTTCATCCTCTGGGGGGCGACCATGATCGATGCCGCCCATCGCTCGGGTGATAAAGACGCAGACGGCCTCGTGTCGCTTCTGACGCCTGTAATCAAGGGTTTCCTGACAGATGTCGGCTATGACATGACGGTAAAGGCCCAACAGGTCTACGGCGGCCACGGCTATATCGAAGAATGGGGCATGTCCCAGTTCACCCGCGATGCCCGCATTGCCATGATCTATGAAGGCGCCAACGGCGTGCAGGCCCTCGATCTGGTTGGCCGCAAACTGGCCCAAGACGGCGGCAAACATGTGATGGCTTTCTTCGAGCTGGTAAAATCCTTCTGCAAAGACAACGCAGGTCAGGATGCGGCATTTGACAAAGACTTCATTGAGCCGCTCAAATCCGCCTCAAAGGATCTGCAAGCCGCCGGTATGTACTTCATGCAAAACGGCATGACGAACCCGAACCACGCACTCGCCGGTTCCAACGACTTCCTGCACATGTTCGGCCATGTCTGCCTTGGTTTGATGTGGGCGCGTATGGGCAAAGCCGCAAATACCGCCTTGGCCAACGGCACCAGCGACGCCACGTTCTACGAGACAAAGCTGGCAACGGGGCGCTACTATATGGCACGCCAACTGCCCGCCACAGCCCTTCACCTGACACGCATCCAATCAGGTGCGGATACGGTTATGGCACTCGACGCGGCAAACTTCTAAGCTGGTCTGGCGGGGGCCTTCCCCCGCCTGCCAATCTGGAGAAACAATGCCAAAACGCTTTCGCCTGACCCGCCGCTTTCCCATCGCCATGACGGAAGACGGTTATCGCCGCCTCAAGAAATTCAGCGCGGATGCCGGATTGGATGAAGGCGAGGCACTGTCCTTCCTGTTCGAGAACTTCTCGTCCGTCATGAACGAGGAAAACCTGACCGCCCGCCTGAGGCTGTTCAACTCGGACTTGGAGAACCGCAAAAAATAGACCTGACCGGAGACTAACATCCGGCAGATCAAAGGGGTGCGATCCCGCGCCTTCCGACACGAGAGGAGACGATTTTATGTTCCGTATTTTATTAGTCGCGACAGCGCTGTTTGTTGCGACATGTGCAGCACCCTATACATTGCCCGCCAATGACCGCGCTGACATTGCCAAACGCATCGCCGGCTTCGAGCGCGCCTTTGTAAACGGTGACACAACTGAAGTCGTGAATGTCGTCCCTCCCCGTATGATCACCGCTATCGCCACCCGCGGCGGTGTTTCCGAGACCGTGCTGCGCCGCGAAATGGCCAAACTCACCCGTGAAGCTACCCGCAACGTCAAAGTAGTTTCTTTCGGCATGTCACTGGCCAATGCCAAGTTTCTGACAACGCCCACGGGCCGCGCCTACGGGTTGATCCAGACCAGGACCGTTGTTCATACGCCCGGCGGCACCAAATTGCAATCCAACACCCAGACACTCACTCTGGAAGACGGTGGAAAATGGTATCTGATACGCATCGAGGATGCGGGCCAGATTGACCTGATGCGCAGTGTGTATCCCGATATCAAAGGCGTCACCTTTCCCAAAGGCCGCGAGAAAGTGATTGGATAACAGAATGAAAAACTTCGCACCTGCTACCTCGTCGTGGATGACAGACGAACACCGCATGCTCGCCGATATGACGGCCAATTTTATCAATACCGAATGGGCGCCGCGCTTCGAGACATGGCGCAAACAATCCCAGATGGACCGCAGCACATGGAACGAGGCCGCAGCCCTTGGCCTGCTGTGCCCGTCCATTCCCGAGGAATACGGCGGCGCAAGCGGCGATTTCGGCCATGAAGCCGTAATCCTGATCGAAAGCGCGCGCGCCAATCTGGCAAGCTGGGGTGCAGGCATTCACTCGGGTATCGTTGCCCATTACATCCTCAACTACGGCACCGAAGAACAAAAACAGCGCTGGCTGCCCAAGATGATCTCTGGCGAGATGGTCGGAGCGTTGGCAATGACCGAACCCTCTACCGGATCGGATGTCCAGAACATCAAGACCAAAGCTATCAAGGACGGCAACGCCTACCGGCTGTCAGGACAAAAGACCTTTATCACTAACGGCCAGCATGCCGAATTGATCATTGTCGCGGCCAAAACCGACCCGAACGCCGGCTCAAAAGGCGTGAGCCTCGTCCTGGTCGAGACAGAAGGCGCCACCGGCTTCCAGCGCGGCCGCAACCTTGAAAAAATCGGCAAACACGCCTCGGACACCTCCGAGCTGTTCTTTGACAACGTCGAAATCCCGCCGGAAAACATCCTCGGTGGGGAAGAGGGCAAAGGCTTCTATCAAATGATGCAGCAGCTCCCCCAAGAGCGCCTGATCATTGCCTGCGAGGCTGTGGGCGCCATGGAAGGCGCCGTCGCCCGCACAATAGAATATTGCCAAACCCGCGAAGCCTTTGGCGGCCCGTTGACCCAATTCCAGAACACACGCTTCAAACTGGCCGAATGCAAAACCAAAACCACAGTCGCACGCGCCTTCCTCGATCAGTGTATTGCCGAGCATCTGCGCGGCGAGCTGACAGTAGACCGCGCCGCCATGGCAAAATACTGGCTCACAGACACCCAAGGCGAGGTGTTGGACGAATGCCTGCAACTGCATGGTGGTTACGGCTTCATGCAGGAATATGCCATTGGCGAGATGTGGACAGACGCGCGCGTACAACGGATTTATGGCGGCACCAACGAAATTATGAAGGAGCTGATTGCGCGCAATCTCTAAGGGCCGTTCAAGGTGTCTGATGTTGGAATGGGATATAGAAAAGGGTGCAACAAGGCACCGTTCCGCCCGTTCTGCCACCGCCTTACTTACTTGCACCCTTTTTCATATCCCAATCCCGCAGCTTGCCCAAAACGGCACGCCCACTATTGAAGGACACTCTAGCGATGACCATTAAACTCTACTGCTTTGGCGAAAGCGGAAATGCTTACAAGGCCGCCCTTCCTCTGGAACTCTCGGGACTTGCCTGGGAGCCCGTCAAGGTTGATTTCTTTGGTGGTGAAACCCGCACACCGGAGTATCGCGCATCTGTTAATGAATTGGGCGAAGCCCCTGTAATGATTGATGGTGATGTCCGATTGACCCAATCCGGGGTCATTCAGGACTACGTCGCAGAGAAATCCGGCAAGTTTGGCGGTAAAAACGCAGCCGAGCGCCGCGAGATCATGCGCTGGGTGCTCTGGGACAACCACAAGCTCAGCTCGATGGCCGGCATGACGCGGTTCTTGATGAATTTTCTGCCTGCCGACAAGCAACCGAAAGAAGTGATTGCTTTTAATCAAGGGCGCCTTGCCGCGGCTTACGGACTTCTCGATAACCATCTTGCGGGCCGGAAGTGGATTGTCGGTGACACCATGACAAATGCGGATTTTAGCTGCTGTGGCTATCTCTACTACCCTGAGCCTTTCGGCTTTGACCGCAGTGCCCACCCCAATATTGACGCATGGCTAACACGCATCTCTGAAACGCCGGGCTGGAAATCACCTTACGACCTGATGCCCGGCTCTCCGGCAGATCGCGCGTAAACCATGTTGGGCCGGCCAGCCCTTGGGGCAATAAATGCCTATGAGCGGTATGTGTCACCGCGCAAAGGCTATGGCTGCGCCTACAGGCTTGCACATTGCGGAGCGAGGTATTCGGGTTTTGCCAAACACGCCATCGCTGATCTCGGCACGCTCGCGGCTTTGCCCAAGATCCTGAAACGATTTGCGGCCTGCAAACAGGCAGCACTGACCTTATCTGATGACCGGAACGACGATGGGGACGGCGCGCGGGAAAAGCAGCGCCGCCGATACCTCACCCGACTGTACACCAGGCTGCACGCCAGATTGCTGCAGTCTTTGAATAAACGAGATTGAAAGGACACCCCATGACCGAAGCTTATATCTATGACGCCCTGCGCACGCCGCGCGGCAAAGGACGCAGCGATGGTGCATTGCACGAACTGACATCGCTGCGTCTCTCTGCACTGACACTCAACGCCGTGAAAGAGCGCAACAACCTCGAAGGTCACGCCGTGGAGGATGTGATCTGGGGTAACGTCACGCAGGTCATGGAGCAAGGCGGCTGCCTTGCGCGTTCCGCCGTGCTGGCCTCTGATCTGGATGAACGCATTCCGGGCCTTGCCATCAACCGTTTCTGCGCCTCCGGTATGGAAGCTGTAAACCTTGCCGCCAACCAAGTGCGCGGCGGGGCCGGCATGGCCTATATCGCGGGTGGCGTGGAAATGATGGGCCGCGTGCCGATGGGCAGCGACGGTGCTGCAATTGCTGCTGATCCCAGCATCGCGATGGACCAGTATTTTGTGCCGCAAGGTATCTCGGCGGACATCATCGCCACCGAATACGGATTTACCCGTGATCAGGCTGACGCGCTCGCCATTGCTTCGCAACAGCGGGCCAAGAAAGCATGGGACGAAGGGCGTTTTGCAAAATCTGTCATCACAATTCGTGACCAGAACGGGCTCGAGATCCTCAGCCACGATGAATACATGCGCCCGCAAACCGACATGCAATCGCTTGGCGCGCTCAACCCCGCCTTTCAGGCCATGGGTGAAGTGATGCCCGGCTTCGACAAGGTCGCCTTGCTGAAGTACCCGCATCTGGAAAAAATCAACCACATCCACCATGCCGGCAACTCCAGCGGCATCGTTGACGGCGCGGCTGCTATCCTGATCGGTAACAAGGAATTCGGCGAGAAATACGGCCTCAAGCCCCGTGCGCGCATTCGCGCTACCGCCAAAATCGGGACCGACCCGACAATCATGCTGACCGGCCCCGTGCCGGTGACCGAGAAAATTCTTGCGGACAATGGCATGAACATCAAAGACATTGACCTGTTTGAAGTGAACGAAGCCTTTGCCTCTGTTGTCATGCTGTTCATGGACAAGTTTAACGTCGATCATGACCGCGTGAACGTGAACGGCGGCTCTATCGCCATGGGTCACCCGCTGGGCGCCACCGGTGCGATGATCATCGGCACGCTGCTGGACGAGCTGGAGCGCGCCGACAAAGAGGTGGGCCTTGCGACGCTGTGTATCGCTTCCGGCATGGGTGCCGCCACCATTATCGAGCGCGTGTAATGGCCGGACACACGCATCCCTTTCATGCGGTCGCCAAACTGGCGGCTGCCAACGGCATGAACGAATTGGAAATCATGGTCGCCCATAACGGCGATTATGTACGCCTGTTCCAGAATGATCCGCCGTTGTTTTTCAAACACAAGAATGACCCCAGCGATGACATCGATCGGGAAGAATTCAACGACTTCAAACGTATCCTTTTGAGCGAGGAAGATTGTAGCAGCGGGCCGGACGCCACTTTGGCGCTGATCGAGATGCTGCTGGTAAAGTTTTCGGACTACCAATCTGACCGCCCTTCGAGAAAACCCAACGCCGGGAGAAACACATGACCGATTTTACAATGAAGACAGATGCCGATGGCATCGCCACCATCACTTGGGATGTCGCTGACAAATCCATGAATGTGATGTCCATCGAAGGGCTGACCCAGCTGAACGATTGCGTTGATGCTGCACTTGCCGATGAGGCTGTGAAAGGCATCGTGATCACCTCTGGCAAAGCGGGATCGTTTGCAGGTGGCATGGACCTGAACCTGCTGGCAAAAATGCGTGAAGATGCGGGCGATGATCCGGCCAAGGGCCTGTTTGAAGGCACGATGAAAATGCACCACCTGCTGCGCAAGATCGAGCGCGCAGGCATGGACCCCAAGACGAACAAAGGCGGCAAACCTATCGCGTCCGTTCTACCGGGGACTGCGGCGGGTATCGGGCTTGAGCTGCCCTTGGCCACTCACCGCATTTTTGCCGCGAACAACCCCAAGGCCCGCATCGGCCTGCCTGAAATTCTGGTTGGAATTTTCCCGGGCGCGGGCGGCACAACCCGCCTTGCGCGCATGCTGGGCGCAATGGGGGCTTCCTCCTTCTTGCTGGAAGGCAAGATGGTTGCACCTGATGCCGCCAAAAAGGCAGGCATCATTCACGAGGTCAGCGATGATCCCATGGCAGATGCCCGAGCGTGGGTTCTGTCGGCCACGGACGCCGATATTCTCAAGCCATGGGACGCCAAGGGCTATAAGATGCCCGGCGGTGCACCGTACCATCCGGCCGGTTTCATGACCTTTGTGGGTGCCTCTGCAATGATCAACGGCAAGACCAAAGGTGTCTTCCCTGCGGCCAAAGCCCTGCTGTCCGCCGTCTACGAAGGCGCACTTGTGCCCTTTGATGTGGCCCTCAAGATCGAAGCACGCTGGTTCACTTCCGTGCTGCTGAACCCGACGTCCTCCGCGATGATCCGCTCGCTGTTCCTCAACAAGGAAGCACTGGAAAAAGGCGCTGTGCGCCCTGAAGGTGTCCCTGACCAGCGCGTGAAAAAGCTGGGCGTTTTGGGCGCAGGCATGATGGGTGCGGGCATTGCATTGGTATCCGCGCAGGCCGGTATCGAAGTTGTTCTGATCGACCGTGATCAGGCCGCCGCGGACAAAGGCAAAGCCTACTCCGAGAGCTATATGGACAAAGGCATCGCCCGCAAAAAGGCAACGCCCGAGAAGAAAGAAGCGCTGCTGTCGCTGATCACCGCGACTGCCGATCTGGATGCGCTCAAAGGCTGCGACCTGATCATCGAAGCCGTGTTCGAAGACCCTGCGGTGAAGGCCGAGATGACCAAAAAGGTCGAGGCGGTTATCCCTGCGGATTGCATTTACGCCTCCAATACCTCCACCCTGCCCATTACTGATCTGGCCAAAGCTTCCAGCCGCGCAGAGCAGTTCATCGGCATCCACTTCTTCTCACCTGTTGAGCGGATGGCACTGGTCGAGATCATCAGAGGCGCTGAAACAGGCGACCGTGCAGTGGCCAAAGCGCTCGATTATGTGCGCCAGATCCGCAAGACACCGATTGTGGTCAACGATGCCCGGTTCTTCTACGCCAACCGCTGCATCATCCCCTACGGCGGCGAGGCAAACCGCATGATCACCGAGGGCGTGGCACCGTGGTACATCGACCAAGCCGCGCAGATGCTGGGCTTCCCTGTCGGTCCGGTTCAATTGGGCGACGAGACCTCTGTCGATCTTGCCACCAAAATCATGCGCGCCACCAAGGCTGCCATGGGCAATGCCTATCCGGCGTCCGAGGCGGATAACCTGATTGTCTGGCTGGAAGAGAAAGGCCGCTTGGGCCGCAAGACAAAGGCCGGCTATTTCGACTATGACGAAAAGGGCAAGCGTCTGGGGTACTGGCACGGAATGCAGGACAAATACCCGCTGGCCGAAGAACAGCCCAAGCTGCAAGACGTTCAGGACCGTCTGATGTTTGTTCAGGTGCTGGAAGCCGTGCGTGCGCTGGAAGAAGGCGTGTTGATGGACATTCGCGAGGGTGACGTGGGCGCGATCCTGGGTTGGGGCTTTGCCCCTTGGTCCGGTGGCCCGTTCTCATGGCTGGACATGATCGGCACGCCCTACGCTGCCGAACGTTGTGACCAGTTGGAAGCGCAATTCGGCGAGCGGTTCAAATGCCCCGACCTGCTGCGCGAAATGGCGGATAAGAACCAGACATTCTATGGTCGCTTCGGCCCCAAAGCGGCAAACGCGGCCTGAGCCGAAGCCGCGCAAGAAAATAAAAGGGGCGCCTCTGGTGCCCCTTTTTTATTACCGACCCAAAAGCTGTTAAGCAGTTGCCGCCTGATACATTGCGTCACAGGACGCAAGGCGAAGGCTGTCCTCGATCGTGATATGCATCACCAGATCGCCCGCCTGTTCGCCTGTCAGGACACGGTAGGTCTGCGGTGCCGCATTCATAAATTTGTCCAGCGACGACATATCGCCCGGACAATGGATCAATGCGCCCCTTCGGCAAAAATCACTTCATCATGCTCGAAGTAAACGGCAACCAGCTCAACTCGCTGTTTCGGTTGGCGGCGGTGGATACCGCGCAAACCGACAAGGCTGTGGGCCGTCACAATGGCAAAGGGATCACCGAGCATATCCAGCGCAGCGTCGCTTTCTATCATCACACCTTGATCGGGCAGCAGCGTCAGATCCTCACGATTGCCCAGCGCCCCTGCGGGGACCACAACGGGCCAGAAAACCTCGGCCGTATCAGACGCATCCAGCCAGACATGGGCGCGGCGGATTTCCACGACATCCTGCATACCATGATCAAATGTGAGCACTTTGTCGCCAACTGCCAGCGCATCAATCGCGCGCCATCCCAGATGGCTTGCGACCCGAGTTCCAACTCTCAAACCGTGGCTGAGTGTCGCAATGCCCCCATCAAACGCGCCCGTCATTTCGACGGTGCGGTGGTTCTGATGACGCATTTTCAAACCCGTTCCAAACATCATTTCCATCCTCATGGTGTCCCCCGCACAAGTAGGGGCATTATTTAGATGACCTCAGTTGCGTATATCTTCGGCGCGATCTGACAGCCGAAAAGCGGCAGATTTGAGGCATCGTCACTAATATGGACAACAATGGACGCGTATTTATTAAGATATTGTGGATTTGAGTGCCAATTTACATGCCCTACATGTATACAGAGGGGAAATTAGATAAATATACCCCCCTGAGTTGAAGAAACACTCAGCCGTCAAAGGTATAGCAGAAACGCGTGATGTCGGCCGCACACATACGCGCAACCTGTTCGCGGCTGACATCGGTATAGGCCGCACGGTAATCTTCAGCACGGGCACTGCGGTTCACATGTGGAATATCCAGCGGGAACCCCAAATGGGCCTCCAGCGGCACAATATCGGTTTCCAAATGCTCAAGCCGGATAAACAGGTTTGCCCGCTCGCGGCCCTCGGAATCGGTGACATAGGACGCCGCCGGCGATTGGCTAAAACTCTGACCGATAACAGGCTGAGCCACAAATTCGGCAAAAGGCAGGTCTTTGGCCAGCATCACGGAAGGATGATCAAAACTCTGCGCCCGCAACCAGTGATAATAGCTTACCATCCGGTCCCACGGGTTGCGAACCAGCGTGAAGATAAACAGCGCGTCCAGCTCGTCCTTGTTCACCAGCCCGTCCAGATCGGCGAGGGTCGCGTGTTTCCACAGCCGCCCGGCTGCCTGCATCCCTTCCAGCCGCTTGCGGCGTTTGACCGCTTTGGGCGTATCGCCCAACATAATGTCGTCTTTCATCGCGCGCGCCTCCAGCGCCAGCGCCATAGACGTACCGCCGGTCTTGGGGGCATGGATAAACAGATAACGCCGCCCGCGAGACAGGATCATGTCTCGTCCTCCGGAATTTTAACGGCCCGTACCGGCATCGCCTCCTCCGTTCGCAGGGTGATGACGACACCCGCGGCAATGATCACTGCCATTCCCGCCAAAGCCACTGGCGTCACTGCCTGCCCCCACAGCACCCATGCCCAGAAGCTGGCGAACACCAGCAGGGAATATTCGAACACCGCCACATAGCCGGCCTCGCCCAACAGATAGCCGCGAAAAATCAACCCGATCCCGATCATGGAGCCGACGGCCTGCACCGTGATCCAGAACCACATCGCACCCGTCAACGGCACCCAGCCCCGAGCAACAAAACCGTCAAAACCGCTCGGCCCTCCCGCAGGCAAGATCAGCAACCCGATGGCACCAAATAGCGTCAGCATGCCAAAAAAACCCGCAGACAGCGCTATTGTACCTTCACGCGCGCACCACAGGCGCGTAACCACAGCGCCCACCGCATAGAGCATCCCGGCGACAATCGGCAGGAACGAAATGGGGTCCAGCGCGCTCGGGTCCGGCTGGATCACCATCAGCGCGCCAATAAATCCCGCAAGCACGGCAACAATCCGCACCACGCCAACCCGCGCGCCCTGAAACACAACAGAGATCAGCAAGACAAACAACGGCGCAGTGAACAGCCCCGCCACCACCACGCCTATCGGCAGCACTGACAGGCACCCGAAATAGATCAGCATGGCCGTGGCCGGAAACAGGCTGCGCCCCAGTACCGCGCGCCAACTCACGGGGCGGATCACGCCAAAGCCGAGGCCCGCCACCAGGGCCAGCAGCACAACGGCCATCGCACCGCGCAGCATATGGAACTGCCAGAGCGATCCGGTCTCGGAGATATAGGGCACAAAGTTGTCCGTAATCCCCAGTGTGAACATCCCCCCCAGAATAGACAGGGCGGCCAGTCCTGGTCGCAGTGCTGTGTCGCTCATTCAGCGTCTCCCGATCCGTCAAACTATCTTCGGGATTGCATATTCCCTCCCCCTGCATATCGTGCTTTGACGAATGCACAATATTGTTGTCGGGGAGGACTGCACATGGGTTGGATGAAAGACGAAACCGGACTGGACAAATGCGCCGCAAACTATGTGGCCCTCAGCCCGCTTTCGCATTTGGCGCGTGCAGCGGATGTTTTTGCCCATCATACGGCTGTGGTCTACGGCGATCACCACCGCGTGACCTATGCGCAGTATCACGCACGCTGCACACAATTAGCCTCTGCATTGGCGGATATGGGTGTGACATCGGGTGATGTAGTTGCAACGCTACTCCCCAACACGCCCGCACAGGCGGAAGCGCATTTTGGCGTGCCAGCGTGCGGTGCCGTGCTGAACACCATCAACACGCGGCTGGATGTGGATACGGTTGCCTATATCTTTGATCATGGCGGCGCCTCCGTTGTGCTGGCAGATAGCCAATTCGTCGCGCTGGCCGAGGCCGCAGCGGCGCGGATGGAGGGCTCAGGCCCCAAAATCATCGAAGTTCCCGACGCCCCCGCAGGCTTCCCCGCTACAGGCCGCCACCCCGTTTACGAAGACGTCCTCGCAGCAGCAGATGCCAGTTTCCAATGGCACATGCCGCAGGACGAATGGGAAAGCCTCGCACTCAATTACACCTCCGGCACCACAGGCCGCCCCAAGGGCGTCGTCTATCACCACCGGGGTGCCTACCTGATGACAATGGGCACGGTGATCAGCTGGCGCATGGTGCTGCATCCGGTGTTTATGCAAATCGTACCGCTGTTCCACTGCAACGGCTGGAACCACACGTGGATGATGCCCCTGATCGGCGGCACACTGGTCTGCTGTCGCGACATCACAGCGGCTGCCATCTTCAACGCCATTGCAGACGAAGGCGTGACCCACTTCGGCGGCGCGCCGATCGTGCTGAACATGATGGTCAACGCAAGCGATGATGAGCGGCGGGAGTTCTCGCATAAGGTCGAGGTGTTCACCGCAGGCGCCCCCCCTGCCCCTGCGACGCTGGGCAAAATCGAAGCACTCGGTTTCAATGTCACGCACGTCTATGGCCTGACCGAAACCTACGGCCATGTCACCGAGTGTATCTGGCGCGAAGCCGATTGGGCCGGTCTGGACAAGAAGGAACTGGCATCCGTCAAATCCCGCCAAGGGGTCGCCTTTCCGATGATGGAACATATCACCGTGATGGATGACGCGATGGCCCAAGTGCCGCGCAACGCCACCACGCAAGGCGAAATCATGATCCGCGGCAACGCTGTGATGAAAGGCTACCTCAAGAACCCCGAAGCGACCAAAGAGGCTTTTGCAGGCGGCTACTTCCATTCCGGTGATCTGGCGATCCAGCACTCCGACGGCTACATCCAGATCGCCGACCGCGCCAAGGACATCATTATTTCCGGCGGCGAGAATATCTCTTCTGTCGAAGTCGAAAGCACCTTGATGGGGCATGATGCCGTGATGCTGGCCGCCGTCGTTGCAAAACCCGACGAGAAATGGGGCGAAGTGCCTTGCGCCTTTGTCGAGCTGAAACCAGGTGCGGTCGTAGACGAGGCGACGTTGATTGCCTTCACCCGGGAGACCTTGGCAGGGTTCAAAGCCCCCAAAAAGGTTGTGTTCCAGGAGTTGCCCAAGACCTCCACCGGAAAAATCCAGAAGTTCGAGCTGCGCAAACTGGCCGCAACCCTCTAGACAGGCGCGGAATTTTCAAAAATTCCGGCTCGAATTTTTCTAAAAAATTCGCTCCCGTGGCGGGCGTCTGCGCTAGAGTGTTTTCTCGAACCGCCAGACGTTCACGGGCTTTGGCCCCTCCGATGTCTCGAACTCCATAACAACCTCGCCTGTATTCGCCCAACCACACTTTCTATAAAATGCAGCCGCGCGGTCATTACCAACCGTGCAGGCCAACCATGCTGTCGGAGGGGGCAGCAGCGCTTCGGCCTGCGCCATCATGGCTTGGGCAAACCCCCGCCCGTGATGGGCAAGATCCACATAAAACTGGTCCAGCTCGTCCTCGTGAAGGATGAAAAACCCGACGATTTCTCCCGCGACCTCGGCAACATGGACATGCGGCAGATGCGCCGTTGTGCGCGCCACAAAGCTCTCCGGATTACGCAAACGCACCAAATCGCTGTCCACTATCGCCGCGTGTGCGCTATGCCATCCCAAATGCCACATCCGGGCGATGCTGCTGATGTCGTCCTGTGTTGCGTTCCTGATCTGCATATCGTCCTCCGGCCATTGCCCTACTCCATTCAAATGCTAATGTGGCCTTATAACAACCCCGAGCAGACGAACTTATGACAGCGCTGAGCAAATATGACCGCCTTGAGGCCACAGGCCTGTGGCGCCCTACCCCCGACGGGCAGCGACGTGAGGTGATTGTATCCATTGGCAATGCCACCCTTGTGGTCACCGACATGAACGATCAGGCGATTGCGCATTGGTCGCTGGCCGCTGTTGCGCGCCTCAATCCCGGTGAGATACCTGCCATCTTTCACCCCGACGGGGATGAAGACGAAACGCTGGAACTGCCCGCCAATGAAACCGAGATGGTCGAAGCCATCGAGACCCTGCGCATTGGCATCGCCAAGCAGCGCCCGCGCCCCGGACGCCTGCGCTGGTTGGGGATAAGTGTCTCACTTGCTGCGGTACTGGCATTGATGGTGTTCTGGCTGCCGGGTGCGATGCGGGATAACACCTTGCGGGTGGTGCCGCAGGTCAAACGCGAAGCCCTTGGCGTTGCCCTGATTAACCGGATGCAGCGGGTGGCAGGCCCGCTCTGCAATGATCCGACGGGCCTGCGCGCCCTGCGCAAACTCGGCGCCCGTCTGGAAACCCCTAAACTGGCTGTCGTGCCTGCCTTGGGCCGTCCTGCCCTGCACCTTCCCGGCGGGGTCATCCTGCTAGACCGCTCGGTGTTCGAAGATTGGGAAGAACCCGATGTTGCTGCCGGATTTATCCTGTCCGAGCTTGCCTTGCAGGTCGAGCGGGACTCGCTTGCCGATTTGCTGGATGCCACAGGACCGTGGGAAAACTTCCGCCTGCTGACCACTGGTGAAATATCCGATGCGGCGCTGGACGCCTATGCGGAAATCCTCATGACGGCCCCGCGCAGGGAGCCGGACACCGCCAATCTGCTGGCCCTGTTCGAGGCCGCAGACGTGCGTGCAACCCCCTATGCCCGCGCCCGCGACATTACCGGTGAAAGTGTTTTGGCCCTGATCGAAGGCGACCCGATGCAATCACGCGAACCCGAGCCATTGATCCCGGACAGCACATGGCTGCGCCTACAAGGCCTCTGCGGGGGATGATCCCCGACGCACTGGTCACTGCCATTCTATCGCCGCTGCTGCTGATACAGGCAATCCTCCTGCGCAAACATGCGCTGCGCCTGCCCGAAGCCACAGGAGCGCGACAGGGCAGCTCAGGCGAAGGCGCACCCTTGCGTGTTCTGATCATCGGCGACAGTTCTGCTGCAGGTGTAGGCGTCAGCACCCAGCACGACGCCTTGGCCGGCCAACTGGCAATCGCACTGGCCGCGTGCCGGTCCGTGGAATGGCACCTGATTGCACAGACAGGGGCCACAACGCCCGCCATGCTCGCCCGTCTGCGCACAACAGCATTGGCCGAAGCTGATGTTGCTCTGATCGTCCTCGGGGTCAATGATGTCACCCGTAGCAGCACAGTATCGAAGTGGTTAAAGGACAATGCAACCCTGCGGATGCTACTGCGGGACCGGACCCGCGCCACCCGTCTCTACGTTACGCAAATCCCGCCCTTGGGTGAATTCCCCCTGCTACCACAACCCCTGCGCTGGGTGCTGGGGCGGCGCGCGATCCGGTTCGATGCGGCCCTCAAACACGCGATCTCTACAGAGGCTGATACCGCATATGCACCACTGCCCGCACGTCTGGAGGCAGCAGACATGGCCGAGGACGGCTTTCACCCCGGTCCCGTAATTTATGCAACATGGGCAAAAGAAATGGCCCGCCGGATACTCTCCGACGGGCCATAACCAAAAAGCAACGAGACGTGCTTAACGGGCGACGGCGTTATAACCGGCGTTCCGCAAACGGCTGATGGCGCGCTCTACGTCATTTGGTCCGCCAAACGGCCCCGCAATCACAAGACGGTTGGTCTGACCGTTTCTGTTGTAGACCCCCACACGCACCGGCAGGCCCATACGCTGGACTTTCTGCGCAAGGCTCTGCCCTGCATCCGCGCTGCTGAACTTGCCCACTTGGACATAGCCACGGCCCGCAACCTCTGCCTTCTGCTGAGCGCGCTTGGGCGCTGTCGCCGGTGCCGAACGGCTGGAGTATGTCGGTGCGCGCTGCACGCTTGCCACCCGCGCCTGACGTGGCGCGGGTGAGACGATGCCCGCGACATTGCGCACAATCCGCTTCAGCGTCTGGCCGTTACGCTGCACGATTGTCACCTGCCCCAACTCACGCTGCTGGGCTTCATAGTCTGTGTAGGGGTAAACCAGCGGAACAGAGGCAGTCACATCCATACCGTCGGCCTGATTGATCAGGCGGCGCGGCACTGTTGACGTCCAGATCATCGTCATCGCCTGATGTCCGGCCAGCGTCTGCTCGGCGCGGTGCGGGTTCAGACGGTCGTCATTCCAGACCTTCTTGTAACCGCGAGGCACTTTCACATTGTTTGTGTTTACACGGTTCACGGCAACATGGCGCGGTACAATACGACGGTTGGGCGAGACACGAATTGTAGGCTCTGCAACGGCGACCTGACGCTGTTGACCATAGACAGAACCCGTGCGCGGCGTGGCCGCACTGGATATCCGTGCGCCAACAATAGCACCGTCTTGCGGACCACAGCGGACTGCAAAATCACCACGTGGCAAATACTTCTGTGCAACGGGTGACGCGTTCGGGCATGCGGTTTCGCTCTGTGGCGCGGCTTGCGCCGTCTGGACAACCGGAGCTTTATACTGAACCGGCTTTTCGACAATTGGCGCGGGGCGCTGGGCAACCTGACGCACAACACGCGGCTTGGGCGCTGGTTTGGGTGCTGCGGCAGCAACGCGACGTGGCTTCACCTTTGGTGCAACAGCAGGTGCAGGATTGGTGATCTGTGTCACTTCAGCAGTCTGAACAGGGGCCGGAGCCGGCGTTACCTCACCTGCAAAGGTAGGCTTGAACCCGCAAACACCCGTGCGCGCACGCGTAACACGCGGAACCCACGATACATTTCCGTCGATACCTGCGCGGATAAACACGCAACCAGCGCTATCAACGTATTGCTTACCCTTATAGGAGGAAGGCGGAAATTCGGAGGGCGTACTGCCCAGCCCGCTTTGCGCAAAAAGCGCGCCTGCGCTTGTTTACCCCAAGATAAATGCGATTGCGACAAGTCTAGTAAGTTTCATTCATGCCCGCACAGAATTTTGTGGAAGAAAGTCAAAGCCGGACAGGTGAGTAAAGCGCTCCTGTGAACAATAGCCCTGTATAAGCCCGGATTATGCCACAAATTTGTGGATAAATTTGCCCCACCCAGCGACATCTCGCTGATTTCCCGCGCAGCGCGCACCTCAGCGCGCGACGCATCGAATTAGTGGGGCAGACGCGTTATTTTGTCCCGAACATCCGGTCACCCGCATCGCCAAGGCCGGGCACGATATAGCCCTGCGCGTTCAGCTTCTCATCGACAGCCGCTGTGACAATTGGCACATCGGGATGCGCCTCCTGCATGCGCTTGATGCCTTCGGGTGCGGCAAGCAGACACAAGAAACGAATGTTGGTCGCCCCCGCCTTTTTCAGCAAATCAATCGCCGCAACCGAGGAGTTCCCTGTGGCAAGCATCGGATCAACAGCAATCACCAAACGGTCATCCAGCCCCTCTGGCACCTTGAAGTAATACTGCACCGGTTGCAGCGTTTCCTCGTCACGGTACAGCCCGACAAAACCCACACGCGCAGAGGGGATCAACTCCAGCACACCGTCCATCAATCCGTTGCCCGCGCGCAGAATGCTGATCAGTGCCAGCTTTTTGCCGTCCAGCGTGGGCGCGTCCATCGGCTGCATCGGCGTCTCGATCCGCTTGGTGGTCATCGCCATGTTGCGCGTGACCTCATAGGCCAGAAGCTGGCTTATCTCCCGCAGCAGCTGCCGGAACACGGCTGTGGGCGTATCGCGGTCGCGCATGATGGTCAGTTTGTGCTGTACCAGCGGGTGGTCCACTACGGTCAGATGTGGGTTGCTCATGTCCGGCTCCTTGATTGGTCAGGCCATATCTAGCCCGAGATGGGCCGCAACAAAAGCCGCCACGTCGACAAAACCGATGTGCCCCAGCGTCCCTACCCCCTTGCCCGCCACAAGGACCGGCACCCGCTCCCGCGTGTGATCCGTTCCAATCCATGTGGGATCATTGCCATGATCGGCGGTCAGCACCATTACATCACCCTCGCGCAGCGCGCCCAGCAGCGGTGCAATTTGCGCGTCAAACCACTCCAGCGCGCGGGCATAGCCCGACACATCGCGACGATGCCCATAGAGGCTGTCGAACTCGACAAAATTTGCGAAGGTAAAGCTGCCCTCGGGGGCATCGCGCACCAGATCACCCAAGTGATCCATCAGCTGCGCATCCGTGCCTTTGCGCACCTCGTCAAAACCCTGCATGGAAAAGATGTCGCCGATTTTACCTACCGCAAAGGTCGCACCGCCCGCGTCCTGCACCAGATTACTCACAACAGGTCCGGGCGGCATGATTGCGTAATCGTGCCTGTTCGGTGTTCGGGTGAAGCCAGTCTGCGCATCACCGACAAAGGGACGCGCAATCACGCGGCCTACGCGCATGGCATGCAATACAGGCGCCAGATCGGCGCAGAGCTTTTGCAAACGCTCCAGCCCGAAGGTCTCTTCATGGGCAGCAATCTGGAACACGCTGTCGGCAGAGGTATAGCAGATCGGATAGCCCGTTTGCATATGCTCGGCCCCGAATGCTTCGATGATCGACGTACCCGGTGCGTGGCAGTTGCCCAAAATACCGTCGGTACCCGCCGCCACACAAACCTGTTGGACCAGATCATCGTCAAAAGACCCCTCGACGCGGGTGAAATAGTGCCAGTCCCAAGGAACGGGCAAGCCCGCCAATTCCCAATGGCCGGACGGCGTGTCCTTGCCGCGCGACACCTCCGTGGCAACCCCCCACATACCACCCAGCGGTACATCAAAGGCAGCAATCTCCATACCACTGGCAGCGCTGAGCGCCGGACCAAGTCCCAAAGCGGCAAGGGTTGGCACCTGTAACGGCCCGCTGCGCCCGTCCTCTGCGCGCCCATCGGCACAGGCCTGTGCGATATGCCCCAGCGTATTGGCACCCGTGTCCGGCACATCCCCGTTAAAGAACGTATCCGCGTCAAGAGCACCGCCAATACCAACCGAATCCATCACAACCAGAAATGCGCGCGCCATCAGCCTATATACTCCACAATCAACTCGGGCATCACGGCCGCACCGCCCAGCGTAATTGCCGCCCGCACCGCCGCCGCGGCCTTACCGGCCTGTGCAGGCCGTGCAGCATGCACTACAGCCAACGGCTGACCCTTCTCTACTTTTGCGCCCAGCCGGACCACACCTGACAATCCAACAGCGGGATCGATCACATCACTCTCGATGGTACGCCCGCCCCCAAGGGCAACAACCGCAAGGCCCAGCGCCTCGCCGTCGATGGCTTGGACAATGCCGGCTTCGCGCGCGGTGACTTCGCGCATCACCGTTGCCTCCGGCAAAAACCGCCGCCATTGCTCCACAAAGTGAACCGGCCCGCCGAGTGCAGCAATCATCGCGCCAAAACGCTCTGCCGCGCGGCCTTCTGTTATGGCCCCAGCAATCAGCACACCACCCGCGTCCGCGTCACGGGCAAGCCCCGCATCCGCCAGCAAAACACCGCCCAGCGCACAACACAGCTCGACGATCGGGCCTTGGACTTCGCCGTTCAGCACCCGCATCACTTCGGCCACTTCCAACGCATTGCCCAGACTGGGCACCAAAGGTTGGCTCATGTCGCTGATGATCGCACGGGTGGGGCAGCCAGCTGCATTTGCCGTGTCCACCAGCGCCCGCGCCAGATCTCGCGCAGCGCCGATGTCCTTCATAAACGCGCCCGAGCCTACTTTGACATCCAGCACCAAACCCTCCAGCCCCGCCGCCAGCTTTTTACTGAGGATAGAGGCCGTAATCAGGTCCAGACTGTCCACAGTCGCGGTCACATCGCGCACCGCATAGAGGCGCTTGTCCGCAGGCGCGATATCCCCCGTGGCCCCCACAATCGCACAGCCCACCTGCCCGACCACTTCACGCAGCCGTGCCTCGTCCAACATCACGCCAACGCCCGGTATCGCCTCCAGCTTGTCCAGCGTCCCGCCCGTGTGGCCCAATCCGCGCCCCGAAATCATCGGAACATATGCGCCACAGGCCGCAAGGGCGGGTGCCAGAACAAGGCTCACACAGTCCCCCACACCGCCGGTCGAGTGTTTATCCAGCACTGGTTTATCCAGATCCCACACCAGCACATGCCCCGAGGCGCACATCGCTTTCGTCAGTGCCACGCGCCCCGCCTCATCCAGCCCGTTGCGGCAAATGCCCATCGCAAATGCACCGGCTTGCGCCGCACTCAAGGTCTGGTCCGCCAAAGCACCTGCAATCCACGTCAGCTCGTCCACACTCAGCCGTTGATCATGGCGCAGCTTGGCCAGAATACTCCGCGCTTCCATTCAGCGCCCCAGAAACGAAGGGTCAAATGCGCCGGGCAACAGATCAGCGATGGTCATCATCTGCTCGGCGCCCGCGACGGTTGCCATTGTCACCTGCACCTCACCCGCGCCGAACTCTGCCAGCTTTTGACGGCACCCGCCGCAGGGTGTGACCGGCAATGGCGATCCCGCCACAACATAGGCCTCTGTGAATGCCGTCTCGCCTGCGGCAACCATCGCGGCAATGGCCCCTGCTTCGGCGCAAGTTCCTTCGGGATAGGCAACGTTCTCGACATTGCAGCCGATATACACCGTGCCCGACGCGCCGCGCAGCGCTGCACCCACCTTGAACCCCGAATAGGGCGCATGGGCATTTTCCCGCACTGCAATCGCTGCTTGTCGCAAATCCGTCATTCTGTTCTCCTGATGGTCTGGAATATCATCCTAGCTCTTCACCCTAGCTTCACAAACCACAAGAAGCGACGGGTTTTCGAACACAGCACTTCCCCGCCTCTGGCCCGGCGCATATGCTACGCCATGCGCGCCAAACGCCACCATGGATGGCCGCTCATGCCAGACAATGCAAAAACTCCATTGGCACCAGACACACAATAGTTTAATACTAAACTAAATTCAAAAACGAGGTCAGACCATGACAGACAACCCGAACACGCGTCAGGCCGCACTTGACTATCACGCCCTCCCAAAACCCGGAAAGCTGGAGATACGCGCAACCAAACCCTTGGCCAATGGCCGCGATCTGGCACGCGCCTATAGCCCCGGTGTGGCAGAGGCCTGTCTGGAAATCCAAAAAGACCCTTCCACCGCCGCCCTTTACACCAGCCGCGCCAATCTGGTCGCTGTTGTGACCAACGGCACCGCCGTACTTGGCCTCGGCAACATTGGCCCGCTGGCCTCTAAACCGGTGATGGAGGGCAAAGCCGTCCTGTTCAAAAAATTCGCCAACATCGACTGCTTTGATATCGAGGTGAATCAGTCCGACCCTGAAAAACTGGCCGATATCGTCTGCGCGCTTGAACCGTCCTTTGGCGCGATCAACCTTGAGGATATCAAAGCCCCCGATTGCTTTACAGTCGAGCGGATTTGCAACGAGCGGATGAACATCCCCGTTTTCCACGACGACCAGCACGGAACAGCAATTGTGGTCGGGGCTGCGGCCACCAATGCGCTCCTTGTGGCGAAAAAAAAGTTCGAAGACATCAAAATCGTATCGACGGGCGGCGGTGCCGCAGGGATTGCCTGCCTGAACATGCTGCTGAAACTCGGCGTGAAGCGCGAAAATGTCTGGCTCTGTGATATTCACGGTCTGGTTTATGAAGGCCGCGAGGTGGACATGAACCTGATCAAATCCGAATATGCGCAAAAGACAGACCTGCGCACGCTGGATGATGTGATGGACGGTGCTGATCTGTTTCTCGGCCTGTCCGGCCCGAATGTGCTGACCCCCGAAATGGTCGCCAAAATGACCAAGCGCCCGATCATTTTCGCACTCGCCAACCCCAATCCCGAAATCATGCCAGACGCCGCCCGTGCCGTGGCTCCCGACGCAATTATCGCCACAGGCCGCTCGGATTTCCCCAATCAGGTCAATAACGTTCTGTGTTTTCCGTTCATCTTCCGGGGCGCGCTGGATGTTGGTGCGACCACCATCAACGACGAGATGAAGATCGCCTGCATTGAGGGCATCGCGGCGCTGGCGCGTGAGACCACCTCAGCCGAGGCCGCCGCCGCCTATCAGGGCGAACAGATGACCTTTGGTGCGGACTACCTGATCCCGAAACCGTTTGATCCCCGCCTTGTCGGCATCGTGTCCTCCGCTGTGGCGCGTGCCGCGATGGAAACAGGCGTGGCAACACGGCCCATCGCAGATATGGAGGCCTATAAGGCCGCTCTGGACGGGTCGGTTTTCAAATCTGCCCTGCTGATGCGCCCCGTTTTCCAAGCCGCCCGCAGCAGTCCGCGCCGCATTGTCTTTGCCGAAGGCGAGGACGAACGCGTGTTGCGCTGTGCCCAAGCCATGTTGGAAGAAACCACTGAACGCCCCATTCTTATCGGCCGTCCCGAAGTGATCGAGCGGCGGATGGAGCGGGCAGGCCTGACCCTCAAGCTGGGGAAAGACGTGGACATCGTGAACCCCGAAAACGATCCGCGCTACCGCGACTATTGGGAAACCTACCACAGCCTGCTGGCCCGCCGTGGTGTCTCGCCCGATATCGCCCGCGCGATCATGCGCACCAACACCACCGCCATCGGTGCGGTCATGGTCCACCGCGACGAAGCTGACAGCCTGATCTGCGGCACCTTCGGTGAAACCCGCTGGCATCTGAACTACATCGAGCAGGTCTTGGGCCGTGACGGCTTGCGCGCCCATGGGGCGCTGTCCTTGATGATCCTCGAAGACGGGCCGCTGTTCATCGCCGATACCCAAGTGCACCAACACCCCAGCCCCGAACAACTGGCCGAGATTGCCATTGGTGCCGCGCGCCACGTCCGCCGCTTTGGTCTGACACCAAACGTTGCGATGTGCAGCCAAAGCCAGTTCGGCAATCAGGGCGAAGGGTCAGGCAGCCGCCTGCGCCGCGCCATCCGCATTCTGGACGAGGGGAAGCACGACTTCTGCTATGAAGGCGAGATGAACATCGACACCGCCCTTGATCCCGAGTTGCGCGCGCGCCTCTTCCCCGACAACCGCATGACCGGCCCTGCAAACGTGCTGGTCTTTGCCCACGCTGATGCCGCCTCCGGTGTGCGAAACATCCTGAAAATGAAAGGCGGCGGGCTGGAAGTTGGGCCGATCCTGATGGGCATGGGCAACCGTGCGCATGTGGTATCGCCCTCCATCACCGCACGCGGGCTTTTGAACATGGCAGCCATTGCTGGCACGCCGGTGGCGCAATACGGCTAGGGCGCAACGGGCGGAGGTGATCGCGGGCTTTCGCGCCTTCCTTGTGGGTCATATAAAGAGAGGAGTGATCCACAAGGAAGGCGCGAAAGAAAACGCTGGATGGTGATCAGTGTGACCCCCGAACAGAGGCATCCCATCCTTCGAGAAAATTGCTCTTTTTGAGAGTATCGAGATAGGTCAGCAAACCGGGTCCAAGGCGGATGGGCAGGAAACTACCCACTTGCGACCCCAATTGTGCAAAAGCCCAGCTATCCATTTTCGCCACCTCAAGAATCGGAATGAGTTGCGATTGGGCTGCGATGACCTGCTGTCCGTCTTCGGAAATCAGGAACCTGACAAAGAGTTCGGCGGCGACGGGATTGGGCGCAATTTCGGGTATGAACGCACTGCGGGCCATGACTAGATTGTAATCAGACAGGAAATGCACCCCCACGCGCGGGTCTTGGGCGGCAAGCGACATCGCGTAAGAACCAATCACGTTGATCGCCAGCGAGATTTCGCCAGATGCAGTCGCCGACACCATATCAGAGGTGCAGCAAAACGTCCGCACACCACTTTGGCCAAGTATTTCGGTGATCCGCTGCGCCTGCACCCCCTGTACGGCATCTTGCGTGGCAAAAAGATACCCGATTCCGGACCTGCGAAGGTCGTAAATGCCAATCCGCCGGTTCAGCGTTGTTCCATTGCCGCGAATAAAGCCGGCCAGCTCGCGGTGTTCGTTAGGCAGCTCTTCCGGGGCAAACAATTCCCTGTTGTAGACAACAACGGCTGGCTCAAAAGTAAAACCAAAGAGTTTGGAGCGCCAGGTGGACCACTCTGGCAGCAGTTCTCCCCTCGGGCATATCCAGCCGACGGGCAATCCCCCGATTAACCAGATCGACCTGTAGGTCCATCGCCGAGCTGATGACCACGTCAGGTGCCGCTCCGGCCAACATCGCCTCGTGCAACGCAACCGTTTGGAATTCCTCATACACAACCGTCACACCAGGATTGCGCGCCTCAAATTCTGCAATGACAGGCGCCATCGCAGGCGTATCAGTGGCGCTAAAGATCGTAATGGTCTGGGCAATTGCGCCGTAGGGCACAACCGCCCCCAACGCCAAAGCAGCGACAAAAACCAGCGATGTCACGGCCCGCCCGATAGCTCGTGGAAACGCGATTGTCACAGAAAGCCCGCCATTGCGGGAGGTTCCCAGGCGCATTTTTGCACGATGCCCGTCGGCCACCGCTTGCACAATCGCAAGGCCAAGGCCCGATCCGGCAGTTTCTTGCTGAATGGACGCAAACCGCTGGGTCGCGCGTGCACGGTCAGCCTCGGCAATGCCGGGCCCCGCGTCTTCGACCGTCAGCGCCAATGCATCGTCTTCGATGTTCAATGTAATATCGATCGTGTTGTCAGGGGGGCCATGGCGGATCGCATTATCAATGAGGTTGCGCAGGGCCTCGCGGATCGACAGCGCGACGGCAATCAACATGTCTTCTCCATCTGCAAAGTGATCCGCCTCAAAGGTTGCCATGATTTTACGCATTCTGCTGTCACGGAACATTTCGGCAAGCGCGTCACGCACAACCGGTTTGAGGGCGATCGGGCTCAATGTTGCGCGGTCAGACCTGTGGATCACCATGGCATTCGCCAACAGTTGATTGGTCAAACGCACAGTGCGCTCTGCTTGCAGCTCGGCGCGAACAAGGCGCGCATGCATTTTCTTTGGATCTTTGGAATCCGCAGCTAATGACAAATGGCCTTGAAGGGCAGAAAGTGATGTGCGGGTCTGGTGCGCAACATCGGCAATGAAGCCTTCGGTCAGCTTCAGGTTACGGTCCAGACGGGTGATAAAGCTGTTGATCGCTTCAAAAAGACCGCTGATTTCGCGCGGAGAGGCCCCCTCGACAGGGGTAAGGTCGCCGGGCGAACGCGCACGCAAATCAGCCTCAATCTGGCGTAAGGGTGAAAGCGCACGCCGGATCGCAAGCCAGACAAAGCCAATTCCGATCAAAGAGATACCGGCCAAACCGGTCATCCCGTTCAGAAAAAGGGATAATTGTTGGGCGCGCCTTGCTTCAAGGGTCTGACCGATCTGGACTACGACCCAGAGCCGCCCATCGGGCAAATTCATCTGACGCCCCTGCAAGACAAAGCGGAACGGATCACCGTAAGGTGCATCAAAAAAGACAGGTGTTGCCAGAAACGCCATATCCGCTGGCATTGGCAGATCGCTCGCGCCTGTTATCACACCGGTATCGGGGGAAAAAACCCGGTAAACCACACGGTCATCCGGCGCGAGTGCGAGGATATCCATCGCCGAGGACGGCAGGTCAACCGACAGGCCGTTAGGGCCGGGAGATACACGCTCCAAGACAGCCAACGCCGCCCCTGCCAGCAAAAGGTCATATGTCCGGTTAGCAGCACCGCGTGCATAGTTCCAAAGCAACAGTGAAATCATGAGAAGAAGTATGATAAACCCGAGCGCCATCAGCGACAAAAGGCGCCGCTGAAGTGAATAGCTGCGCGCTTTAATCGTCATCGGCGACATATGCCATATACCCAAGGCCGCGGGCGGTTTTGATCACAAGCGGAGTTTCATGTAGTTTGCGCCGCAGCCGGGTGACAATCTGTTCGACCGCATTATGCTCGGGCTTTCGTCAAATCTGTAAAGCTTGTCTGCAACCTCCTCCTTGGTCAGCATCCGGCCAAGGTTGTCGAGCAATATCTCAAGCATCTGGACCTCACGGGCGCGAAGATCCACGTCTTTACCCGCAACAACGGCACGCTTGGCAGCCCTGTCGAACGTCAGTGCACCTGCTACAAAAGTGTTACTGGCTGTGCCGGAACGCCGGCGTGCCAGAACCCGGCATCGTGCAAGGAGTTCCCGAAAATCAAAGGGTTTAACCATATAATCATCCGCCCCTGCGTCAAGACCGACCACACGGTCATCAATTTGGGATCGCGCCGTCAGGATGAGTACAGGCGTGGCATCACCGCGCGCACGCAGCGAGCGGAGAATTTCATAGCCGCTCTTTCCGGGCAGATTGACGTCCAGCACGATGATATCAAACAAAGAGTGGCGCAGCAGTTCGTTGGCCTCATTCCCGTCGCTTTCGCGGTCGACTGAATGCCCTTCAGCCCGCAAACGATCCACGATCGTGCCAGCCAATTCTTCATTATCTTCGATCAAAAGGATCCTCATCGCTATAGTCTATGGGCCACGGTGGGTTTGCGATAGCTGCTTTGTAACCCTGTCAGCTTCGCGTCAGTCCCGAGTCAGCCTTGCGACAGAAACAGCTCAGGCTTTTGTCAGCATCAATCCCTATGATCACTTTGTGGCGGGACAAACCCGCCTGTCTCAATAGGGAGGAGACCCAAATGACATTTATCCGCTTCTGCGGCGCGTTTGCCGTTGCCGCAACACTGGCCATGCCAGCCTTTGCCGAGATCACCCGTCCAGAATGTGTCGCACCTGCGAACCCGGGTGGCGGCTTTGACCTGACCTGCCGCATTGCGCAAACAGGCTTGGAGCCACAGCTGGGAACAGCAATGGAAGTAAACTTCATGCCTGGCGGTATTTGCGCGGTTGCTTATAGCCTGTTCAACACAACCCGGACCGACGATGCCAGCGCGATTGTCGCCTTTTCAACAGGCTCGCTTCTGAACATTGCGACCGGCAAATATGGCGAATTTGACGAAAATGATGTCCGCTGGGTCGCAACGGCCGGCGCGGACTTTGGCGCCGTAATCGTGCGGGCCGACAGCCCCTATCAGGATCTCAGCGCTCTTATGGCGGACTTCAGCAAGGATCCCGCATCTGTTGTCGTCGGTGCCGGTGGCTCCGTTGGTTCACAAGACTGGATGAAAGCTGCGCTGTTGCTGCGCGGCGCTGGTGGCGATCCAAAAGCCATGCGTTATGTGGCATTTGATGGCGGCGGCGACGCAATCGCGGCCCTTTTGGGCGGCTCCATCGGCGTCTACACAGGCGATATGGGCGAAATGACACCACATCTCGAAGCGGGCACCATGCGCGTTCTTGCGTCCATGTCCCCCGAGCGTCTTGACGGTGTTTTCGCAGATATCCCAACCGCAAAAGAGCAAGGCTTTGATGTCGAATGGACCATCATGCGTGGCTTCTACATGGGTGGCAGCGTCTCGGATGAAGACTACAACGCTTGGGTCTCCGCCTTTGAAGCAGCTTACGCAACGCCAGAATTTGCAGCCGTACAGACTGGAAAAGGTCTTCTGCCGCTTAATCTTGCGGGTGACAAACTGACCGCTGCGATCGCAACCAACATGGAACTTCTGCGCACAATCGCCAGAGATGCAGGTTTAATCAACTGATCTGACCCTTCCAATCGGCCGTCGCTCCAGGGGCGGTGGCTTTTCACTACATACCAAGGGGGCATTCCATGGCCGACCGTCTTTTCGCCAGCTTTCTGCTGATCGTGACACTAGCCTATGCGTATATCGCGTGGACGTTGATCGAGGCACCATTCCAATATGACCCTTTAGGCCCGGAAAGCTGGCCGCGCATTCTTGCTGCCGCCGCTATTCCCTGCATTCTCTATGTCTTTTGGCGGCCCGACGCCGAACCCTTCGCGGTTACAAAATACACCTGGTTCAGAATCGCCGTGATGGTGGTTTTGCTGTTCGCCTATGCCGAGCTTTATGAACCCCTCGGCTTTATCATCTCGACAATTCTCTTTGGCACAATCGTAGCCCTGTCACTGGGTGCGCCACGGTTCGGGGCCTTGGCCTTTGGCGTTGGAATAGGCGTGTTTGGCTATTTGCTCTGCGTCACGCTGATGGGTCTCAATTTGCCCGAAGGCGACATTGTCGAGGCTGCAATAGAAATCTTTAACGGAGGCGCCGAATAATGGATGCGATCCTTTCAGGCCTCGCGACAGGCTTTTCCGTAGCACTTGACCCGTTCAACCTCATGCTGGTGCTGGTCGGCTGTTTCCTTGGCACACTCATTGGCGCCCTTCCGGGACTTGGCCCAATCAATGGCGTCGCAAACCTGCTTCCGATTGCCTATGGCCTTAAATTCCCACCGGAAAGCGCGCTCATTTTGCTCGCCGGTATTTATTACGGCGCAGAATATGGCGGGCGCATTTCTTCGATCCTGCTGAACGTGCCCGGCGATGCCAGCGCTGTCATGACAACCCTTGATGGCCATCCAATGGCCTTGCGCGGCGAAGCTGGCAAAGCTCTGTCTACCTTTGCTGTCGCAAGCTTTATCGGCGGCACAATTGCCGTTGTCCTTATGACGCTGTTTGGCCCGCTGCTCGCATCTGTCGCTGTTGGGTTTTCACCCGCGAACTACGTTGCCCTGATGGTCTTTGCATTTGCATCTTTGGCCTCACTTGTGGGCAAAAGCACCGTCAAGACACTACTCGGCGCACTCATCGGCCTGATGCTGGCAACCATCGGGATCGACGCCAATACCGGCGTGCCGCGCTATACCTTCGGAATTCCCGATCTGCTTGCAGGTATTGATTTCCTGATTGTTGTGGTCGGCCTGTTCGGGATGGCCGAACTGATCCATCTGGTGGAACAGCAAGTGAAGGGAACGCTCAAGTCCCTACCCGTCGATAAAAGCTTTGTGCAGGTCTCGGATATTATCAAACTGCGCTGGACGATCCTGCGGTCCTCTTTCATCGGCTTTATCATCGGCGTCTTGCCCGGCACGGGTGCTTCGGTCGCATCGGCGGTTGCTTATGGCACTGAAAAACGTCTGGCGGGGCCGGAGGAGGCAAAGAGCTTTGGCACCGGCAACATTCGCGGCCTTGCAGCCCCCGAAGCGGCAAACAATGCCGCGGCTGGCGGCGCGATGGTCCCAATGCTGACGCTTGGTATTCCGGGCTCGGGGACCACGGCAATTCTGCTCGGCGCACTTTTGATGTTCAACGTGCAGCCCGGCCCGCTGTTATTCACGCAAAAGCCCGAGATTGCATGGGGCCTTGTGGCCTCCATGTATATTGGCAACGTCGCCCTGCTGGTGATCAACTTGCCATTGGTTGGCCTGTTCGCACGCCTGCTGACAATTCCCCAGCATTACCTGACGCCGCTGATTGCGATCCTTGCGTTCATTGGCATCTATACAATCGTCGGCAATCCGCATGATCTGTTCCTGATCACGGCCTTGGGCATATTTGGCTGGTTCCTGCGGAAGCTGGAGTTCTCTCTGGCTCCCGTCATCCTCGGATTTGTTTTGGGGTCGCTGTTCGAAAACAACCTGCGCCAGGCCTTGTCCATTTCGGGCGGCGACTGGGCAATCCTGACAGAGGACGGGACAAGTATTGTCCTCTATATACTTGCCTTCGCAGTGGTTTTTGCTCCTATTTGGCTGTCGCGAAGGGCGCGTCGTGCCGCTGCAGCTCAATAAGTTGAAACCACATCTGGCTGCCCTCGCCATTGGCGGGGGCGGTGCTGTTTTGGCACTTGGCGTTGGTCTACCAGCCGCGGCCCTGATCGGATCCGCTCTTGCAGTTGCAGTGGCCGCACTGACGCCGGTGTCGCTGGCCGTACATCAACGCCTGCGCGACCTGGCGTTTTGCGTGATCGGCGTCTCCTTGGGAGCCGGCGTCGAGGCAGAAGCCCTGAGCCAGATTGGCGCTTGGTCCGTCAGCCTCCTCATGTTGCTGGTCAGCCTCGGGGTCACGCTTTTTGCGGGTGCGCTTTTGCTGGAACGGTATTTCGGGATGGACAAAAGCACTGCCATTCTCGCAACAAGTCCGGGCACAATGACAAACGCGCTGGCCATTGCGCTGGAAGGACGCGGCGACGCGACGACAATCCTGATCTTGCAAATGATCCGCTTGCTTGTCCTCGTGTCGGTTGTGCCGCCCGTCGCCATGCTGCTGGATGCAGACGCAAGCCTCTCGGCAAAGGCCTCCATGGACATCCTGCCGCTTGCGCTGCTTGTCTCGACAGCACTTGCTTTGGGGTTGTGGGGGTCACGCAGGGGCATTCCTGCGGCGGGTTTGCTGTTCGGGATGGTCCTGAGCGCTGGAGCCCATGTTGTGGGTCTGGCGCAAGGGCCTGCACCCGTCTGGGCGGTTAACGCAAGCTTTGTCATTACCGGCGCGGCATTGGGTGCAAGGCTGACGTCGGTCAAAGCCTCCACGCTGTTGCACTTGTCGGGCGCAGGGCTCTTGCTGGTGGCATCGGCGGTCGCAGTGTCGCTATGCTTCACCGGAATGACCCACGTCTTGACAGGATTGCCAATTGCCCAAATCTGGATCGCATTTGCCCCCGGAGGGGTCGAAGCCATGGCTGCAATCGGTTTGGCTTTGGGCTATGACCCTGCCTATATCGCCATACACCATTTCGCCCGTATTCTGATACTGATTGTCATCGTTCCAATCAGCCTAAAGCGCTTTGTTCCGTGACAGTTGAGCCGGCACGATGCCGCGCGTGCCCCATAAAAAAGGCGGGAGTGATGCCCCCGCCCGAAGTTCCCAGCTGAACTTGAATTACTTCTTTTTGCGCTCAACCAGCCCTGTCAGCGTCACCACTTTGGCGGCTTACATTTGGGCTGTGGCAACCGCTTTTACACGGCGTTTCGCTTGTTTATCTTTGTTGGAGCGCTTGTCGCCCATGGTCGTTGACCTTTTAACAGTTGATGGCACCGACACCACGTCAGCGCCTGTTTTCAGCGTGCGCCTGAACAGGCCCATAATCTGGCAGATTTTCGACAGAGGCGCCAAAATACGACATCACCACACAAAGCAGGCCTCAGAAGCACTCCACTCGGTGGTTTTCTGCCTACGACATATTGTAAATTGTTTTACATGAGCGTCCTTCCTTTGCGCATTCCACTTGCCGCCCTGCTGTCTATAAGCCTAACACTTTGCCAACAACTCGGGAGGACGACACATGGGATACGCAGAGGTTTACAAAGCCGCACAGGAAAATCCAGAGCAGTTCTGGCTGGAGCAGGCACAGGCCATCGACTGGGTCGAAGCACCCAAGCAGGCGCTGTTTGATAAAAGTCGTAATCTTTACGAATGGTATGCGGATGCAAAGGTGAACGGCTGCTACAACGCCGTGGACCGCCATGTTGCAAACGGCCGCGCCGATCAGGCCGCCATCATCCACGACAGCCCCATCACCGGCACCAAAGAAACGATTACCTTTGCCCAGCTGCAAACCCGTGTCGCCGCCCTTGCCGGCGCGCTGGTGGCCCAAGGCGTGACCAAAGGCGACCGCGTCATTATCTATATGCCCATGGTTCCCGAAGCGATCGAAGCGATGCTAGCCTGCGCGCGCATCGGTGCCGTGCATTCGGTTGTGTTTGGCGGATTCGCCGCAAACGAGCTGGCTGTGCGCATTGACGATTGCACACCCAAAGCCATCATCGCTGCCTCCTGCGGGTTGGAGCCGAACCGCGTGGTACATTACAAACCCCTGCTGGATGGCGCGATTGATCTCGCGACCCATAAACCCGACGCCTGCATCATCCTGCAACGCAAACAGGAAACCTGCGATCTGGTAGAGGGCCGCGATATCGAGTGGGAAGCCGCCAAAGCCCTTGGCACCCCAGCCGATTGTGTGCCGGTTGAAGGCAACCACCCCGCCTATATCCTCTACACCTCCGGCACCACAGGTGCGCCCAAAGGCGTGGTGCGCCATACCGCCGGCCATCTGGTGGCGCTGAACTGGACGATGAAAAACATCTACAACGTCGATCCGGGTGATGTCTTCTGGGCGGCGTCCGATGTGGGTTGGGTTGTCGGCCACAGCTATATCGCCTACGGTCCGCTGATCCACGGCAACACCACTGTTGTGTTTGAGGGCAAGCCCGTCGGCACCCCTGATGCCGGCACCTTCTGGCGGGTGATCGCCGAGCATAACGTGCGTAGCTTTTTCACCGCGCCAACTGCCATCCGTGCCGTAAAACGCGAAGACCCCAAAGGTCTGGAAGTTGGCAAATACGACCTCAGCGGCCTGCGCGCCCTCTATCTGGCGGGCGAACGTGCGGACCCTGATACCATCATCTGGGCGCAAAACGTGCTGGGCAAACCTGTCTATGATCACTGGTGGCAGACCGAAACCGGATATACCATCGCGGGCAACCCTGCCGGACTGGAAGCACTGCCAGTCAAGATCGGCTCTCCCACCGTGCCGATGCCGGGCTATAACGTGCAAATCCTCGACGAGGCAGGCCACCCGATGCCCGCGGGCGAAATGGGCGCAATCGCCATCAAACTGCCCCTGCCCCCCGGCACCCTGCCAACGCTCTGGAACGCCGAAGACCGTTTCCGCAAAAGCTATCTGTCGCATTTCCCCGGATATTATGAGACCGGCGATGCAGGCATGGTCGACGAAGACGGCTACCTTTATATCATGGCGCGCACCGATGACGTGATCAACGTCGCAGGCCACCGCCTGTCTACGGGCGCGATGGAAGAAGTGCTCGCAGGGCACCCCGATGTGGCTGAATGCGCTGTGATCGGCGTTGCTGATCCGCTCAAGGGTCAGGCACCGATAGGCTTTGTCTGCCTCACCAAAGGTGTAGACCGCCCCCACGCCGAGATCACCGCAGAATGTGTGAAACGCATCCGCGACCAGATCGGCCCCGTTGCCGCCTTCAAACTGGCGCTGGTGGTGGACCGTCTGCCCAAGACACGTTCGGGCAAAATCCTGCGCGCAACGATGGTCAAAATCGCCGACAGCGAGCCGTTCAAACAACCCGCCACCATCGACGATCCCGCCGTTCTGGACGAGATCAAAGTGGCCCTTCAGGCGATAGGCTACGCCAAGGACTGACCCAACAAAAAAAGCGGCCCCCCGATTGGAGGGCCGCTTTCATTTGGCTTAACCGGATTTACCCGACTTTGGCGGCAAACTTGTCGACTTGTTTCTCGGCCTCGTCTTTGGCGATGCCGTATTTAGCCTGAATCTTGCCATCCAGCTGATCACGATCCCCTTCAGCTTCCAGAATGTCGTTATCTGTCAGATCACCCCATTCTTCTTTGACCTTGCCGGTCATCTGCTTCCAATTGCCTTTTACTGTATCCCAGTTCATCACGGATCTCCTTTGGTTCAATCAGTGCCGATGCATCCATTTAAAGGGTCGCTCCCTCGCATCTGCTTATGGATAGAACCCGCCACCGGTCCGATTTGTTCCAAAAAAGAATTCAGGTGAACTGCTCTGCGATTAAACGCTCGTCCAGTCCGTGGCCCGGATCAAACAGGATCTTATGAACAATGCTCGGCTCTGAGCGTATCTCGACCGAGGCAACATCGCGGTAGCTGGTGCCATCGGCATCGGCCATCACAGGGCGTTTTTCAGGCTCCTGCACATCAAACCGGACAACCGCCGTTTTGGGCAACAATGCACCACGCCAGCGCCGTGGCCGGAAGGCGGCCACCGCGGTCAGCGCCAGCACATCCGCCCCGATGGGCAGGATGGGCCCATGCGCGGAATAGTTATACGCGGTAGAGCCCGCAGGCGTGGCAACCAACGCACCATCACAAATCAACTCCTGCATGCGCAGCCGCCCGTCGACCGTGATTTGCAACTTCGCCGCTTGTGGGCCTTGGCGCAACAAAGCGACCTCGTTCAACGCAAGCGAATGCGACTCATGCCCGTCCGTATGAATGGCCTTCATCGACAGCGGGTTAATCACCGCCTCTTCCGCCGCTGCAAGGCGCGCCCGCAGATCACTCTCGACATAAGCGTTCATCAAAAAGCCGATTGTGCCACGGTTCATCCCGTAGACAGGTGCCGGCAAATGCTGGGTCTCATGCAACGTCTGCAACATAAACCCATCGCCACCCAACGCGACAATCACATCCGCATCCTCGGCCGACACATCCCCGTACCGCCCGATCAACGCGGCACGCGCCGTCTGCGCGATGGGCGCACGGCTTGCTAAAAAGGCAATCTTTTGAGGCATGTTGTTTCCGATCCGCGCCACTTTCTACCCAGAGAACCACAATATTCCCCGACGCACCAGCACCCCGCATCCAAACACCGCCCAACACGAAAAAGAGGGATGCACAGGCGGCGCGGCGCATCTATCACATGGCCAGTCGTTTTCACATCTTCACCATGCCGCGCGTTTCCGATACGAAACACCGTAATGGAACACCACGCTCAAGGAGCACTGCCAATGTCGTCATCCACTACAGATTTCTTCACCCGCTCGCTGGCCGATACAGACCCTGCAATTGCAGACGCAACCAAGCTTGAGCTGGGCCGCCAGCGCAACGAGATCGAGCTGATCGCCTCCGAGAACATCGTCTCTGCCGCCGTGATGGAAGCGCAGGGCAGTGTGATGACCAACAAATACGCCGAAGGCTATCCGGGCCGCCGCTATTATGGCGGGTGCCAGTTTGTCGACATCGCCGAACAGTTGGCGATTGACCGCGCCTGCGAGCTGTTCGCCTGTGGCTTTGCCAACGTCCAGCCCAACTCCGGCTCCCAAGCGAATCAGGGTGTGTTCCAGGCGCTCTTGCAGCCCGGCGACACCATCCTCGGCATGTCGCTGGATGCAGGTGGCCACCTGACCCACGGTGCAGCGCCAAACCAGTCCGGCAAATGGTTCAACGCCATCCAGTACGGTGTAAAACGCGAAGACAACCTGCTCGACTATGATCAGGTTCAGGCACTGGCTACCGAGCATCAGCCGAAGATGATCATCGCCGGCGGCTCCGCCATTCCGCGCCAGATCGACTTTGCCCGCATGCGCGAAATCGCCGACAGCGTGGGCGCCTACCTGCATGTCGACATGGCCCACTTCGCCGGTCTTGTCGCAGCGGGAGAGCATCCATCCCCCTTCCCGCACGCCCATGTTGCCACCACAACAACGCATAAAACCCTGCGCGGCCCGCGCGGCGGCATGATCCTCACCAATGACGAGGCGCTGGCGAAGAAGTTTAACTCCGCCATCTTCCCAGGCATCCAAGGCGGCCCGCTGATGCACGTCATCGCCGCCAAGGCCGTGGCCTTCGGCGAAGCACTCCAGCCGTCGTTCAAAACCTACATCAAACAGGTCATCATCAACGCCCAAGCCCTCTCCGACCAGCTGATCAAAGGCGGTCTGGATACCATCACCCACGGCACCGACACCCACGTTGTACTGGTGGACCTGCGCCCCAAAGGCGTGACAGGCAACATCGTGGACAAGGCCCTTGGCCGTGCGCACATCACCTGCAACAAAAACGGCGTGCCGTTTGACCCCGAAAAGCCGACCGTAACCTCCGGCATCCGCCTCGGCTCCCCTGCGGGCACCACGCGCGGGTTCGGCGAGACCGAGTTCCGCCAGATCGCCGACTGGATCATCGAAGTCATCGACGGCCTTGCCACCAACGGCGAAGAAGGCAACGCAGCCGTTGAGGCCAAGGTGAAAGCCGAAGTAGAAGCCATGTGCGCCCGCTTCCCGATCTACCCCAACCTGTAAACGCAGGCAGATGATTGCGCAAAGGCCCCGACAGCAATGCTCGGGGCCTTTTCTGTCCCGTGCCAAAGGTCCGGTTTGCGGGACTTTCCGGACCTTAGCTGCGGACGCACGAATGGCTGGTTTCGATGGATTGCGACAGGTCTATGCAGTCGCTATTCGGCGTTTCGCAGCGTCGGAGCTTAAGTTGCATTAGAAGGTCTCGAGTTGCTTCCATCCGGGCTCAAAGGTTCAGATCCTGCTAAGCCGCCAGTCCGCAAAAAGGTTGGACTTTCGTGAAAATGTTTCAGTATCGAATCCCGCAAATAGTCCGTCCTGGGTGACGAGAACGGTCCGCCAACCCCGGGTAGCGGCACCTAAGATATCAGTGTGCAGTGTGTCTCCACACATCGCAATTCGGTTCGCTGGGACGCCAGGTAGCGTCGATTCTATGAGGTCATAAACCTCGGGGAACGGCTTTCCAAAGAACCTGACCCTTTCGGGAAAAACGTCCGCGATCAAATGACCGAAGTGTCCAGGTTCAAGGGAAAACCCATCGTCGCGGGGGGCGGCTAAATCAGCGTTGCCAATATAAAGGTCGCGCGGGCGGTTTTGCATGGCTGCCACTAAGAGCTTCTGTCGTTCAGGCGTCCATGCCGCTGTGGACAGGAATAGGAAACTGTCGGCTGTCTCGTAGTCTGTTTCATTATCCCCCAAACGCACTGCGTCAGGGGGTAGGTCAGTGAGCAAATCCTCGTCAGCAGTAATGACACCCCAACGGCATTTGGTCAGGTGAGCCAGCGTCGCCTCGCGGCTTGTGATGATTTCTTCGTCTGCAAGTGTCAGCCCTAGGCGTTTGAACTTTGCAATCGCACCGCTGCGATCATAGCTTGCCGCGTTTGTTAGAATACGAATAGCGCAACCTCTTGCCCGCAACTGGTCCAACCTAAGGTCCGCCCCCGGAATCAAAGTTTCACCAACATTCAACACGCCAAAGGCATCAAAAACAAAAGCATCAACGTCGTCAGCGATGTCCAACAAGGAGGAGATGTCTTGCGATTCTGAAAGCGCGGTCGTTTCGGGAAAACGAATACGAACTTCTTGATATCTATCAAAAATTGTTTGTGTCGTAAGCATGCTGTCCCCGATCTTTTTAGCAGTATTTTCGTAAACTTCTTGACCCAAGGGTATTGGCTGGGATGGGCTGCGTAAACACCAAAACAACATTTTTAATCCGATATAGCCGCGAAATTGGCGCTATCTCCAAAACTTTTTGTTGTTTTGTTGCTTTTTGCGACCTAACGTTAAGAGAGAAATGAGATTCGGGGGGGGGGGAATGTCATCGAAAAAGCTAAATCGGCGCGAAGCTATAACGGCTCTTGTTCAAGAACAGGGTGCGTTGACCGTAGGCGCCTTGGCCGAGCGGTTTGATGTTTCGATGCAGACAATCCGTCGCGATATTGATGCGTTGTGCGAAGGCGACATGTTGCACCGTGTGCATGGTCGTATTGAGCTGAGTGAGGAATTTTTAAATACCCCATTCGATCAACGTGCCGGCACGAACCTTGTCGGCAAGCGTGCTATTGGTGAGGCCGCAGCAGGCATGATCCCAGACGGATCAACTGTTTTTATCTCGATCGGCTCAACGCCATTGAGCGTCGCGCAGGCCTTGCGCCGTCGCAAAGGGCTGACTGTCATCACAAACAACCTCAGTGCCGCAATGGCATTGAGCGAAGAGATGTCGAACCGGATCATCTTGCCAGGTGGAGAGCTTCGTCTGCCGGATCGCGATATTCTCGGAAATGATGTGCTGGATTTCTTTGCCCGCTTTCGCGCAGATTTTGCCGTGTTTGGTGCCGCTGGGATTGCGGACGATGGCGGACTTTTGGAGTTTCACACGACCGAAGTCCGCGCGACCCAAAAGATCCGTGAGAACGCCCAGAAATCCATTCTAGTGGTTGATTGGTCAAAGTTTGGGCGTCAGGCGCCTGCATTGGGCGACAACATCTCAGATATCGACACGACTATTATTGACCGGCGGCCAAGCCAAGCCTTTGCGCCGCTGCTCGACAAAATCAACGACAGGCTGATCGTGGCCGAAGGAGAAGCGACATGACAACGACCCCATTTGTGGTGCTTAAGGACGTAGCGAAACGCTGGAATGGACAGTTGGGCGTTGAAGGCATTTCGCTGGACATCCCAGAGGGCAGTTTTACCGCGTTGTTGGGCCCGTCTGGTTGTGGCAAATCGACCACCTTGCGGTTGTTGGCTGGGTTGGAATTGCCAGATGAGGGTAAAATCCTGATCGATGGCAAGGATGTGACAACAAGTGCTGCGTCCGACAGAAACCTATCGATGGTGTTCCAGTCCTATGCATTGTTCCCTCATCTTTCTGTCGCCGAAAATGTTGTGTTTGGCCTCAAGGTGCGGCGCGTGCCCAAAGCAGAGCGTCTGGAAAAACTTCATCGTGCCTTAGAGATCACGGGCCTTCTTGGTTATGAGGATCGTAAGCCGGGCGAATTATCAGGTGGTCAGCGCCAGCGTGTCGCCCTTGCCCGCGCGATTGTCGCGGGTCAGCGGTTGTGTCTGATGGACGAACCTTTGTCGAACCTTGACGCAAAGCTGCGCAATTCGGTTCGTAAGGACATTAAAAAGTTGCAGCGGGATCTTGGCATCACTGTTGTCTACGTGACCCACGATCAGACAGAAGCAATGAGTATGGCTGATACGGTCGTCTTGATGAAGGACGGCCATATTCAACAGATCGGTGTGCCAGAGGATCTGTATAATAAGCCCAACAATACCTTCGTGGCCGAATTCGTCGGTGCCCCACCTATGGCACTGATTGGGGCTGCCGCGCTGAACGGTTTCGGCGGCGGCAAGACCATTGGGATCAGGGCTGAGAATATCCAGATCGTTCCGAAGGGAAAAGGTCGTCTCAGCTGCGTCGTGAATGAAAGCGAATTCCTCGGATCGGAAACACTGATCGGTCTGGAGCATGCTGACACCACCGGACTTTGCGTATTGAAGTCGGGCCTTTCGATGATGCCTGAGGGCGAAGAAATCGACATTACTTTTCAAGACGAAAATCTGCACGTGTTTGACGGCGCAGGACAACGGATGGCGGCAACCTGAAGCCAGCGCGTCATCAAAAATCCAAACAAGGGAGAGAGACATGAAATTACTTTCAACAACGGGACTGGGTCTTGCCACTGCTATGGCGGCAGGTCTTGTGTCTTCGGCGAGTGCTGAGACAGAATTGACAATGTATTATCCGATTGCTGTTGGCGGCTCGCTGACAGAGGTCGTTGACGGGATCGTCGCTGATTTTGAAGCTGAAAACCCGGATATCAACGTCACCGCGATCTACTCAGGCAACTACGACGATACACGCGTGCGCGCGCTGTCGGCACTTGCGTCGGGTGAATCTGCGCAGCTTGCTGTTATGTTTTCGATCGATGCTTACGACCTGATCGAGCAAGAGTTGATCGTGCCGTTTGAAGAAGTCGCAACAACAGATGCAGATAAGGAATGGCTTAGCAGCTTTTATCCGGCTTTAATGGCGAACAGTTTGATCGAAGGTCAGACATGGGGCATTCCGTTCCAGCGGTCTACAATCGTTGCCTACTACAACAAAGACCTATTCCGCGCCGCTGGCCTAGACCCAGAAGCACCGCCAACCACTTGGGACGAGATGGTCACAATGGGTAAGGCGCTGACCCAAGGCGACACTTACGGCTTGATGATCCCATCCACCGGCTACCCATATTGGATGTTCCAAGCCCTTGCGATCCAGAACGGCAAAGAGGTGATGTCGGGCGACGGTCTGACGACCTATTTCGACAATCCAGCCGTGGTTGAGACACTGGAGTTCTGGCAGTCGCTTTCGGCTGAACACGGCATCATGCCAACCGGCACCGTTGAGTGGGGCACATTACGTCAGGCGTTCCTTGAAGGCCAAACAGCAATGATGTGGCATTCCACTGGTAACCTGACGGCAGTGAAAGATAGCGCCAGCTTTGACTTTGGCGTGGCGGAATTGCCAGGCAATGTTCGTAAGGGTTCACCGACTGGTGGTGGTAACTTCTATCTGTTCAAAGACACAACAGATGAAGAACGTGCCGCTGCTTTGAAGTTGATGCAGTTTATGACAGCGCCAGAGCAAGCTGCTGCTTGGTCGATCGCTACGGGTTATATGGGTGTTTCCCCTGCTGCATATGAGACTGATGCGCTGAAGGCCTACACCGCGGAATTCCCGCCAGCATTGGTTGCGCGCAATCAATTGGAAAATGCGGTTGCTGAATTCTCGACGTTTGAGACAGCACGGGTGCGTGATGGTCTGAACAACGCGATCCAATCGGCACTGACTGGTGCTAAATCGCCTGCGGATGCATTAGCCGAAGCACAAGAAGCGGCAGTTCGCCTGTTGAGCGCATACCAATAAACCGTTCGGCGGGGCCTTTGCCAATCTGCGCAGGCCCCGCCTCCCCATTTCATCGGAGACCTGCTAATGTCAGCTCATGCCAATCTTGAACGTCGCAGACAGGCCATTTACGGCTGGCTGTTGCTGTCACCTGCAGCGGTTTTGCTGACGGTATTTGCGTTTTATCCATCCTTCGCGACCCTATGGTCGAGCCTGTTTTCACGCGGCACACGCCGCAACCCCACCGAATTTGTGGCCACCGAAAACTACGCCGATCTTTTCGCTGATCCGACCTTCTGGCTCGTGGTCAAAAACAACCTGCTTTACGCGGGGGTCACGATCCCTGTTTCAATCGGTATTGCGCTCGCGATGGCGCTTTGGGCAAACTCAAAGATCTCGGCGCGGGGCTTTGTGCGGACCGCTTATTTCACGCCAACGGTGCTGCCGATGATCGCAGCTGCGAACCTGTGGCTGTTTTTTTACACGCCGGGCCTTGGTGTGCTTGACCAAATCGGCAGCTTGTTTGGCTTGCCGTCAGTCAACTGGCTGGGCCAGCCTGAAACCGCGCTTTGGGCGATCATTATCGTGACCATATGGAAAGAAGCGGGGTTTTTCATGATCTTTTATCTCGCCGCTTTGCAGACCATTCCCGAAGATCTCAAGGAAGCCGCCGATATCGAAGGCACCAGCCGTTGGACCTATACCCGTCGGATTGTGCTGCCGCTTTTGATGCCGACGACGCTCTTTATCGCCGTGAACGCGATGATCAATTCGGTCAAACTGATCGACCACTTGTTCATCCTGACCAAGGGCGGGCCGTCCGATGCGTCCAAATTAATTCTCTATTATATCTGGGAAATGGCCTTTGCCTTCTTTGACGCGCCACATGCCGCCGCGATGACGATCCTTGTGATTGCTGTCCTTGGGATCGTGGCCGCTGTGCAGTTTCTCTACCTTGATAAAAGGACGCATTACCAATGAAGAGCCTCACAAAATTCATGGACAGCTTTGGTGCGATCCTTTTGGCGATCATCTGGATTGCTCCGCTCTTGTTCGCTTTCTGGGCTGCAACGCATTCCACATCTGATGCGGTAAACCTTAATCTGTTCTCGCCGTGGACGATGGATAACTTCCGCGTCGCATGGAATGGTGCGCCTTGGCTCAAGTATTTCCTAAATACGTTTACGCTCGTGACGGTCATCCTGATTGGGCAGTTTATCCTGACAACACTGGCTGGTTTTGCCTTTGCACAGCTGCAATTTCCAGGAAAGGACTACGTGTTTATCCTTGTCCTGATGCAGCTTTTCATTCTGCCAGAAGTGCTTATTGTCGAAAACTACGCGATGGTGTCGCGTCTTGGGCTGTTCGACACAATCCTTGGTGTGGGTATGCCTTATATGGCGTCCGCGTTTGGCATCTTTTTGATGCGCCAAGCGTTCAAGGGCGTGCCGATCGAATTACATGAAGCGGCCCGTATCGAAGGCTGCGGTCTTCTTGGTATTCTATGGCGGGTCTATGTGCCTTTGGCGAAACCGACATATCTGGCCTATGCGCTGGTGTCCGTTTCAACCCATTGGAATAACTTCTTGTGGCCGCTCATCGTGACCAATTCGCCAGACACGCGGCCTTTGACGGTTGGTCTGTCGATTTTTGGCGCACCTGAAAACGGCGTTGATATTAGCGTGATCTCTGCCGCGACCTTGATGTCGGTCGCTCCGCTCCTCATTGCCTTCCTCATCTTCCAGCGCCAGTTTGTGCAAGCCTTCCTACGCGCAGGGATCAAATGACAACCATCCTGCAAATTTCTGACACGCATATTGTGCCAGAGGGCGCGCTTGTATCAGGGCGACTGGAAACAGCGCATTCCTTGGCGCGGCTGGTAAAGCGGATCACATCGATCCGTGACCAAATCGGACCGATTGATGCTGTGCTTGTGAGCGGTGACCTGAGCGATGATGGCAGCGCCGAGAGCTATAACCGGTTCAAAGCGTTGATGGCTCCTCTTGACCTGCCACTGATGGTCATTCCTGGCAATCACGACGCGCGAGAGCCGATGCGGGCAGCATTTGCTGATCTGCTCCCGAAGGCAGGACCACTTGATTGGATCAGACAGGTCGGTGACCTGACTATGGTTGGTCTAGACACATTGATTGAAGGCACCGGCAAGGGCACTTTGTCGGCGCAGTCCCTTGCTTTCCTCACAGACGCATTGGCGAAAGCAAAAAACGACCCCGTCTTATTGGCGCTGCACCACCCGCCATTTCCGTCTGGCATCGGTTTCATGGACGATATCGGCCTGACCAACAGAGCTGAATTTTGCGAGACTATCGCGAACTATCAAGGCAAACTACGCGTTGTCTGCGGTCATATCCACAGTATGATGGTCGTCGACTGCGCAGGTCACATTGCGATTTCAGCACCTTCACCATGTAGCACGTTTGCCTATGATCTGCGGACCGATGCCCCCATCGGGTTTATGACGCAAGAAGACGGCTGTTTGGTTCATAAATGGGATGCGGGATTTCAATCCGTTCGGATTGGACTGGTTGCTGGTGCAGGTCCATTTCCGTTTTAACGTGGCGCGCTGACAGAAAGAAAATCCTTTGGACGAACCGCATTTCCTTCAATTTCTGCTCAGTATCGCAGGTGCTGCAGCTCTCTTAATCTGGGCTGTCAGATTGGTGCGCACAGGCGTGGAGCGCGGCTTTGCGGCTCCTTTGCGGATCTGGTTGCGGCATTCAGCAAAGAACCGGCTAATGGCCGCGGCAACTGGAATGGGTGCCGCTGTATTTCTGCAAAGCTCCACGGCGGTCGCCGTCTTAGTTTCCAACTTTGTTGCCAAAGGCGGTTTGGCTGCCGCAGTGGGCTTGGCGATCCTATTGGGTGCCGACGTTGGGTCTGCCTTGGTCACGCAGTTATTGATGGTGCGCCAGGCGTTCTTGACCCCTCTTTTGCTACTGGTCGGGGTCGCAATATTTTTGCGCGGCGAGGGGAATGCACGGCAAGTCGGCCGTATTCTCATTGGACTTGCGCTGATTTTCGTCTCGCTGGATATGATCCGCGCGGCAACGGGTCCGCTTGTAGACAACCCCAGCACACAAATGGTCATGGCTTATCTGGGGCGTGATCTTGCGACGGCCTTTGTGGTAGGGGCCGCTTTTGCATGGGTTGTCCATTCCAGCGTTGCGGCTGTGTTGCTCTTTGTCACGTTAGCAGCGCAAGCCGTGCTGCCGACAACGGCGGCTGCGGCGATGATCCTTGGGGCCAATCTTGGCGGTGCGCTTATCGCATTTGTTCTTACACTTTCCGCGCCGATGGTGACGAGACGGATGGTGATTGCCAATTTGATTTTGCGCGGCGGAGGAGCCATCGCAATCACTTTGCTGATAGCGGCGCTGCCTGAATTATTAACCTATCTCGGCAAAGCACCTGCACGGCAATCAATCAATCTGCATCTTGTGTTTAATCTGGCTTTAGCGGTCGTCGCTCTCCCATTTGTTGGTCAGTTTATGACAGCGTTGACTGCCCTGATCCCTGATCGACCCGCCGACGTCAACGCGGCCGAAAGTGCAACTGCACTTGATCCCACAGCTTTGAACCGCCCACAGCGCGGACTAGATTGTGCTGCCCGTGAACTCCTTGGGATGGGGCAAAAGATTGAACAAATGTTGATTTCTGTTGAGCCGCTCTTTGACACGTGGAATGCCGCCGATGGGAAAGCGATTTACGAGCAAGATTTGGTAATCAAAAAAATGCACCTGAACGTAAAGCTCTATCTCGCAAAATTGGGTCGACACGGTTTGGACGAAGACTTGGGCCGCCGCTCGATGGAACTTGCATCCATTTCGTCCAGTCTTGATTCCGCATCAGATGCCATCACAAGAGTGATGCTGGACCTTGCGAAACGTCTGGATTCACAAGACCTCAAATTCTCGACCCAAGGCCGCGAAGAGATACATGACTTCTCTGATCGTGTTCAAAGTAATGTGCAGTTGGCCTTGAATGTGATGATGAACCAAAACCCCGCAGAAGCTCGAGAACTTGTAGCGGCAAAAGAAAAGGTGCGCCGTGTTGAGCAAAAACTGCAACGTAACCATATCGGTCGCCTGCGCGAAGGGTTGGCCGAAAGCATCGACACCAGCAATATCCACCAAGAAACTCTGAGAGCTCTCAAGCAGATAAACACCGCATTTTCCATGGTCGGTTACCCAATACTCTTGAAATCTGGAGATCTATTGAAAAGTCGTTTGTCCGACACTTGAACTGAAAATTTCATCAAGAATTTGCCCTTGGTCGTCCAAAGTCTTCAAAATTGTCACATCGGCGACTGGAAATGATTTTCAAACAAACCGACGTTTAGGCATAAAGGTCTGCTACGGGAGCATTGCCGCCATCGGCGCTGTTTGCAGCATCGGTCATTGTGGGCTCCAAACTGACCTTAGCTGCAAGTGCAGCCTTCCCATATCTTTTGTCCCAAGGCATTGTATCCTAAATATACCCACCAAAGGACGCCCCCATGATCATTCACCCCGCAGGTTCCCGTCCCTCTGGCAAAGGCCCCGCTGAATACTTCACCGGCACCGTGCGGATGGACCCGTTGATCAGCACGCCCGCACCTGCCCGTCTGCGCGGCCTGACCGTCACATTCGAGCCGGGCGCGCGCACCGCGTGGCACACGCATCCGCTGGGGCAGACGTTGATCGTTACGGCAGGCTTGGGCCTGGTCCAGCGGATCGGCGGCCCGATTGAGGTGATCCGCCCAGGTGATACGATCTACTTCGAACCGGATGAGAAGCACTGGCACGGCGCCGCACCAGACGTCGCCATGACCCATATCGCGCTGCAAGAAGAACTGGATGGCAGTACGGTCACATGGATGGAGCACGTCACCGACGCGCAATACGCTCAAACGTAGCCACGCCACCACAGCCAGCCGACGAACAGCACCGCAACAAGCACAAGATTTGCAATAATCGCCCCGCTGAGCGACAGAATTCGCATTTTGTGCAGTTCAACAACGTCCAGCGCGGCAAGATCGCTGCGGACAACCTCATAGGCCTGCTCGACAGCAACCTCGTCAACCTGACGTGCGGTTTTGGGATTATGCGCCAGCATTTCGGCGCGGAATCAGTGCGGCGCCGTGCTTGCGCACACGTTTGGGCAGCCGCCGCCCCGCCCGCCGAAAGGACTGCGCAAGGTCGCGCCCGCGCACGTCCAGCTTCTGCTGCATCAGCCCGCGCAGCTTGCGCGATTTGGCAGCCATATCCTTGTCAGTGATCATAAGAACTGTGTAAGCATCTGGTCACCGCCCTGCAATGGCGCTAGGCCTAAGACATGCTCAGCTTTACCGAATTCGGCGAAACCGCCACCACACCGCCCCTTGTCATCGCCCACGGTCTCTATGGATCGGGGCGCAATTGGGGTGTCATCGCCAAACGCCTGTCCGACACGCGTCGCGTGATCACGCCGGACATGCGCAACCACGGCCACAGCCCGTTTGAATCCACCCAAAGCTATGAAGACATGGCCCATGATCTGGCCGAACTGATCCGCCATATCGGCGGCCCTGTGGACCTGTGCGGCCACTCCATGGGCGGCAAAGCGGCAATGGTGATGGCCCTGCGCCACCCCGACCTGATCCGCCGCCTGATCGTCGCCGACATCGCCCCCGTCCCCTATACCCACAGCCAATCCCACCACATCGCCGCCATGCGCGCTGTTGATCTGGCTACGCTTACCCGCCGCTCCGAGGCCGCCGAACAACTGGGCGCGCAGGGGGTGGAACCCGCGCTGCAAAGCTTTTTCACCCAATCGCTGGACGTAGCGGGCAAACGATGGCGGCTGAACCTCGACGTGCTGGAGGCCGAGATGGACGCAATCATCGGCTTTCCCGAAATCTCCGGCAGTTTTGACAAACCCACCCTGTTCCTGACCGGCGCCGAAAGCACCTATGTCCGCCCCGAGGACCGTCCGCTGATCAAATCCCTCTTCCCCGCCGCCCGCTTTGCCAAATTACCGGGTGCCGGCCACTGGCTGCACGCGGACAAACCGCGTGAGTTTGAAGCAGCCGTGCGAACTTATCTGGACGCGTAGCCGTCGGCATCTGCTGCCCGGATTTTTAGCTTTGGCCGGATCAGCTGGCTGGCTTCAATTCATCCCGAAGGAATGAGGATGTTCCAGTAAAAAACTACGTCACCACAAGTCTCGCACATCCTCCCCTGATTCCACCTTGCACCCCCCGCCCAACGGCCTATAACCGCACAAATTTGCCAAAATATAGGGGGTCATAGCCATGCCAAAGAGAACCGACATCAAGTCGATCATGATCATTGGTGCAGGGCCTATTGTCATCGGACAGGCCTGCGAGTTTGACTACTCCGGCGCACAGGCGTGTAAAGCTCTGAAAGAGGAAGGCTACCGCGTCATCCTCGTCAACTCCAACCCTGCCACCATCATGACCGATCCGGGTCTGGCGGACGCGACGTATATCGAGCCGATCACCCCTGAAATCGTTGCCAAAATCATCGAGAAAGAGCGCCCCGACGCGCTTTTGCCCACCATGGGCGGCCAGACGGGTCTGAACACCTCGCTGGCACTTGAGGAAATGGGCATTCTGGCGAAATACAACGTCGAGATGATCGGCGCCAAACGCGAAGCCATCGAGATGGCAGAGGACCGCCAGCTGTTCCGCGAAGCCATGGACCGTCTCGGCATCGAGAACCCCAAGGCCACCATCTGCACCGCCCCCAAAGACGCTAACGGCAAAAAAGACCTCGCCGCAGGTGTTGCCATCGCCCTCGAATCCCTTGAGGAAATCGGCCTACCCGCCATCATCCGCCCCGCCTTTACCATGGGCGGCACTGGCGGCGGGATCGCCTACAACCGCGAAGATTACGAATTCTACTGCCGCTCGGGCATGGATGCCTCGCCGATGGGCCAGATCCTGATCGACGAATCCCTGCTGGGCTGGAAAGAATTCGAGATGGAAGTGGTGCGTGACACCGCCGACAACGCCATCATCGTCTGCTCGATCGAAAACGTCGATCCGATGGGCGTGCACACCGGCGATTCCATCACAGTCGCCCCCGCGCTGACGCTGACCGACAAAGAATACCAGATCATGCGGAACCACTCGATCGCGGTTCTGCGCGAAATTGGCGTTGAGACGGGCGGCTCCAACGTGCAGTGGGCGATGAACCCCGCCGATGGCCGCATGGTTGTAATCGAAATGAACCCGCGCGTGTCGCGCTCCTCCGCGCTGGCGTCCAAAGCCACAGGTTTCCCGATTGCCAAAATCGCTGCAAAACTCGCCGTAGGTTTCACGCTGGACGAGCTGGACAATGACATCACCGGCGTCACACCGGCGTCGTTTGAGCCAACAATCGACTATATCGTCACCAAAATCCCGAAATTCGCATTCGAAAAATTCCCCGGCTCCGAGCCCTACCTGACCACGGCGATGAAATCCGTGGGCGAGGCCATGTCGATTGGCCGTACCATCCATGAATCGCTGCAAAAGGCTCTGGCCAGCATGGAATCCGGCCTGACCGGATTTGACGAAATCGACATCCCCGGCGCACCTGACAAGGCAGCGATCACCAAGGCGATCAGCAAAACCACACCGGACCGTATGCGCACCATCGCGCAGGCCATGCGCCATGGCATGTCGGATGCCGACATCCACGCCACCACCATGTTTGACCCGTGGTTCCTCGCCCGCTTCCGCGAGATCATCGAAGCCGAAGAGGGCGTACGCGCCAACGGCCTGCCCACTGATGAAGCCGGCATGCGGCAGATCAAGATGATGGGCTTCACCGATGCCCGCCTTGCCAAGCTGACCGACCAGAAAGAAAAGCAGGTGCGTGCCGCCCGTCTGGGTCTGGGTGTAAAAGCCGTCTTCAAACGGATCGACACCTGCGCCGCCGAATTCGAGGCGCAAACCCCCTATATGTATTCCACCTACGAGACGCCCATGATGGGCGACGTGGAGTGCGAAGCGCGCCCCTCTGACCGCAAGAAAGTTGTCATCTTGGGCGGTGGCCCCAACCGGATCGGCCAAGGGATCGAGTTTGACTACTGCTGCTGCCACGCCTGCTATGCCCTGACAGACGCAGGCTATGAGACGATCATGGTCAACTGCAACCCCGAGACGGTGTCCACCGACTATGACACCTCCGACCGTCTGTATTTCGAGCCGCTGACATTCGAACACGTCATGGAAATCCTGCGGGTCGAGCAGGAAAACGGCACTCTGCACGGTGTGATTGTCCAGTTCGGCGGCCAGACCCCGCTCAAAATCGCGCAGGCCTTGCACGACGAAGGCATACCGATCCTCGGCACCACACCCGACATGATCGACCTTGCCGAAGACCGTGAACGCTTTGCCGATCTGGTCCAGTCCCTCGGCCTCAAGCAGCCGCACAACGGCATCGCCCACTCCGACGCCGAAGCCTTCGAGATTGCCAAAGACATCGGCTTCCCGCTGGTGATCCGCCCCTCCTACGTCTTGGGTGGCCGCGCGATGGAAATCGTCCGCGATCAATCACAGCTCGAACGCTACATTTCCGAGGCCGTTGTTGTCTCAGGTGACAGTCCTGTTCTGCTCGACAGCTACCTCTCAGGCGCTGTGGAACTGGACGTAGACGCCCTCAGCGACGGTACGAATGTGCATGTTGCAGGCATCATGCAGCACATCGAAGAGGCGGGCGTTCACTCCGGTGATAGTGCCTGCTCACTGCCGCCCTACTCCCTCAGCCGCGAGATCATTGCCGAAGTCGAGGTCCAGACAAAAGCGCTAGCGAAGGCGCTGAACGTTGTAGGCCTGATGAACATCCAGTTCGCGATCAAGGCGAATGATGAAGGCGTTGACGAAATCTTCCTGATTGAAGTTAACCCTCGCGCCTCGCGCACAGTACCATTTGTCGCCAAAGCAACCGATTCCGCTATCGCGTCCATTGCGGCACGGATCATGGCAGGCGAACCTCTCACCAACTTCCCGCTGCGCGCGCCCTATGACGTCAACGCAGCCTATGACGATGTGCTGCCGCTGGGTGACCCGATGACACTGGCTGACCCGAACATGCCGTGGTTCTCGGTGAAAGAGGCCGTCTTGCCCTTTGCCCGTTTCCCAGGTGTCGACACGATCCTCGGACCGGAAATGCGCTCGACCGGTGAAGTCATGGGCTGGGACCGCGATTTCCCGCGTGCTTTCCTGAAGGCACAAATGGGTGCAGGTACAATGCTCCCGCGTTCGGGCAATGCCTTCCTGTCGATCAAGGACGCGGACAAAACCAAAGACGTGGTCGAGGCTGCGCGCATTCTAGTGGCACAGTCCTTCACCATCGTTGCGACCCGCGGCACGGCGGCTTGGCTCAGCTCGCATGACATTCCTTGCCAGATCGTAAACAAGGTATACGAAGGCCGCCCCGACATCACCGATATGATGAAGGACGAGCATATCCATCTGGTGATGAACACAACCGAAGGCGCACAGGCCGTCGAGGACAGCAAAAGCATCCGCTCCATCGCGCTTTATGACAAAATCCCCTACTACACGACAGCTGCGGGCGCCTATGCGGCAGCTTTGGCCATCAAGGCACAGGCCGAGGGCGACATCGGCGTGAAGTCACTACAAGGCTAACCAAGGGTCTCTTGGTCAACCGAAACGCAAAGCTCCAAAAAACGAAACCCCCGCCTGAACAGCGGGGGTTTTTTGTTATCTATGGAGGAACACAATCACTGCTCGATCCTTTACCCCATCGAAACAAACAAGGCGTCTTTGCTTTTCTTACCCTGCTCTCTGGTCAGGGCAGTAGATGTTTTCACGCCCCGCCGTACAAAGTTTTTGAGACCTTCAACACAGCGCTGGCTTGGCTCGATACCCGCACAACGCAAAACAGTTTGACCATCACGCGATTGGGCCCAATGCCCTATACTATCAGCGCCATTTCCGCGTTTCCGCTCATCCACAATCGCATCATCAATCGCAGCAAGAACCACTGAAGCGAAAAGTTGTTGATGTGCAGCAGTTGCAGAAATTTCGTTTGGGTTGGTCATTCTTCTTTCGTTGTCTAAACCTGATCAAACCAACTTAAAGTTGCATTATGGCTGCATCTAGGGCAAATAACGCGACTTCGATGGCACCTTTCCGACTTTTCTGGGGCATCGGTGATTTTCTGACGACCGAGGTCAACGCCTTTACGCCCCCTCCACCGCAGACCTGTCTTGCCCGAAATGGCCAACTGGCATTTCCCGATAGGCACTCCGGAAAAAAACGTTAAAATGCACTCCAACCTACCCCCTGCGCCACCGGTGTACGAAGGGTGTACAGGGGGTGTACCCATAGCACCGCGAATGAGAATAAAGTGATATCCACAGGCATTTGTGCACCTAAGCCCCTGCCAATAAAAAGGAATAAAAGATGTACACACCCGCGATTACAGGCACCGGCGTCTTTACCCCCGCACAGGTCATTACCAACGCTGAACTGGTTAAGGCCTTCAATGCCTATGTGGACATCTACAACGCCGAGAATGCGGCACAAATCGCGGCAGGCGACGTACCTGCAAAAGAGTATTCTTCAGAAGAGTTTGTGTTCAAAGCCTCAGGCATCAATCAACGGTATGTCCTTGATAAAAAGGGCATCCTTGACCCTCATGTGATGCATCCGCTGCTGCGCCAGCGCAGCGACGACGAGCCGTCACAGATGGCCGAAATGGCGCTTGATGCGGCACTCAAGGCGCTGGAAGCCGCGGGCAAAACGGCAGCTGATGTAGATGCCGTGATCTGCGCCGCCTCTAACCTCGAGCGGGCCTATCCAGCCGTCGCAATCGAGATCCAGAATCTGTTGCAAATCAACGGCTTTGCATTTGATATGAACGTCGCCTGCTCCTCCGCCACCTTCGGGATTCAGGCCGCCGCAGACATGATCCGCTCCGGCTCCATCCGTAGCGCACTGGTCGTTAACCCGGAAATATGTTCTGCCCATTTAGAATGGCGTGATCGCGACTGCCACTTCATCTTTGGTGACGTCGCAACAGCGACGCTAATCGAACGTGCAGACGCCGCCACCGGTCCGTATTTCGAAATAAAATCAACAAGGTGCGCCACGGATTTCTCTAACAACATCCGCAACAACAACGGCTTCCTGCGGCGCTCGCGCCCGGATGGTGTGGCAGACCGTCGCGATATGCAGTTCATGCAGAATGGCCGAAAGGTGTTTAAAGAAGTCTTGCCGATGGTCTCCGACCATATTGCAAATCACATGGCTGCCGAAGGGATCGACGCTGCGGACCTCAAACGGCTCTGGCTCCATCAGGCCAATAAATCAATGAACGACTTTATTGGTAAAAAAGTCCTTGGCCGCACCCCCGAAGCAGGCGAGCAGCCCAATATCCTGCAAGACTACGCCAATACGTCGTCAGCGGGATCGATCATCTCTTTTTCTAAATATTCCAATGACTTACAAGACGGAGACACCGGGCTGATCTGCTCGTTCGGGGCGGGTTATTCGGTGGGGTCTGTTATCTTGCAAAAGCGGGGCTAGAAGGGCACGGCGCTGCCCGCCCGACGGACAAAGAATGATTAGACGCTTTCATCCTCGAGATGCAGCTTCATATCTACCAGAACCTGTTGCAGCATGGTTGTCTCTCTGAGCAGGCGTTTCGCCTCGTTCATCGTGATTTTTCCATCCGCAATTGATTGCTGATACTCGGCCATCAGCATCGCAAAACGCTGGCTCAACGCGATCACATCCGCGTTTACACCGCCTTTAGATACGTCATTTGGCGCTGCTCGTCAAAATCGATATGCGCGCCCGAAAGCTCTGCAAGCGCTTGGGTCAGGTGCGGATATCCGGCAGCGGCCTCCAATGCAGCAACAGCATCAACAGGCATAAAGCGATCTGCGTGTTCGTCATGGTCGGAATAGTAACGGCCCAAAGTCGCTTTCGACTTACCAGTCACTTCACAGGCAGCTTCGACGCCAACGGCTTTCACCAAGGCTTCTGTGTGCTTTTTAAATTAGCTGCCTGCTGCATCCATAGTATACGACCCTTACTCTTAAAAGATTTGGAACAATATATATCGTATTAGGGGTACAGTCCTAGTGCAATTCCCCCTTTATTGCGTCGTTTTTTATGAGATGGCCTTGCACCCCTTCTTTCGTGCCGGATAAATAGCCCCATGGCCAAACTTTATTTCAATTACTCAACGATGAACGCGGGTAAATCCACGGTTTTACTGCAGGCCGCGCATAACTACCGTGAGCGTGGCATGGTGCCATATCTGATGACAGCACAGCTGGATAATCGTGCGGGCGAAGGGCGAATTGCCTCCCGAATTGGGATCGGGCAAGATGCGGACACATACCATAGTGACGAAAATCTCTATGAAAAGCTGAGAAAACGCATCGAAGCCGGCCCCTGCGCCTGCATTTTTGTCGATGAGGCGCATTTCCTGAGCGACGCGCAGGTTTGGGATCTGGCCCGTGCGGTTGATGATCTGGGCGTGCCTGTCATGTGTTACGGCTTGCGCGTAGATTTCCGCGGCAAGCTGTTCCCCGGCTCTGCCGCCCTATTGGCACTGTCAGACGAGATGCGCGAAATCCGCACGATTTGCCACTGCGGCAAGAAGGCCACAATGGTTGTCCGTCAAGATGCCACAGGCAAGGTTGTACGCAGTGGCGCGCAGGTCCAGATCGGCGGCAACGAGAGTTATGTCTCCTTGTGCCGCCGCCATTGGCGGATCACAATCGGCGATTGCTAGACCGGATTCGGCGGCGCGTCACCGCGGAAAAACGCTTGTAGATTTCCGACAACCATCATCCCCATATCCACACGAACCTCTGTGGTGGACGTACCCAAATGCGGCAATAGGACCACGTTATCCAGATCGCGCAGAGCTTGCGGCACAGCCGGTTCAAACTCATACACATCCAAGCCTGCGCCTCCGATTGCTCCGCGTTGAAGTGCGTCAATCAGGGCGGCTTCGTCCACTACATCACCGCGCGCGATATTGATCAGGCGCGCATGGGGCCGCATCGCAGCCAGCACGTCGGCGTTGATCAGATGCCGTGTTTGCGGATTACTGGCCACTGCCGTCACCAGCACATCAACTTCAGCAGCCATGCCTGCCAAGTCACTGTGAAATACCGCATCAAAATCCAACTCTTTGGGACTGCGGCCAAAGTAGTGAACAGGCATACCAAAGCCGAAATGACACCGTCGGGCAATGGCTTGGCCAATCCGGCCCATGCCCACGATGCCCACCGTTTTACCTGTCAGGTGCAGCCCCAGCATCTGGGTGGGGTGCCATCCCTCCCACGCACCAGAGCGTACCAGCCGCTCACCCTCGCCTGCGCGCCGTGCGCTCATCAGCATCAGGGTCATAGCCGTATCAGCAGTGGCATCCGTAACAGCGCCGGGCGTGTTGGTTACCGTGACACCGGCAGCGCGGGCAGCAGCCACATCAATGTGGTTAAATCCGACACCAAAGTTCGCCAACACTTTACAGCGCGGTTGCGGCACATCCGCAAACACCTGTGCCGAGAATTGATCCCCCAAGGTGCACATGACACCGTCATATTCACGCAGGGCCGCGCGCATTTCCGCACCATCCAGCGGCGTGGTCAAATCCCGCCGCACGACCTCAAGGCCCTTTAGCGCAGGATAGACTTCATCCGGCAACACTCTGGCAATCAGTACTTTTTTCAATGCATTCGCCCTCCGATAGGTGTGTTTTGGTCCGGCCCGACCAGTACAATTGCGCCTTGTGCATCCGGCACGCCAAGCACCAGAAACTCCGACATAAACGGCCCGATCTGGCGCGCGGGGAAGTTCACAACTCCCATGACCTGTTTCCCGATCAGATTTTCCGGCGTGTAATGCACCGTCACTTGCGCAGAGGTTTTGCGCACGCCGATCTCATCGCCGAAATCCACCCAGATCTTGATGGCGGGTTTGCGCGCCTCCGGAAAGGCTTCGGCTTTCACAACAAGCCCGGTGCGAATGTCGACCTTCATAAAATCGTCAAAGGAAATCTCAGCCACGGGCAAGCTCCCGCGAGCGGTCTGCCGCTGCCGCAACCGCGCGGCGCATCAACGCTGGAAAGCCATGCTCAGCGTCCATTAGCACCTCAAGCGCCGCTTGTGTCGTCCCGTTCGGGCTGGTCACATTGATCCGCAGCTGTGCAGGGTCTTCGTCTGCCTGCATTGCCAGCGCCCCTGCGCCTGCTACGGTCGCACGGGCCAATTGCATCGCCATATCGGCAGGCAACCCCTGCTCGACACCCGCCGCCGCCAACGTCTCGATCATATGAAAGACATAGGCAGGGCCCGATCCACTCACCCCAGTGACCGCGTCAATCTGCGCTTCCTCGTCCAGCCGCACCACTTCACCCACAGCGGACAACAACAGCTCGGCCTCGTCCAGCCCCTGCGCGCCTGCGCGCGTATTGGCGACGATTGCCGTAATCCCTTGGGAAATCGCGGCCGGTGTGTTCGGCATCGCGCGCACAACAGGTGTATCCATGCCCAACGTCTGCTCGAAAAAACTGATCGTGGTGCCTGCCGCAACGCTGACAAACAGCGTCTTGCCATTGCCCATCTCGCGCAACGTCGGCAAGGCTTCGGCCATCATTTGCGGTTTGACCGCCACCAGCACAATCGCGGGAGCGGCCGGCAAATCCTGATTGAGGTGGACACCCGTGCTGCGCAGCCAGTCTGACGGATGCGGGTCCAGCACCCAGACCGAGCTCGCGGGCAAGCCGCGTGCCAGCCATCCCGCCAACATCGCCGAGCCCATCTTGCCGCAGCCCAGAAGCACCAGACCCTCAGCCGCTATGCGTGAATTTTTCATACCATCCCCCGTTTTGTTTGGGGGTTAGAGTTACGCGCGCCCGTAGGCCTCTGCAATGGCGACTTGCAGCGCGTCTTGGGGCGTACGGTCACCCCAGACAACAAGTTGCACTGCCGGATAATAGCGCTCGGCGCTCATCACGGCGGCACCGATCATGGTGTCGATCTGCTCGGGCGAGGCAACGTGACCACCCGACAGCACCAGCCCGTAGCGGTACACCATCATCTGCTGTTCGGCCCAATAGGTGAATGCACCCGCCCAGCAGCGGTCATTTACATCATTCAGCAATCCGTAAAGCGCGGGCAGCTTATCTGCGGGCGGCTCCATCTCGAAGGTACAGATCAGGCGCAGGGTCTCGTCATAGGCGGACCACGCCAGCGTAACCGCATAGGTGCGCCACTGGCCTTCAACTTCCATGGTGATTTGCTCATCCGAGATGCGGTCAAAATCCCATTCATGATGGGCCGCCAACGTCTCGACTATGTCGATCGGGTGAATATCGTCGTCCAGATACTGCTCGGACAGGGCCATTTCGCCACCTCATCTGTTATCCTCAAAGCGGTGGGGCTTGTAGCCGCCCCCTGACTTTGGGTGCTTACGCTATAGAACGCGGGTTTGCCTGTGCGTCCTACAATATATGGTGGCGGCACTGATAGGGTCTGGCAAGCCTTTTTCTGGGGATAACCCGAATCAGCGGGGGATAACTGCGTTTTCCTTGGGGATTTGGACTGTTTCCAGGTCGACCAAATGCAAACGCCTCCGGCGATTGCCGGAAGCGTCCAGAATTCAGGGTCTGATTGGCCGCTTACTTTGCCTCAAGCGCATCAAGACGCGCCTTCAGCGCTTCATTTTCTTCGCGGGCTTTCTGCGCCATTGCGCGCACCGCATCGAATTCCTCGCGGGTGACAAAGTCACGGTCCGCCAGCCAGCGGTCCATCATGCCTTTCAGGGCATTCTCCGCCTCGTCCTTGGCCCCTTGCGCCACGCCCATAGCGTTGGTCATGATCTGGCTCAGGTCGTCAAAAATCTTGTTGCGGGTCTGCATCGGGTCTCTCCACTTGCTATGAGTGGTATATGGGGGCTGATGCGGCTCCATGCAAGGTTGACTTCCCCGCGCGGTCGCGCTCAATCACCGCATGCACGCACTCATCCCTTTCCCCGACATCTCGCCCGAGATTTTTTCAATCTCCCTCTTCGGCATGACATTTGCCCTGCGCTGGTATGCGCTGGCCTATATTGTCGGCATTCTGGCAGGCTGGCGCATGGTGCTGCGCGCGGCCAATACCCCGCGTTTGTGGCGCGATCAGACACCGGTGATGACGGCAAACCAGATCGAAGACCTGCTGACGTGGGTAATCCTTGGCGTGATCCTCGGCGGGCGGATGGGATATGTGCTGTTTTATCAGCCAGGTTTCTATCTGAGCAATCCATCGCAAATCCTGAAGGTTTGGGAGGGCGGCATGTCCTTCCATGGTGGCGCATTGGGTGTGATCATCGCGGCATTCCTCTATATGGGGCGCTACAACATCCCACGCATCAGCGCTGGTGACCTTATTGCCCTTGGCATTGCGCCAGGCCTTTTGCTGGGCCGCATCGCGAATTTCATCAATGCAGAACTGTGGGGCCGCCCGACCGATCTACCTTGGGGGGTGGCCTTCCCGACGCAGGCTGCCCAAACCTGTACAGATGTTGTGGGCTTATGCGCGCGCCATCCCTCGCAACTCTATGAGGCAGCGCTTGAGGGCGTGATCCTTGGCGCGATCCTGCTCTGGCTGGTCTGGCGCCGCGATGCGTTCAAAATGCCCGGTATGGTTATGGGCACTTTCCTTGCAGGCTACGGCATCGCGCGGTTTGTGGTCGAGTTTGTCCGCCAACCGGATGCGCAATTTGTAACCGACGGCAATCCGCTGGGCCTTGCGTGGCAAATGGGCGGCTATGGCCTGACGATGGGGCAAATCCTGTGTCTGCCGATGATAGCCATCGGCCTGTTCTTTATTATCAGGGCACGGCGCGCTGCATGAGTTTGCGTGACATCCTGATATCACAGATCCACGCGCAAGGCCCGATGCGGCTGGATGACTATATGTCGACCTGCCTGCTGCATCCCCAGCACGGCTACTATACCACCCGCACACCGTTTGGTGCCGCAGGTGATTTTATTACCGCGCCAGAAATCAGCCAGATGTTCGGTGAATTGATCGGTCTGGCACTTGCGCAGGCATGGTTGGACCAAGGCGCACCGGCCCGCTTTACTCTGGCAGAGCTGGGGCCGGGTCGCGGCACTCTGATGGCCGATGCGCTGCGCGCCGGATCACGGGTTGCAGGCTTTCTGGAGGCAGCACAGATTACGCTGCTTGAGGCCTCCCCCGCCTTGCGTGCTGTTCAGGCACAGACGTTGACAGGCCAAACGCCGAGGTGGATCGACAGCATTAGTGATCTTCCTGAGCAACCGACCTACCTTATCGCAAACGAGTTTTTTGATGCACTTCCCATCCGCCAGTTTGTCCGCGACGGTGCACGCTGGCGTGAACGGCAAGTCGGGGTTGAAGGCGACGCACTGGTGTTCGGCCTTGGCCCTGCCCAGCCACAGCCTGCCTTGGCCCACCGGCTGGAAGACACAAAAGATGGTGATCTGATAGAGGACTGCGCGGCAGCCGCTCCGATCCTCACCACGCTGTGCGCCCGTATTCAGGCGCACGGCGGCGCCGCACTTGTCTTTGACTACGGGGATTGGCGGACCTTGGGCGACACATTGCAGGCCGTGCAAAATCACGCGCCCGTTGATCCACTGGCAACCCCCGGCCATGCGGACCTGACGGCCCATGTTGATTTCGAAGCCCTATTGGATGCTGTCGCACCCTGCACCCCCAGTCGCATCACGCCGCAAGGTGTCTTTTTGGAGCGTCTCGGCATCACGGCACGGGCACAAGCGCTTGCCAAAACACTGGGCGGTCCCACACTGAAGGCGCACATCACGGCACATCGCCGCTTGACGCACCCGCAGGAAATGGGAAACCTGTTCAAGACTTTCGGGATTGTCCCGGGAGGAGCCCCCATGTTGCCCGGATTGGAAATATGACCTTAGAGATTCTCACGTCAGATGCCTTGACCGTTAAGCACGGGTTCTTCACCCGCAAAGGCGGTGCGTCGTCGGGTGTCTTTGCAGGACTGAATTGTGGCCAAGGCTCTACCGACCAGTCCGAGATTGTAGCGATCAACCGTGGACGTGTGGCAAATGCCATGGGGGTAGCCGCGGATCATCTTCTGGGTGTGCATCAGGTCCACTCTGCGCTTGCCATCCCCGTTGACGGCCCGATGTCCGACAAACCCCGCGCCGATGCTTTGGTGACCAAAACCCCCGGCATCGCCCTGTCGGTCCTGAGTGCGGATTGCCAACCCGTCCTTTTTGCCGACCCAAAAGCAGGTGTGATCGGTGCGGCCCATGCCGGATGGCGCGGCGCATTGGACGGTGTGCTGCATGCAACTGTCGACGCGATGGAGGCCTTGGGCGCACAACGTGCCAACATCACTGCCGTCATCGGCCCCTCGATCAGCCAGCGTGCCTATGAGGTCGGGCCCGAGTTTATGGATAGTTTTATGGACGCAGACCCCGAGTTTGCGCGCTATTTCATCAACGGGACCGGTGACCGTATGATGTTTGACCTGCCCGGCTTTGGTTTGAACCGCTTGCGTGCCGCGGGTGTCGGCCATGCAGAATGGACCCGCCACTGCACCTTCTCCGATCCAGCCCGATTCTATTCCTATCGCCGCACCACCCACGCAAAAGAGGCCGACTATGGCCGGTTGATCGCCGCCATCACCCTGCGATCTGGGCGCAATTGAGGCGCCAGCAGCCACCGCCCTGCCCCATTTACGAAAGCCGGATAGGCGAAACAATCACCCCCACTGTTGCCAAATCACGCACAATCCGAGCGTTTCCTCATATTTTCTTATGATTTCCAGAATATGGCCACTCCGCCATATTCGCCCTGAAAACATGAGACATATTTTCCAAAATTTTCGACTGTTTGCCCAAAACCGGCCCAAATGCTCCGTCATATTCAGTCTCAAGCAAGGGCAACAGCCCGCAACAAGAATAGATACTGAGGACAGAGCCATGAAAACCAACGCACGCTTCATCAAGTCGATCACCAAAGCAGCCGCAGAGAATGACACTGTGATGCCTTGGGCCCGTGGTACCCGCCGCGCTGCATTTATCGCCAAGCGTCGCGCCGCCGAGGCACACCAGCGCAAGAGCGCCTGAGCAAATCACTCCCTGATGGCAGGCCGCTACCTCCTCCCCTCGTAGGCCGCCATCCCCTCTGCCCCACCCAGCGTCGATTCGCCGGGTGGGTTTTTTTATTTCTGGACCGGAATGTGGCAACGCCTGCCGGAATTAGCGAAACAAAACAGCAAAAATCCTCTTAATTATCGCTCAATCTCGCGTAAATGTGCGTCAGGTTTTGACAATGCGGCATAAACATGGCGAATTGGGTCTCAAGAAAGACACGAAATGACCGAAACGTTATTTCCGTCGTTGTCGGTGGGGGCCGACGAAGGATGTGACACACCAAGATAGGTGCCGCATGACACTGACTGCCGATCCAGCCGCCGTTCGCCCGGCCGCACGTAAAATAGGGTACGGAATGATGTCTTCTTCCCTGCCAAAGCCCATCGAACAGGTGGCGAAACGCAACTACGAAGTTGCAGCACTGCGTGCTGATGGCTCGTTGTACATCGGCCAAAGCACTGGCCCCGCTATCCCGCTGTTTGAAAATGCGTTCTCCGCAATGACCCATGGTAGCTTGGTTAGCACGCCAATGGGATTGGTGGCCGTAGAGGATCTGCAACCGGGTGATATGGTCAATACCGCAACGGGCGAAGCCGCCGAGCTTGTCTGGATCGGGACATCCACCTTTTCGCCTGCCGAAACAGGCATGCGTACCCCGCTTACCCGTATCATGAATGATGCGTTAGGTCAGGGGCGCCCCGAACGCGCCCTAACGGTAGGACCGGGCGCGCGCGTGCTGCACACCCCCGCAGCCCTGCGCGGAATTGCAGATGGCAAGCAACTACTCACCACTGCCGCAAAACTGGTGGATGGCGTCAATGTGATTGAAATCAGCCCGCCAACGGCGACACGTCTCTTTCATATCTGCCTGTCACGACATGCCGTGATCACTGTGAACGGGATCGAGATGGAAACCTTCCATCCGGGTGCCAACGCAACACGCGATGTGTCCCATTCACTGCGCGACCGCTTTATGTCGCTGTTTCCCCGCATCAGCCATTTGTCCGACTTTGGCCCACTGGCGCATCCGCGCGCGCCGGAACTGGACACACACTAACTCTCTCAAGCCGTGCAGCGCTGGAGTATCAGGCCTTCACGCGCAAACGTTCCTCCAAAACGTCGAACGGAACGCCAGGGTCATCCTTGGCGTTCCGGATCACCAAGGAAGTTTTCACACTTGCCACATTCGGCGCCGTCAGCAGCTGGCCCGTGAGAAAGCTCTGAAAGCTGGACAGATCAGGCGTCACGCATTTCAGCATGAAATCCACCTCACCATTCAGCATATGACATTCGCGCACCAACGGCCACGCGCGGCAGCGATCTTCAAATGCCGAAAGGTCTGTCTCGGCTTGAGAGTTGAGCCCGACCATCGCGAACACTTGCACTTCGAATCCCAGTTCACGCGCATCGACATCGGCGTGGTAGCCCAGAATATAGCCCTGCTCTTCGAGCGTGCGGACACGGCGCAGGCAAGGCGGGGCAGAAATGCCAACACGTTTGGCCAATTCAACATTGGTCATGCGCCCGTCTGCTTGCAATTCAGCAAGAATTTTCCGATCAATCGGATCAAGACGTGTACCCGCCATAACTCCCCCTCTGGATTTGCGATTGTTATACAGACAACAGCAGTATGCGCAATATTGTTTCGCCCAAGCGCAACATTCTGAACCCCGAAAGTTCGGCGACTCTTGTACTACTTTGTACCACCCGATGCGATCCGCGCGTGCAGGGGTTTAAGACCCAAGGTCACGCGTATATATCCAAGGCAACACAGATTCCTGATGTTCATGATTTTCCTGTAGATAGACGCAAAGGGCACCCCATGGCCGAAACACGCGAAACCAAGCTTTTGATCATAGGCTCCGGCCCTGCGGGCTATACTGCCGGCGTCTACGCCAGCCGCGCCATGCTGAACCCGATCCTCGTACAAGGTATTGAGCCGGGTGGCCAATTGACCACCACCACAGAAGTGGAGAACTGGCCCGGTGATACCGAGGTGCAGGGTCCGGACCTGATGGTCCGTATGGAAGCACATGCAAAAGCAATGGGCACCGAGATTATTGGCGACATCATCACCAATCTTGATTTGAGCAAACGTCCCTTCACCGCCACAGGCGATAGTGGCACGACATATATCGCGGATGCCGTGATCCTTGCCACAGGTGCGCGCGCCAAATGGCTGGGTCTGGAGACGGAAGAAAAGTTTAAAGGCTTCGGCGTCTCCGCATGTGCCACCTGTGACGGCTTTTTCTATCGCGGTCAGGAGATTGTCGTCATCGGAGGGGGCAACACCGCCGTAGAAGAAGCCCTGTTCCTGACCAACTTCGCGTCCAAGGTCACCCTGATCCACCGCCGCGACGAGTTGCGGGCCGAGAAAATCCTTATCGACCGTCTGATGAAGAACCCCAAGATCGAACCACTGTGGTTCCACCAGCTGGAAGAAGTCTATGGCACAGACAGCCCGCTGGGTGTCGAAGGCATCAGGGTAAAGAGTACAAAAACCGGCGAGATTACGGACATCCCTTGCAAAGGCGTGTTTGTAGCCATCGGCCACGCGCCTGCGAACGAGTTGGTGAAAGACACGTTAGAAACCCACATGGGCGGCTATGTTGTGACCAAACCTGATAGCACCGAAACGTCTATACCCGGCGTGTTCGCCGCTGGTGATCTGACCGACCACAAATACCGCCAAGCAGTGACAAGTGCCGGCATGGGCTGCATGGCAGCACTGGAAGCCGAACGGTTTCTGGCCGAAAACGAATAGGCCTTCGCTCCTGCTTAGGTCGGCAATTCAAGCCGACGGGCAACAGCTGGCACCACCAAATAGGGAATAGACCCGCACCGCATTCGCGCGGGTCTATTACGTCAAAAAGGCAACAACCCTCTAATTAACAAGCTTTTGTTTCCAGATTGCTAGAATTTAGCCACATTCTCGAAATAGAATAACACTGAAGGGGCCAAAAAGGGCCCCACGACGAGGCCGAGAAAAATGATAATGCTACACAACCTGGCTCCTATTCCGGAGCTTTATGTGTCTTATGATTCCGCACAAAAGCTGAAGACAGAGGCAGGCCAACTGACCAGCCATGATCTGACCCCCCGCCAGATTTGCGATCTGGAGCTTTTGATGAACGGCGGCTTTAACCCGCTCAAAGGTTTCCTTTCCGAAGCAGACTATGATGGCGTTGTTGAAAACATGCGCCTTGCCGATGGCAGTCTCTGGCCAATGCCGATCACACTCGATGTATCCGAGGAGTTTGCTGCAAATCTGGAGATTGGTCAGGACATCGCGCTGCGCGATCAAGAGGGCGTAATTCTGGCCACGATGACCGTCACCGACAACTGGGTTCCCAACAAGGCCCGCGAGGCCGAGAAGGTCTTTGGCGCTGATGATGATGCGCACCCTGCGGTGAACTACCTGCACAACCAGGCTGGCAAAGTATATCTTGGCGGCCCCGTGACTGGCATCCAGCAGCCTGTCCACTACGATTTTAAATCCCGTCGCGACACACCCAATGAACTGCGCTCTTACTTCCGCAAGATGGGCTGGCGCAAGATTGTGGCCTTCCAGACGCGCAACCCGCTGCACCGTGCGCATCAGGAACTGACCTTCCGCGCAGCGCGCGAAGCACAAGCTAACCTGCTGATCCATCCCGTTGTTGGCCTGACCAAGCCCGGCGATGTTGATCACTTTACCCGCGTGCGCTGCTACGAGGCGGTTTTGGACCAATACCCGCAAGCCACCACCGCCATGTCCCTGCTGAACCTCGCCATGCGTATGGCTGGCCCGCGTGAAGCTGTCTGGCATGGCCTGATCCGCAAAAACCACGGCTGCACCCACTTCATCGTGGGTCGCGACCACGCAGGCCCCGGCAACAACTCCAAGGGCGAAGATTTCTACGGCCCCTACGATGCACAGGACCTGTTCCGTGCGCATCAGGAGGAAATGGGCATCGAGATGGTCGATTTCAAACACATGGTCTGGGTCGCCGAGCGCGCCCAATACGAGGCCATGGACGAGATCAAAGACAAAGACGACGTCACCATCTTGAACATCTCGGGCACCGAGCTGCGCCGCCGCCTGCAAGAAGGTCTGGAAATCCCCGAATGGTTCTCTTTCCCCGAAGTGGTAACCGAGCTGCGACGCACCAAACCACCACGCGCCAAGCAGGGCTTTACCGTCTTCTTCACCGGCTTCTCCGGCTCCGGCAAATCCACCATCGCCAACGCGCTGATGGTCAAACTGATGGAGCAAGGTGGCCGTCCCGTCACACTGCTCGACGGGGATATCGTGCGCAAAAACCTCTCTTCCGAGCTGGGCTTTAGCAAGGAACACCGCGATCTCAACATCCGCCGCATCGGCTATGTTGCCTCCGAGATCACCAAGAACGGCGGCATCGCCATCTGTGCGCCCATCGCGCCCTATGCCACAACCCGCCGCGCCGTGCGTGAGGATGTCGAAGCCTTCGGCGCCTTTGTCGAAGTGCACGTTGCCACCTCGATTGACGAATGCGAGCGCCGCGACCGCAAGGGCCTGTACAAGCTGGCGCGTGAAGGCAAGATCAAGGAATTCACAGGCATCTCGGACCCTTACGATGTGCCTGCAAACCCTGAGCTGTCGGTCGAGACTGAAAACGTAGACGTCGACAACTGCGCACACCAGGTTCTGCTCAAGCTGGAATCCATGGGCCTGATCAAAGCCTGATCAACAAACCCGCATAAAGAAAGGCCAGCCCGCAACGGCTGGCCTTTTTCGTTTGATCTTAGCTTGTTAGCGCTCAAACAGGGCTGCAAGTGCCTGACGGGGCTGTGTTACCTCTGCCAGCGAATACACATCAAGCGTCTTGAAAAACGCCTCCTGTGCCTGTGCAAGGGGCGCGCGCAATCCACATGCGGGCAGGATCAGGCAGGACTTGTCTGTTCCAAAACACTCCACAACCGGATCATTGCGCTTCATCGCGCGCACTACAGCACCCACAGAAATATCCTCTGCCGGTCGCGCAAGAGTAAGACCCCCGTTTCGCCCCCGCTCGGACGCAGCAAATCCTTCGCTGACCAGTTGCGTCGCAACCTTGGACAAATGGTGTTCGGACAAACCATAGAGCGATGCGATCTCGGAGGTCGGAACCCGTGCGGGCGCACGAACCGCCAGCGTCATTAGAACGCGTAGGGCGTAATCTGTGAATTTATCAAGCTGCATGGGACCATATTTAGTATTTGCAATGCGCATTTAAAAGCGCTAGATAATACGCATCAAAAATACCGATTAAGAGGTGCAGCAATGACACTATCCGAAGCATTCCTATGGCCGGGAACCAAAGTCTGTGAGCGGCTGGGCGTCGATCCCGAAGGTGAAGCCGGGTTGATCCGCTGGATGGTCAACACGCTGGTCTACCTTGTGGTCAGTCTGGTCTTTGTCTGGATTTTCGTGGTTTGAATATGCCACCGCGCATTCCCGTCACACCCGAGCAGATTGCTCGGGTTGTTTCGGCGTTCTATGGGGACGTTCGGGCCCATCCCGCCTTGGGCCCCGTCTTTGCCGCACATGTCACCGACTGGCCGTCACACGAAGATAAGATCGTGCGATTCTGGCGCAATGCCCTACTGCTGGAGCGCACTTATGAGGGAAATCCGATGCGGGTTCATGCGGTTGCTGGGAACGTGCACCACGATCATTTCCCTGTATGGCTATCGCTTTTTGATGCTGTTCTGGCCCGTGAAGTCCCTCAGCCCTATGCCGAGGCGTGGTCGACGCTTGCCCATAGGATCGGTCGCGGCCTCAGCTATGGCCTCCCCTCCCCGAGCGGTAAGTCGAGCGTACCTAAGCTAAGCTAGGCGCCTAACCGAGAAACACATGCCCCGACATCACCAGCGCGCCGTTCCCTGACACTTTGACGCCGGTGATAGCATCCCGCGCGCCCAAAATCTCGACCTGTGCTTGCCCCGCACGGCCCATCCCGTGGCCCTGTTCAGCGGTGAATGTTGGTTTACCAATCAACCCATGTGCCCAAAGATAGGACGCCATGCACCCTGTGGCCGATCCGGTGAACGGGTCCTCCGCAGGGCTGGGCGGCGCCATCAGCAAGCGGCTGAAGGTATCGCCCGCATCCGTCGCGCCCTCAAGGCAGACCCAAAACGGCTCCATCACGTTTATTCCCGCCTGCCCCATGGAAGCCGCATAAGTGCGCATTGCAGCCACGTTCAGCTTGATCCGTTCCACCGTTGCACGGTCTTTCAGCAAGGCAACGCAAAACGGCAACCCTGTTGAGACAACTTGCGGCGGATGGATGATGTCGCACGCCTCAAGCCCGCCGACAGCTGCCACCAGTGCCGCGTCCACTTGGGCCCCGAAGACAGGGGCGTTTTGCGTCATCGTGACACGCTCGCCCTGTACCTCAACGGGGATCAAACCTGCGGCGGTCTCCAACATCAACGGGCCATCACTGATCAGACCACGTCGGCGCATCGCAACCACCGTTGCCACCGTCGGATGCCCCGCAAAGGGGATCTCGCGACTGGCCAGAAAGTAGCGAACGCGTATATCTGCAACATCAGAAGGCCCCGTGAACGTACACTCTACCAATGATGTTTCGCGCACATAGGCCATACAGGTGTCATCCGGCAAACCGGCTCCACCATGCACAACCGCACAGCCATTACCGCCAAAAATCTGGTCCGTGAAGGCATCAACCCAGTCGAATTCAAACGTCATATCCGTCTCCGCAAACAAAAAGGGGCCGCATCGCTGCGACCCCTTACAGTGTGTGTCTGACCCGACAGGTCAACCGATTTAATGTACCAATACAGGCGCGTAGTTATGCTCACGCGCCAGATCAAACGCCAGCTTACGATCACCAACCAGTGCAAGCTGCTGGCCCGTAGCATCATGTACGGCGTACAATTGCTCCAGCCCTTCGGCCTGATCGCGCACTTCGCGGGGCAGATCGGTCACCAGAATCGTCTTGACGTAAACGGTCCGGTCCTGCGGTCCTGTCATTTCGGTATGCTCCATATCTCACCCTTTCCGAATGTTGATCGTCTGGACAACTGTTTCAGGTTTGGCCTGCGTCAAGTCTACATGCAGCAGACCGTTTTCCATCAGGGCCTCGCCCACTTCGACGCCGTCCGCCAACACAAAACTGCGCTGGAACTGGCGGCCTGCGATTCCACGGTGTAAAAACACCCGGCCCTCACTGTCGTCTTGCTGTCTGCCCCGAATAACCAATTGCCGGTCTTCAACGGTGATAGACAGATCATTCTCCGAAAATCCGGCCACAGCCAGTGTTATGCGGTAGCTCCGCTCGGAGGTTTGTTCGATGTTAAAAGGCGGATAGCCTTCATTGCCGGATTTGGCACTGCGTTCCAGCACCCGCTCCAACTGTTCAAATCCCAACATATGGGGATATGAGGCAAGCGTAAGTTTCGTCATCTGCGACACGTCCTTATTGATCCAAGCGACAGTCTTGCGACGCCCCGCGATTGGCTGCGTCACAGGAACAATATGGGAAGGATAACCCTGCGGCGCAAGGGCTAGGCGACAAAGCGGTTAAGGCTTATGTTGAAAACACCAAGAGTTAGCAAGAATCAGAGATCCCATGAACGCTCCCAGAGACCTATCCATGAAGAACGATGAGGTCCTGCGGGTCGAACTCGAAGTTTTCCGCCGCGAACACCGCGATCTCGACGAGGCAATCCGCGCCCTGACCGAGCGTGGCGTAGCCGATCAACTGACGCTGCAACGCCTGAAAAAGCGCAAATTGCTTCTGAAAGACCGGATTGCGCTGATTGAAGACCGGCTCACGCCGGACATCACAGCATAACCTGCGAATTTCCCCCGACTTTAGCCGTTCGACCACATTGCCCCGCCCCGCCGAATGGCTATAGTAAACGCTTACTTCCCCGAGGCAGAAGGCTGCAGCATTATGAGCACCCCCCCCGTTGGCATCATCATGGGCTCGCAGTCCGACTGGCCCACCATGCGCGAGGCAGCAACCCTGCTCGACGAATTGGGCATTGAATATGAGGCGCGCATCGTCTCTGCCCACCGCACGCCCGACCGCCTTTGGGAATACGGCAAGACCGCCGCAGCCCGTGGCCTGCAAGTGATCATTGCCGGTGCGGGTGGTGCGGCGCACCTCCCCGGCATGATGGCCTCCAAAACCCGTGTGCCCGTGATCGGCGTGCCCGTGCTGACCAAAGCTCTTTCCGGCGTAGACAGCCTCTATTCCATCCTCCAGATGCCCAAAGGCTACCCCGTCGCGACGATGGCCATCGGTGCACCGGGTGCCGCTAATGCTGCTTTGATGGCTGCCGGCATCCTCGCGCTGCAAGACACAGCCCTTGCCGCCCGCCTTGACGCATGGCGCGAAGCCCTCTCGGCCTCTATTCCGGAAGTACCCACAGATGACTAATCCCCTCCCCACTGGTGCCACCATCGGAATCCTGGGCGGCGGACAATTGGGCCGCATGCTGTCTGTGGCCGCTGCCCGCCTTGGCTTGCGCTCCCATATCTATGAGCCGGGCGCAAACCCGCCCGCAGCAGACGTAGCCCATGCCACCACCACGGCTCCCTACGATGATGCCGCTGCCCTCACCGCCTTTGCACGCTCTGTCGATCTGGTTACTTACGAGTTCGAGAACATTCCAACCGAAGCGCTCGACATCATCGAGGCGATCACTCCGATCCACCCCAACCGCCGCGCGCTTGGCACCTCCCAAGACCGGCTGGTAGAGAAGAATTTCCTGCAAGGCATCGGCCTGAATGTAGCCCCTTTTGCCGACATAACAGATGCTGCCAGCCTTGATGCGGCCATCACCACAATCGGCACACCTGCCATCCTGAAAACCCGCCGCTTCGGCTATGACGGGAAAGGACAGGCCCGCCTAAAATCACCTCAGGATGCGGCCACAGCACTCGCCGACATGGCAGGGGCACCCGCAATCCTTGAAGGTTTTGTGAGTTTCACAGCCGAAATTTCGATTATCGCCGCCCGCAACCCGCAAGGCGAAGTGGCCTGCTATGACCCGGGAGAGAATATCCACCGCGACGGCATCCTGCACACCACCACCGTGCCCGCAAAAATCCCGGCCCGCCTGCGCACAGACGCCGTGCTGCTCGCCGCCAAAATCCTAAACACCCTCGACTACGTCGGTGTCATGGGGGTTGAACTGTTTGTCACCCCACAAGGTCTGATCGTCAACGAAATCGCCCCGCGCGTGCACAACTCGGGACACTGGACCCAGAACGGCTGCGCTGTTGACCAGTTCGAACAACACATCCGCGCCATTGCCGGCTGGCCATTGGGCGATGGCAGCCGTCACTCTGATGTCACGATGGAAAACCTCATTGGCAAAGACATGGACAAAGTCCCTGCCCTCGCCCGCGAGGCAAATTGCGCGCTTCACCTCTACGGCAAGGTAGAGACAAAAGCAGGCCGCAAAATGGGCCACGTCAACCGGATTACCTGACCACCATAGGGTGCACGCCGCTTCTGCTTGCACCCTTTTCCATATCCCAATCCTGCCCTAACCACATGCACCGCCACTAGCGTTCAGCGCATAAAGCGCTCTGCAATATCACCACTCATATGGCTGACGCGCCCCTGAACAAACGTGGCCGCCACCCGCAAACTGTCGCGCTCCAGCACAACAAAATCAGCACGTTTTCCGGGTTCCAACACCCCGCGGTCTGTCAATCCCAACACGGCAGCTGGTCCCGCTGACACTAGCGCCCAAGCCCCCGCCAGATCACGCATCCCGTTTTGCCACAGCATCAGTGCGGCACGCCGCGCACTGGGGTAATGATAATCGGAGGCCAGCGCATCACAATATCCCATAGCGATCAAATCAACTGCTGAGACGTTCAGATTATGCGAGCCCCCGCGGACAACATTGGGCGAGCCCATCACAACAATCCCGCCGTTGCTGGCCGCCGCTTCTGCCGCCTCCAGCGTCTCGGGGAACTCTGCCACCGTCACACCGCGCGCCGCCCAGACGGCACGACCCTCGGCCGTCGTGTCGTCATGACTGCCCATCGCGATGCCCTGCTCGGCCAGTTTACGGCACAGCATGTCCAAAGCGGCGGGCACTTCCTCGCTGCGGGCCTCCATCGCATGCATCAACGCCAGATGTTTCTCAGGACTACGCCGCGCTTTCAGCGCTTGCGAAACCAGCCGCCTAGGCTGCTGGCCCGCCTGCAAACGGTCATGCGGCAAGTGATCGTTAAACACGACATAGCGCAATCCCCACTCCGCCATCTTGGCAGGCAGGGTCTCAAACAAATCCAGCTGATAGGTCTCAAACCGTAGCTGCCCGCGCAGATCCGTCACCATACCGGGGGCCACATCACGCAAATGCGAGAACACCTGCTCGGCGAACTCAAGGCTGCGCACGCCACCTTCCCAGCTGACAAATTGTGCCAGCGTGGCCGTGGTGATGCCATTTGCAGCCAGCTCGGCCTCGACCGCGACCAAACCTTCGGACATCTGTTTCATCGCCCCACGGCGCGGCGCCAGATGCCGCTCAAACCCGTCGCCGTGCACATCGACAATACCGGGCAACACAAGATAGCCGGTCAAGTCCACCGCCCGGCCCACGGGTGCGTCGACAATCAAACCGCCCGAAAACGATAGCCCGTCGCGATGCAGCCCCTGCGCGCCTAAAACTTCCGCGCCCGTCAAATCAAGGCTTAGCATCTGGCGCCTCGATCCCTGGCAAACAACCCCCTTCGGGGCAGCCAATTTGCTCCAAAACCGCATCAAGTAAAGTAAGCTCCGGCACAAATCGCCCGTTGCGCAAAAACTCGATTGTTTGGGCGATGACGCGGGGGTTATTCATCATAAACGTATGGGTGACTGGCAGGGTCAAATGCGCCTTCATCCCCTCAACACGGGTCGACGCAACAGATACTTTACCGTCATCTGCTCCCGGAAGAAGTGTTGAAAAATAGGGATTAAGCGTCTGCGATCCGGCAATCACGCCCAACTCAAAGTCAACTGCCGGAAGGCGTCTGGGCAATGACGCTGCACCTGTCCCCATCTGCAAACCCGCAGGCCCGTTGATCCAGTCGAAGGCGACAACATCGCGCAACGTATCGACAATCTCGCTACCCTGATTTGGGGGCCCCAACATCACCACACGGCCGATCCGTTCCGACCCGACATCGGCGGCCCACTGGCGTACCAGAATGCCCCCCATGGAATGGGTCACAAAATCCACTTTCTGCGTGCCGCAGTCGGCGACAGCATCAGGGACGGTGCGACGGGTCAGCTCTTCAATCGGGGCTTCGGTTGACGGGTATCCGGGCCGCACAACACGCCACCCTTCCGCCTCTAACGCAGCTTCCATCAAGGCAAAAGACGTCTCCGTCCGTGCCAACCCGTGCAGCAGGACAACACATCGTGCCTGTGCTGCACTTGCCGCCAGCCAAAGGGCGCATATGATAAGTGTCAGTCTCATGTCCCGCTATGTAGTCGCAATCCGCGCAGTTGTAATCCCCCAACACCTCATCCCGCCTTTAAGGAGTGTGTAATGACCCCTACGAAGCCTCCTCGTCTTGCCGTAAGGGCTATTATCCTGCACGAAAACCGTTTGTTGCTGGTGAACGCTTGGCCCGATGGCAAAAGCGATTTGATGTGCGCGCCGGGGGGCGGCGTGGAGCGTGGAACTGCGCTGCCCGACAACCTGATCCGCGAGGTATATGAGGAAACCGGCCTGCGCATCGCAGTAGGCGCGCCTTGTCTGGTCAACGAGTTTCACGACCCAGCGGGCAGCTTTCATCAGGTTGATGTCTATTTTCGCTGCACCCTGCTGGGCGATGCCGCTTTGGATCACAGCTGGCAGGATGTGGATGCCATCGTGACCGACCGCCGCTGGGTCACCCGGAGCGAGATGGCCGGACTACGCGTCAAGCCTGACAGCCTTGCCGCCGTTGCGTGGGAAGACCCCGATGCCCCGCTCTATGACCCGTTAGAGCCGATCATCGCTTAGCGGTTACAGCCCAGCCAATGCCACCCACAACCAACGCGGCCGCCAGCAACACCAAAGGCTCAATCTGCTCATCCAACAAAACGGCACCTGCGGCAATCGCAATCACCGGAACACTCAGTTGGACCACGGCAGCCGTCGTGCCCCGCATCTGCCGCAACACAGTGTACCAAAGCGCATATCCCAGCCCTGATGTGATCGCGCCACATAGCACCGCAAGGGCGATACCCCAGGCATCTCCCTCCGGACTGATTCCCATGATGAGCAAGAACACAGCGAGCATGGGGAGGCACAGCACAAAATTAGCAGCCGTTGCCGCCAGCGGGTCAGCCGCGCCACGGCCTGCAATTGTGTAAGCGGCCCAGCCCAGCCCGGCCAACACCATCAGCGCCGCACCCGCTGGATCAGTTACACTTCCTTCGCCCGGCCACAGTACCAGCACCAACCCGCCGAACGCGATAATTGCGCCAGCCATCTGGCGCCCGTCCGGGGGCTGGCCCGTTGTCGCGGCATGACCAAACATCGTAATTTGCGTAACACCAAATAGGATCAACGCCCCCAGCCCCGCGTCCAGCGTCAGATAGGCCAGCGAAAATCCGACCATATAGGCCGTCAGGCTAATCGCCCCCGGCAACCGCGTCAGACGCATCAAAGGCAGTGCACTGCCGCGCCAGATGGACAAAATGCCCAACATCGCGGCCCCTGCGGCAACACGCACTAGGGCAAAGCCGGCAGGGCTCAGATGCCCGCCGTCGACTGCCGTTCGGGTGAGAACGGAGTTCGCGGCAAAGGCACACATTGTAAGGGCGGTCAAAAAGATCAGGCGCATAACATGCGCCTACCGTGACTTTCACAATCGACCAAGCACAATCAGAACGGACACCCCTTTCGGCCAGTCACATCACTGTCATATCTCCAGCCGCGCTCAGAGTTCCGGCAGGCCAGACACAAATCAGTTGCCAGAACGTGACAAAGGGCCCCCTAAGGAGCCCTTTGCACTGTCGGTTAGGACAGGGTCGCATGTTTGCCTTTCGGGATCTTTTCCTAGGGAAAAGACCCTGTCGGCTTACGAGCATCAGCTATGCTAATACTCTTACATCATGCCGCCCATGCCGCCCATTCCGCCCATGTCTGGCATGCCGCCGCCGCCGTCTTTCGACGGACGATCCGCAACCATTGCTTCGGTGGTGATCAGCAGGCCTGCAACAGATGCCGCATCCTGAAGCGCTGTACGAACAACTTTCGCCGGATCGATAACACCAAACTTGAACATGTCGCCATATTCTTCAGTCTGGGCGTTAAAGCCGAAGGTCTTGTCGTCGCTCTCGCGGATTTTGCCCGCAACCACGGAACCGTCAACACCGGAGTTTTCGGCGATCTGGCGCAGAGGCGCTTCAACTGCCTTACGGATGATGGAGATACCAACGTCCTGGTCGGAGTTTGCACCTTTGAGGTCTTTGAGTACTTTGCCGGCCTGGATCAGAGCAACACCGCCACCAACGACGATACCTTCCTGAACAGCAGCGCGTGTCGCGTTCAGTGCATCGTCAACGCGGTCTTTACGCTCTTTTACTTCCACTTCGGACATGCCGCCAACGCGGATAACAGCAACACCACCAGCCAGTTTGGCTACGCGCTCTTGCAGTTTCTCTTTGTCGTAGTCGGATGTTGTTTCTTCGATCTGTGTGCGGATCTGGGAAACGCGTGCTTCGATCTCGGACTTCTCGCCAGCGCCATCAACGATTGTTGTGGTGTCTTTGGTGATCGACACTTTCTTGGCTGAACCCAGCATGTCCATTGTAACGGACTCAAGCTTCATACCCAGATCTTCGGAGATCACCTGACCGCCTGTCAGAACTGCAAGGTCTTGCAGCATCGCTTTGCGGCGATCGCCGAAACCGGGTGCTTTAACCGCAGCGATTTTCAGACCGCCACGCAGCTTGTTCACAACGAGTGTTGCAAGCGCTTCGCCTTCAACATCTTCCGAGATGATCAGAAGGGGCTTTTGCGACTGGATCACCTGCTCGAGCAGCGGAACCATTGGCTGGAGTGAAGAAAGCTTCTTCTCGTGCAACAGAATGATGCAGTCTTCCAGCTCGACGGTCATTTTGTCGGAGTTGGTTACGAAGTAAGGGGAGAGGTAGCCGCGGTCGAACTGCATGCCTTCAACAACATCGGTTTCTGTTTCCAGACCTTTGTTTTCTTCAACGGTGATAACACCCTCGTTGCCGACTTTCTGCATCGCATCTGCGATCTGACGACCGATTTCCGCTTCGCCATTGGCAGAGATTGTACCAACCTGAGCAACTTCGTCGCTGTCGTTGACAGGGCGTGCCATTGCGACAATTGCTGCAACAACGGCTGTGGTTGCCATGTCGATGCCGCGCTTCAGGTCCATCGGGTTCATGCCCGCTGCAACTGATTTCATGCCTTCTTTGACGATGGCTTGGGCCAGAACAGTTGCGGTTGTTGTACCGTCGCCTGCTTCGTCGTTGGTACGGGAAGCAACTTCCTTAACCATCTGCGCGCCCATGTTCTCGAACTTGTCTTCCAGTTCGATTTCTTTGGCGACAGATACACCGTCTTTGGTGATGCGCGGGGCGCCGAACGATTTGTCCAGAACCACGTTACGGCCTTTGGGGCCCAGGGTTACTTTCACGGCATCTGCCAGGATGTTCACACCCTTAAGCATCTTGTTGCGCGCGTCGGTACCGAATTTGACGTCTTTTGCAGCCATTTTCGAAGTCTCCTAAAAATTGTTAGATGGGAAGCGTGTCATGTGGGGGGCCAATCAGCCCGCCTGTCCTGAAATCAGGACAGGATCCCCATGATGTCGCTTTCTTTCATCATCAGCATTTCTACGCCGTCGACAGTTACTTCTGTGCCGGACCATTTGCCGAACAGGATCTTGTCGCCCGCTTTAACCGCTGGTGCGATCAACTCGCCGTTGTCTTTGCGTGCGCCTTCGCCCACGGAAACAACTTCACCTTCGGAAGGCTTTTCTTTTGCGCTTTCGGGAATATACAGCCCGCCTGCGGTTTTCTCTTCGCTCTCTGTGCGCTTAACCAACACGCGGTCGTGAAGTGGTGTTAATGCCATCTTTGTAGCTCCTTGAATGCTCAAAGTTAATCTCAAGGACCGGCCCTTCACCCGAAGCGGCCAGCCGTTAGCACTCACCTTAGTCGAGTGCTAACGAGCTGTAGATAGGGATGCTGCAAAGGCGAGTCAACGTCCCACACCAGAAATTTCGTGTTGGATTAGCTTGGCCCTAACGCGCACCCAGTACACGGCCCGATACAGCGACGGCATCCGCCCCCGCAGGCGTGATGCCATAGACACCTTTTTCGACCTTCTCGAACCAGCCATAATGATTGTCACGCATCATGGCAGTCGCCTTGGAAACGCCGGTTTCCTTGGCAACATCCGCCCCTTTGCTTGCCCCCACCTCAAACAAATAAACAGCGATTTTCACGGCATCCTGCCGGTATGCCGTCACCAGCCCTGTCCGCGTCTGGCCGCCATCATTCGGATCCCCCTGCCTGCGCGCAAATTCACGCAACAAGGTCGCGTTGCGTTTGGTGTTTTTTCGCGGGGCATAGGGGCCGGGATCACAATGCACGGACACCAGACCGTCTTCGATCCGCACTGTCATCAACCCCAGACCCAGCCGCCGCGCCAGCGCTGTGTTCGCTTTGATCGCTTTGTAGAAAGGCTTGCCTGCCTTATGGGCCACGGCCAGATAGACATTGTCGCTGACCTTGAGCCGCTCGACGCATTGATGGAACAAGGCTAAAGAAAATCCCAGCTTCAGCTCTACCACCACAGGCGGCTCTGCCCCGCGGATGGCAACCACATCAGCGGCGCCCACTTCGGCTTTCACAACGTATCCCTGATCCTCCAAAAAGGCTTTTACGGGGGCATAAAGATCGGTTTCGCGGATGCTCATGGCGCAAAGACTATCACCATTTCCAAACCACCTGCGACCCCCTAAGCTGCACTGATGACTTACGACGAGATCACCCGTTTTTGCGCATCCCTGCCCCACGCCACTCATGTGGTGCAATGGGGCGGATCGGATGTGTATAAGATCGGCAGCAAGCTGTTTGCCGTAGTGGGCATGGGCGGCGACGAGACCAGCGTGACCTTCAAAACCAGCCACCTTGCGTTTGAGGTACTCTCCGACAGTCCAGGCCTGCGCCCCGCGCCCTATCTGGCCTCCCGCGGGTTAAAGTGGATACAGCACTACGGCCTGCCCGGTCTGTCCGATGACAGCCTGCGCGACCATATTACGGCATCTTATGAAATGGTCGCTGCCGGACTGACGCGCAAACTACGGGCAGAACTGGGGTTTGATTAGACGGTAGCGTGAAGACGCGGATGTAGGACCTGTGGCAGCGACGGGATTGAGTTTAGGGGCACAATAAAGAAGCGCCAAAAGCCGCTGGCGATGCCCGTTTTGCAGACGTGACACTGGCCGCGATCCTGTTATAAAACGCCAAAATTGACGATACCCCCCTTAGGAGAGCAGCATGACAACCCTCGTTTTTGGCCACAAATCCCCCGACACAGACAGCACCGGCAGCCCGATCATCTGGGCGTGGTATCTCAGCACCGTACACGGCGTGGATGCAAAACCTGCGCTGCTGGGCGAGCCGAACACCGAAGCCCTGTTTATGCTGGACCACTGGAAACTGGACAAGCCAGAGATCATTTCCGATGTGGCAGACGACCAACCCGTTGTTATTGTAGACACCAACAACCCTGCCGAGTTGCCCGCCAATATCAACAATGCAGACATCAAAGCCATCATCGACCATCACAAACTGGTCGGCGGTTTGGAGACCAAAGGCCCCATCCACATCGTGATGGAGCCGCTGGCCTGTACCGCCACAATCATGTGGAAGATCATTGGCAAAGACATGGCGCAGATGCCCGACAACATCAAAGGTGCGATGCTGACGTGCATCCTGTCCGATACGCTTGAGTTCCGCTCGCCCACAACAACGCAAGAAGACAAAGCCATCGCATGGTCGCTGGCTGAAAGCCTTGGCGTGGGCATTGCAACCTATGCGGCGCAGATGTTTGCAGCAAAATCCGATGTCTCGTCGTTCTCCGAAGCGGAATTGCTGCGGATGGACAGCAAAGAATACGAAGTCGGCGGTAAGCAGTTCCGCGTTTCTGTTCTGGAAACAACATCGCCAGCAACCGTTTTGGACCGCAAGGATGCGCTGATGGCTGCTATGCCTGCAGTGGCCAGCGAAGACGGTGCCGATCAGGTGTTGCTGTTTGTCGTGGATATCCTCAACGAAGAAGCCACCATGCTGATCCCTAACGAACTGTCCAAATCCGTCGCCGAGAAATCATTTGGTGCGACAGTCACCGGCGACACTGTTGTTTTGCCCGGCATCATGAGCCGCAAAAAGCAGATCATTCCGAACCTCAAAGTTTAAGACCGCACACTTGCGCAACGCCACAGTCCAGCCCCTCCGTGCAAACGGGGGGGCTTTTTCTTGGTCCGCCCCCCCTCTTTGCATCCTGCCCCTGCTCCGCTATTTGCAGTGTATAACATCCCAGAGGAGCCGCCCCCATGACGCGCATCATCACTGCCCTTTCCGAAATCTCGCAGGCCTATGACGCGCTGTTTGTGGATCTGTGGGGATGTGTGCACAATGGCGTCAAGGCGATCCCAAGCGCCGTTGCGGCCTTGCAAGACTACCGGAAAACCGGCGGCAAGGTTGTCCTTGTGACCAATTCGCCGCGCCCGCGCGCAGGCGTAGAAAAGCAGCTGGAGCATTTTGGCGTCCCACGGGATGCCTATGACGCCATCGCCACGTCTGGCGACAGTGCCCGTTCAGCCATGTACCGCGGTGCAGTGGGCACACAGGTCTGGCACTATGGCCCAGTCACGGACAGCCGCTTTTTTGATCCGCTGGATATTCTCGAAAACCCCGTAGTGATTGACCGCGTGCCACTGGATGCGGCGACAGGCATTGTCTGTACCGGTCCATTTGATGCGCAAGCCGAGCCCGACATGTGGCGTCCGGAACTGGAAGTGGCGCTTGCGCGGGGCCTGAAGCTGCTCTGCGCAAATCCTGATATTGTTGTGGACCGAGGCGAGGTGCGGGAGTGGTGCGCAGGCGCTGTGGCAAAGCTCTATACCGAAATGGGGGGCGAGAGCCTTTATTTCGGCAAACCCCACGCCCCGATCTATGATCTCGCACGGCGCCGCCTGCACAAACTGGGTAACACGATCCCCGACAGCGCAATTCTGGTGATCGGGGACGGCATTCTGACGGATGTCAAAGGCGGTATTGACGAGGGGATTGATTCCCTGTTCATCTCGGGTGGCCTTGCTGCTGCCGAGACCAAAACAGTTACCCAACCGGATCAAGACGCACTAACCGCCTATCTGGAAACGGAAAAATCAGATCCCACCTTCACAATCGGCCACCTGCGGTAGAGTATTTCACTCTTGTAATTTCTGCGCTTGCGAAGTAATTAAGTTCCAAATGGGCAAGCCTGTCCGTACTATTATTACCAAGAGGGCTGGGATGTTGGACAATCTTCCGCGCGGCACAATCGTCATCGAAGACCTTGAGATCGGCATGTTCCGGTATCTACGCAAGCAGGTGACGGATGAGGACATCGAGATGTTTGCGACTATCTCGACCGATCGCAATCCGGTTCACCTTGATGACGATTATGCGCAGGATACGATTTTTCAAGGCCGTATCGCACACGGTATGCTGACGGCAGGCCTGATTTCCGCAGTCATCGGCGAGCAGCTGCCGGGCCATGGCACGGTATATCTGGGGCAGACGATGAAGTTCCTTCGCCCCGTACGCCCGGGCGATACCGTTTATGCCGAAGTCAAAGTCACCGACATTGATCCGGCCAAACGCATCGTCAAGATGGATTGCCACTGCTCGGTTGACGGCAAAAAGGTACTGATCGGCGAAGCGACAGTTTTAGCACCCTCGCGCAAGTTCGACTGACCTTGCACTGATCCGCCTGCGCCGCTACTCACTGGGGCATGCGGATTATCTCGGATTACCAGTTTGTAGAAGACACCGATCGCGGCGCTACCGCTGCGATTGGCAACTTTGATGGCGTGCACCTCGGGCACCGCTCGGTCATTGAAATGGCGCGGGCGGCGGCAGTTGATGCGCCTTTGGGTGTCGTGACGTTTGATCCACATCCGCGGGCACATTTTGCGCCACACAGTGCCCCTTTCAGATTGATGAGCAGTGCTGCGCGCGCATCGCGGCTGGCCAAAGTGGGTGTCGAAAAACTGTATCAACTTCCATTTGCGACAGCACTCGCCTCGCTGACCCCGTTTGAATTTGCCGATAAGGTTTTGCACCGGGGTTTGGGCCTGCGTCATGTCGTGGTTGGCGCTGATTTTTGCTTTGGCAAAGGACGCGCAGGCACCACTGCTGATCTGGTCACTTTCGGAGCGGAATTAGGGTTTGGCGTGACAATTGCACCTTTGATGGCACAAGCCGAACAAACCGTTTCATCCACCGCAATCCGGCAGGCATTGAGCGATGCGCGCCCGCGTGATGCCGCAGCGATGCTGGGGCATTGGCACCGCATCGAAGGCCCCGTGATCGGAGGCGAGCAGCGCGGCCGCGAGCTGGGTTATCCCACCGCAAATATGTCTATCGACGGGCTGCACCCGCCTGCCTTCGGCGTCTACGCCGTGCTGGTGGATGTGCTGGAAGGGCCCCACAAGGGCAGCTATCATGGTGTCGCCTCCATGGGGGTGCGCCCGATGTTCGGGGAAAACAGACCCAACCTCGAAAGCTTTATCTTTGACTTCAAAGGCGACCTCTATGGCACGCCGCTGTCTGTGGCGCTGGTAGAACACCTGCGCGGCGAGGAAAAGTTCGACAGTCTTGAGGCCCTGATCACCCAGATGGACGCCGACAGTGCGGCCGCCCGCGCGATATTGGCCGAGCTATGAGTGACCCGATTGACCGCCACGGCCTTTCAGACAAGTTTTGGGAGCGCAAGCCGTTTAAATCCCTGAATAAAAAGGAATGGGAAGCGCTGTGTGACGGCTGTGGCAAATGCTGCCTGAACAAGCTGGAAGACGAAGACACGGGCGAAGTCGCCCTGACCAACGTCGCCTGCCGCTTGCTGGATGATGCCACCTGCCGCTGTGCGCAATACGATATCCGCCATCAGTTTGTGCCTGACTGTATCGTCATGACGCCCGAGAACATCGACACCCATGCCTATTGGATGCCCCAGACCTGTGCCTACCGCCTGCTTTGGAAGGGCGAACCGCTGCCGGACTGGCATCCGCTGATCACTGGCACCTCGGAGAGCGTGCACAAGGCCGGTGTATCCATGCGCGGCCGCACGGTCAGCGAATGGGAAACCGCGTTCGAAGACTGGGAAGACCACATCATCGAGGAGCCACTCTAAATGTTTTTTGCCTCTGACAATTCCGGCCCTGTAAACCCCAAGATCATGCAGCGCGTGATCGAGGCCAACACAGGTTACGCCATGCCCTACGGCAATGACGACATCATGGCGGACGTGCGCGCAAACATCCGTGCGACTTTTGAGGCGCCTGACGCTGCTGTCTATCTGGTGTCCACAGGCACAGCAGCCAATTCACTGGCACTGGCGTGCTACACACAACCCTGGCAGACAATTTTTTGCGCCCAATACAGCCATATTGAAGAAGACGAGTGTAACGCACCCGAATTCTACGCAGGCGGTGCCAAACTGACGCTCATCCCCACTGCCAACAAGATGACACCCGACGCTTTGGCAGCTGCCATTGCGCGCCGTCCGGGGGGAAATGTACATATGGCACAGGCCGGCGCTGTCTCGATCACGCAAGTGACCGAGTTCGGATCGGTCCACACGCTGGAAGAATTGCGCGCTCTCACGGCTGTAGCCAAAGCTGCAAACCTGCCCGTGCATCTGGATGGCGCACGCTTTGCCAATGCGCTGGTTGCACTAGGGTGCACACCGGCAGAGATGACATGGAAATCCGGTGTGGATGTAGTCAGCTTTGGGGGCACCAAAAACGGCTGTATGGCCGTTGAGGCTGTGATTTTCTTTGACCCTGCCAAGGCGTGGGAGTTCGAGCTACGCCGCAAACGCGGGGCGCATCTGTTCTCCAAACATCGCTACCTGTCGGCCCAAATGGCCGGATACCTTGCGGACGATCTGTGGCAGGATATGGCCCGCAGCGCCAATGCCGCCTGCGCGCGCCTTACTGCCGGTCTGCTGGCAAACGGGGCGGAAATGATCCACACCCCGGACGCCAACATGATCTTCACCCGCTTCCCGCGCGCAGTTCACCAAAAACTACAGGCAGCAGGCGCGAAATATTACGTCTTGAATGGCGACGCAGCCAATGGTCCCGCAGATGAAATGCTAGCCGCGCGTCTGGTGTGTGACTGGTCGATGACGGATGCGCTCGTCGACCAGTTTCTGACCCATTTCTAACTGCGCGCCAGCACCGCGCGCACATGGGGAGCGACTTCATCAGGGTGGGTCACAGGCAGCATATGCCCCGCCCCCTTGATGATCACACGCTCCGCATCCGGCAGACGTTTTTCCAGCGAAATCGCGACTTTTGCACTCATCGGCGGGGATTGATCCCCCTCGATCAGCACTGCAGGCATCGCCGCCTGTTCAAGCCGCCCCAACAGACCCGCACTGTCGTGGTGCAGGAACGCCGAGCTTGCCGGTACATAATGCACCAGCCGCGTCATGTGTTCCTGCATCCGCGCGGGTAGTGTGTCCCACGGCGTGCCATCGCCCCAATCACGGTTGAAGACCCGCGCCGCCTCACGCTCGTCACCCGTGGCAAAAGCCGCATCCAACGGCGCATTGGCACGCTTGTATTGCTCTAATAGCTCCGGCTCGTCCGCGATTGCGGGTGCGAAATAGACTGGCTCAAACATCGTGAGGCTCCGCACCAGCTCCGGCGTCTCGACGGCAATGCGTAACGCAACAGTTGCGCCGAATGAATGGCCAATCAGATCCATCGGCTCGGTGATCAGCCCCCGCGCCATATCGGTTGCGACATCATGCACATTCCCCGTCCTGTCCCACGCACCCGACTTCCCGTGACTGGGCAGATCAAACGCCAGAACGCTCAGATCATCCTTGAGCGCAGCAGCAAGCCCGCGCCACGCGCTGGCCTGGCCCAATGTACAATGGATGGCCAGTGCACGGCGCGCAGCCCCCTCAAACATATGTGTATGGGTATGAAGGGTCACAGCTTGCCTTGCAGATACAAATCCAGATCATCGATGCGGTCCTGTCCCCAGAACTTCTGATCCCCCACGACATAGAAAGGCGCCCCAAACACGCCCGCCTCAACCGCGTCTTCCAAGTTGCGGCCATAGGTTTCCGCCGACTGAAGCAGACCCCAGTCCGCCAGATCAGGGTCAAATCCAGCCTCCGACAGGCAGGCACGGATCACATCATCCTGCGCCACGTCCTTTTCCTCGGCCCAGCAGGCGCGTATGATGATATGCGCAAGCAGGCCCAAATCACCACCGCCCGCGTTTTGTGCCGCGATAAACGCATAAGCCGAAGGCGCGCCATTGGTGGGCCAATGCGTCGGCTTGAGGTTAAAGGGCAATCCCAGTTTCTTCGCCTGTCTGGGCAATTCCTGCGCGCGGTATTCTATCCGGCTGGGATGGCGATCTTTTACCATAGTACCACCAGTGCGGGCAAATCCCTGCGCAATATCAAAGGGCTTATAATTGATCACCGCGCCATGTCGGGCTGCAACCTCCTCCAAACGTGTCCCCGCGAGGTAGCAATAGGGTGACAGGGTGGCAAAATAATAGTCTATCGCGGCCATTTGGTGCTCCATATCGGTGTGCATGCTTTGCCTGACACTAGGCACATGTTAGTGGCTGTTCCAGTGACGAATCTGTAAACCGCTGCCACGGAGCACCCCACATGCGAAGCACCCCCGAACCCAAACTGATTTCCGGCAATGCCAACATGCCGCTTGCAAAAGCCATTGCACGGCGGATGTCTCTCCACCGTGGCGTAAACGTGGGGCTGGTGGATGCACGGGTCGAACGGTTCAACGATGGCGAGATTTTCGTCGAGGTGTTTGAAAACGTCCGTGGCGAGGATATGTTTATCATCCAGCCGACGTCGAACCCTGCCAACGATAACCTGATGGAATTGCTGATTATGGCAGATGCGCTGCGCCGCTCGTCAGCCCAACGTGTCACAGCAGTGCTGCCCTACTTCGGCTACGCCCGCCAAGACCGGCGCACCAAAGCGCGTACTCCCATCACAGCCAAGCTGGTTGCGAACATGCTGGTCGGAACCGGAATTGAACGCATCCTGACCATGGACCTGCACGCAGCGCAAATACAGGGGTTCTTCGATATCCCCGTCGATAACCTCTATGCCTCCCCCGTCTTTGCCCTGGACATCAAGAATGCGTTCAAGGATCAGATGGAAGATCTCATGATCATCTCTCCTGACGTCGGCGGTGTTGCACGTGCGCGCGAACTGGCAAAACGTCTGGGCGCGCCACTGGCCATCGTTGATAAACGCCGCGAAAAAGCGGGTGAAGTATCCGAGATGACCGTCATTGGTGACGTCAAAGGTAAAACCTGCATTATCGTAGACGACATGGTCGATACCGCCGGCACATTGTGCAAAGCCGCCGAAGTTCTGTTGGAAAACGGCGCCAAGGAAGTACACGCCTATATCACACACGGCGTTATGTCCGGCCCCGCCGTTGAGCGCGTCACCAATTCGGTGATGAAATCTCTGGTGCTGACCGACACAATTGCGCCCTCCGAGGCGGTCAAGAAAGCCCCAAACATCCGCGTCGTGCCAACCGCACCGATTTTTGCTCAGGCTATCTTGAACATCTGGAACGGCACATCCGTGTCTTCCCTGTTCGAGCAGGATACACTCGGACCAATATATGACGGCATGTACACCGCCGACTGATCGCACATGCGCGATCGTGACGTGCACCGTTTAGCTTCATTGTGCCAATAAACTCATCTGGCCTCTCCCTTGGGAGGGGCCATGCGACAGACCAACACGCGCTGTCAGTCTACTTCCCACATGTCATCATCTTCCAGCTCACCGAATGACGTCCATGATATGCGCACCCGTGCGACCTTCGTGTCACCCCAAGTACGAAATACCATATCAAATCCGCTCTCAGTGACTGTTTCTGCGGTCAAATCGGCCCGCATGATTGAACCCGCATCCATATCGAACAGGGAAATGGACAGATGCACTGTCGGCTCATTGATGTATTTCTGTGAAAACTTGATTCGCCGCCGCCGCTCGCGCTGACCACGGCCTGTCCACATCTCGCCGTTATCTTCAAAATCCTGAAAAAGAATGACCTCACCGCTGTCTACACCGACCATCGAGCTACGCAACTTTTTCATCTTGTGATCCTTGTGGCCGTAACAGTTGCGTATGTTGCACGTTTTTATGGTAATATTTTGACAGTTGAAATGCAAAAGGCCCCGCAGCAAAGCAGGGCCTTTCAAAAAACTTGGAGAACAGGATCAGTTCTTGGCCGGAAGGCCCATGTGATCACCCATTGCGACCATGTCTGCCAGCAGCTTGGCTGCATCATCCACGGGGCCTGGTTCATTTTCAAAGGCTTCTTTCACCGTAGTATAGGTGTTTTTCGCCTCTTCCATGATCTCGTCCATCTTCTCTTGTGTCATGTCCTCACGCGCCAGCGCGCGCTCAGCCAGAACCGACACACCTGTCGCTGTGATCTCGGCGAAACCGCCGGTAACCACATATTGGGACTGCCCGTCAGGACCGTCCACTGTCAGGATGCCGGGGCGCAGAGTGGTGATGGTTGGCGCATGATCGGGCATTGCCGTCATGTCGCCATCCGCACCAGGGATCTGCACCGAAGCCACTTGAGCCGAGGCCAGGCGCCGCTCAGGCGACACCAGATCGAATTGCATCGTGTCTGCCATTACAGCGCCTCCTTATGCAGCAGCGTCAGCCGCCATTTTTTCAGCTTTCGCAATCACTTCTTCGATGCCGCCTACCATGTAGAACGCACCTTCGGGAAGGTGGTCATACTCGCCTGCAACAACTGCTTTGAACGACTGCACTGTTTCCGCAAGCGGAACCTGCTTGCCGTCTGCGCCGGTGAAGACCTTTGCAACGTCAAATGGCTGGGACAAAAAACGCTCGATCTTACGCGCACGGGCCACGGCCAGTTTATCATCCTCGGAGAGTTCATCCATGCCAAGAATGGCAATGATGTCCTGCAAGGACTTGTGACGCTGCAGAACCTTCTGAACGTCTGTCGCAACTTTGTAGTGCTCTTCACCGATAACCAGTGGGTCGAGCAAACGCGACGTGGAACCCAGCGGGTCAACCGCAGGATAGATGCCTTTTTCCGAGATCGAGCGGTCCAGAACTGTTGTCGCGTCGAGGTGCGCAAACGATGTTGCTGGTGCTGGGTCGGTCAAGTCATCCGCAGGAACATATACGGCCTGAACGGAGGTAATGGAGCCGGACTTTGTGGAGGTAATACGCTCCTGCATCGCACCCATGTCGGTTGCGAGTGTTGGCTGGTAGCCAACCGCAGAAGGAATACGACCCAACAGAGCGGACACTTCGGAACCGGCCTGTGTAAAGCGGAAGATGTTGTCGACGAAGAACAGAACGTCTGTACCGGACTGGTCGCGGAACTGCTCGGCCAATGTCAGACCTGTCAGGGCAACACGCATCCGCGCACCTGGAGGCTCGTTCATCTGACCGTAAACCAGCGCCACTTTGGACTCTGTGAGGTTGTCAGGAACGATAACGTTGGATTCGATCATCTCGTGGTAAAGGTCGTTACCTTCACGCGTACGCTCGCCCACACCCGCGAAAACGGAGTAGCCGGAGTGCACTTTTGCGATGTTGTTGATCAGTTCCATAATCAGAACGGTTTTGCCAACACCGGCACCACCGAATAGACCAATTTTACCACCTTTGGCGTAAGGCGCCAGAAGGTCGATAACTTTGATGCCTGTTTCCAGAACTTCCGATGTCGTCGCCTGAGCAGCAAACTCGGGGGCGTCCGCGTGAATCGGGCGGCGCTCGTCAGAGTTTACAGGACCTTTTTCATCGATGGGTTCGCCCACAACGTTCATGATGCGACCCAGTGTAGCGTTACCAACGGGAACAGAGATAGGCTCGCCGTTGTCGGTAACTTTCTGCCCACGGACCAGACCTTCGGTCGCGTCCATCGCAATTGTGCGAACTGTGTTTTCGCCAAGGTGCTGAGCCACTTCGAGGATCAGTTTCTTACCCTGGTTTTCAGTGGTCAAAGCGTTCAGGATCGCCGGTAGGTTATCCTCGAACTGTACGTCAACGACCGCGCCGATGACTTGGGTGATTTTGCCGACTGCTTGTGCCATGTCGTGTTACTCCAATACTTTACAGCGCTTCCGCGCCGGAAATGATTTCGATCAGCTCGTTGGTGATGACGGCCTGACGTGAACGGTTGTATTCAATTGTCAGGTCTTCGATCATCTCGCCCGCATTACGCGTTGCGTTGTCCATTGCAGACATGCGCGCGCCTTGCTCGGATGCACCGTTTTCCAACAGTGCCGAGAAGATAGCCGTTGCCACACCACGCGGCAGAAGATCAGCGAGGATCGCCTCTTCCGAAGGCTCGTAGTCAAACAGAACGTCAGGCGCGTCGCCCTCCGCTGCATCGAACTTGGCCGGAATGATCTGCAGTGCCGTTGGGATCTGCGTGACCACATTGACGAACTCGGAGTAGAATATCGTGGCGATATCAAACTCACCGTCGTCAAAGCGTGTCAGTACATCCTTCGCGATGCCTTGCGCATCGGCATAGCCGATACGCTTGACCTCGGTCAGATCAACGTGACCCACAAGGTTCTTAGACAGCTCACGCTTGAGAACATCGCGCCCCTTTTTGCCAACGGTCAGGATTTTTACCTGCTTACCGTCCGCAATCAGTTTTTGCGCGTGTGCACGGGCTTTCTTGGCAATATTGCCATTAAAACCGCCGCACAGACCTTTCTCAGCCGTCATAACAACCAGCAGATGCACGTCATCCTTACCCGTACCGCTGAGCAGTTTGGGTGCGGAATCAGAACCGCCAACAGACGCCGCAAGCGACGACATAACTGCGTTGAAACGCTCCGTATAGGGACGGGACGCTTCTGCAGCTTCCTGCGCGCGGCGAAGTTTCGCCGCGGCAACCATTTGCATGGCCTTAGTGATCTTACGCGTGTTTTTCACACTCGCGATCCGGTTTTTAAGGTCCTTGAGATTGGGCATTGCCTATCTCTCCTTAAGCGAAGTCAGCAGCGAACGCGTCGAGAGCCGCTCTGACCTTATCTTCCAACTCACCCTTAACCTTGCGGTCATTGTTGGTGATGTCGTCCAGAAGATCGGCGTTGTTGCTACGCAGGTGCTTGAGCAGACCGGCCTCGTAGCGACCAACCTGTTTCACATCTACTTTGTCCAGATAGCCGTTTGTACCTGCGAAGATAACGCAAACGATTTCGGCATTGGTCAGCGGGTTGTACTGCGCTTGCTTCATCAGCTCTGTCAGGCGCGCACCACGGGCCAGCAACTGCTGGGTGGAGGCGTCCAGATCGGAACCGAACTGGGCAAATGCTGCCATTTCGCGGTACTGCGCGAGGGACAGTTTTACCGGACCAGCAACAGAAGACATTGCTTTTGTCTGGGCAGAGGAGCCAACGCGCGAAACCGACAGACCGGTGTTCACAGCAGGACGGATACCCTGGTAGAACAGTTCGGTCTCAAGGAAGATCTGACCGTCGGTGATCGAAATCACGTTTGTCGGAATAAACGCCGAAACGTCGCCACCTTGGGTTTCAATAATCGGCAGAGCTGTCAGGGAGCCGTTACCAGCCGCATCGCCCAGCTTCGCGGAACGCTCGAGCAAACGAGAGTGCAAATAGAAAACGTCACCCGGGTAAGCTTCACGGCCGGGCGGACGACGCAGCAAAAGCGACATCTGGCGGTAGGAAACAGCCTGCTTGGAAAGGTCATCATACACGATCAGGGCGTGACGGCCATTGTCGCGGAAGTGCTCTGCCATTGCTGTCGCGGAGTAAGGTGCGAGGAACTGCATTGGTGCAGGCTCGGACGCTGTCGCGGCCACAACGATAGAGTATTCAATCGCGCCAGTTTCTTCCAGCTTTTTAACCAGCTGGGCAACTGTGGAGCGCTTCTGGCCAATCGCAACGTACACGCAGTACATTTTCTTGGACTCGTCATCGCCCGCAGCTTTGTTAACCTGCGCTTGGTTCAGCATCGCGTCGAGCGCGACAGCTGTTTTACCGGTCTGACGGTCACCAATGATCAATTCGCGCTGGCCACGGCCAACAGGGATCATAGCGTCAACGGACTTCAGGCCAGTCGCCATTGGTTCGTGAACGGATTTACGCGGGATAATGCCCGGCGCTTTAACTTCGGCCAAGCCGCGCTTTTTCGCGTTCAGCGGCCCTTTGCCGTCGATTGGGTTACCCAAACCGTCAACAACGCGGCCGAGCAGTTCGTCACCGATTGGCACGTCCACGATGGAGTTCGTACGCTTTACAGTGTCGCCCTCTTTGATGTCGCGGTCGGAGCCGAAAATAACCACACCGACGTTGTCGGATTCGAGGTTCAGGGCCATACCCTGAATACCACCGGGGAATTCGACCATCTCACCGGCTTGGACGTTGTCCAGCCCGTAAACACGCGCAATACCGTCACCGACGGAAAGCACGCGGCCAACTTCGGCTACTTCAGCTTCTTGACCAAAGTTCTTGATCTGGTCCTTCAGGATTGCAGAAATTTCTGCCGCTTGGATACCCATTTATCCGACCTCTTTCATTACATTCTGGAGGGAATTAAGCTTGGAGCGGATCGACGTGTCGATCATCTTCGAGCCAACTTTAACAATCAAACCACCGATGAGTGTTTCATCAACGGTCTGGTGCAGTGTCACGGCCTTGCCGGTTGTCTTGTTGAGCGAGGCCGCCAGTTTGTCGGCCTGCGTCTTGGTCAGTGCCTTGGCAGATGTTACATCTGCGGTCACTTCACCTTTATCCGCCGCAATAATGTCGCGCAGGGTTTGCACCAGCTGCGGCAACACAAACAGACGACGCTTTTGCGCCATCAAAGACAGCGTGTTCGCCATAACCGGCGACAGCTTCATCTTCTTTGCGAGGGCTGTGATTGCGCCTGCCTGCTGATCACGGGTGTAGATCGGCGAGTTGATCAGAGCGCGGAAATCATCGCTGGTGCTCATCGCATCCTGCAATACTGTTAAATCCGCCTCAACGGCTTTAACCTTTTTGGCCTCACTGGCCAATTCAAATACGGCTGTCGCATATCGTTGCGCGATGCCGGTGGAGATCGAAGCTGGTTCGGACACGTCCATCCTCTCATACGTCTTGCCGGTGGGGCGCAAATGCCCGGCACCGGTCCGTTGGCGCTGACGGGGAAAATCCCCAAGCGGTTAAATCATGGGCGATGTAGCAGACCGTTATGAATGCCGCAACACGCTATCGTGACGTCGCTTATTGTGCCACACTCTAATTTTCAAGGGCTTGGCCAATCTGCGGCCTTTTGCCTCTGCACAAACTTCGGGCGTTTCCCTGATTCTATTGAAATATTCCGATTCTATGGAGATGCTCGATAGATTGCGCAGCAACGGTTACAGAAACAATCCTTTTAGCTTAGTCGGCTTTGTTTCTCTATTTCGCTCAATGCGCCGTCAAAGGATAGTAACCGATGCTGTCCCCCAATTGACTCTTAATCTACCTTAAGGAAATGTTAACGAAATTTAAGGGGTTTTCATCTGTCTGCTATCGCACTTCTCTCACTACTAGGACTTGCTCTATTTCTGCCCGTTTTGTTGGGTGACGATACATATCACGAACCAGTCGATCCCGTTGACCCTGTTGATCCGGTCGATCCGGTAGATCCCGTGGTGCCCGCAGGCACAATTGATGGCACTGCCAACAATGATCCACTTGTAACCACCGCCTCCGGACAGACCGTAAATGGCTATTCCGGCGCTGATACAATCACAGCAAACGCTGACGGCGATAGTGCCGTCCTCAATGGCGGTCATGATAGCGATACCTTCGTGATCGCGCGCGAAGCCGACAATAACATCGTCAATGGTGAACGCGGGGCCGATGTCTTTGAGATTAGCGGCACAGGCACGACCGCAAATGGCAATACCGGCAACGACACTTTCACGCTGGATGGCAACAACATAACGGTAGAGGGCGGTGCGGGTAACGACGTGATCACCAGCACCGAAAACAACAGCAACGCCGTGATCAACGGTGGCACAGATGATGATGCATCACAGCAGCCGGGACCAACATCACCGTAAACGGTGACGAAGGGAATGACGTTATCAATTACCAAGCTGCCAGCGGCGAAGTGTACGGCAGAATCGGCGATGATACGATCTCAGCGACATCCTCTGAAGGTGGTCTGTCCGGCAACATCTATGGCAATGACGGTGACGACGTGCTGCGCGCCTATGACTCGGACCAAGCCCGCGGCGGTGTTTTGCTGGATGGCGGGGATCATGATGACATCATCACTTCCTCGGCTAATATGACCCTGCGCACTGTCGATACAGAGCAAGATACGCTGACAGGCGGCCGTCACGACGACGCCTTCATTATCGACCTCCAGTTCCCGGAGGGTGAAATCCCCGAAGGCCGGATCGACATCGCTACCATTACCGACTTCAATCGCGGTGAAAACACACTCACCATTCACAGCGGCGCCAATGATGCATCCGGCGTGGCCTTTGACGGGCTGGAACTGAACGTTGCCGAAGACGGCAGCTATACCGAAGTCATCGCGCGCTATAACTCGCTGACCGAAGGCACAGACCCGACGCTGGCTGTAATCAGGCTTGAAGGCGTCCGTAATCTGAAGCTGAGCGATATCAACCTGACCACAGGTGATGTCACAACCTCGGGCGATGACTACATCTCCTCCGGCGGCGGTCTGGGCGACGCAACTGCCACAATGTCGGGCGGAGCAGGCGATGACCTGTTGATGCACGAAGGCCGCGATGATGCGGGTGCCTTGGTGATGGAAGGCGGGGTCGGCAACGATACCCTGATCGCCGATGAGATCGAATTCAGCAACGCCACCACATTGGACGGTGGCGCGGGTGATGACCTGTTGGTGACCCAGCTCTTTTCGCCTGCATCTGCGGACAGTGTTGATACATTCATCAGCGGCGCAGGCGCCGATGTCGTTGAAATTTCTACGGTATTCGATGGGCTGACCGGAGACAACGACTACGGCTTGACGGCACGGGTGACTGACTTCACCCCCGGTGAAGATATGATGGTTATTGACACCAGCCCCATCTCGGACGGGCTTCCAGACACCTTCACACAGTCCGTGACGCTGACGGAAAATACAGAAGGCAACTACACGGATGTCCGCTTTGTGGTGACCAACACTGGCAATGCGAGCACCTTCTCCGGCGTCGTCCGTCTTGAGGGACTCACAGGTCTGTCTGAAGATGACATTGGCGTCTCCCTGTCAGACTCATCCGATCGTCTCTCCGATGTGCCAGTGTATCAGTGGACCGAAACCAGCGAAGTCCGGACCTAAACCGGCTTTGCCTGCGGCTCCATCACACCGATGGGGCTGCGGACCCGCTTGCTCTCTACCCGTCCTTTGGGCGGGTAGACCAGCTTGGTCGCTTCAACCATAAACGCGCCACCTGCCATCATTGTGGGAATATGCTTGCCCACGCGCTCGAACAGGCCGCCAGATTTCATCCACATGCGCTGGCCCGACGGAAACTGGTATAGTGCGCCCGCGTGGCGTTCCGGCAGAAACTGGTGTTTGTGCAGCTGTGCATCCAACTGACCGGGCGAATAGGGCCGACCAAAACCGAACGGCGTGCGGTCCCGCCGCGCCCACAGGCCCGCACGGTTCGGCACGATGAACAGCGCCTTGCCCCCCGGCCCCAACACGCGCCAGCATTCTTCCAGCAGGTCCGAAGGCCGTTCGCAGGTCTCCAGCCCGTGCATCAACACCAGCTTGTCCACATGTCCCGTCTCAATCGGCCACAGCGTTTCTTCGGTCAGAACAGACGTGTTAGCCATGCCGGCGGGCCAAGGCATCACTCCTTGCGGTCCAGGCATCAGCGTGATCACCCGCCGCGCATCGGCCAGATAGGGCCGCAGCAAGGGCGCCGCAAAGCCAAAGCCGACAACCGTCTGTCCCTTGGCTTCTGGCCACAATTCCAGCATCCGGTCGCGCAGGGACTTTTGCGCCGCACGTCCCAACGCACTGCGATAATAGAAATTTCGCAAATCCTGTACATCAAGATGCATTGACAGAGCCCTCTAAAACGCCATTCTGACCCACCCTAGCGCAGCACAGGAAACTTGCCCATGCCTTCAGAAACAATTGAGACCGACAGCCACACTCTCGTGACGATTGCCTGCTTGTCGGACAATTACGCATTCCTGCTGCAAGACAAGAAATCAGGCGCCGTTGCCCTGATCGACGTGCCCGAGGCCGCGCCTATCAAAGCAGAGCTGAACGCCCGTGGCTGGACCCTTGACCAGATATGGCTGACCCATCACCATGATGACCATATAGATGGTCTGCCCGAACTGATAGCTGACTACCCCGCCCGCGTGTACGGCGCCGCCGCAGACAGCCACCGCCTGCCACCGCTGGATGTCGCACTTGGCGAAGGCGACAGGTTCACGTTAGGGGAGACAGAGGTGCAGGTGAGTGACGTCTCTGGCCATACGCTTGGGCATATCGCATTCTTTGCGCCCGCCGCACAGGCAGCCTTTACCGCCGACAGCCTGATGGCCTTAGGCTGTGGCCGCCTGTTTGAAGGCACACCCGCCCAGATGCATGCCAGCTTGGCCAAGACCGCCGATTGGCCGGATGACACACTGATCTGCTCCGGTCACGAATACACAAAATCAAATGCAAATTTTGCGATCACAGTTGATCCCGAAAACGCCGAGCTGATCGCCCGCATCCGCGATATCGATAGCGCCCGTGCTGCTGGTCGCTTCACCGTGCCATCACAAATAGGGCTAGAGCGGGCAACCAATCCCTTCTTACGCGCACACACGGCTGGCGTTCGTGCGGCAGTTGGCATGGCGACTGCCTCCGACGTAGATGTTTTTACAGAAATCCGCAGCCGCAAAGACCGGTTTTGAGGTCACCATCCGGAAATACTGATCCAAGGGTGGTAATTAGCGGCGCAGATCCTATCTAACAGCTTCGGACGCACACTGCCTCCAAACCGCACACCAGTGTTGCTGCTTCGACTCACTGTGCGATCAAAACCATGTCAACGTCCGGCGCAAAAAATAAATGTGACACGTTTATTTCAAAAAAGACTTGAAGCTGGGCCACGATCAACCAAACTCTAACACTATCAGGCCATGGTCGGATTTCAGGCGCTGGCATCACTCACGCCCCTACCGACCCCTATCGAAAAGGAGCACCTAAGTGCCTTCATTCTCGACCACACTAGAGCAGTCCATTCACGCAGCCCTTGCGCTGGCGAATGCACGCCGCCACGAATTCGCCACGCTGGAGCATTTGCTGCTGTCGCTGGTGGACGAGCCTGATGCCCTTCAGGTCATGAAAGCCTGTTCCGTTGATGTAGCAGAACTGCGCGAAACGCTGGTTGAATTCATCGACGAAGACCTCAGCAATCTGGTGACCGACATCGAAGGATCGGAAGCTGTGCCAACGGCGGCCTTCCAGCGCGTCATCCAGCGTGCCGCGATCCATGTCCAATCCTCCGGCCGCACAGAAGTGACAGGCGCAAACGTGCTGGTCGCCATCTTTGCCGAGCGGGAAAGCAACGCTGCGTACTTCCTCCAAGAGCAGGACATGACCCGCTATGACGCGGTGAACTTCATCGCGCATGGTGTGGCCAAAGACCCCACATTTGGTGAAGCGCGTCCAGTCTCTGGTGCGCCGGACCACGAGGAAGAGGTGCAAGGCGTCACCGAGGGTGACAAAAAGGAATCCGCGCTGGCCAAATACTGCGTAGACCTGAACAAAAAATCCCGCGATGGCGACGTGGACCCCCTGATCGGCCGCGACTCCGAAGTTGAGCGCTGCATTCAGGTTCTGTGCCGCCGCCGCAAGAATAACCCGCTGTTGGTGGGTGATCCTGGCGTGGGTAAAACCGCAATCGCCGAAGGCCTTGCCCGCAAGATCGTCGCAGGCGAAACGCCTGAAATCCTGTCGAAAACCACGATTTACTCGCTCGACATGGGGGCGTTGCTGGCCGGTACCCGCTACCGCGGTGATTTCGAAGAGCGCCTGAAAGCAGTCGTGACCGAGCTCGAAGCGCATGAAGATGCGGTACTGTTCATCGACGAAATCCACACAGTGATCGGTGCGGGTGCCACGTCGGGTGGTGCAATGGATGCCTCCAACCTGCTGAAACCCGCGCTTGCGGGCGGCAAACTGCGCACCATGGGCTCAACCACTTACAAAGAGTTCCGCCAGCACTTCGAGAAAGACCGCGCACTGGCCCGCCGGTTCCAGAAAATCGACGTGAACGAGCCATCGGTGGAAGACGCGCAGAAAATTCTCAAAGGTATCAAGTCCTACTTCGAGGATCACCACAGCGTGAAATACACGGCAGAGGCGATCAAATCCTCGGTCGAGCTTGCGCATCGCTACATCAACGACCGCAAACTGCCAGACTCAGCGATTGACGTCATTGACGAAGCGGGTGCGGCCCAGCATTTGCTGGCAGCCTCCAAGCGCCGCAAGACCATTGGCATGAAAGAGATCGAAGCCGTAGTAGCCAAGATTGCACGCATCCCACCGAAAAGCGTCTCCAAGGACGATGTTGTTGTACTGCGTGATCTTGAGGCATCGCTCAAACGTGTGGTCTTTGGTCAGAACAAAGCGATCGAAGCGCTGTCTTCCGCGATCAAACTCGCGCGCGCCGGTCTGCGCGAACCTGAAAAGCCCATCGGTAACTACCTGTTTGCAGGACCTACAGGTGTGGGTAAAACCGAAGTGGCTAAACAGCTTGCCGATACGCTGGGAGTAAAACTGCTGCGGTTCGACATGTCGGAATATATGGAGAAACACGCGGTGTCCCGCCTGATTGGTGCCCCTCCGGGCTATGTCGGCTTTGACCAGGGCGGCATGCTGACAGACGGCGTCGATCAGGACCCGCATTGCGTTCTGTTGCTCGACGAGATGGAGAAGGCACACCCCGACGTCTACAACATCCTGTTGCAGGTCATGGACCACGGCAAACTGACTGATCACAACGGCCGCACAGTGGATTTCCGCAATGTGGTTCTGATTATGACGTCAAATGCCGGTGCTGCCGAACAAGCAAAAGAAGCCATCGGTTTTGGCCGCGAAACCCGCACGGGTGAAGATACCGCCGCGATCGAGCGGACCTTTACACCTGAATTCCGCAACCGTCTGGATGCAGTGATTTCCTTCAGCGCGCTGCCGAAAGAAACCATCATGCGGGTGGTCGAGAAGTTCGTGTTGCAGCTGGAGGCCCAGTTGATGGACCGCAACGTGACAATCGAGCTGAGCACAAAAGCCGCCGAATGGCTGGGTGACAAAGGCTATGATGCAAAAATGGGCGCGCGCCCTCTGGGCCGCGTGATTCAGGAATACATCAAAAAGCCGCTCTCGGAAGAGTTGCTGTTTGGTAAGCTCACTAAAGGCGGTGTGGTCAAGATCGGCGTCAAGAAGGGTGAGCTGGACATCGTGACCGAAGGTCCGGACAGCCCGCGCCTGACCAGTAAAAAGCCACCGCTGCTCACCGCGGAATAATGCGGCGCTACCTCTCGTTCGTTCTACTCTCCCTCGCTGTGCCTGCCACAGCGGGGGAGTTATCATTATATTCTCCTATACAATGTGACCTGACCGGCCCCTGCTATATCCAGCAGTATGTTGATCATGATGCCTCTGATCAGGCGTCTGATTTCATGTGTTCCGGCCTTAGCTATGACCGCCACAAAGGCACGGATTTTGCACTTGCCACCACAGACATGATCGCGACAGGCGTCAATGTTCTGGCATCCGCTGACGGCATAGTATCCGGCGTGCGCGACGGCATGGAAGATATGCGCTTCAGCTCCGAAAACGCCGCTGACGTTGAGGGGCGCGAATGTGGCAACGGTGTTGTGATCCGCCACGCGGATGGTTGGGAAACCCAGTATTGTCACCTGCGCAAAGGCTCGATCACAGCCGAACGCGGCCAGCAGGTAAAGACAGGCGATGTGCTGGGTCAGGTCGGCATGTCAGGCCGCGCCGCATTCCCGCATGTTCATCTGTCCGTCCGCCATAATGGCAAAGTTGTTGATACGTTTGATCCGGATGGCACCATCACCTGCGGCGAAGTCGAAGGTGCTACGCTGTGGGCCGATCTCCCCCCTTACCGCGCGGGCGGGATTGTTAGCATCGGGACAAGTGCCGCAGTCCCTGAGTTTGACGCCATTCGCGGCAACACCGTTCCTCTGCCCGATGCGACAAGTGAGGCGTTGGTCATCTATGCGTTTCTGTTTGGCACCCGCAAAGGTGACATCATACGGCTCTCACTTGAGGGGCCCGGCGGTGTGCTGGTCGAACGTGACACCTTGATGAAGCGCCAGCAGGCGCAGTCCTTTCGCGCCATCGGCAAGAAACTGACCGGCCCGCGTTGGCCAGCCGGTCAGTATCACGGCAGCGCAACACTGCTGCGCGCAGGCACGGTTGTTGAACAGCAAGAGCTAACGCTCACCATCCCCTAGCGTTACTTTTCGGTAAATTTCAGCTCGATCCGGCGGTTTCGCGCGCGCGCCTCTTCAGTGTTTGCCGTATCAACGGGCTGATACTGCCCGAACCCGTTTGCGGACAAACGGTCCGGCGGAATGGCAAGGAAGTTCGCCATGTATTTCACCACAGACAAGGCGCGGGCCTGGCTAAGCTCCCAATTGTCCGAAAACTCGCCCTGACCGGACAGAGGAATATTATCGGTATGGCCATCTACACGAATAACCCAGTCAATTTCGGCAGGGATGTCTGCCGCAACATTGCGCAGGATGTCGGCCACTTTTGCGATCTCTCGCGTGCCCTTGCGCGACAGGTCAGCACCGCCCGGCGGGAACAGAACCTCAGAGCTGAACACAAACCGGTCGCCTTCAATCCGCACACCCTCTTGCGTACCCAGAACACTGCGCAACCGTCCGAAGAACTCAGAGCGATACTGCTCAAGGTTTTTGGTTTCGGCCTCAAGGCGCTTGCGCTCTGCGGTCTCCAACTCGGCCCGCTTGCGCTCCTCCGCTGCGACCCGGGCCAGCGCGGTATTCAACTGAGATCCCAGCGATTGCAACTCAACCTCACGGGCCACGTCCTCGGCCGCAGCGACATCCAGCATCCCCTGTAGGCTGGTCAGCTGTGCACGCAAGGCTGCCACCTGCTGGTTGAGCAATTCGGTCTGGCGTTGGGCCGCAGCAGAGGTTTCCTGCTCGGTTGCCAGCTGCGCCTGTGCTTGCGCAAGCAAGGCAGCGCGACGTTCTACTTCGCTTTGCGTCTCGTCCACACTGCCCTGCGCTGCCAATTTGGCAGCCAAAGCAGCCGCAAGGCGGGTGCGTAAGTCCTCAATCTGGGTTGTCGTTTCAGCCTGCGACGTGTCCAATTGGGCCTCTAACGCCGCAATCCGTGCTTCAGCATCCTGCAAACTTGTCTGCAACTGTGCTTCGCTGCCCTGCGCATCACTCAATGCGGTTGCCAGTCGCAGGTCCAATTCCTCTTCCGCTGCACGCGCAGCAGCCAGTAGCGTCAGCGTTTCTTCCGCGCGCTTGCGCTGCGCCTCCAGCGATAAGGTCATCGCCGTCAGCTCGGTATCCGCATTCTCCAGCCGCGCGCGCAACGCCTCGGCTGCCGCTGCATCGGCAAGCTGGGCCGCTTCCTGCGCAGTTAGCGCCTCTTGCGCGGCAGCGACGTCAGCCGTGAGTGCCGCAACCTGATCTTCTGCCTCGGCGTTCTTGGCACGCAAATCCGCCGCCAGTGCTTCCAGCGCTTCACGGCGCGCAGCAGCCAAACGGGCCGCTTCTTCCTGCGCATCCACTTCGCTTCGGCTCGCTGCGAGGGCAAGATTAAGCGCCTCTTGCTCGCTCAGTAAATCCGCCTCGCGGGTTTCTAAAGTAGCCACCTGCCCGCGTGCGGCGTCACGGTCCGCAATCAATGCGGCAACTTGCGCCTCGAAACTGGTCAAACGAATTTGTGCCGCCCCTAGTGCTTCGTCTTGCGCCGCGCGCTCGGACTGTAGACCCGCAATCAGCGCATTCTGCTCTGCTGCCTGTGTTTCCGCATCCACCAGCGATGCACGCAATGCGCCTACGCGCGCTTCGAGATCATTGTTTTGCCGCTGTTCCAGCCCCAAGGCCTGCGCCAAGGCCGCCACCTCGGAGGATAGCTCGTCCAGCTCGGTCTCCTGACCGGAAATTTGTTCTGTAAGGACAAATTGCATAACCATAAAAATGGTCAGCACAAACATGAGCACCAGCAAAAGGCCGGTCATGGCATCCACAAACCCCGGCCAGATGGACGCCTGAAACCGCGCGCCGGTGCGTCGCGACAGTGCCATGCCTAGCGCTCCCCGCCGCCGGGATTAGCGGATGTAGCCCGCATCCGGCGCGGCTCGGTGCTGCTACGCGGTGAAGACATTGCTTTGGTCAGATAAGACAGCTCCTGACGCAATTCTGCCATGGATTCCTGACGCCCTGCAGAAATTTCCTCAAGGATACGGAGCATTTGCACGTCAATCGAACGCAAGCGCATACGGCTTTCAGCATCGCCCCCCGCACTGTCTGCCTGACCTGCATTGCGCCGCTCAAGCGCGTTTATCATCCGCTCCTGCCAGTCCGCAATCCGCTCTAATGCGTCACTTGATCCACCCTGATCGCCCAACTGCACCGCCATACGTTCAATGGCCGTGGCCAGCGCGCCCAATCGCTGTTCAACCTCCGCGCGGCCCGCCTCGGAGCGGCTGAACATGTCTTGCATATTCTCCATCTGCTCGGCCATGTGATCCACCATGCCCGCCATCACCGCCTGCTCTGGCGTGCTGTCATCCCCGGAAGCAAAGCCAACCCGCGTGATGGAGCTGAGCCAGTCTTCAAGTTCCTGATAAAAGCGGTTCTGGCCGTGGCCCGCAAACAGCTCAAGGAGGCCAACAATCAAGGAGCCCGCCAGACCCAACAGAGAAGACGCAAAGGCCACTCCCATACCGGCCAGCTGTGATTCCAGACCCGTCATGAGGCGGCTGAACACATCTGTGCTGCTCTCGCCCGCTTGGGGGGCAAGACTGCGGATCGTGTCTACAATCGCTGGAACTGTTGTTGCCAGCCCATAAAATGTCCCCAAAAGGCCCAGAAAGATCAGCGTGTTGACGATGTAGCGCGTGATCTCGCGCGCCTCGTCAATACGGGTGGAAACAGAATCAAGGATCGAGCGCGTGGAAGAGGCACTCACCTGCATCCGTGCGCCGCGGGTGCGCAGCAACGCCGCAAGCGGGGCCAACATCTGTGGCGGTGTATCGCTCGGCTCGTCGTTGTCGGATGCGAAGTTTTCGATCCAACGGACCGACCCGATAAGCTGCAGCACCTGATAGAAACAGGCGACCACACCGATCAGGAACACAAACCCGATAAACCCGTTCAGGTAAGGATTTGCCAAAAATACGGAAAGAACCCGCGGCAACGCGACGAAGATGCCAAAGCCGGATAGGCCCAGCACCAGCAACATCAGCGTGATTTGCCGGACGGGTTGAGAAAACTGCGGTTTTGCCTCGCGGTCTGGCTGCGCCATGCGCCCCTGCTCCTGACCTTATTGTTATTGCTAATTAGCTTAACCTGAAATTACGCCAAGCCAAAGGGTTTATGCAGCAATCTCACGAACCCGTGCCGCCAGCCACTCCAGCGCTGGGTCATGCAGCCCTACAGATGCCAGATGTTCCGCCGTATTATAGAGGTATTCCGTGTTCGGCCCACGCCCGCCCACGGCACGCGCAATGATTTGCGCTTGCTCTTCCAGCTCCAGATTACCGCAATACTGCTCATGCGCCTCGTCGATAACATAGACCACCGCCGTAACCTCACGCCCGTCAACAAGTTGAACAGAAAGTTCTTTTTCAACGTAAGCCGAAGAAATAAGCTCACGCTCGCGCAGATACTCCAGCGTCTGCGCCTCCTGCCCTGCCACCACTTGAAGCGCGACACCCTCACACGCCTTACCGGCCTGCTGGTCCAACGCCAGCACTAGACCCGGTGCCGCATCCGTCCCGCGATGGTGGATCGAGCGCATACAAAACGAGCGCGCATAGTCGGGCAACGTGCCGATTACGCTGTCCGCCACCTCAAATCCCGGATTCCAAAGAAGGCTGCCATAGCCAAATACCCAAATACTCATCTGGTTCTCCTGTGTTGTGGCAGGTAAACCCTATCAATGCGTTGATGAAAAGGGGGCTTTGCCCATGCGTCGTTTTGCCGTGAAATTATTGGTCCTGTTTGCCGTTGTTTGGGGCGGATGGTGGTATTTGGCCACCAGCAGTGTTCACAACCGGCTGAACACATGGCTGGAAGACCGCCGTGCAGAAGGCTGGCAAGCCGAGATCGCCAGCGTCACACGCGCAGGGTTTCCACTGCGCATCACGACGATCCTCACGGATATCTCGCTGGTCGACCCGCAAACACAAGGCAGTCTGCGGGTGCCTGCGCTTACGCTGTCCTCGCCCATCTACTGGCCCGGCCACGCAAGCGTGCAACTACCTGCCGATCCGTTAGTCTTCACTGCGGCCGAAGACACAGCCACGCTAAACTGGGACGGCGCAAACGCAGCCGTGCGCTTGCATCCGGGCACAGCGCTTCAACTGGAAACGCTCAGCGCATCCAGCCGCAATCTGTCCTTTGAGCTGAAAGACGGCCAACTCATTAGCATGGCAAATCTACAGGCCGATGTTGCACAGGCGCGCGCCCCCGAGACCTACGAGATTGACCTGACCGCGACGGGCCTATCCTTTGGGCCAGCGTTTACCGGCGTTCTGGTTCGCCCTGCCGGCACCCCCGATGCGTTTGAGCCGATCATCGCGGATATGACCGTGACCTTTGACCGCCCTTGGGATCGCAGCGCCATGCAAGGCACCCGCCCACAGCCGCGCATGATCCGCATCAATGAATTGGCAGCTAATTATTCTGACACAGGCATGACCGCCAGCGGAGAAATGTCTGTAGATGCAGAAGGGGTCCCCACCGGGGAGTTACGCATAAAAGTACGCAATTGGCAGGAGATCTTTGAACTCATGGTAGCATCGAACACCATTCCGCCAGAATGGCCCCCCGTAGCAGAACGGATGTTGCAATCTATGTCTGATCTCCAAGGTGCACTGGACCTCACAATTACAGCGCAAAGCGGGCAGTTGCGCATGGGCTTCCTGCCTCTTGGCCCTGCCCCGCGTCTGGTCATCCGTTAACGGCAGTAGGTTCCGTTGCGATATCGCATGGTGTCAAAGTGGAAGTGATCAAGGTGAAACTTGTTTGCTTTCGGGCCCAGTACTGTCCCGAATGGACCACAAGCGCCTGCATGCATCTTGCGTAGTGCTTTACTGCTTCAGCCCGCGTTCCAGCCCTGAAGCACGGTAATTACACTGCCATCCACCAGCTAGAAGCCTGAAATGTCGATGGCCCGGCCTGTGCCATGTTCAGAGATTTTTCCTGTCTTGGCATTGTTGCGACGGCGGCAGGCGTAATGCGCCGCAACCTTGATCTCGCGCAGGCCACCGCCTTTTCCCGAAAGTGCGGGCTTGGCGCTATTATCGACCCATGATTTCAGCGCCTTGGTAGTATCGCAATCCATGGTCGATTTGGCGCTGAGGCGCACGCCGGAAACGGATGCAATGCTCATCGCGTTATCGACGCCACAACCGGCGATTTTACCCGGAACACGCCCGATGACTTCACCCTGAATGGACGGATCACCGCAAACTGAGCCAGCGGCAAACGCCCGTTGCTTTTGGAGTTGCGCCCCCGCTGCTTTGGGAGAGCGGAACACGGGCCGCAGGGATTTGAAGAACCCGCCTTGTTTATTCTATTCCGCCGAACGGTCGATTGTGTCGTCGGCTGTCACTTCGACGGGCGCCGCGGGCCGGGCCTCTGGCCGTTGCGAGCTGTCAGGCCCTGCGCAGGACACAGTCGCCATGACACACAGCGCAACCGTCAGACGCTTCACGGTTTGCGCCCCACACCACGACCAAAGTCGGCGGCATCCGTATCCTGCCCCGCCTCGATAATCCCGCGCCGGATGGCACGAGTGCGCGTGAAATAGTCAAACAGGTGATCCCCGTCGCCCTGTCGGATGGCGCGTTGCAGCGCAAACAGCTCTTCGGTGAAGCGACCCAGAATTTCCAGCGTTGCCTCTTTGTTTGTCAGGAAAACATCGCGCCACATTGTTGGGTCAGAGGCCGCAATACGGGTAAAATCGCGAAAACCGCCCGCCGAGTATTTGATCACTTCGCCGTCCGTCACCCGACTAAGATCATCTGCAACCCCAACCATCGTATAAGCAATCAGGTGCGGTGCATGGGAGGTCACAGCAACCACGAGATCGTGGTGATCTGCATCCATTTCTTCAACGTTGGACCCAATACCTTCCCAAAAGCTGCGCAAGCGGGCGATGGCAGCGGGATCGGACCCTGCGACGGGAACCAAAAGACACCAACGGTTGTCAAACAACTCCGCAAAGCCCGCGCGAGGGCCGGAATGCTCGGTCCCTGCAAGCGGGTGACCTGCGATAAAATGTACGCCCTCTGGCAGATGAGGTATGATTTTCTCGATCACATCCTTTTTGACCGAACCGACATCCGTCACGGTCGCACCAGGCGCCAGAACATCGGCAATCTGCGCCATTACAGGCCCCATCGCACCCACAGGCACACAGAGCACAACCAGATCAGCGCCGCGCACAGCCTCTCGGATATCGTCGTAAACAACATCACAAAGGCCAATTTCACGGGCGATATGGCGCGTTTCGGCAGAGCGTGCAAAGCCCGTAACCTCTCCTGCAAGCCCTTTGCGCTTCATCGCCCAGAACATCGAAGACGCGATCAGGCCTAGCCCGATCAGGGCAACCCGGTCATAAATATGTGCCATCGTTTACGCCTCCTTGAACTGGCGCACAGCGTGAACCACGCGGCGACAGCCGCTTTCATCGCCGACGGTAATGCGCAAACAGGTCGGTAGTTTGTAGCCAGCCACCCGTCGGACAATCAGCCCTTGGGATTGCAGGTGCAAATCACATGCTTCAGCTTCGGATTGCGACGCAAAGCGCGCCAGAACGAAGTTGGCCAGCGAGACATCGGACGGGATGCCCATTTCGGCCAAGGCATCGGCCATCCACGCGCGCCAGCGAGCATTCTCGGCACGGCAGTGGTCAATATACTCGACATCCCGCACCGCAGCTTCGGCAGCGGCAAGTGCCGAATTGCTGAGGTTGAACGGTCCACGCACCCGGCCCAGCACGTCAATCACATGCGAAGGACCATAGCCCCAGCCGATCCGCAAACCTCCCAGCCCGTAGATCTTGGAGAACGTCCGCGTCATTACAACATTCTGGCGCGCATCTACCAAGGCAGCACCACCGTCATAGCCCTCCACATATTCCGCATAGGCGCCGTCCAGCACCAGCAACGCTTGTGGCGGCAGCCCTTCGGCCAGCCTTGCAATATCGCCGTGCCCGATCATCGTACCTGTCGGATTGTTGGGGTTGGCCAGAAACACCAGCCGTGTCTTATCCGTGCAGGCCGCCAGAATCGCATCCACATCGGTCACGCGCTCATGCTCTTTCACCTCAACGGGTGTCGCACCAGCCGCCAGCGCGGAAATCCGGTACATGGCAAAACCGTGCTCGGTGTGGATGACTTCGGTGTTCGGGCCTGCATAGGCCTGACACAGAAACGCAATAATCTCGTCCGAACCGGCCCCGCAGATGATCCGCGCAGGATCAATCCCGTGAACTTCTCCAATTGCGGCGCGCAGCTCTGCATGATCAGAACTGGGATAGCGGTGCAATTCGCGCCCTGCCCGCTCGTAGGCTTTCAAGGCCAATGGCGATGGCCCGAACGGGTTCTCGTTCGAGCTGAGCTTGAGCGCGTTTTCATGGCCTGCCACATGCGAGGCGCCCCCCTGATACAAGGAGATTTCCATAATGCCGGGTTGGGGTGCGATCAGTTGTGTCATATCAGAACTCTTTGGTTGCTGAGGGTCTTTTAGCGGGTGCCACGCGCCACAGCCACCCGCGATTTGCACCCGCGCGCATCTGTCCACATATCGCCTCTAAAACAGAAAACGCCCCACCGGTTGTCCGGCAGGGCGTCTTGTAAAACGGTATCTGCGGCGAAGATTAGTTCTTCGCGTAGAATTCCACGACCAGGTTTGGCTCCATAACAACAGGGTATGGTACATCGCCCAACTGGGGTGTGCGCACAAATGTGGCTGTCATTTTGGAGTGATCAACGTCGAGGTAGTCAGGAACATCACGCTCGGACAGCTGCGTCGCTTCGATCAGCGCTACCATCTGCTTGGAACGATCACGCACTTCGATCACGTCACCCTCTTTTACACGGTAAGAAGGAATGTTAACCAGCTTGCCGTTTACGCGGACGTGGCGGTGGTTCACGAACTGGCGCGCAGCAAATACAGTGGCAACAAACTTGGCACGGTACACAACCGCGTCGAGACGGCGCTCGAGCAGACCAATCAGGTTCTCACCTGTATCGCCTTTTACACGCTCGGCTTCGCCATAGATGCGACGGAACTGCTTTTCGGTCAGGTCGCCGTAGTAGCCTTTCAGCTTCTGCTTGGCGCGCAACTGGATACCGAAATCGGAAATCTTGCCCTTACGGCGCTGACCGTGCTGGCCGGGGCCATATTCGCGACGGTTTACTGGAGACTTTGGGCGGCCCCAGATGTTTTCGCCCATACGGCGGTCAATTTTGTGCTTGGCAGCGGTGCGTTTAGTCACGGCTGTTCTCCTTTTTGTGGCCCCTAACGAGGCGGTAAAGGGCGTTGTCCTCTGCGTTTGCACGCCGACAGGGATCCTTTTGCAAGGTCCACCAACACCAACAAGGGCGCGCTTAGCGTGATATGCAGGGGGGAGTCAATGCGTGATATATGGCGGCACGCGTTACTTCTGGATACCTTCCAGATAAGCGGCCAAATCAATCAAGCCTTTTGGCGTCGGAATCACCTCGCCCGACTTGGCAACCCAGTCTACCATCGGCCCAGCCAGATCCTGACCAAACTCGGGCATCGCACCAAATTGATGTCGTCCTGAATAGCCGTGAATCTGCGCCATGACTTCTTCTATCGGAAAAGTACCGCCATTACGCTTGCTCAGAAGTGTGAGGTTTGCCGGCTGCACCCCCAAGTCCGCAGACCGCGGGCCATCGCCGAGCGCGGTTTGACCGTGACAGCTTGTGCAATGTTTTGAATAAATATCAGCCCCGCGTGTCTGCGGTTCAGGCGATACACAGGCTGTCAGCGTGACAATCAGCAGCAGCGAGACGGGAAATAGGAAATGCATATAGTACCTTCGGCTATTGTATCGCGACGACACATGTTTCAGCTACACGGGCGCGTCAATCCGGATCACCTAGAAGCCTGCGCCACAGCGGCGTGCCTGTGACACCCGACAAGATGGTCATTCACTAGCCCGCAGGCCTCCATCCACGCATAAACGATTGTGGGGCCGCAAAACTTGAAACCCGCCTTCTTCAGGTCTTTTGACACCCGTTCCGACAGTTCGGTTTTGGGCGGCACATCGGATTGCGCCGTGAACCTGTTCTGCAACGGTGTGCCGCCGACATAATCCCACATGAATTTGTCAAAGCCGCCCTGCTCCTCCAGCCGCAGCCATGCCTGTGCGTTGGTAATCGCGGCCTCAATTTTGCCCCTGTGTCGGATGATCCCTGCATTCCCCAGCAGGCGCTGCACATCCGCCTCGCCCCATTTTGAAATGACATGCGGATCGAACCCTGCAAACGCTTCGCGAAAAGCGTCGCGCTTTTTAAGGATTGTGATCCAGCTCAGGCCTGCCTGAAACCCGTCAAGGATAAGCTTTTCCCATAACGCACGACTGTCATACTCGGGCACACCCCATTCAGTGTCGTGATAATCAACATATATTTGCTCGGGGCCGGCCCATGCACACCGCCCAGTGTCTTGCGTCATGCCAAGCCTTCCCCGCTGTTAGCAACATTTGACGGCAAATTTGCCCCTTAACACCTTATTAGCGGCTGCGCGCCAATGTCCACCAATGGCAGGGCCTGATGCCACAGGTAACAAGGGATGTAACCGTGAACGGGAAATTCAAACGCAAAATGGCCGACATTCCGCAAGGCGGTCACAATCCGCTGGATTTCGCCATCGCCAAACAATCACAAAGCACACTGGGCATGGTGCAAGAGGCGATTGCGCATAACCAGACCTTATTGGCCTTCCAGCCGGTCATGCGGGGTGCAGCAGCGGGTCAAGTCGGGTTCTACGAAGGGCTGATCCGCGTGCTTGACCCTACCGGAAGAGTGATTCCCGCGGGCGATTTTATGGGCAAGATCGAAGAAACCGAAACAGGACGCGAAATTGATGTTCTGGCCCTGCGTCACGGCCTCAATGTGCTGGAGAAGTATCGCGGTCTGCGCCTGTCTATCAACATGTCCGCACGCTCTATCGGGTACAGACCATGGATGAATTGCCTCAACCGGTTTCTCAGCAATACACCCGAACTCGGTGATCGGCTGATTCTGGAAATCACGGAAAGTTCTGCAATGATGGTCCCGGAGCTGGTCATCGACTTTATGCAACGGTTGCAACCCAAGGGCATTTGCTTTGCTATGGATCACTTCGGCGCAGGCAAGATGGCGGTCAAATACTTCAGAGAATTTGATTTTGACATCGTAAAGATAGACGGGCAGTTCATTCGCGGCATCGCGAAAAATCCCGACAATCTGGCTGTGCCCCGTGCTCTGATGGGAATTGCCCACCAATTTGATATGGTGACGGTCGCTGAATCTGTGGAAACGGCTGAAGACGCCGCATTGGTCACGCAAATCGGGATAGATTGCCTTCAGGGATACTATTTCGCGGCCCCGACCACCCAGCCAGATTGGTTGCAACACCGCGCCGCCAGCCGGAAAGCCTGACGCGGCTCCCCCTGCTTCTTGCCGCGCCCCTCCCCATACGGTATTCAGATAGATAAGGTAGGGGAGGATGCCGCAACCCGTCGCGCATCTGTTAACAATGTCCTCTATCATGCGTCATATTGAGAGGACCGCATTCCATGACCAATGTCGTTATCGCCTCCGCTGCCCGTACTGCCGTTGGCAGCTTTGGTGGCTCCTTTGCCAACACGCCAGCCCATGATCTAGGTGCTGCAATGCTGAAAGAAATCGTCGCACGCGCTGGTGTTGATGCCAGCGAAGTCTCCGAGACGATTCTCGGGCAGGTATTGACCGCCGCCCAAGGCCAGAACCCCGCGCGCCAGGCTCATGTGAATGCCGGCCTGCCGATTGAATCCGCAGCGTGGTCGATCAACCAGGTCTGCGGATCGGGCCTGCGTGCTGTAGCACTGGCAGCACAGCACATCCAGTTGGGCGATGCCGATATCGTAGCCGCAGGCGGTCAGGAAAACATGACAATGTCCCCCCACGCCCAAGCCATGCGCGCAGGTCAGAAGATGGGCGACATGCAGTTGATTGATACAATGATCAAAGACGGTCTGTGGGATGCCTTCAACGGCTATCACATGGGTCAAACAGCGGAAAACGTCGCTGCAAAATGGCAGATCAGCCGTGAACAGCAGGACGAATTTGCTGTCGCATCTCAGAACAAGGCCGAAGCCGCGCAAAAAGCAGGCCGTTTCGCCGATGAAATCTTTGCCTACACGGTGCCGGGCCGCAAAGGTGACACCATCGTGGATGCCGATGAATACATCCGCCACGGTGCCACAATGGACGCGATGGCGAAACTGCGCCCCGCTTTCGCCAAGGACGGCTCGGTCACAGCGGCAAATGCGTCGGGCCTGAACGATGGTGCAGCTGGTGCACTATTGATGAGCGCAGAGAATGCCGAAAAGCGCGGCATCGAGCCTTTGGCACGCATTGCATCCTACGCCACAGTAGGGCTTGACCCCAGCATCATGGGCGCAGGTCCAATCTATGCCTCACGCAAGGCGTTGGAAAAAGCGGGCTGGAAGCCACAAGATCTTGATCTGGTTGAAGCCAACGAAGCCTTCGCCGCACAGGCCTGTGCCGTCAACAAAGACATGGGCTGGGATCCGGCGATCGTGAACGTCAACGGCGGCGCAATTGCCATCGGTCACCCGATCGGCGCGTCCGGTGCACGCATTCTCAACACGCTGTTGTTCGAAATGAAGCGCCGTGGCGCCAAAAAAGGTCTGGCAACTTTGTGCATTGGTGGCGGTATGGGTGTTGCCATGTGCCTCGAACGGCCATAAGAAAGATTGGGCGCGCAAGATAATTGCGCGCCCAACGCCACCACGGCAATAACATTACTATCGGGAGAATTTACATGTCGCGTGTCGCACTAGTTTCCGGAGGCAGCCGCGGGATCGGCGCCGCTATTTCCAAAGAACTCAAAGATAAAGGCTATACCGTCGCCGCGACCTACGCAGGCAACGACGAGGCCGCAGCAGCATTTACAGCTGAAACCGGCATCAAAACCTACAAATGGAACGTCGCAGATTACGAAAGCTCGAAGGCGGGCATCGCACAGGTCGAATCCGATCTGGGTCCTGTTGAGGTTGTTGTAGCGAACGCAGGCATCACCCGTGACGCACCTTTCCACAAAATGACTCCCGAGCAGTGGCATGAGGTGATCGACACGAACCTCACAGGCGTGTTCAACACCATCCACCCGATCTGGCCCGGCATGCGTGAGCGTAAATTCGGCCGCATCGTGGTAATCTCGTCGATCAACGGCCAGAAAGGCCAATTTGCCCAAGTTAACTATGCCGCAACCAAAGCGGGCGATCTGGGCATTGTGAAGTCATTGGCCCAAGAAGGCGCACGCGCAAACATCACGGCAAATGCGATCTGCCCTGGCTACATCGGGACAGATATGGTGATGGCCGTGCCGGAAAAAGTACGCGAAAGCATCATCGCTCAGATCCCTGCAGGCCGCCTGGGCGAGCCTGAGGAGATTGCACGCGCAGTTGCTTTCCTCGTCTCTGACGATGCGGGCTTTATCAACGGCTCGACCATCTCAGCCAACGGCGCGCAGTTCTTCGTTTAAACACAAGTTAGCTTTAAATACTGCGGGGCCAGTGGAGCAATCCACTGGCCCCGCTTCATTCCGTAAGGCGTGTGTACGCCGCCAGCGGAAATGCTTACCAGCGCAGCGGTCCGCGCAGCCACACCAGAAAGTCTGCCATCATCTGCCCCCGCGCGGCGTGAGCGTTATTCATCGCAGTACGGGCTTCGGGGTTTGTTGTTGCTTCAAACATCGTTATTCTCCCAATCCGACCCTCTTCAGGTCAATGCTTCTGTTCTGACTTTAATATGGCCGCCCGAAACATGACTGACAAACGAGATTCCCCCTCCCTTCAGTTAAGCTGTACTTAACCGAAATGATCACCCGCCCACCCCCTTTAACAGCCCTCCGCGCATTTGATGCGGCAGCACGCCATATGTCCTTTGCGCTGGCCGCAGCTGAGTTAAACGTCACGCCTGCCGCCCTTTCTTTCCAGATCAAATCTCTTGAAGAACACCTTGGCACGCCGTTGTTCCGCCGCCTGAACCGGGCTGTTGAACTAACCGAAGCAGGGCGGGCCTTGGCACCCGAGGCACAGGCGGGGTTCACCGCTTTGGCGGCAGGTTGGCGCGCAGCCCAACGGGCGAACAATAACAACACCCTAACAGTAACCGCCGGTCCTGCGTTTACAGCCAAATGGCTCGCCCCTCGCCTGTTCGACTTTGCCCAAACCCACCCTGATATCGAATTGCGCTTTTCCGCGAGCCTGAAAATTATCGACTTCGACTTGGATGAAATTGATGTCGCGATCCGGTTTGGGTTGGGGCAGGACAAGGACGTTTATTCAGACCCGCTGATTCACGAGTGGATGACACCAATGATGTCACCCGATTTGGCGAAACGGTTTCCCACCCCCGCCAGCCTTGCCACAGCGCCGCTCATCCACGACGATTCAGTCGCGTTCTTCAAATCCCCGGGCGATTGGCCTGCGTGGTGTCGCGCGGAAGGGCTTTCTCTGGACACAAGCCATGGCTCGCGCTTTAGCCAAGGAGACCATGCACTGGATGCAGCTATTACAGGCGCAGGCGTTGTGCTGGGCCGGATTTCATTAGCAACCCAAGCGCTTGAGACCGGGCAACTGGTTGCGCCTTTCCAGACGGGGCTTGTCACAGACGCGCAATTCAGGTTCATCTGCCCTGTCGGTCACGAATCCCGCCCAAAAGTTGCGGCATTTCATCGCTGGATCAAAAAGCATGTAGCAAACGCAACCCGATTTGAAGAAGGCCGCAGGATGATCGACGCCACGACATTGCCCAAATGAGCCGCAATCGCGCAACAGCGACCGGATTTGTCGCCGTCCTTCTCTGGGCCTTGCTTGCACTTTTTACCGTAGGTTCTGCCCCCACCCCGCCTCTGCTTCTGAACACGCTCAGCTTTGGTATCGGGGGATGTGTGGGGCTGATCTGGGCGGTCACGACCGGCAGCATCCCGCAGATGCGTCAGGTCCCTCTGCGGGTCTACGCTTTTGGCGCAACCGGTCTTTTTGCCTATCATCTGTTGTATTTTTCCGCACTCCGCCTTGCTCCCGCTGCAGAAGCCGGACTGATCGCCTATCTCTGGCCCCTCTTGATCGTCGTATTCTCCGGCCTGCTGCCATCAGAGAAGCTTCGCGCAGGTCACCTTTTGGGTGCAGCATTGGGATTTTCCGGTGCGGCGCTCATTATTCTGGACGGCGGCGCAACCTTGAGCAGCCAGCATGTCACGGGCTATCTGCTGGCCCTTCTTGCCGCATTCACATGGTCGGGGTATTCCGTCCTGTCGCGGCTGGTGGGCACGGCACCAACAGCCAGCGTTGCAGTCTTTTGCATCGCCACTTCGGCGCTGTCTTTTCCGCTACACCTGATATTTGAAGAAACAGTGCTGCCCTCAACCGCCTTAGGGTGGGCAAGCATCGCGAGCCTCGGCCTCGGCCCGGTTGGATTTGCGTTCTATGTTTGGGATATCGGCTGCAAGAGGGGCGACATCCAACTGCTCGGAACCAGCTCGTATGCGGCCCCTTTGCTGTCAACGCTTGCGCTCATACTCGCCGGTTTTGCATCCCCCGGCATAACCTTGCTCTGGGCGACGCTGCTGATCACCGGCGGCGCGCTGATTGCAGCGCGCGCCAGCTTTTCTGCAAAATAATCAGTCCGTCAAACGGCTGATTTGCTCCTTAAGCCGCATTTTCTGCTTCTTCATGTCGGACACTTTCAGCCCGTCAATTCCCGGTGCGCGTTCCGCTTGCTCGATTGCCTCACTCATATCGTTATGCTTCTTTTTCAACGCCTCAAGATGTGTGTTTAGGGACATACTTCCTCCAGTTGTTAAATGTGCACGTTCAGTGAAGCACGAAGTCTGCTTCAAGTCACGCCGCCCTGCAGCATAACACGCTAGGCGGTAAACAATTGCCTAAGATCGCTCAAAAAGAGAGCGCAGCCCCTGCGCGCAAGGCGTCGCGCACCTGTGGGGCATACTGATCCCCGTCGATATGACTGTCGCCGCGATGCAGAATAAGCGGCGCATGCAAGCGAAAATCCGCCCGTCCGGACTTGCGGGCGCGCAGGATCAAACGCTCGGCGCTCCGGCCTGTCCGCGCAGCAATCGGCAACACCTCGATGCTGCCCATATCACGCGGCAGTGCGGCCAACAAATCGGGCAAACGCTCGGCGCGGTGGATCATGTGCAACAGGCCCCTGGGGGCCAGCCGCTTGGCAGCAACTTCGACCCAGAGCGCCAGAGGCGTTTCCTCACCCAGCGCCGCTTCGCGCACAGGCACAGACGCCGCAACCGAGGAATCACGACGCCAATAAGGCGGGTTGGCAAGCACATGGTCAAATTGCCGCTGCCGCAACGTCAGGGGAAGGGCTGCAATGTCCGCGTGCACAACGTCCAATCGCCCCTCACCGTTACGGTCGGCCAGTTCGGCATAGCTGCGCTCGCGCTCCACTCCCACCAGCTCCAGCCCCGCAACCCTCGCGCCCAGACACAGGGCAGCCGCCCCGACACCGCAGCCCAACTCCAGCACCCGCTGCCCTGAAACCGCAGGTATAGTGGCTGCAAGCAGAACGGGATCGACACCCGCGCGATAACCACTGCGCGGTTGCCACAGGTGCACAAGACCGCCCAAGAAAGCGTCGCGGGTCAGCTCGGTATCGTTCACAGGCCCAGCGGAATTTCGTTGTCGCGCATCACGCGGACCGCTGCATCATGGTCGTCATCGCGCACCATCAACCGGCGCGGGAATATTCCGATGCCGCCTTCGAGGATGCTCATATTTACGTCCATCTGAAAGCACGCTATATCCTCGCCCTGCAACAGGGCGGAAGCAAAGGCGATGATCGTAGGGTCGGAGCTGCGCAAAAGTTCTTTCATAGCAATGATGTAATCCGGGGCACACGCCCTTGTCGAGCGCTAGGATGCGGTAAATATGAGTACTGATACAAGTCAGAAACCCCATGAGCGACTCGCAATTGCGTTGGCAGAGGATATGGCCGCTGTCAGCGCCCTGATCCGCGAGCGTATGGCGTCCGAGCACGCCCCCCGCATCCCCGAAGTCACAGCGCATTTGGTTGAGGCAGGCGGCAAGCGTCTGCGCCCGATGCTGACCCTCGCGGCGGCCCGCCTGTGCGGTTACACGGGGCCCTATCACATCCACCTAGCCGCGACGGTAGAGTTTATTCATACGGCCACGCTGCTGCATGATGATGTAGTGGATGAAAGCCGCCAGCGTCGCGGTCGGCCTACTGCAAACCTGCTGTGGGACAATCAATCGTCGGTTTTGGTCGGGGATTATCTGTTTGCGCGCAGTTTCCAGCTGATGACCGAACCCGGTTCCATGCCGGTAATGCGCATCCTGTCGAACGCCGCTGCGACGATTGCCGAAGGCGAAGTACTCCAGCTGACTGCTGCGCAGAATCTTGCCACCACCGAAGCGATTTATCTGCAAGTTGTGCGTGGCAAAACTGCTGCTCTGTTCTCCGCTGCCACCGAAGTAGGCGGCGTCATCGCCAATGCCCCCGAGGACCAAGTGCGCGCGCTGTTCAACTATGGCGATGCTTTGGGCATTGCCTTCCAGATTGTGGATGACCTGCTGGATTATCAGGGCGAGGCAACAACAACCGGCAAGAACATCGGTGATGATTTCCGCGAGCGTAAATTAACGTTGCCCGTGATCAAGGCCGTGGCCTTGGCAGATGACGCCGAGCACGCGTTTTGGACCCGCACCATTGCCAAAGGCAAACAGGAAGAGGCCGATCTGGAGCAGGCGCTGGCACTGCTGCACAAACACGGCACCTTAAAAGCCACAGAGATTGATGCGCTGGAATGGGCGGAAAAGGCGAAGGCAGCACTTGCCCCCCTGCCCGCACATGAGATCAAGGACATGCTGATCGACATCGCGGACTACGTTGTCAGCAGGCTTAGCTAAGCACACGACCCGCCCGCACCCACCAGTCGGGATGCGTTTGTGCGATACGCCGGGCCGCCTGCGCCGCCCCGCTCTCATAGAGACCAAAGCAGGTCGCACCTGATCCTGACATGCGCGCCAACAGTGCGCCTTCCAATGCGGCCAGCGCTTTGTCTACTTGGGGCGCATGAACACGGGCGGGTGCCTCCAGATCATTGCGCTGCGCGCCCAGCCAGTGCACGAAACCGGCAGCGTCTGCAAAGGCGGGTATCGTGTCTGCCATGGGTGAATTGGTCTTGGAGGCCAGACCATTAAAGACCGGAGCAGTCGGCACCGCAACGCGCGGGTTCACCAGTACAATCTCAAGGTCGGGCAGTGGTGCGATTGGGTCCAATATCTCACCGATTCCGCGCATCCGCTGAGGTGCATGCGCCAGACAGACCGGCACATCAGCCCCTAATTGCAGCGCATCTGCCGTCCCTCCAAAAGCCCGCAATACAGCTGCCGCGTCGGATGAACCGCCCCCGATTCCTGCCCCATGCGGCAGGTTCTTTTCCAACGTGATATGTCCCGTCCAACCGGCAAGCACGGCCGCCTGCCAAACCAGATTGCGCTGATCAACAGGCACGCCCTCGGCAAACGGACCTGTCACCGATATCCGCATCTGCGGGCCTGCATCAAACCACAGGCGGTCACCGATATCGGCAAACACCACCAGACTGTCCAGCAGGTGATACCCGTCTGCCCGCTGTCCCGTCACATGAAGGGTCAGATTGACCTTGGCGGGTGCAAAACCCTCACTTGTCATTCGCAACCTTCAAGGGGTCTGCACCTTCTTCTTGCAGCACCGTATCCAGCCCCACCTCCAATTTGCGGCGAATACGGTCCAGATCCGCTTCTGTCTCGGGGTCCTTGAACTGGATAAACGACAGGGCACGGCTCCACTGGAACCGCGCCTCACGCTGGCGGCCTACCGCCCAGTACACATCGCCAAGGTGGTCATTCACCACCGGATCGACGGCTTCCAGCTCGACAGCGCGCTCCATCTGGATCACAGCCTCGTCATAGCGGCCAAGGCGGTAGTAGACCCAACCAAGGCTATCGACAATGTACCCGCTGTTCGGGCTGGCCGCGACGGCACGCTCGATCATATCCAGCGCCTCGTCCAGCTTGCGATTTTCTTCGACCAGCGAATAACCAAGGTAGTTCAAAACCTGTGGCTGTTCCGGGTTGACGGTGAGGGCCGCACGGAAGTCTTCTTCAGCCGCGACACTGTCTTTATCCTGCGAATAGGCAATCCCGCGCGAGAAGTGCAGGAACCAAGCACGTTTATCGCCCTCATCAGTCAGCTCAAGCGCTTTGGTATAAGCCAAGATCGCTGCCTGATCTTCATCCTGCGCCCGCAGGATGTCACCCAATGTCGAGTGTACAACCGCCAAATCGCCGTAGCTCCGCGTGAGTTGCTCCAGCACTTCAATGGCCTGATCCACCTTATCCAGACGGCGCAAGGCGGCGGCACGGCCCAGTTCGGCCAGATGATAGGCCGGATCATCAGCCGCAACGCCACGGTATTCGGCGATGGCCAGTTCATACTGCCCGAGCCCTTCCAGAAGGTCCGCAGTCAGCAACAGCGCATCGATATGATCGGGGCGCAAATAGCGCGCGATACGCGCATAAAGCAGCGTGTAATAATCTCCCGCCTGCTCTGCGCGCAAAAGCGCCGCGAAGGTGTAGAACACTTCTGCCAGTCCTGCCCACGCTGTGGGGGCTTGGGTAAAGGGCAATTTATCGCCCGCCTCAAGCTTGGCAATCATAGTGTCCAGTTCAGGGTCGGTGGAGCCGTTGAAAGTCAGCGCGATTACTTGCACCGCATCCGCATTCCGGTCCAGTTGCGACAGTATCTCGACCCGCGCAATAACACCGCGACGGGTACGGGCGGCAGCACCCGGTGCGTCCTGATCGAACAGCGCCTCGGCGGCCGCGTAGTTGCCGACCGTCGCATAGGCCAGCGCCTTATGATAGGCGACGATGCCCTTCATCCCTGCATCATCGGAAATGGCATCAAACTGCGCCATGGCAGCATCCACATCATCCGCACCAATCAGCGCCCAAGCCCTGACCAGCCCATCCACCCAAGGGCTGATACCGTCTGTCTGGATTTCCTGCGCCGCCAATTCAGTGTATTTGCCCTCTTCGACAAGGCCCGCTGTTACAAGCATCCGTGCGGCTGGCGAGGTTTGGCCACCTGCGACAATCCCCTTACCCAGAGGTATACCCCGCTCGATATCGCCCAGCGCCAGGTAGGCAAGTGCCGCACTGTCCATCATCTCGATGTTTTCGGGATCATGCGACAAGGCAGTGGCGAAATACTGCGCAGCGATTTCAAAATCATTGCTAACGGCAGCACTGCGCCCAGCAAGATAGGAGCCCGCCAGCGACTCCGCAGAGACAGTGGCAGGGGTGGCCATGGCAAGGCCCAGCGAAAGGGCTGCGACGCTCACGGATGTCAGGAATTTTTGCATATGCTCGGCCTCATTATTTTGAGAACCAAGCTAGCATGTTTGCGCGCCCGCGCAATGGCGGCCCCCCACCCGTTTCGGCGGGAAGCCGCGAAATTGATCACATGTTCGGGTAGTTCGGCCCGTCGCCGCCCTGCGGCGTGGTCCAGACGATATTCTGGCTCGGATCTTTGATGTCACAAGTCTTGCAATGCACGCAGTTCTGGAAGTTGATGACAAAACGCGGGTCTTTGCCCGCCTCTTCCACAAACTCATACACACCGGCAGGGCAATAACGCGCGGAAGGTCCTGCGTATTTCGCAAGGTTCACACCCACGGGCACGCTTGCGTCCAACAACTTCAGGTGCGCGGGCTGGCTTTCCTCGTGGTTGGTGAAGGCAAATGCCACATTGGTCAGACGGTCAAAGCTTAGCTTGCCATCGGGTTTCGGATAGTCGATGACCTTGTGGTTCGCAGCAGGCTCTGTCGCATCGGCGTCAGATTTACCATGCCCCAGTGTACCCATGACAGAGCCGCCAAACAGCGTGTTACACCACATGTCAAAGCCGCCGATAGCCAGCGATGCCACAAGACCGAACTTGGACCACAACGGTTTGACGTTGCGCACCTTGTAGAGGTCTTTGCCGATCGCGCCTTCGCGGACTTCGGTTTCGTACTCTGGCAGCTCGTCACCCGAACGGCCTGCCTGAATGGCTGCATGTGCAGCCTCGGCGGCTGCTTTACCGGACAACATCGCGTTGTGATTGCCTTTGATGCGCGGTACGTTGACCATCCCAACGGAACAGCCCAACAACGCCACACCGGGGGCTACCATCTTGGGCATGGACTGGTATCCGCCCTCGGTAATCGCGCGCGCACCGTAAGCCACGCGTTTGCCGCCTTTCAGCAGCTCTGCAACCATCGGGTGGTGCTTGAACTGCTGGAATTCCATGTAAGGGAATACATGCGGGTTTTTATAGCCCAAGTGGACCACAAAGCCGACATAAACCTGATTGTTCTCGAGGTGGTAGATGAAAGAGCCACCACCGGCCTTGGACCCGAGAGGCCAGCCCATCGTGTGCGTGACGGAACCTTCCTTGTGCTTGGCGGGATCAATCTCCCAAATCTCTTTCATGCCGAGACCATATTTCTGAGCCTCTTTGCCCTTGGCCAGATCGTATTTCGCGATCACCTGCTTTGACAGCGACCCGCGCACGCCTTCAGAGAGGAAAACATACTTGCCGTGCAATTCCATACCCGGCTCATAGTTGGGGCCGGGTGTACCATCGGCACCCAGACCCATTTCGCCTGCGACCACACCTTTGACTTCACCTTTGTCGCCATAAACAATCTCGGAACACGCCATGCCCGGGAAAATCTCGACGCCCATTTCTTCGGCTTGCTCTGCCATCCACCGGCAAACGTTCCCCATGGAAACGATATAGTTTCCGTGGTTGTTCATCAGCGGTGGCATCGGCGCGTTTGGGATACGGATCTGGCCCGCTTCACCCAAGGCGTAGAACTTGTCCTCGATCACAGGCACATTCAACGGCGCGCCTTTGGCTTTCCAGTCAGGGATCAGGGCATCAAGGCCGCAGGGATCCAACACCGCACCCGACAGGATATGCGCGCCCACTTCCGAGCCTTTTTCCAGCACAACAACCGAACAATCGGCATTCAGCTGTTTGAGACGGATCGCAGCAGACAGACCCGCAGGCCCCGCCCCTACGATTACAACATCATACTCCATCGCTTCGCGTTCAATCTCGGCCATAGCAGGCACTCCCTATATGCGTCAAAAACGGTTTTATCCGAGGTACCGTTTGCAAACAGCCTTTGCAATCACGACGAGACGTCAAAATCGTCACAGACAGCGGTTTTGAGGCAAACTGCACGGATCGTGGCCTAATCAGGGGTGTCACCCATCAGATAACGCGGTCCCTCGCCGCGCGCCGCGGCCTTGTCTTGCGGGTTATACAGGGCGCAAGCCTCAAGGCTCAGACAGCCACAGCCGATGCACCCGTCCAGATTATCGCGCAGCTTGGTCAACGTCTGGATGCGGGCGTCCAGAGCGTCGCGAAACCCGATGCTGATCGCACTCCAATCCGCTTTGGTGGGGGTGCGCCCGTTTGGCAACCCGTCAAGCTGGGCGCGAATATGCGGCAAGGTAAACCCGAACTGCTGGGCAATCATGACAAAGCTCAAACGCCGCAGGTCGGCGCGCGCAAACCGCCGCTGCCCCCCTGCATTGCGCCAAGGCTGTATCAGCCCCTGCGTCTCGTAATACCTGATTGCCGATACCGCGAGGCCGGTGCGCTTGGCCAATGCGCCAATTGTCAGCCCTTCATTTAGCGCCATAATTCCTCCAGAATTACCTTGACCTAAAGTTAGGTTTAGCAATTACAACCAAGGGCGTCACCCCATCATGCCCTGAAAGGAACGCCAAATGACCGCACAACTGGAACACGCAAATTACACCGTATCCGACCCCGCAGCCACCGCTGCGTGGATGCAGATCGTGTTTGGCTGGCACATCCGCTGGCAAGGAGACGCCATTTCAGGTGGTCATACCGTACATGTCGGCACCCAAAATCACTACCTTGCACTCTACAAACCCGACACCGCCCTCAGCCCTAAGGCAAACAACTACTCCCAACTGGCAGGGCTGAACCACATCGCTGTGGTGGTGGATGATCTGGACACAACCGAGGCGGCAATACTTGCCCATGGCTTCAAAACAGGAAGCCATGCAGATTATGAACCGGGCCGCAGGTTCTACTTTCACGACGAAGACGGCATCGAATACGAAGTTGTCCAATACGACTAAGCGCCCCCTTTCGGCGAAACCGCGCCGGCCCGAAGGCCTTATCCGCTTGCATTTCACATCCGGATTGGGTCAGGTAACTGCAACTCAAACACGCGCTCCGAATTCGCTTCGGGGCGCGCCTTAGTATTACGGACACGAGCACTATGGAAAAGATCCCAATGACGCGCGCAGGGCACACCGCCCTCGAGACGGAACTCAAGCACCTGAAAACCGTTGAGCGCCCCGCGATCATCAAGGCGATTGCCGAAGCGCGCGAGCATGGCGATTTATCCGAAAATGCCGAGTACCACTCTGCCAAGGAAAAGCAGTCCTTTATCGAAGGACGTGTGAAAGAGCTGGAAGGTGTGATCTCGCTTGCCGAAGTGATTGATCCGGCAAAGCTGTCCGGCACCATCAAGTTTGGTGCGCGTGTGACCTTGGTGGACGAAGACACCGAAGAAGAGAAAACCTACCAGATTGTTGGAGAATACGAGGCCAATATCGAAAACGGTTTGCTGAATATCAAATCCCCCATCGCACGCGCGCTGATCGGCAAGGACGAAGGCGACAGCGTCGAAGTGCGGACACCCGGGGGGCTGAAATCCTATGAGGTCATCAAGATCGTATATGCCTGAGCGGAGCAGAAATCATGACTGACGCGCCAGCACCCGAGACGACACGCGGCCCTTCTGCGGGCGCACGCGCTACGGCGGGCAAAACAACGTCGTCGCGCCCCACCCCGCTTGGCATTTATGACAAGAACCGCGTCGAGACGATTACCGGCATCGAGATTACCGCCATTGCACTATCGGTGATCTGGCTGCTGGGCTGTCTGGTGTTCTTCGTCTTTATGACACAACCGCCCGCGGTTGAAGGTCAGGGCGGTTTGCGGTTTCTGATGACCATGCTCGCCGTGTTTATGCCGGTAGCCATGATCTGGGTGGCAGCCACAGCCGCACGCGCCAGCCGCGTCATGCGCGAAGAAAGCCAGCGCTTGCAGGCTGCCATTGATGCCATCCGCCATGCCTATATCGCACAACAGCAGGGCGGCCGGCTCAGCAATGAGCCCTCGGTCAGCCGAAAGCTGCATGAAATCGCAGCCGCAACCCGCAAGACGGAAACAGCGCTGGCCACCTTCTCGACCCGCCGCGAAGAACCGCAGCGTGCGGCAAAGCCTGCCCCGGAGGCGCCAAGCGCCGATCAGGCAACGCTGGCCCTTGGCACACAAAGTGCCGATATGACCCCGCCGATTGAAGGCGATGACCTGATCCGCGCGCTCAACTTCCCAGAAACCGCCGAGGACGAGGCCGGTTTTGCTGCCCTGCGCCGCGCGATGAAAGACCGCAATGCCGCCCAGTTGATTCAAGCGGCCCAAGATGTCCTGACCCTGCTCAGCCAGGACGGCATCTATATGGACGATCTGCGCCCCGATCGCGCGCGCACAGAAACATGGCGGATGTTCGGACAGGGCGCACGCGGTAAATCGGTCGCTGCACTGGGCGGAATACGGGACCGCTCCTCGCTTGCGCTTACAGCAGGCCGGATGAAGCAAGACCCGATTTTCCGCGACGCCGCACACCATTTCCTGCGCCGTTTTGACAAACTCTTTGCCGACTTTGAAAAAGTGGCCACTGATGCCGAAGTTGCAGCAATGGCTGACACCCGCACTGCGCGGGCGTTTATGCTGCTGGGCCGTGTTGCCGGCACCTTTGACTAGGGGCAGACCTGCGCGCGGTTCTTGGCATCAAACACTGCTGTGAACACTTCACCGCCAGCCGTTTCAAACATCGCGGTAGCGCCTGCCATCTCGCCACCTGTGACACGGATTTGCCCCAGATCGGATGCGTCAAGACGGTCATCGACATCAATCGAAAACGCCGCCTTGCCGCCCGCGCGGGCGTCGCGCAATCCAACTGTGATGACCTGCGCGCCATCCGCAACATCACCAGCATCCGCACCACCCTCATCACGCAGCGGCTGGAACACTTCCACACCGGTGCCGCCCGCAGCCGTATCAAAAATCAACCGCCCCGCAGAGCCGCGCAAATCCAGCGTAACGGCCCGCAGATCCCGCGTGCCGACTGTCAGCTCAAACCGGTCACGCGGCGCGCTTTCAACAAAGCGCAGCGATGCACCGCTACAGTCCGCTGCCTGTGCCGCACCGGACAAAACCACCCACGCCATTGCATATTTCCACATAGTGCTGCTCCTAAAGCCCAAAACTGCCAAAAGGAATAAACCGCACCATATCTCCTGCACGGATGTCCCGTGCATCTTCAGATAGCTCGACAAGTCCCTCTGCCCAACTGAGACCGCTAATTCGCCCTGATCCTTCGGAGGCAAATACTTCCGCGCGCCCGTCACGCATACGCGCGCGCAGATATTCACGGCGGCCTGCCTTCTTGTGTTTCTCGAAGGCGGCGGGCACATTAAATCCCTGCGGTATGCTCCATTCCGCTCCGGCCAATTGCGCCAGTGCGGGCCGCGCAAAGACCAGTGCACAAACCAATGCAGCCACCGGATTTCCGGGCAAACCAAACACAGGAACGCCGTGCCACATCCCCAGCGCCAGTGGCCGTCCGGGCTTCATTGCAATTCGCCAAAGCGCCATTGCCCCTGCCTGCTCCAACAAGGCCGAGACGTGATCTTCGTCACCCGCTGATGCGCCGCCGCTGGTGATGATAGCATCCACTTGCCCCACAGCGCGATCCAGACAGGCACGCAAAGCCGCGCGGTTATCGGGGGCGCGGCCCAAATCAACCGCTTCGTGATGAAGCCGCGCCAGTAGGGCCAGCAGCATGGGCCGGTTGGCATCATAAATCTGGCCCTCGGTGGTCTGCTCGCCCACATCGGCCAGTTCGTCCCCCGTTGACAGCACACCTACACGCAACGGCCTGCGCACCGCAACTTCAGGCACACCGGTAGCGGCCATCAGCGCCAGATCGGCAGGGGTAATCACCCGCCCTCCCCTCAGGATACCGTTACCGGCATGAACATCTTCCCCCGCCTTGCGGGTATTGCTGCCCTTTTTGAGAGGACCCTGAAAAATGATTTCGCCACCGTCAATTGTGATGTCTTCTTGCAAGATGACCGTGTCCACGCCATTGGGCAGGGCCGCCCCTGTCAGCACACGGATCGCCATACCTGCTGGCACCTCAGTAGGCGCATCACCCGCAGCGGCACGCCCTGTAACCAAAGGCATGCGGTGCACGCCCTCGGGCCGCCCCCCCGCAAAGCCGTAACCATCAACAGCCGTATTGGGCAAAGGCGGGTTGGCACGGGCAGCGATAACATCCACCGCCGCAACACGGCCCGCCGCCTGTGCCAATGGCACAGTTTCACTGGCAGTGACTGGCGACAGCCGCACACGCAACATCTCCAACGCCTCATCAACGGGAGTCCAATGCACCCCTTGCGGCAGGGCAAAACAATCGTTCCGGAGCTGTGGTATACCCAATGCCAAGGCATCCAATTCGTCGGAGTGACCAGTGCACAAAATCCACGCTTCCTCCGCCGCGATTGCAGGAACATCCGCCATGACAGCCGCAAGACGCGCGGTCGGCATCCGCGCAAGTGCATCCGCAAGCAGGCGCACCTGAACGCGGTCTCGAATAACCTCTTCCGTTTCTATTTCAAGCGTACATTGCACAGCCGTTTCAATTACACCCGGCCAAACTTCGGCGAATACAACATCCGCATCCTGCCAGTGCTCCAGCGGCCAAACGCGCGCGCCCGTGCTGCGCCGCAGCCGGTTGAGCATTGGCAACCCCATCATCATCTGACTGCCGACTGTGGGGTTGAAAAACAGCTGAAAACATGACGAAGACGCTTTGGATACCACGTCACACTGCCGCTTCTCAGCAACCACATCATAGCAAATGCCCTGTTTTTTGTAGGGCACATCAGGCCATCTGTCCTTGTGTGACTTACCCCAGAACGGCCCCGCGCCGTCAAAGTGCCTGTTCAGCTCCTCGGCCACGTCAAAGCGGTTGTTGGTGCCATCAGCGGCATCAGAAATCCGCGCCTCGAACCAGTCCCACAGGATAAAAGGGTCATCCGACCCTGTCACATGGCGCGCAAAGCCAACAGGATACCCGAAAGGGAAATCGAACGCGCAGAGCAGACGCCGTCCCGCCCGCACCTCAGCGTTGATAATAGCCTCGATAGTTCGCTCGGCCTCTTGGCGGCACCTGCAATAGAGCGGCTCTTGCGTCACTCCGCTGCGCGCAACGCCCAGCCAGATTGCGTCCTTCTGCGGCTTGGGGCCTTTGCGTTTACCCGCCGACCAATCTGCAACAAGAACCGTGTCGAAAGGTCTCACAGATCGACCTCGGCCAGAATGAAATCGGCGATAGCGACTGTATCATCCAGATCAAACACAGGACGGTCCAATGACACCGCTGTATCGCTGGCCACTGCGCGCACGGTCGGGTCATCGGGGGCAATCAACGGGTTACCGGTGACCGCGCGGTGCGCCTCAACCTTGGGGTGGGCATCGCGTTTATACCCCTCGACCAGCACCAGATCGACGGGGGCCAGCTGCGCCAGAAGCATCTCAAGCGTCGGCTCGGGCGCGCCGCGTAATTCATGCATCAGCGCGGTCCGGTTGCGCGAGGCCAGCAACACTTGCGTCGCACCCGCCTCGCGGTGGCGATAGCTGTCTTTACCCACATGATCGACGTCAAAGGAATGATGGGCGTGCTTGACCGTCGAGACGGTAATCCCCCGCGATGTTATCTCGGTCACCAGCCGCTCCATCAGGCCGGTCTTACCTGCATTTTTCCAACCGACAACACCGTAAATCCTCATAACATGCTCTCCGCACGGGCCAGATCATCCGGCGTGTTCACATTGAAAAATGCATCTTCATCGGGAAACAGCGCTTCGCGACCGCCGTGTTTTTCCGTCCACAGAACCACCTTGCGCAAGCCCCCTTCCAGGGCCGCGCGCAGATCATCGCGCAGCGCCACAGGCCAGAGACCAAAGGTCGGATGGCGCGCGCGTCCCCGCTGCGGATCAGGCGTTGTGGCCAGCACCAGCGGGTGGTCCATCCCTTCTGACGCCAGCAGCAGTTGCGGCACCAGATCACAGGGAAAGAAGGGCGTGTCAGCGGCAGCGGTCACAATTGTCTGTGCGCCCCGTTCGGCGGCCCAGTCCAGCCCCGCCAGAACCCCTGCCAACGGTCCGGCAAAGCCCGCGACACTATCCGCTATCACCGGCATGCCGAGCCCCGCAAACCGCGCGGGATCGCCGTTGGCATTCAGCGCAAGGCCCGCCACCTGCGGGGCCAGCCGCGCCTCTACCCGCGCCAGCAAGGTCTGGCCCCCCAGATTGCGAAGGCCTTTGTCGCCCCCGCCCATGCGTGTCGCTTGGCCACCCGCCAGAATAACGCCGTAGGGTTGTATCATCGCTCGGTCTCCGGTGTCGGCGGTGCTGCCGCCGCTGCGGCGTTTAGCCAGCGCGCCAAATCAGCGCGAAATGCATGCGGGGTTGTACCTGCGGGCAAGGCGGCATCAGGCAAGGCAAAGACCAATCCGCCTGACTTCAGCACTGTCGCATCACTCAGCGCGGTCACCGCGTCTAAACACAGCCAATCCATGCGGCCCACGCTGGTATCGGTAGTAAATACTACCTGCTCCGCAGCCAGTTCCGCACGCACAAGGCCCTGACGGGCCATCCCGTCACTGGTCAGTTTAATCAATTTGGCAGTGCTGATCCTGTAAAACACAAACCACAACACCAGTGCCCCTGCAAAGCCCGCGCAAACGGCCAGCAGCATATCAGCGTCCAGAATATCATAGTGCAGCAAAGCCAACGCACCGATGAACAACAGCACATATAGCCCTATCGCAATCACAAACTTCCGGCGCTTTCCGGCGCGCCCGGGTTGTGGTGCGTCCCATGACATCATGGCACGGCCCAACAACCCGGGCGTCAACTGATAGGTCAGCGTGTATTCCGTCACTGTGCCGCCTCCAGCCAGCGCTGCATATGCGCCAGCGCGTCATCCGCATCCTTTGGCCCCAGAAAGGCGCGGTGCGGCAGGGCGATTGCAATGCCCGCAATGCCGATGCACAGCACTTTTTTGCCGCCGCGCACAGCTTCAACATCCGCCCATCCGCTGTGCCAACGACTTTTTTTGGTCGTCAGGGTTACCCCGTTTTCATCCAAAACCACCTGCTGCGTCCTGCCAAAGCGGGAGTGCACGCTGGCTTGAGCGACGTTAAAATAGATTTGACGGTTAAGCCAAAAGGCCAACAGGCCAAAGAGCACAAGCGTTACGGGCATCCCCCACCCCATAATACTATCAAATCCGGAATTGCCGCGCCCAATGCCCATCGCCACGACCCAAGAGAGTAACGTAGCGCCGAGCGGCGCGAAGAACCCTACGAAAAGGGACTGCACCAGCAAAATCACCCGCGCGCGGCCCATGATCAGGGACCGACCTGCGAGCACCATCGCCTCATAAGTCTCCGCCGCTCTGGAGGTCACATCCAGCTCCCAACGCGCGCCGCTCATGGCGCGCTCTTTCTGCCCGCGCGCCGCGGCTCATCCGCAATGGCGGCAGGGTCGGCATCGCGGATCAGACGCTCCTCGCCCGACAAACACATAAATCGCCTCCCCTTCATGCGCCCGATCAGCGTCAGGCCCAATTGCTGCGCAATCTCGACGCCCCATGCTGTAAAGCCCGAACGCGAGGCCAGTACAGGTATCCCCATCATCGCCGTCTTGATTACCATCTCCGAGGTCAGCCGCCCCGTGGTATAAAGTATCTTGTCATCCGCACTCACCCCCTCGGAGAGCATCCAGCCCGCGATCTTGTCGACCGCGTTATGCCGTCCGACATCCTCCATATAAACCAGCGGACGATCCCCGCAGCACAGCACCGTGCCGTGAATAGCCCCCGCCTGAAGGTAGAGGCTGGGTGTGCGGTTGATCTTGGCCGACAGGGCATAAAGCCAAGACGTGCGGACCTGTGTTTGCGGCAGCACCACGCCTTCCAGCCCCTCCATCATGTCACCAAAGACGGTTCCCACAGCGCAGCCGCTGGTGCGGGTCTTGCGGCGCATCTTGTCCTCATAATCCGTCTTGCGGGCGGTGCGGACCACAACTGTCTCCAGTTCCTCGTCGTAATCGACGCGGGTGATTTCGTCAGCCGCGCTCAACATGCCCTGATTGCGCAGAAACCCCAAAGCGAGGTAGTCGGGGTAGTCCCCGATGGTCATCGCCGTGACGATTTCCTGTGAATTCAGGTAGATCGTCAGCGGCCTTTCTTCGACCACGTTGATCTCTTGCAGAGTGCCCTCTTGGTCATATCCTGTGACCGCCCGCGTCAGACGCCGCGCCTGCGGGTCCGGTGCAATCAGATATTCAGACAGATCATCCAGTTCCGCCAATTGCGCCCCCTCTGGCAACACGCTACGCAGTAAAGATATTCTAAGGGCAACGCATGACCACTACCACCCGCAAATCCGCCTATCGGCAGGGCATTATCGACAGCAGCCCGTTCATTCTGGTGATCATCCCATTTGCAACGCTTTTTGGCGTGCTTGCAACAGAAGCGGGGCTGAACGTGCTTGAAACAATGGTCTTTTCCATCGTGGTCATTGCAGGAGCCGCGCAATTCACCGCCCTGCAATTGATGCAAGAGAACACGCCAACCGTGATCGTCCTGATCTCGGCTTTGGCGGTCAATGTGCGTATGGCGATGTATTCCGCCTCTCTTACCCCCTATATCGGGGCGGCGCCGCTCTGGCAGCGCGCCCTTTGTGCCTATGTGACCGTGGATCAATCTTACGTCGTAGGTGTGTCAAAGTTCGAGCGGGAACCGGATATGACAGTGCCCGAACGCGTCGCCTATTTCATGGGTGCCGTCACGCCGATTGTGCCTTTGTGGTACGTCTTTACGCTTGTTGGCGCGCTGGTGGGCACGCGTGTCCCTGAAAGCTGGGCCCTGGATTTTGCGATTCCCATCGCGTTTCTGGCCATGATCGCACCGATGTTCCGCACGGCCGCGCATGTGGTTGCGGCATTAACCGCCGTTGTCGTCGCTTTGCTGGCGGCGGGGGTGCCCTACTCGCTGGGGCTGATCATCGCAGGCATTGCAGGCATGATCGCCGGCGCCCAAACCGAGTTATGGTTCGAGCGTAAGGGAGCCCCCAAATGATCGAGACTGGTACCCTTTGGACCATCATCATTCTGTTGGGCATCGGCAGCTTTGGCTTGCGGTTTGTCTTTACCGGCCTTGTCGGAAACCGCGCCATGCCGGACTGGCTGCTGCGGCATTTGCGCTATACGGCTGTGGCCATCCTGCCCGCACTGGTTGCCCCGCAGGTCATGTGGCCAACTGCAACAGATGGCGTTTTTGACATCCCGCGTGCAGCGGCTGCTGTAGTCACCCTCACTGTGGGATTGGCAACCAAAAATGTCCTCTGGGCTGTGTTCAGCGGCGCGGCAACCCTATACGGGCTGCTGTTCCTACTGGGGTAAGGCCGCGACGCCATCACTCACATTACCGATATCATCTTCGTAATAGCGGGTTGTGGTCACTCCGGGCAGGCGTTCAACCTGCTCCATCAGCTTCAACGGGTAGAATCCCTGCTGGATTGACTGAAAACCCGGAACCTGTCTGAGGATTCCCGAGGTGGCATTTGCACAATATGCACTCGGCACAGCACCGTTTGCCTCAACCAGTTGCAAGGCGCGTGCTGCCTGCGCAGGCGTCACAACAAATTCCTGACTGACGACGTGAAATTCGCTGCGTGCATGGGCCGATTTGTACCATTTCACCCAGTCAGGCGACATGCCGTACAAGACATCGCCCCGCTCCGGCACGCGCTCGTGTTTGAACGAACCCGCGGGATCAAACAGAACTGTTTGCGTGCTTTCAACCAACAAGGCCGTATGCGCCCCTGCGCCCGAGCGGTTGTTGATCATTGTGATCAACGTCAACTTCGGCTCGCCTTGGTTCACATAGACAGCAGCGGCAATCGCATCGGAAGGCGATTCCTTACCCTTTTCAGAGCAACCGGCAAGCACGGCAGCAGACAGTGCCAGTGCCAGTGCCAGAAAAGGTTTAATCATCAACAAATCAGTCGGATTAGCGGGCGAAAATCGCCATAAAAACGAGGATACCAATGATCACCATACACGCGCGGGATACAAAAGTAACAAAACCGTCGAATGTTTTCTGCTGTGTATCGGAGTTCATGGTGCCATGCTCATGTTCGGCCATGGGTATTTTCCTTCTGTCATCTTGGAATAACTGTTGTGCAGCAGTTACGGCATTTCGCCTGCCCTGTCACGCCGGATTTGCCACTGGGAGACAAGTTGAAGCAGTTATGCCTCGTCATTCTCCAGATCTTGCAGAAGCTTGAAACCGATCCTGTTTGGTTCAGCGGCCTCCACAGCTTTTGGCAGGGCGCGAAATACCACGCTCAGCTGGCTGACGTGCTGGACCAGTTGCATTTTTGCGCCCGAAGGATCGGCCCCATAGAACGTGACGATGTCCGGATCGAAATATCCCATGCCCTCGATCTTTAGGACACCTGCGTCCGTGCCGGCAAAACCCATCGCAATTTCCTGATCGTCGTCCAGCCCCTCCTCAAACTTCTTGAGATAAAGGACAGTCCGCTCATAGGCCCACTGCGCTGGTGATTTCTGCGCGACGGACTTACCTGCCATCCCCTTGGGCAGCGGTTGATCCGTGGCGTTCTTAGCGTCCGGATCGCTGTGCACTTCATGCATGCGTGGCAAGGCGTCCGCCTCAACAGCTTCTGCTGCGGTCTTGATCAGGTCATCCATGGCTCACCCTTTACTTTGGTACAGCCATGCCCCGTCCTCACGCTGTGTCCGGATGGCATGACCTTCCTGATAAAGGTGGCTCAAATGTGCAAAGGCTTCAACCAGTGCGAGGCCATATTCTGCCTCACCTATCGTTCTTTTGAACAGCGGCGGGAAAACTTCGCCCGCGGTTTTGGGCCTATCGATATAATCCAGCAAACGCTTCAGCGCGCCGTGATGGTTGTCAATCAACTGGCGCATGCGGGTGGGAAGACCCTGAAATGGCAGCTTGTGCCCCCCCAGCACCAGACTATCCTCGTGTCCCAAAGGCGCCAGCCGCTCGCAGGCTTCTATCCATTCACCAATCGGGTCGGCCATAGGCTCGGTCGCGTAGACGCCCACATTGGGGCTGATCGACGGCAGTATCTGATCGCCCGCAATGACGAGGTTATCATCCCTGCTCCAGAATGTTGCGTGCTCGGGTGCGTGGCCGTTGCCCATATGCACGTCCCATGTGCGGCCCCCCATGGTGATCGCATCCCCCTGCTTGATCCGCGTATAGCCCAGAGGCAAAGGAGCCACGATATCGGCAAAGTTGAACGGCCTGTCGGCGGCGCGTTTATCATAAATCGCCTGCTCCATCCCCGCAGAGCGGTAGAAAGAAAGGCTTTCGGCGTTGGGAACGTCCTGAACATCCAGCGTCAACATCCGTGCAGTCAGCCACGCCGTCCGTGTCGTCACCAGTTCGGCACCGTGTTCAGTCTGGAACCATCCGGCAAGGCCGATATGATCGGGATGGTGGTGGGTCACCACAACGCGGGACACAGGCTTGCCTCCAAGCGGACCTGCCATGATCTCTGCCCAGATCGCTTTCGACTTCTTGGAGGCAAAACCGGTGTCGACAATTGTCCAGCTGTTGCCCTCATCCAACGCATAGACGTTAACGTGGTCCAGCTTCATAGGCAGCGGCAGCCGCATCCACAAAACACCCGGTGCAACTTCAATCGCCTCTGAACCAACGGGCGGCACCTCCCGTGGATAGCGCATACCCTTGTGCCGGTCATCACTCATGAAGCCGCCAATTCGTCGGCTGTCAGCGCATAGAGGTCTTCCGCACCTGCCTGCGCATGGGCCAGAAGCGCTATATGCTCGGGCAGTATCCGCTGGATGTAGAAGCGCGCAAGCTTTTCACGGGCACCGCCACGGTCGGCCCGCGCCGCCTTCAGATGCAGTTGCGCGCCCAGCACACGGGCAAAGGCATGGAGATAGGGCACCGCACCCGCAAAACGGTTTTGCAAATCGGTCTGTGAGACCAGCCATTCGGTCGCTTCGCGCATGCTTTCGCAGGCTTCCCAGACATCACGGGCCATCCGCGGGAAGACATCACGCGCACGCTCGACTTCCTCGGCGACCTCGTCCAGCAGAGCCATCGCAGCCTCACCGCGATCCATCATCTTGCGCGCGACCAGATCCATCGCATGAATACCGTTTGTGCCCTCGTAAATCGCAGTGATACGCACGTCGCGGCAGAATTGCGCTGCCCCTGTTTCTTCGATGAAGCCCATGCCGCCGTGCACCTGAAGCCCCATATCCGCAACTGCGATACCGGTATCCGTGCCAAATGCCTTGCTGATCGGCGTCAGAAGCGCTGCGCGGGCCTTCCATGCCTTGTCGCCCGTGGCAGTCGCCATATCGATTGCCACGGCATTGCTGGCCGCAATCGCACGCGCTGCAAAAATTTCGACCTTCATCGTGGTCAACATCCGCCGCACATCGGCATGCCCTAGAATCGTGTCCTTGTGGGCAATCTCGGGTGTTTTGCCCTGCTTGCGATCCTGCGCATAGGCCAGCGCATGCTGGAACGCGGCCTCGGCAACGCCGATACCCTGCCCGCCGACACCCAGCCGGGCATTGTTCATCATTGTGAACATTGCCGCCATGCCACCTTCGCGCTCGCCGACCAGCCAGCCGGTTGCACCATCATATTGCATCACGCAGGTAGGTGAGCCGTGGATGCCCAGCTTGTGCTCAAGGCTCACAACACTAAGGGAGTTACGCGCGCCCGGATTGCCGTCTTCGTCCAGCATCAGCTTGGGTACCAGAAACAGGCTGATCCCGCGCACGCCGGCAGGCGCATCCGGAAGACGTGCCAACACCAGATGGCACACGTTGCCACCCAGATCATGATCACCCCAAGTGATATAGATTTTCTGGCCCGTGATCGCATAAGTGCCATCACCGTTATCTGTAGCTTTGGTCGTCAGCGCCCCCACGTCCGAGCCGGCCTGCGGCTCTGTCAGGTTCATCGTGCCCGTCCATTCCCCACTGATCAGCTTGGGCAGGTACAGCGCCTTGAGCGTGTCACTCGCATGATGCTCCAGCGCTTCGATTTGCCCCTGAGACAGCATCGGGCAGAGCTGCAACGACAGGCATGCCCCACTCATCATATCCGTAACGGCAGCGGTCAGCGCCATCGGCAGCCCCATACCACCATATTCTGGATCAGCAGAAATCCCGACCCAGCCGCCTTCAGAAATCGCGCGGTAGCCTTCCTTAAAGCCGGGCGAAGTGCGAACCACTCCATTCTCCAGCTTCGCACCCTGCGTGTCTCCGATCCGCTGCAACGGGGCCATTACCTCTTCGCATAGCTTCCCCGCCTCGGTCAGGATCGCGCGGGTCACATCCTCTGTGGCGTCCTCGAATCGGGAGGTCGCCCGCAGCGCCGCAAGGCCCACGACATGATCAAACAGGAAATTGTAGTCTTCAACAGGTGCGCGATACGTCATAGGTGTCTCTTTCACAAACCGGTGGCATTATGTCGCCAAAATGAACCACAGACCGACATGGCGCAATCAAAACGCCGCGTCAGAGGAATAAGGAGCAGGCCATGCGGCCCGAAACAGAACGCCTGCCCGCCACCGCCGAAGGTATAGCGCGTGCGGCAGAAGTACTAGCGAACGGGTCGCTTGTCGCATTCCCGACCGAGACAGTCTATGGCCTTGGCGCAGATGCCCGCCAGGGTGACGCGGTTGCTGCCATCTACGAGGCCAAAGGCAGACCCTCCTTCAACCCGCTGATTGTTCATGTGGCAGACATCAAATCAGCGCAGACATACGTCGAATGGAGCGCGCAAGCCGATGCTTTGGCACGCCTTTTCTGGCCCGGCCCGCTAACACTGGTGTTACCCTTGCGGGAAGGTCACGGATTGTCATCACTGGTGACGGCGGGGTTGTCGACAGTAGGATTGCGCGTACCAGCACACCCTGCGGCACAGGCCATGCTTGCCCATTTTGACGGCCCCGTAGCAGCACCTTCTGCCAACCTGTCAGGCCGGATCAGTCCAACCACTGCCGACCATGTGCTGGCAGGGCTGGACGGGCGCATTGCCGCTGTTCTGGATGACGGTGCTTGCGCGGTAGGAGTAGAGAGCACAATCATCGGTTTTGACAACATGCAGGCTGTGTTGCTCCGCGCAGGCGGTGTCGCAGCCGAAGAAATCGAAGCGGTCCTTGGAACCTCCCTTGCCTTGCCAGAGGCAGGAAGCATCACAGCGCCAGGGCAGATGTCGTCCCACTATGCCCCCAGCGGTGCTGTGCGCCTCAACGCGACCAAAGCCCGCGCAGGCGAGCATATGCTAGGGTTTGGAGCCGTAGACGGTACGTTAAACCTGTCTGCAAGCGGCGATCTGGCAGAGGCAGCGGCGAATCTGTTTGGCCACCTCCACCTGCTGGATGCACTGGGCGGCCCGATTGCCGTAGCCCCTGTGCCGATGCGGGGGCTTGGTGTGGCTATCAATGACAGACTGAACCGCGCCGCCGCGCCGCGTACCTAGGCCCGTCCGGCAGCAGCCGACAGCCCCAAAGGGTCAATCCCGATGCTGCGCACAACCTTCTCCCACAGCGTGTCGCGGTCTGCTTCAAACACCAGCTCGGGCGTTGCGGGGGCGGTCAGCCATCCATTCTGGCCAATTTCCTGATCTAGTTGTCCTGCCCCCCAACCGGCATACCCCACCGCAAACAAGAACGGGTCGGGCCCCGTGCCGCTGTTGATGTCCTCCAGAACATCCCGCGTCGCGCTGAGCACATACCCCCCCGGAATGACCAACGGCTCGGGCGACTGGCGTGTGACGTCCAGATGCAGCACAAATCCCCGCTCGGTCTGGACCGGTCCCCCGAAATAGACAGGAGCCGATGGCCCGCCTGCTGTTTCCATATCCATCCGCGAGAACACCTCGGCCAGCGAGAGATCAATTGCGCGGCGGTTAATGATAAACCCCATCGCCCCCTCAGCGGAATAGGCGCACATAAACACCACGGACCGCGCAAAACGCGGATCACCGATGCCCGGCATCGCCACCAGAAACTGTCCGGCCAATTCCATGCAAACTACCTGTCTTAAAGAATAACTGTAGTGTGCCCTAGCTGGCTGCCGCACTGCAAGCGCCATAAGCGAAACATGGCTGAACGACTTGTGACTTGGCAAAACCTCCGTACGGGGCCACATAGGTTCCATGATAAAAACACTCCTGTGCGCAACTGCGCTGACCGCATCTCTGACACCCGCATTTGCGGCGGACCCTGTCGGCACTCCCGTGACCGCGACGCTGATCGACGGTTGGGTACAGCCCGACGGCACACGCATCAGCGCAATCCAGCTGACGCTGGCGCCAGGATGGAAGACCTACTGGCGCGCGCCAGGCGATGCAGGCATCCCGCCCGAGTTCAACTGGCGCGGGTCGCGCAATCTGAATGGTGTCGCCATCAGCTGGCCCACACCCCAGGTTTTTGAACAAAACGGCATGCGCTCGGTCGGCTATGCCCATCAGGTGATCCTGCCGCTGGCCATTTCGCCAAAACAAGCGGGTAAGCCGGTTCAGATCAACCTGTCCATGGATATCGGCGTATGCAAAGACATCTGCGTGCCCGAGACCCTGTCAATTTCGGGTGTACTGGATGCAGACGGGCGCGTGCCCCTGCCCGCCATCGCCGCCGCATTGGCAGAGCAACCCTATTCCGCCACAGAAAGCGGGGCCAAAGGGGCAACCTGCGCCCTGACCCCATCCGAAGACGGGTTGAAAATCACGGCCAGATTGAACCTGCCCGCAACCGGCGGCACCGAACACGTCGTGATAGAAGCAGGCAGCCCAGACATCTGGGTATCCGAGGCAACAACCAGCCGCAGCGGCAATATTCTGACCGCCCAGGCCGAGATGATCCGAAGCTCGGATGGCGCGCTTGCCATCGACCGCTCGGCCATCCGGTTTACGGTTTTGGGGTCATCCCACGCCGTTGACTTGCACGGATGCACGCCGGACTGATCAGACGGCAACCCTTTTGCGCGCCTGACGTTTTGCCCTGATCAACATAGCCCCTGCGCCCAGCAAATACCCGCACAGCGCCAAGACTGCCGCACCCGAAACAAACAGCAAGAAGGCCGCAGGCATCGGTGCAACCACCACAAGCCGCGGAAACGTCGCCGTGAGCGGAGTGAACAATGCGCCCTGAATTGCCGTAAACCCAAGCGTTATACCGCCCCACCCCAACATCACGGCCCAAAGCGCCCAAAGCCCCGCCTGCAACCCCCGCGCGCGCGTCCGCATGGCGCGGCGCATCGCCTTGATCTGGCGCGCGACGTCATGCTGTGCGGCCATCAGGGCCGGCACAACCAGCAGCACCAGCACCATGCCAAAACCCAACCCGTAGACCAATGTGATGACCGTTGGTTTGAGGAATTGCGCCTGCTGGCTGCGCTCGAACAGCAAGGGCGCCATGCCCAGCACCGTGGTCAACGTCGTCAACATAACGGGCCGCAAACGGTCAGCCGCGCCATCAATGATCGACGGGATCAAACCACGATCAACGGCATATTCATCAATTGTAGTCACCAGAACGATCGAGTCATTGATAATAATCCCCGTCATGCCGAGCAGACCGACAACAGTGAACATGCTCAGCGGTACGTCCCACGCTGCGTGCCCGTAGATTGTACCGACCAACCCGAACGGAATAATCGCCATCACCACCAATGGCCGCGTCCAGCTGCCAAACACCCACGCCAGCACCAGAAAAATCCCTGTCAAACACAGGATCAGACCTGTCATGGCGTCGCGCAGAAATTCATCCTCCTGCTCACTCAATCCCGCGATGCGGTATTCTACCTGCAATTCCGAGGCGATGCGGGGCAGGATTTCCTCTGCCAAAGCGGCGTTAATCTCGCTCGCCCGCGCCGCATCATCCTCCGAAATGTCCCCCGTGACCGAGATCAGCCGGATGCCATTCTCGCGCCGCACCGTGCTAAATCCGGACCGCTGCTGGACGCTTACTATATCGCCCAGCGCCACGTATTTTCCGGCAGGCGTGCGCATCTGGGTCCGCTCCAGGAAATCCGCCGTCAGCTCCCCCTGGGGCAGCTCAACCCGTATCGTGGCCGAACGGGGACCGTCGGGATAGGTTGCCGCTTCGATCCCGCCCAGACGGTTGCGCAACACACGGCCCAATTGGTCAATGGTAAAGCCCAGCGCAAGCCCCTGCGGGGTCAGGTCAAGGATCAGCTCTTCCTTGTCGTAGGCCAGATTATCCTGAACCGCGCTCACTTCGGAGTATTGCAACAAAGCAGTTTGCAGCGCCTCTGACGCGTCTTTCAAGGTCTGGGTCTCTGCCCCGTAGAACTGAACATCCAGCGCATCGCCGCCCGGACCTGACCGCCATCCGCGAAAGCTGACTGTCTCAACCAGCGGGTGATTCACAACCGCCTCTTGCAACTGCGCGACAAAGGCAAAGCTGGAATAAGGCCGCAGATCTGCGTCTATCAGCTCGATCGAGATGCCGCCCAGCAAATCACCGTCTTTGCCATCTGCCGCATCCAGACCGCGCCCGCTGTTGCCGCCAATCTGGGCCATCACATAGTCCAGCGGGTTTACCCCATGTTCGGCCTCCAGCGTGGCGGCAACAGCATTGGTGGCGCGCTGCATCTCGCGCATCATCTCCAGCGTATCGGCGCGGGTGGCACCTTCAGCCATGATGAAATTTCCCGTGACGGATCCCCGCTCGGGCGCGTTGAAGAACCGCCACTGCACATCACCGCGGATAAACAGCGCAGCCTGACTGGCCAGCACCACCACAACGCCGGCCAAAACCACATAGCGGGCCTTGACCACCAAACCCATCAAGGGGCGGAACAGCCGCTCGCGCATCCAGACAAAGCCGTTGTTCACCACAAACGACGGTGTGTCGATGCCGTGTTGCCCGATGGTTTGCAAAACTCCCCGCATCACGCCACGACGCGAGATCAAGACCCCGACCAGAAGTGCAGCAATCACAAACGGAACCACACCTGCAAAGGCCAGATACCCCTCATAGGAAAAGGTCGACTCAGCCCCTGTCAGCAAAAGCACAAGGTAGCTACCGCCAAAAATCAGCAAGCAAAGGAACACGCTGAGGACAACCGCGCTGACGATACCGCCGACCAGCAGCTTGGGAACGGAAAAGCGCGTGCGCTGGTCAATTCCCGCAAGCGCGTTTTTCATATGGTGCGGCAGAATCAGGAAACACTCGACCAGCGAGGCAACCAGCACCGCGATCACAGTGAACGGAATATCCTTGATCAGCCCGCCAAACCGCCCGCCCACAGCAACCAGCCCGAAAAAGGCAATCACAGTTGTCAGGGTCGCGGCGAATACGGGCATCGCCATGCGCTGTGCGGCGCCCTCGGCGGCCTCGGCGGCACTCATCCCGCCCATGCGGTAACGGTGATCCGCGTGCTCGCCGACGACAATCGCGTCATCCACCACAATCCCCAAGGTGATGATCAACCCGAACAGCGAGATCATATTGATCGTCAGCCCGCCCAAATACATCAGAGCAATTGCAGCCCCCATTGCCACGGGTATACCTGCCGCCACCCAGAACGCCGTGCGGGCGTTCAGGAACAAAAACAACAGTGCCAGCACAAGGCCCAGCCCCATCAGCCCGTTCTCGATCAGCAGATCAAGGCGCCCCGTGATGGCTTCTGCGCGCGTGCGGATCAGCTCAACCGTGACACCGGAAGGCAGGCTTGCCGCAAGCGCCGCCGCTGTTTCCTCCACCTGCTCCTGAATGCCGATGGCATCGCCGCGGTCCGAGCGGTCAACCCGCACAGTCATGGCGGGGTTGTCGCCGACAAAAAAGCCCATATTCCGGTCCACGCCCAATCCGCGGACAGAGGCGACATCCCCAACCAGCAGCGAAGACCCGTCAGGGTTCGAGCGCAGCGTGATCCCTGCAATCTGTTCGGGCGTCCGTTTAGCCGTGCCCGTGCGCACCCGCGCATTGGCGCCGTCCACATCGCCTGCCGGATCGGCATCTACCTCTGCTGCAATTGCGGTTGCAATCTGCGCCATGGTGACGTCGTAAGCGACCAGTTTCGCGGATGGCACCTCCACCAGCGTTTGCGGGGCTGCAACCCCCTGAATGGTAGTCCGCGTCACGCCTACTGCATAGAGGCGGGTCACAAACTCATCGGCAAATCGGCCCAGCTGTTTGGGTGCTACCGGTCCGGTAATCACCACATCTGTCACACGGTCGCGCCATGCACCACGCCGCACGACAGGGTCCTCTGCCTCCTCGGGGAGGGTGGTGATGGCATCAACTGCCGTTTGAACATCAGCAGCGGCGCGGGCCATATCCCACTCCGGCTCGAACTCCAGAAAGATCGTGCTGCGCCCTTCACGGGCCGTTGTGGTCGAACTCTCGACGCCCTCAAGCCCCAGCAACGCTGCGCCCAGAACCTGACTGATCGCCTCGTCAACATCCTCGGCGCCCGCACCTGTCCAGACCGTTGTCACGGTGACATTATCGACAATTACATCAGGGAAAAACTGCGCACGCATGTTTGGAGCGGCTGCAACCCCTGCCACAAGCATCAGGACCAGCAACAGGTTCGCGACCGTCTTGTGCCGTGTGAAATATGACAGGATACCTTCGGCCGTTTTGGGAATTGCACGCGCCATCGCTTAGCCCCCCATGCGGCTTTCGATCCGCTCCACCACTTTGGCAGGCACCTGCGGTTCTGCCAGTTGCGCCAGCACCCTTGCTTTCATCTCATCGGGCATACGCTTGTTTCCTTCGACAAAGGCCACCAGTTTTGCGCGCCGCTCCTCTGTCAGTTCCAGCATTTCCGGAGCCTCTGGCGCGGCCCCTTTGCGCAGCGGCTTGACCGAAATACCCGCCCCCAACAGCGGCGAACGTGTCTCGACCACTTCGCGGCCGACAATATCACCGCGCACCAGCACATCGTCGCCCAGACGGCGCAACACGCGGACCTGAACAGTCTCCAGCCGGTCATCTGATCCCAACAGCAGAACAGTACCACCAGCATCCACAGCCGAAGCCGGAAGCAAAACGACGTTTTCCAGTTCAGGCTCCTGCAAGCGGACAGTCACAAAATCGCCCGGCTTGAACCCTGCCGCCGCATCAAGAGCCGCAAACACCAGCCGCCCTGTCTGGCCGTCCCCCGCTGCCGCAGAGGTCCGCGTGACGAGGCCTGTCGCTTCGATATCCATGCCCGAAACATCCAGTGCCACACGCACAGCAGCCTTCAGAATATCACCGTTGGCATCCAGCAACCGCGCATATTGCGCCGTAGACAGACGAAAAGAGACCTCCAGATCATCGGGATCGATCAAATCGGCCAACCGCTCGTTCGCATTGACCAGCCGCCCCTCGACCACAGATGTAGCACTCAAGGTGCCGTCAAAGGGCGCACTGAGTACGGTGTCGTCCAGACGCCTTTGCGCTTCGGCCAGGGCCAGTTGCGCCCGCGCCGTTGTCGAGGCTGAAAGGTCAATGCGCGCTTGCGCCTGTGCCAAGGCCTGACGCCGCACCAAAACCGCCTGCCCCGCGGCCGAGGCCGCCAACTCTGCCGTCTCGGTTGCTGCGGCCGTGCTAACACCCCGCCCTGCAAGATCAATCTGCCGCTCTGCAGCACGGTCGCGAAGGTCAGCTTGCTGCTGCGCGGCTGTCAATTCATCGCTGGCCAGTTCCAGACTTCGCGCTGCATCACGCTCTTCTGCCTGCGCATCGCGCAAATCGTTTTGGGCACGTTGCACCGCAGCTTCCGCGTCTACCGGATCAAGACGCACCAACACTTCACCAGAGGTGACAGTGCCGCCATCTTCAAACCCGTCAGACAGGGAAATCACGCGGCCGCCCCCTGCCGCACGCAGCTCCAGCGTGCGACGGCTGGCAATTTCACCGAAACTTTCCAGAACCGGCGTTTGCGCGCCCGTTTGGGCAGTCATGACATTGACGGTAAAGACCCGTTCCCGCGCCGGTGGCGCCACAGGGTCATCTGCCAGACGCGTCTGCACCGCACCGCCGATAATCTCGACGGCCCAAACCAAAAGCCCTAGCGTTACAGCAGCTAGAAACAGGCCGATCATACTCTGTCTAATGAACCGCATTACCCATCCGATACTTGCCGAAACTCGGCCTACTCTACCCTATCGCCGCAGGTAGCCAATGGAGCTTATACGCGCACCCCACAGATTTCCGTCACTTTTTGAGGAGGCTTGCGGGAAAACCGATCACTTGCGGCGGTGATGCTCGTCCAGACGCGGCAGGATCTCAACGAAGTTGCAAGGGCGGTGACGGTAGTCCAGCTGCTTTTGCAGTATCTCGTCCCAAGCGTCCTTGCATGCACCCGGACTACCCGGCAGCGCAAAAAGATATGTGCCATTGGCAACGCCCCCCGTCGCACGCGACTGCACAGCACTGGTGCCAATCTTTTGCATGGAAACTATGGTAAAGACCGTCCCGAAGGCATCAATCTCTTTTTCGTATACATCGCGGTGCGCTTCAACGGTCACATCGCGCCCCGTCAGGCCTGTTCCTCCCGTCGAGATCACAACATCAATCTGCGGATCGGCACACCAGTCGCGCAATTGCTGCGCAATCTCTGCCCGCTCGTCGCGGATAATCTTGCGGTCGGCCAGAATATGGCCCGCCGCATCCAGCCGCGATACCAAAACATCGCCCGAGCGGTCCTCGGTCAGACTGCGGGTATCGGACACGGTTAGCACGGCAATCCGTACAGCGATAAAATCCTTGGTCTCGTCAATTCGGCTCATCGGTTACTCCATCACAGCCAGACGCACGGCGAGTGCGGCATAAATTGTGCCTGTAATATAGCCCAGCACCTTGCTTGACCCCACCAGTTTGGCCCCGAACGTGCCCGCATAGGCACCGACCAGACCATTCACAAAAAATCCGCCGACAGCAATCATGCCGCCAAAGGCCAGAAATTGCAGGAAAACAGGGCCCGCTTCGGGCACCACAAACTGGGGAATAAAGGCAAGAACGAACCAGATCACTTTGAAATTGCTCAGGTTGGTAAACAGTCCGGCCCGAAACGCGCGCATCGGGCTCATGCCCTTTGCCCCTGCCTTGACCCTACTGCTACGAAAAGCCTGCACTGCCAGATACAGCAGATAGGCCACACCGATCCAGCGGATCGCGGTAAAGGCCCAAGGAAATGCCGCAACAACAGCACCAAGGCCAAGCCCTGCGATGGTCACGTGCACAAAGGCCCCCGCACTGACGCCCGAACTCGCCGCCCAAGCCGATGCACGCCCCGAGCGCATGCCCTGCGCTAGACACAACATCATATCCGGCCCAGGTGTTACATTCAGCGCCAATGCGGCTGGGACAAAGGCCAGCAGAACAACAGGGTCAATCATTTATCCACAGCCGCTTTCAAGCTTAACAGATCCGCCCAAGCGTCTCTTTTCGTTTCGGGATTCCGGATCAACGACGCGGGGTGGAGCATTGGCAGTGCAGGTCTACCCGCGACCTCTGTCCAATTGCCCCGCAACCGCGAAATACCACGTTTGGCCAACAACGCCTGACAGGCCCCGTTGCCCATCAGCACCAGAACTTTCGGTTTTGCCAATTCGATATGACGCAAAAGAAACGGCGTCATCATGGCAATATCTTTTGGTCGCGGATCGCTGGTTCTGGGGCACCAAGGCATAATGCCGGTGATGTAGAGAGATGCAGCCTCACCCGTGCGGCCCATGCCGACGGCAGCAAACATCCGGTCCAATAGCTGGCCTGAGGGGCCCGCGAAAAACTTGCCGGTACGGTCTTCGTCGCGGTCAGGTGGTTCGCCCACAACCATCACAGGGGCGCCTGCCGACCCTTCGGAAAACAGCATGTTACGCGCACCGCGTTTGAGATCACACAGATCAAACGCCTCCAGCGCCGCACGCAGTTCCTCCAGTGTTGTGGCAGATTGCGCTGCACTCTGCGCCTCTTTGACAGGGTCACGCGCCTCCAGTGCAACAGGGCCTTTGGTCAGGTGTGGCTTGGCATCCGGCTGGTTCGGCTTGAACAGTTTTTCAGGCAGCACATAGCGGTCCACAGGCGCATCGCCGATGCACTCATCAGCGCCCAGCTCTATCTGCCACTCCAAAAGCGCACGCGCCGTGTGAAAATCCACTGATTCCATATTTCTACTCTACGCGCTGCCCTGCCGGATCAAAATGCCCTACGCACCGCTTCTTGCCCGTCTGTGCCCACAGCCCTATAACGGCGCAAACAGCCAGAGGTTCCCGCCATGAGTTATCCCCACCGCCACCTTCTTGGCATCGAGCCCCTGCACCCGACCGAGATCACTACATTATTGGATCTGGCGGACAAATATGCCGATCAGAACCGCCAAAAGGATAAACACGGAACGGCCCTTAAGGGTCTGACCCAGATCAATATGTTCTTTGAAAACTCCACCCGCACGCAAGCCAGCTTCGAGATTGCAGGCAAGCGGCTGGGTGCGGATGTGATGAACATGGCCATGCAGGCGAGCAGCATCAAAAAGGGCGAGACGCTGATCGACACGGCGATGACCCTAAACGCGATGCATCCTGATTTGCTGGTGGTGCGTCATCCGCAATCGGGAGCGGTGGAGCTACTGGCGGAGAAGGTGAACTGCGCAGTGCTGAACGCAGGCGACGGGCGGCACGAACACCCTACGCAAGCACTGCTAGACGCCCTGACAATCCGGCGGGCCAAGGCCCGCCTGCACCGCCTGTCGATTGCGATTTGCGGTGACATTGCCCACAGCCGCGTCGCGCGCTCCAACATCATCCTTCTGGGTAAGATGGAAAACCGCATCCGCCTGATTGCCCCCCCCACTTTGATGCCTGCGGGCATAGGCGAATTCGGCGTCGAAGTTTTCGACAACATGCAAGAAGGGCTGAAGGACGTCGATGTGGTCATGATGCTGAGATTGCAAAAAGAGCGCATGGATGGCGGATTTATCCCCAGTGAGCGCGAGTATTACCACCGATATGGCCTCGATGCCGAGAAGTTATCCCATGCCAAGCCGGACGCGATTGTGATGCACCCCGGCCCCATGAACCGCGGTGTTGAGATTGACGGCACACTGGCCGATGACATCAACCGCAGCGTCATTCAGGATCAGGTGGAAATGGGTGTGGCCGTGCGGATGGCAGCGATGGACCTGCTGGCGCGCAACCTTGCGGAAAGCCGCAAATGACCACATCAAACTTCTGGGACAACGTACTGGAGCCAGAGGAAAAATTGCTCTGGACTGGACGGCCCCAGCCCAAATGGCATTGGCGCAACTGGCGCCTGTTCGGCCCCGCGCCGATGGCCGCCGCGGGGTTGTTTCTGGCCGCTGGTCTGATCCTCGCGACCTCTGGTAAAGAAGGCGATGTATGGCTGCTGGTCTTTCCTGCGTTGTTGGTGTTGATCCCTCTGCGCGCCACATGGAAACAGCTGCAAACCTACACCGCGACACGCTACGCACTCACCAACAGGCGCGCGCTGTTTTTTCACATTGGCAAAGATGAAACCCGCGTGAAGGCCGTTCCGCACAGCGCAATGACCGAACCGAAGGTACACAATACCGCCCCCCCTAGCGTGAGCTTTCTCGCCCAGAGCACAGAAAAGGCACCCGGAATCGGGTTTGAGTTCATCACGACGCTGGACGCGTTGCTACCGCATCTGGAGACCCCGGAATGAGCAGAGCAGAAACACCGCATCAAGGATGGCGCCATGCCCGTGATTGAAATCTCCGGCGATGAGCAAGGCGTGATACGCGTCTTCGCCATATCGCGGCCGATGGCGGACATGGCGCGCGCGCTCAAACAGCAGCCGAAGAAAGCGCTTGCCGCTACTTTGCTGGGCCATCCCGTTGAGGATGACGACTTTGAACTTTTTGCTGTGTCGGACCTCACCGGCGTCGGCCTCTCCGGCTATCTTAGCGAAGGCTATGACGTTGATCGCACGGCGATCCGTAAGGATCACACCCGACTAGATGCCTTGGACGGCTACGTTTTGCTGCTCTTCTCGCGGGTCGGCAAAACGGGCACTGTGACACTTGCGCCAGCGCCGCAGCTGACGTTGATCGGCACCTACGCAGAGCCCAAAGCACTGCACGCCGCCGCCCCGATCATAGCCGACGCAGCCAAACCCTACTCGGGGGCAAACTCCCTCCCCCGCGAGACAGGCCGCACAAGGGTGGGCAGCGCGCTCACCGGTGTTGCGGTCCTTCTGTCCCTTCTCCTCATATGGTGGATTCTGAGATGAAAGAACCGAAACCCGATCCCAAAATGTCTGGCCGCGTTGCGATGGTCGCCCTCTTGGTCGCCTTTGCGGTAGCGGGTGGCATGGTCTGGATGGCAGGATGACGGGCGGCGCACTTGCCGCTTGGGATCCGTCCCTCAAGGTGTTCCTCAAACGCAGCGTGATTATCTCTGCGATCACGGTTGTTGCCGTTTTGTTGGTGGGGCGTATCATCGGTGTCTGGTCGGACAATTGGTATGTCTTCTATATCGGGCCTGTTCTCGTGTTGATCTATAGCACCCTGATCGAGGACCCGAACCGCTGGCGTCTGGCGCGACGCAGCCGGTGGTATTTGCAATCGGATGCAGTAATTCACAACGGGCCGGAGGGCGAAGCCCGCATCCCGCTTTCCGATATAGTGGACATACGCACACGTTTCGGGTGGAGCGTTGTACTCTTCCTCAAGGGCGGAATGCGCGTAAGTATGGCCTACCTGCCGGATAGCAAAAACGTGGCCCTGCAAATTCGCGCCGCGCGCGAGCGCCTGATGCCATGAACGATCCATGGGACGGCATTCTGGAAAAAGGCGAGACGATCCTCTGGCAGGGACGACCCGACCCTGTGTTTGCCATGAACCGTGATGAAGGCATTATGATGCTGTTTGGTCTCGCCTTCAGCGGCTTTGCGGTGGTCTGGATCGCCATCGTCATGGCTTCTGGTGCATGGTTCTGGCTGGTGGGGCTTATCCATTTGAGTGTTGGCATATGCCTCACGCTCTATGCCGTTTTTCGCGACACAGTTGCCCGCCGCTACAGCTATTACACGCTGACCACCCGGCGCGCGATCATCGGCCTGTCCTACCCTTGGACCAAACCAAGCCTGCGCAAAATCCGCATTACACCCCGAACCAAACTCAGCACCGATCACGAGCACACTGTCGTCTTTGGCCTCCCCGGCCGAAGCAAGCGCCATCCCTATCCAACACGCGCGCCGCAATTCTCGCGCATTGACGATGCGGAAAAAGTGTACCACCTCATGTTGCAGATCCAGAAAGAGACGCCATGACCCTTCATTTTATCAACGCCACTCTGATTGACCCCGAAAACGGAACCGAGTTTGAAGGCTCGGTGAGCGTGGAGGGCGACCGTATCACCGCGGTGACAAAGGGCGGTATTGCAAACCCCAAAGGCAAGATCATTGACTGTGGCGGCAAATATCTTGCGCCCGGCATTGTCGATCTGGGCGTCAAGGTTTGCGAGCCGGGCGAGCGGCACAAGGAAAGCTATCGCTCAGCCGGACTGGCCGCCGCAAAAGGGGGCGTAACCACCATGATCACCCGCCCCGACACCACACCCGCCATCGACAGCCCTGAGGTACTGGAGTTTGTTACACGCCGCGCGAATGAGGCCGCACCCGTTCATGTTTTGCCGATGGCCGCGCTGACCAAAGGCCGGATCGGCCGCGAGATGACCGAGATAGGCTTTCTGATGGATGCTGGCGCCGTCGCCTTTACGGATTGCGATCATGTGATCACCGACACGAAGGTTTTCGCCCGCGCACTGACCTATGCCTGCAGCCTTGGCGCGCTGGTTATCGCCCATCCGCAAGAGCCGATCCTGAGCAAAGGCGCCGCCGCCACCTCTGGCAAGTTCGCGTCCCTGCGGGGCCTGCCAGCTGTGTCGCCCATGGCCGAGCGGATGGGGCTAGACCGTGACATTGCCCTGATCGAGATGACGGGTGCGCGCTATCACGCGGACCAGATCACGTCTGCGCGGTCGCTGCCGGCACTGGAACGCGCCAAGCGCAACGGGCTGGATGTGACCGCAGGCGTGGGCATCCACCACCTGACACTGAATGCGCTGGACGTGGCCAACTACCGGACGTTCTTCAAGCTAAAACCCCCCTTGCGCGACGAGGACGACCGCATTGCGATGGTCGACGCCGTGGCATTGGGGTTAATCGACATCGTGTGCTCCATGCACACGCCACAGGACGAAGAAAGCAAACGACTGCCATTTGAGGAGGCCGCCTCGGGCGCTGTCGGTCTGGAGACGCTTTTACCCGCTGCCTTGCGCCTCTGGCACGCCGATATGATTACCTTGCCACAATTGTGGCGTGCGATGTCGTTCAATCCGGCGAAACGGCTCGGCCTACCCTCAGGACGGCTGGAAGCGGGAGCACCTGCAGATTTGGTCCTCTTTGACGCACATGCGCCATTTGTTATGGATCGTGCCACACTACTGTCAAAATCACGCAATACCCCGTTTGACGGTGTGCGCATGCAGGGTAAGGTACTGTCCACATATGTCGCCGGTGCCTGCGTCTATTCTGTTGAAACTGGAAGGTGAACCATGCCGCTTGTTGAAAGCTCCCTTATTGTGCTCATGATCTGGGCCGTTCTCGGCTATCTGATCGGCTCGATCCCGTTTGGCGTGGTGGTCACAAAGGTGATGGGACTCGGTAATCTGCGCGAAGTAGGTTCGGGCAATATCGGGGCCACAAACGTTCTGCGGACCGGATCAAAACCGGCAGCAATTGCAACCCTGCTACTCGACGGCGCAAAAGGCGCGATTGTCTTGCTCTGTGCCCGTGCATTTGCCGGTGAGGACGCGGCGCAGGTTGCCGCCCTGACCGCCATGATCGGGCATTGCTATCCGGTCTGGCTCAAGTTCAACGGCGGCAAGGGGGTCGCAACCTTTCTTGGGATATTGCTGGCTCTCGCGTGGCCTGCGGGCATTGCGGCCTGCGTTATTTGGTTGATTGCCGCTGGTCTGACGCGCATGTCCTCTATGGGGGGCCTAGCAGCAGCGGCGGCTTCCGGCATTCTGGCCGTACTATCGGGGCATGGCACAGCTTACCTGCTGTGTACGGTGCTGACCATGATCGTGTTCTGGCGCCACCGTGCAAATATCACCCGTATTCGTGCCGGGACTGAACCAAAAATCGGCCAAAAATAGCGGCATTACCGCCGCCCCTTAGCCTGTGTGGCCCGTAAACTGGCCGAACTTCTGGAAAGAGTGAGTGTGTTATGAAGCAAATGGTATTTTGCTGTGCCCTGATCGTCGGAGCCCCCGCAGCGGCAGAAACTTATTCCGTCTCTCTTGGGGGCAAAACGCTAGGGCAACTCAGCTACGTCGGCGCAGGTAAAAAGGTAACGCTTAGCTCGACCCTGGACAATACGCCGCTAGGGGTCTTCAACGGCACCTTTGTCGGCACCAGTACAGGAAGTGTGACAAGCAGCACATTTACCGGTGACAGCAAATCCTCCCGCAAACAGCGTGTTGTCGAGGTGAAGATTGCCAAAGGCCGTGCAATAGAAACGACCATCACTCCTGTGGATGAGTTGACCGAGCTTTCGGATATCACCCTTGTACCGGCAGGTATAATGGACCCTGTGCGCGCGATGGGCCAGTTGTTTCACGCCAAAGGCTGCCCCGAAGCCGTACAAATGTATGATGGCCGTCGCGTGGTCACCATGCGGTCTGACGCCGGAACCCAGACAGGCGATACGCTGATATGCGCTGTCAGCTACAAGGTCACCGCCGGGCCCGGCCACCTCTCCCCTCTTGGTATTTCATCCGCCAAGATGGCGCTGATCTACGATGTCTCGGAAGGTCAGCAGGTGCTGCAGAACCTCAAGATTTCCTCCGGTATTTTCAGCGTCTCCCTCGACCGCCAATAGGAGCGCATTCTGCGGTTGACGATGTTTCTTACATTACTGATTGTTTCTGATATTTCTGTAATTACAGAAATTATAAAATGAGTCGCAGCGATGCACCTGACACCCGCCATGCAAAACTTTATCCTCCACTGGGGGGACATGGGTGCCAAATGGGGTACCAACCGTTCAGTTGCGCAAATCCACGCGCTGCTGCACATCGCCCCCGATCCGCTCAGCGCGGCGGAGATTTGCGACCTGCTCAATCTGGCGCGCTCGAATGTATCCAACGGGCTGAAGGAACTGCAAAGCCTCGGTATGGTCAAATCCCAGCGCAAACTGGGCGACAGACGGGATCACTTCACCTCGATCCGCGACATGTTCGAACTGGTCAACACCGTGATCGAAAGCCGACGCGAGCGGGAATACCTTCCCACCTTGCGTGCCTTGGAAGAGGTCCAGCGCGAGGCCGAAGCAGATGCCACCCCGACTGCTGTGAAGCTGCGGATCAAGGAAACACTCGACATAATGCAGATGTTTGACGGTTGGTACACTGATGTCTCGCGCCTGCCCCGCTCCGTTCAGATGGCAGCCCTCCGCCTTGGCGGCCGCATCGCGCGCTTCCTGCCAAAGGGCAAGGACGGCTAATAGTTTTACCCGTCTATTTCTATAATTACAGAAATAAACGGCGCGCAAGAAATTCAAAAAGGACCCAAAATGCACACTCTCATAAATCCGCCGCCGGTCCCATATCCCGCCCGCTATATCATTAATCCGGTTGCCTTCTGTCTGGCGCTGGTTGGCGGACCGCTGATCTGCACCGCCCTCACATTCTGGATTCTGATCCCTATCTTTGCGCTTGTCCTTGGCGGCCCTGTCTATCTGGTCGTCGGCACACCCGTCTTAATCTGGTACTTGCGCCGCAATGACGGCGAACCGGGTGATCTGGCATTCCTTGCCTTCATGGTCATGGCCGCACTGCTGGTCCTGTTTGTCGGCTTTGGCTTTGCTACATCCAAAATGACATACTGGACGGCGGCCTCGTACTCGCCGCGTTCGGCCTGATCTTTGCGCCTGTTTGGGCATTGTTCTTTGGCAGCATCTACCGCCGATACCGCCGCGACTTCTTTGCCAAGCCGCGCCCGATTTAACCCTCACCATACTACCGAAAGGAAACATACCATGTTTGTACTTGCAGCTCTCTACATCGCTCTGGGCTTTGGCGGACTGGCCGCTCTGGCTATTATGATCCTGCGCATCGGCGCCCTGTTGGGTGAATGCCCGCAAAGCCGCGCCACTGCCCGTGCAGGAGCCGTCACCATCGCCACCGGATTCAGCGCCATTGGCGCCGGCGGGGTGATCCTGATTGGTGCCGCACTCGCCCTACTGGCCCAAGCACCGATGGCGGGCTTTCTGGTCGTCCTTGGCTTCGCGGCCCTTTGCCTAGGGCTGGGTTTCACCCATGCCATCAGCACCCTGCGCGCTGTGATGTTTGACGCGCAGGACAAGGTGCCACCCGCGATACCTGCATAATTCCAACATAGCGAGATCGGGGCCAGCAGTTCTGTCGGCCTCCGTTTATGACAAACCACCAATTTGCCCCATTCTACCCCACATTGTGCCACAGGCCGCGATCATCGTTCTTGTGAACAGTAAATTGGATATGACATGGGCCCCTTCACGGATATCACCACAGTTTTTGTTAAGACATTCAAATTTTCAGGTCGCGCCAGCCGGAGCAAATATTGGTGGTATACCCTTTTTTACAATGTCATCATTATGGTCTGCGGATTTGTTGATGTGGCAATGATTATCGACTTGCTACAACAAGAAGACAAAGCTGCTATAGAAGCGCTTAGTATATTTGATTATACATCGACCTTTGCATGGATATTGACAATTCCCCCCGTCATCAGCCTGACAGTCAGACGCTTGCATGATGCTGGCTTCTCAGGTTTCTGGGCGCTTCTCTTTTTCATTCCATTAGGCATTTTTGCCCTACTCGTGATGCACATGCTGCCCAGCCGCTCCGGAACTTCGGTACACGGCACGCCTGCGTCCGGCCCAGTTGCGGATAGAACAGGCAAGCCCATGACTGTGGATTCTCATAAACGCGCAATGCAGGGCTATGCTGTGCTGTTTGACAAAGACAAACCCGTGACCGCTGAAATGCAGGCCGCACGGAAGGCAGAGGTCGCGGACTACTACCGTAGCCGCGTTCTCAAAGCGTCACCTTCAGCTTAATCGCCTATTAATAGGAAAAATCACCGTAAATACGGCTCAGATCGCCGTTCCACTCGCCGTTGTAGCAATCCCGCAGCTCGTCGGCGGGTGTTTTTCCGGTCTCGATGCTTTCTTTCAGCGCGTTGAGGAAGTGCGTCTCGTCCGGTACCAAGCCGCCCGCACCACTGCGCGCGCGCGCCTTCAGGCCCGCCTCTGACAGCGCCACAGTTTCACGGGCCAGATCAATCATCTTGATCCCGTTCACTTCCGCCTGAAGCCCGTCAACCGAGGCCGCAACCCGCAGCGCGTCCCGTGTCTCGGCGTCCCAATCCTTCACAAGATCCCAAGCACCATCCAGCGCGTTCTGGTCATACATAATGCCAACCCAATAGGCAGGCAGCGCGCATAGACGGCGCCACGGGCCACCATCGGCACCGCGCATCTCGATGTATTTTTTCATGCGCGCTTCGGGGAAGGCTGTGGTCAGATGGTCAGCCCAATCGCTCAGCGTCGGCGTCTCGCCCGGCAGGGCAGGCAGCTTGCCCGCCATAAAGTCACGGAAGGACATGCCCAGCGCATCGATGTATTTTCCATCGCGGTAGACAAAATACATCGGTACATCGAGGGCATAGTTCACCCAGGCTTCAAACCCGAAACCCTCTTCGAAGATGAACGGGATCATGCCTGTGCGGGCATTGTCCAGATCACGCCACACACGGCTGCGCCATGACTTATGGCCGTTCAGCTTGCCCTCAAAAAACGGGGAGTTGGCGAACAGCGCAGTGGCAACAGGCTGCAACGCCACGGCCACGCGCATTTTCTGCACCATGTCCGCCTCGGAGCCAAAATCAAGGTTAACCTGAACCGTACAGGTCCGGCGCATCATGACGCGGCCCATCGTACCGACCTTGGTCATGTAATCATTCATCAATTTGTAGCGGCCTTTGGGCATCAGGTCCATCTGCTCATGCGTCCAGACAGGGGCAGCACCCAACCCAATAAAGCCAACACCAATCTCGTCCGCGACATCTTTGACTTCGCGCAGGTGCGTGCTCACCTCATCGCAGGTCTCGTGAATCGTCTCGACGGGGGCGCCCGACAACTCCAACTGGCCACCCGGCTCAAGCGAGACGTTCGCGCCATCCTTAACCAACCCGATCAACTTGCCGCCCTCTTCTACAGGGGTCCAGTTGTGACGGTCGCGCAGACCTTCCAGCATCACCCGAATCGAGCGTTCACCCTCATAGGGAAGGGGCAGCAGCGTGTCCTTACAGTAGCCAAATTTCTCGTGCTCGGTGCCGATGCGCCATTGATCCTTGGGCTTGCAGCCTTCTGCAAGGAACTCGGCCAGTTGGTCAAAGTGTTCAATTGGGCCGCCGCCGGATTGTGGGATAGACATGCTTGGCACTCCGCTGTGGGTTTGGTCCGCAGCCTTGCGGAGAATCTATGGGTCGTCAATGCAGCAGGGCGTGGGCAGGACGCAAGGGCTTGCGTTCCCAAATCACAACGGCGTGGCCGCGCTTTGCCCGCATCTCGGTCAACATACGTTCCGTCCGCAGGCCGGGCAATGTGGCGAATGCATCAAACAGCGCATCCGATCCGGCAGCGTTTACAGGGATCAGCACACCCGCCTGTTCGGGTGCATCCAGCCGCCAATGCGGCGGCGTCATACTGGCATCCAGCGTAAGGCGTTCCAGCGCGTTCAAAGCCACCACCCCGCCCGTAAGCGGACCGAAATATGAGATCTGCCCCTCATCGACCTGAACAGCACCCGGCCCGTCATCCGCCCCCCGAAACCGCGCCCGCTGGACGCCGACAAGGCACAATGCACCACCGGCAAGGACCAGCGCCCACCCCGGCAATAGCAGAAGCCGTCCGGGACCAATGATCCACCATAGGCCCAGCAGGCCCAAACCGGACCCGACGATGACTTCGCGCCAGCGCCACAGTGCTGCTTTGGCTTCGGGTCTGAAAAACATCGTGTGCCCCTTACGTCCAATCGCCGAATTTTTGCTGCCAAACGGTCATTGCTGCCACAGCGGCGGTATCTGCCCGAAGAATCCGCGGCCCAAGCGATACCGCGACAGAATGCTCCAGACTGTTCAATTTTGCCCGCTCGCGCTCCGAAAACCCGCCTTCCGGCCCTATAAAGATTGCCCAAGTTCCAACGGCCTCACCGCTCAACAGCGAGGACGCGGATGTGACCAGCGCCTCGTCGCAGAACATAATCCGGCGCGCTGGGTCCCAGCCCTCCATTACACGCGCGAATTTCTCCATCTCGACAACTTCGGGCACATAGGTGCCACCACATTGCTCAGCCGCCTCAACGGCATGGGCCTGCAAGCGGTCGCATTGGAAACGCCCTGAATTGGTGTATTCAGTTTGCACCGCGACGATCCGCGCAGCGCCCATTTCCGTGGCTTTTTCAACGATAAAATCAGTGCGCGCCTTTTTAATCGGGGCAAAGCACAGCCACAGGTCGGGCGGCATTTGCAGCGGCTTAGTTTGCACATTGCATTGCAACACACCGCCACGCTTGCCCGCCTCGACGATCTCGGCGCGCCATTCGCCATCGGTGCCATTAAACAGCAAAACAGCCCCGCCCACGCCCTGCCGCATCACCCCGAAAAGGTAATGTGCCTGCGCGCGGTCCAAAGGAACCGATTGCCCCGACCCCAAAGGGTGCTCTACATACAGTCTGATTTTCGCGTCCATAAGGATGGATATATGCAAGACAGTGCCCCACCACCAGAGCCAGACGCAAATGGCGTGGTCGCAGATGCCTATGAGCTTAACTGGGTTGATCAATATGCCCCCGCTGCCACGCGCCCATTTCTCCGGCTCAGTCGCGCAGACAGGCCGATTGGTACATGGTTGTTGCTGATTCCCTGCTGGTGGGGCCTGTCACTCGCGATGCTCTATGATGGACAAGCCAGTTGGTTTGACCTCTGGATTTTTATCAGCTGCGGTCTTGGTGCCTTTCTGATGCGTGGCGCCGGCTGTACATGGAATGACATCACGGACCGCGACATCGACGCGAAGGTGGCGCGCACCCGTTCCCGCCCGATCCCCTCCGGTCAGGTTGGCGTCAGAGCGGCCACCGTCTGGATGGTTGCCCAGGCGCTGATCTCATTCCTTATTCTGCTGACCTTCAATGCCGCCGCAATCCGTCTCGGCGTTCTGGCCCTGATCCCTGTTGCGATCTACCCGTTTGCCAAACGCTTTACTTGGTGGCCGCAGGTCTTCCTTGGCCTTGCGTTCAACTGGGGTGCATTGCTGGCATGGACGGCCCATACCGGACGGCTCGACGCACCGGCAGTTGTCCTCTATCTGGCAGGGATCGCATGGACGCTGTTCTACGATACGATCTACGCCCATCAAGATACCGAGGACGACGCCCTGATCGGTGTTAAATCAACCGCCCGCTTGTTCGGAGAGAACACAAACCACTGGCTACGCCGGTTCTTGGTCTGCACGGTAGGCCTTATGGGCATCGCCGTGATTTACGCTGCCGTTCACACTGCCTCTGTTCCCGCTCTGGCTGTAGCCATCGTCGGCCCCTGGGCGATGGGGTGGCATATGGCGTGGCAATTGCGCGGCCTAGACATCCACAACACACAGAAAATGCTGCAATTGTTTCGAGTTAATCGCGACACAGGCATAATTCCGCTGTTGTTTTTCGCCTTGGCGCTACTCCTTTGATTGCACCGCAGGCAACACCATCGTAAACCCGTGCTTAGTGATTAAACTATTGTGAAAGTGCCTATGCGCCTCTCCTCACTCCTGACGATATTCTTAACATTCGCAGCTGCCGCGATGATCTCCCTTGTTGCGGCCAATTTTTCGGTGCGTTTGATCGAGGACAATTCGGAAATCGGCGTGCGCGATGCTCTGGATGCAAAGGGCATGACATGGGCAGAAGTTGAGGCAAACGGGCTACAGGTATCGCTGTCAGGCATCGCGCCGACCGAGGCCGTACGATTTTCTGCGCTGACAACGGCGGGGTCCGTTGTGGACGCAGCCCGTGTGATTGACGATATGGGTGTCGCCGCACTTGAGGCATTGGCCGCACCGAAATTCTCGGCCGAAATCCTGCGCAACGACAGCGGCCTGTCGGTCATCGGACTGATTCCCACCAGCACAGACCGCGAATACGTTCTGGCGCGGTTCAACAGCATTGCGGGCTCTTCCAGCGTGACCGACCTTTTGGAGACAGCCGATTACCCACCGCCGGACGGATGGGCCAGCGCGCTTGAATTTGCGCTCTCTGCCATGAGCAGCCTACCCCGCGCCAAAGTGTCCATTCAGGCAGACAGCGTTGCCATCACAGCCATTACGGACAGTGCCGAAGAAAAATCGCGCCTAGAGCAGAACCTGCGCCGGATGGTGCCAGACCAGATCACTTTGGTGCTGGATATCTCGGCCCCGCGTCCGGTGATCACCCCCTTCACCACCCGTTTCCAGATTACAGCAGATGGTGCCAGCTTTGATGCCTGTGCTGCGGATACCGACCTTGCTGCCCAACGCATTCTGGGCGCGGCAAAAACCGCAGGGGCCATTGATCCGCGCTGTACTGTGGGTCTTGGTGTGCCTAGCCCGAAATGGGCAGACGCGGTAACCGCCTCCATCTCGGCACTTGCAAAGCTGGGAGAAGGGTCTGTGACAATTGTAGACGCCGACATCTCGCTGCTGGCCGCCCCAGGTACCAGCCAGTCCGATTTTGATACCGTTGTGGGCGAGCTTGCAAACGCGCTTCCCCCCGTTTTCGCCCTGCAATCAAAACTACCCCAAGCCGATGATCCAAACGCAGGTCCCCCCGAATTCACCGCCACCCTCAGCCCCGAAGGGCAGGTCCAGTTGCGCGGTCGTGTGAACAACGACGCCCTGCGCGACCTGACCAGCAGCTTTGCGAAGGCGCGTTTCGGATCGGAAAAAGTCTATACAGCGACACGCATCGTAGACGATCTGCCCGCTGATTGGGCCACCCGCGTACTGGCAGGACTTGAGGCCTTGGGTAAACTCGAAAATGGCGGCGTCCGTGTGCTGCCGGACAAGGTTATACTCACAGGCAACACTGGCAATCCGGACGCCTCCACAGAAATCTCTGCATTGCTGGCAGGCAAGTTGGGTGAAGGTTCGGCATTTGACGTGAATGTCACCTATCAAAAACAGCTCGACCCTGTGCTTGGCCTTCCCTCTCCCGCTGAATGCGAGGCGCAGATCGGCGAAATTGTGGCGGCTGGCAAGATCAATTTCGAGCCGGGTTCGGCGACAATTGATGCCTCAGCACTTGGCACTATGGACAGTATCTCGACCCTGTTAAAACGCTGCGGCGATCTGCAACTTGAAATTCAGGGCTATACTGACAGCCAGGGCCGTGAGGAAATGAACCTTGCGTTGAGCCAGAGCCGCGCAGAATCAGTCCTGAACGAGTTGCGCGCACGCCGCGTTATCACCAGCTCTTTCAACGCAAAAGGCTATGGCGAAGCCAGCCCTGTGGCCGACAATGACACCGAAGCAGGGCGCGAAGCGAACCGCCGCATCGAATTCCGCCTGATTGCGACCGGTACGACAGACACTTCGACTGAATCAACGCTGGAAAACGCCGCCCAAAACGGTGATACGTCTTCCGAACAGTCGACCGAAGAAAGCGCTACAGAATGAGCAGATTTGAATTTGTACTCGCAACAGCCATCATTCTGTTTGTCGCATTTTGTATGGGATGGTTTGCCAACTGGCTGCTACACCGCTTTACCCGCGTGGCCGCGGATGACGTCGCCCAACTGGACCGGATGTCGCAAGAATTGCATGAAGCCGAAGAAACCCGTGATCAGGCAATCACATATCTTCAGCAACGCGAGGCAGAGCTGACAAACCAGCTCTCCCAGACCGAAGCCGAGTTGCGCGCCGCGATGGATGGTTTGCGCGACGCGCGCCATGAAGCAGAAGAGATGCGCAACTACATCGAAAGCCAGCGCGCAGGGTAATACCTGTCCGTTACGGAACGGTCAGGCAGGCACATTTCGCATGCTTGCTGATCTGGTGTGACGTGCTGCCCAACACCAGCGCACTGAAATTTCCAAGGCCGCGCCGCCCAGTCACAATAAGCCCCGCATCTACCGCTTCTGCACGGTCCAACACGTCACTGGCAGGGTCACCATTGCCGACATGGCTTGCAACACTTTGTACGCCATCTTGCGCGGCGACGCCCAACGCCTGCTCACACAGCTTTTCTGCCGCTTCACGCAGCATCTCCTGCTGGGCTGCATTAGGTCCGACATAGAATCCTGAAATTGCATCAGCGGCATAGGCGACTGTCTCGTCGCGCGGGGTGTGCACGATATGCAGCGCAGCATCAAACTGCTTTGCAATGCCACATGCCATGCGCAAGGCCCGCTCTGCGGCATCAGATCCGTCAATACCAACAACAATCGAAGTAAACATATCCTGTCCTCCTGTGAAATGATGACATCACATTTGCATATTTGACAGAAACTCACCTTGATATGGATCAACGGAGCTGTGTCTACCAGCGCGACAGAGCCGTTTCATCTTCCTCGGTCGCCGCAACCCAAGCCGCCCCCGTGGCCGAGATTTCCCGCTTCCAAAATGGCGCGCGGGACTTGAGATAATCCATAAGAAACGTCGCAGCCTCAAAGGCATCTTTGCGGTGGCGCGCCGCTGTGGCCACCATCATGATCACATCGCCGGGTTGCAGGCGCCCATGCCTGTGGATCACCAAAACATCACCCAAAGCAAACCGCGCTTTGGCGTCCTCCACCATGGCAATGATCGCCTTCTCCGTCATGCCCGGATAGTGTTCAATCTCCATGGCATCCATCGGATCATCAGCCAGATCACGCACGATCCCCGTAAATGTCACGACCGCGCCAATATCGCTGTGGCCCGCTGAAAATGCGGTCAGCTCGGCACCGGCATCAAACGCCTGCTCCTGAACCGAAACGCGCATTTAGCCCCCTGTCATCGGCGGGAAGAATGCCACTTCGCGGACGCCGGCAAGGGGCGCATCAAAATCAGCCAGCTCCTGATCCAGCGCCACACGCAGCGCGCTCAAATCCTCAAACGCGACGGCATAACGCTCTTCACGGGCACGCAGCTCGGCGACCAGATCAGCAACCGTCGCGGCTGTGGTCTCGATTACCTCACGCGGCAAACCGATACGTTCGCGCACCCAGGCAAAATACAACACATCCATCAGCGGCCCTCCTTCAGGTGCGGCATCGCTTTAATCAGATAATCAAAGCCGGTGATTGCCGTCAGCGCCGCAGCGCCCCACAACAGCCAATGCCCGATCCGGCCGGACCAATCCATTGCCATGGCCTTCCAGCCCAGTCCCATGACGTCCTCTTCAGTCCCCATCAACACCTCATGCACCAGCGCATCATCCATCCCGTAAATGCTCATGCCCAGATAATGCTCGAACACGCCCTGACTGAATAACACTGCAATCGCAGTCATCTGGAGTGCGGTTTTCCACTTGGCCAATCGGGTCACCTTCAAAGTTCCCGCTGTATCCCCCAGATACTCCCGCAACCCGGAGACAAACACCTCCCGAAACAGGATCACAGTCGCAGGCAGCACCAGCCACGGCGACCAGCTGGAAAAGCCGATAATCACCATCAGGGCAATGACCACCATCGCCTTATCGGCAATCGGGTCCAACATCGCACCCAGCTTGGTTTCCTGCTTCCAAGCGCGCGCCAGATAGCCGTCAACCCAATCAGTCGCGGCAGCAGTCACGAATAGAATGAGCGCGAACCAATCCGCATAAGGTCGCGTAAAATACAAAAACATAACCGCCACAGCGGGTGCCGCAGCAAGGCGGATCACAGTCAGAATATTTGGCAGGTTCCACTTCATAGGCTTATCCTACACCGCACAACATTAACGTAAAAGGACGAACCAGTTGCCACCGGCACAACGCTTAAAATAATCGCGCCACGCCAGCCTTCATTTTGCCCCTAAACTCAATCCCCTGCTGTCCATTCGCGCCCACAGGTGCGTGGGCTTACCCCTTCTCATGGAAAAAGGCATAAATTGTATCCGCAAGCGCACCCGATACGCCCTCAACAGCTTTCAGATCATGCAGGTTTGCGCGACTCACCGCCTTGGCCGAGCCGAAATGAGCAAGCAACGCCCGCTTACGCGCGGCCCCCACCCCCGGCACATCATCCAACGGCGTGGCCCCAATGGACTTTGCCCGTTTTGCACGGTGGGTGCCGATGGCAAAACGGTGCGCCTCGTCGCGCATCCTCTGGATGAAATACAGCACCGGATCATTGTGTCGCAGCGCCATCACCGGTTTGCCCGTACGGTAAAATTCCTCTTTGCCCGCATCACGGTCTTCACCTTTGGCAACACCCACCATGGGGATGTCCTCCACCCCGTATTCGCGCATGATCTCTCGCACAGCGCTCACCTGCCCTGCCCCTCCGTCAATCAGCAACAGATCGGGCCAATGGCCCTCCTTCCGCTCCGGGTCTTCTTTGATCAGGCGTTTGAACCGCCGTGTCAGGACCTCTTTCATCATGCCAAAGTCATCACCGGGGGTCAGTTCATCGCCACGAATATTGAACTTGCGGTACTGATTTTTGATCATGCCTTCCTGACCCGCAACCACCATTGCGCCCACGGCAAAGGCACCCTGAATATGCGAGTTGTCGTATATCTCGATCCTTGCGGGCACTTTCGGCAAATCAAACGCCTCAGCGAGCCCTTTCAACAGCTTGGTCTGGGTCGCACTTTCCGCCATCTTGCGGGCAAGGCTTTCGCGCGCATTGCGCAGCGCCCCATCGACCAGCTCGGCTTTCTCGCCCCGTTGCGGCACCAGCAACTCAACCTTGCGGCCCAACTTGCCAGACAAGGCATCTGCCATCAGATCAGGATTCTCTATCTCGTGGCTGAGGATCAACTGACGCGGCGGGTCACGCTGGTCATAGAATTGCCCGATGAACGCCTCCAGCACCTCTGTAGGCTCCACATCGTCGATGACGCGCGGATAATAGTCGTGGTTTCCCCAGTTCTGCCCCGAACGGATGAAAAACACCTGAACGCAGGCCTGACCATCCGCCATATACAGCCCGATGATGTCTGCCTCACTCACCCCTTTGGGGTTGATGCCCTGCGTCGTTTGCACCTGTGTTAGCGCCTTGATCCGGTCGCGTAGGGCGGCTGCACGCTCGAATTCCATCGCGTCTGACGCCGCTGTCATTTCGGTGGCAAGCCTTGTCTGAATGCCGGAGCTTTTGCCCGACAGGAATTTTTGCGCATCGTCGACAGTCTGGCCATAGGCCTCTGCGCTGATTTTCCCCACACATGGCGCAGAGCAACGTTTGATCTGGTGCTGCAAGCATGGACGCGTGCGGCTCTCGAATTGCGCGTTCGAACAATCGCGCAAAAGGAATACGCGCTGCAACTGGTTCAGCGTTCGGTTGACCGCCCCCGCGCTGGCAAAGGGACCATAGTACGATCCCTTCTCCTTCTTCGCGCCGCGATGCTTCTTGATTTGCGGATAGCCATGATCCGAGGTCACCAGAATATTGGGAAAGCTCTTATCGTCGCGCAGCAGCACGTTGAACTTGGGCTTGAGCTGCTTGATCAGGTTTTGCTCCAGCAACAACGCCTCGGTTTCGGTCTTGGTCGTCAGGAACATCATAAAGGCAGTATTGTCGATCATCCGTGAGATTCGCGGGCTATGGCCGCTGGGCCGCGCATAGTTGCTGACACGCGCGCGCAAATTGCGCGCCTTTCCAACATAGAGCACACGGCTTTCGCTATCGAGCATGCGGTAAACACCCGGCGAGCCATCGAGCGTTTTGAGGTATCCTTGGATAACCTCATATCCGGTCTGCTGGATGTTCTCCCCGTCACTCATACCGCTTTGATTCTTTCATTTTGCTTCACGTTTAGCGGGCCACATCAACCGCAAACATGTCCACTTAAGCTGTGGATAACTCTGCAGATAACTTTTGGGTGTCTGCAATTTTCCGTTATATTCTAAACGCTTCGTTAATTTGTTCATTTTTTAGGCACTTATTTAAGTATCTGTTTTTAAACGATACTTATATTTCACCTTTGTTAAACAGCAACTTACGCATCAAAACTGTGCAGATTTTACGGGTTTCCCCCTAGACGTGCAAAACTTTCGCAATCCCTGCGGGTTACTCTACCCCTAACACATCCGGCGTCTGCCAGCCCAGATGCTGGCCGCCATCCACACACAGCAGCTGACCCGTCACCGCCGGAGCATCCAGAAAATACCCGAGTGCAGCCGTAATGTCAGAGGGATTCGCGCCACGGCGCAGCACAGTGGCACCGCGCTGCGCCTCAAAATGCGCCAATGACTGGCGGCTGCCCTGCAATGTCGGGCCCGGCCCGATCGCGTTCACCCGCACATGCGGCGCCAGCGCCTGAGATGTTGTTTGCGTAAGTGCCCAGAGCCCCATTTTGGCGATGGTATAGGTCATGAACTCCGGAGTCAGCTTGCGCACACGCTGGTCCAGCATATTCACAATCAAACCGGTTGCAATCTGCTCACCCGCGTCATCCGTCTGTGCAACCAGTCCTTGTGCAGCCATTGCCTGCGAGAGCACAAAAGGCGCACGCAGGTTGGAATTGATATGCCTGTCCCAACTGGTGCGCGTTGCTGTCGCCAGCGTGTCATATTCAAAGATCGACGCGTTGTTGACGAGGCAAGTAATAGGCCCCCCCAGCGCCTGCGCGGCAGCGGGCAACAATCCCTCCATCTCGTCGAGATCCAGCAAGTCAGCCTGCAAAGCAACCGCGCGCTGCCCCAATGCGGTAATCCGGGCAACAACACCCTCAGCCTCTTCGGCAGAGGAGGCATAGTGCACCACAACATCAAACCCGCGACCGGCAAGATATAGAGCCATAGCAGCGCCAAGTCGCTTGCCCGCGCCGGTAACTAACGCTCGTTTCATTATTGAATCCTTAGCCAGCCAAAACCACAAACAGATATGTGGCATATAGGGCAGTCAGCGCAATTCCCCAGAACCGGTTGATATTTTGTCCAAAGTAAACAAACGGGATCAGGGCAAGGGATGCGGCCAACATCACCCAGAGATCGAAACGCAGGAATTCCGGATCAACCGCGATGGGTCCAACAAGGCCTGCAACGCCAATAATCCCCAGCAAATTGAACAGGTTGGAACCAATAACGTTGCCCAGCGCCACATCCGCTTGCCGCCGCAGTGCGGCCATCACGGTTGTTGCAAGCTCTGGCAGCGATGTCCCGATAGCGACCAACGTCAGGCCGATTACCGTATCGCTGACGCCGAATTCCTTGGCAATGATCGTGGCGTTATCCACCAATAGCGTAGCACCCAGCGGCAGACCAATCAGCCCCAACACCAGAAACATGCCGATTTTCCAACCCGGCATATCAGGATCAACACCTTCCAGTTCATCCTCGTCAACTGCAGCGCAGGCTGCGCCTTCCTTCTTGTGGGACATCGCATCACGCCCTGCATCAAACAAGATCGCAGCAAGGACAGTCAGCATCACAAGGGACGCAATCCAGTCAAACACCCCGCGATACGCCAAGGCAATGAACAGCAGTGTCGCCGCGATCATATGAGCGAAGGATTTGCGCGTGTTACACTCGGACGTGTGCATGGCGGCCAATAGCGCCGGAATACCCAGAACCAGCAGGATATTTGCGGTATTCGATCCGACCACGTTGCCCAACGCCAGCCCCGGGACATTGTCCAAGACGGCCTTGATCGAGATCAGAAGCTCGGGCGCAGACGTCCCGAAGGCGACGATGGTCAGGCTAACAATCAACGCGGGAATACCTATCCGCAAGCTCAGGTTTACCGCCCCTTTCACCAGCGCATCACCCGCCAGCAACAAAATCAGCAGGCCAAGACCCGACAGCAACCACGCAGCAATCATCCCCGTTTCCCTCCGCAGGCGCAGGGCCCTTTACCAATGCGATAGCGGCCGCACTTATTACATTTGCGTTGAGTCAGGGTCTTGCCCCCGATCCAGTGCATTTTACCAAACCAGCCAAGCACGCCGATGAATACCAAAAACAGGGCCACAATTTTGAAGATCATACTACAGCCCAAACCGCGCGTATTGGGCCCGCTCTTCAACACCCTCAAGGGCATCTCCGACAATCTGCGCACCAAAACGGCTTAGCAGACCCTTTTTGGCCCCGTAACGGCGCAACTGCACCTTCTTGCCAAACCGCTCTTGCAGATGTGGCTTGATATGGCCGATCCCGTCAATCAGGCCAACCTCGATGGCTTTGCGGGCCAGCCAGATTTCACCGGTAAACAAATCGCGGTCCTGCACCAGCTTGCCCAACCGGCGCGCTGCCACATGCTCTTTGAAGTTTGCGTGAATATCCTCCAGCAACTCCTTGAGCCGCGCCACATCTTCCGGTTTCTCGGGGCGGAAGGGGTCCAGCATGGATTTGGAATTACCCGCCGTATAGACCCGCCGCTCAACCCCGTTTTTTGCCATCAATTCGTGCAAGCCAAAGCCCGCCGAAATCACACCAATGGAGCCTACAACCGAAGACGTATCTGCGTAAATTTCATCCGCAGCAGCGGCCAGCCAATACCCACCGGATGCAGCCACATCTTCGACAAAGGCGATCACGGGGATTTCTTTTTCCTCTGCCAGCCGCCGGATACGCGCGCCGATCAAGGAAGATTGAACAGGGCTACCCCCCGGTGAATTCACTTCAAGCGCCACCGCAACCGGTTTGCCCTTGGTGAAGGCTTTTTCAATAATCGGTGCAAGACTTGCGTCATTCAGCGCGCCACGCCCGCCTGTGCTGATCATACCCGACAGCCGGATCACAGACACGACGGGGTCGCTTTTTATAAAGGGGAGCCATTGTTTCATGAAGTAACATGTAGAGCCGCGCGCGTCCGGCAACAAGGAGGCGGCATACGATTATTGCCGGATGCGCCACCCTGTCTTGAATATCCACCAAATCACCGACAAGCAAAGCGCTGTAAAGCCCGCGATGGCAAACAGACTGATACCGATCGACACATCCGCAGTGCCAAAAAATGACCAGCGGAAGCCGGAGATCAGGTACACAACAGGGTTAAAATGGGAAATGACCTGCCACACAGGCGGCAACATCGAAATCGAGTAGAACGACCCCCCGAGGAAAATCAGCGGTGTGATGATCAGCAAAGGCACCAGCTGCAACTGCTCGAAGTTCCCTGCCCAGATGCCGATAATGAACCCCATCAATGAAAAGCTGATACAGGTCAGGACCAGAAACCCGATCATGGCAAAGGGGTGTTGGATGTGCAGGTCAACAAACAGGAACGCCGTGGCGAGAATTATCACCCCGATGAACAGAGCTTTGGTTGCCGCCGCCCCCACATAGCCCATCACGATCTCCAGAAAGTTAACCGGCGCCGAGAGCAGCTCGAAAATCGTGCCGATGAACTTGGGGAAATAGATGCCGAAACTAGCGTTCGAGATCGACTGTGTGATGACACTCAACATGATCAGGCCCGGCACGATGAAGGCAGCGTAGGAAATGCCCTCTACCTCTTGAATCCGGCTACCGATGGCTGCCCCAAACACCACAAAATAAAGCGATGTGGATAATACAGGCGAGATGAAGCTCTGTGTGATGGTGCGGAAAAACCGTGCCATCTCGAACACATAGATTGACTTAACAGCTGTCCAGTTCATGGCGTGTCTCCCTCATGGACGAGGTCCACAAATATGTCTTCAAGGCTTGATTGCCGTGTCACCACATCGCGCAGCACCAATCCGGCGGCGGCAACATCGGACAACAGCTTGGTAATCCCCGTCCGCTCACCACGGGTGTCATAGCTGTAGATCAGCGCTGTGCCATCATCGCTCAGACGCAGCGCACCCATCACCAGACTCGCGGGAATTTCGGCAAGGGGTTCGGACAGCTGAACCTCCAGCTCCTTCTTGCCCATACGCGCCATCAGCTTGGTCTTGTCTTCAACCAGAAGGATTTCTCCGCCTGCGATCACGCCAATACGGTCCGCGATAGCCTCGGCCTCTTCGATGTAGTGCGTTGTCAGAATGATAGTCACGCCGTCACGCTTCAGCTCGGCCACGATCTCCCACATGTCGCGGCGCAGCTCTACGTCCACACCTGCGGTCGGTTCGTCCAGAAACAACACACGCGGTTCATGGCTCAGCGCTTTGGCGATCAGCACGCGGCGCTTCATGCCGCCCGACAACGCGCGGATCTGGCTGTCGCGCTTGTCCCAAAGTGACAACTGGCGCAGAATTTTCTCGATCAGGGCAGGATTGGCAGGTTTGCCGAACAACCCGCGAGAGAAGTTCACCGTGCTGATCACCTTCTCGAAGGGTTCAAGGTTGATCTCTTGCGGGACCAGCCCGATCATGGCGCGCGCGGCGCGAAAGTCGGTCACGGTGTCATGCCCGCCCACGCGGACAGTCCCCGCTGTGGCAGTGGTGATCCCGCAAACGGTGGAAATCAGCGTTGTCTTGCCCGCGCCATTCGGCCCGAGCAGCGCCAGAATTTCACCCTCTTCGATCTGGAGACTGACCCCTTTGAGCGCTTCAAACCCGCCGGCATAGGATTTGCGAAGGTCGGTGATGTCGACGATAGGGGGCATGGCAGTCTCCGGCTTGGGTCTGCCTACCTAAACCGGATCACCAAGTGCCACAAGCGCGCCCGAACGTCACGATTTGGCGCGACCAAACCAACCTTTCTTGGCTGGCGCATCTTCTCTAGCGTCTTCGGACACTTCAGCAGGGCCTTCCAGCGTTTCTTGCAGGTTGTTAAAGAACTGATCCGCCATCTTCTTGGCAAAACCATCAATGATCCGGCTACCCAGCTGGGCCAGCTTGCCTCCGACTTTGGCCTCCACGTCATAGCTCAGCTCGCAACCGCCCTCGGTCGCGACCAGACGCACGTCGGCGCCGCCTTTGGCAAAGCCAGCCGCCCCGCCCTTGCCCGCGCCGTCAATCCGCAGGGACGTATCGGGCACCATATCCGTGATGGTAACCTCACCCGTAAACGTCGCCTTCACCGGCCCCACCTTTTGCACAACGGTCGCCACAAACCCCTCCTCGGGAGAGCCTGCAACCTCGGTTGCGCCCGGCACACAAGCCTTGAGCATTTCGGGGTCAAGCAGCGCGGCATAAACTTGCGCCGGTGTGGCGGCAATCTGGCGGGTGTCGGACATTTGCATGGGCGTGGCCTCCTCATTGGGTTGGCTGCCACGGTATGAATTTTTCTGGACACTCGCAACGGGATTGATGAGGGTGGCGACATGACAAGTGCCTCCAACCGCGCAGGTCCCGCTATAGCCTTTGTGCTGGTCGGGGTATTGTGCATTTCCCTCAACGATATGCTGATCAAGCAACTCTCCAGCGGCTATCCGCTGCACCAGATTGTGTTTTTCCGCTCCTTTGTGGCCATCATGGTCAGCCTTGTGTTTCTACGGTTTGAGGGCGGCCTTGCCGCTTTGCGCACCGATCAGCCTATGTTGCATGCGATGCGGGGCATCTTGGTTGTGATCTCCAACATGTCTTACTTCCTTGCACTTGCGGTCATGCCGCTGGCGGATGCCACCGCGCTGTTCTTTGCCGCGCCTCTGTTCATCACACTGCTGTCGATTCCGATATTGGGTGAAAAGGTGGGCCCCCTCCGCATGGGCGCGGTAATTGTGGGCTTTATCGGCGTTGTCATCATGCAGCGCCCGTGGGAATCCTCAGCCAGTCTGGATATCTCGCGCATCGTTCTAATGCTGCCAGTACTGGCCGCCCTCACCTATGCGCTGAACCAACTTATGACCCGCAAACTGGGCGTTAAGGCCCCCGCCTCGGCACTTGCGATCTACATTCAAGGCAGTTTCATTCTGGTCTCGGTCTGCTTTTTCCTTGTTGCAGGTGATGGCCGCTTTGCTGCACACACAACAAACGGATCGTTGCAATTCTTGCTGCGCGCCTGGGTCTGGCCTGCCCCCGAAGACTGGAAAGTTCTGATAGGTATGGGCGTAAACGGCGCGCTGATCGGCTATTGCCTCAGTCAGGCCTACCGCCTGGCAGACGCCGCAACAGTTGCCCCTTTTGAATACATCGGTCTGCCCATGGCGGTGCTCTGGGGGCTGTTCATCTTCGGAGATCTGCCAACTTGGGAAATCTGGGCGGGCATCGTGCTGATCCTGTCCTCAGGCCTGTTTGTCTTTTTCCGCGAGCGTACAAAGGCGCGGCGCGTGACCCAGCGGCCCGTCGCCAGACGGCATTAAGCTGTTACGTCAATTATAACCTTACCTGTTGCCTCACGGCGGCGCAGCAGGTCCAACCCCGCATTAGCCTCGCGCAGGGGCAGGATGTTGCTGACATACGGCTTGATCTTGCCCTCAATGTACCAGCCGATCAAAGTCGCGAAGCTGTCGGTCAGTGCTTTGGGGTTCAGCCTTGCATAGCCACCGATATAGAGGCCCAGAACAGTCATATTTTTCACCAGTAGGATGTTTGCCGGAATTTGCGGCACGTCACCGCTGGCAAACCCCAAAGGCAGCAACCGTGCCCCCTGATTGCAGGCGCGAAAAGCCGCATCAAATTGCGCACCCCCAATCGGATCATACAGCACATCGGCCCCGCCCAGCGCTTTGACCTGCGCGCGGATGTCTGCGGTGTCGGAATCGATCATATGGTCCGCGCCCATCTGCTTGCAGATTTCCAGCTTATCCGCGCCGCGTGCGCAGGCGATCACTTCCGCGCCCATCAGCTTGCCCAACTCCACCGCCGTGAGGCCAACACCGCCGGACGCCCCCAGCACCAACAGCCGCTCACCCGCCTTGAGGCGTGCGCGCTCTTCCAGCGCCAGATGGCTGGTCCCGTAGGTGATCAGAAAAGCCGAAGCATCGGTGAAGGGCATCATATCGGGGATCGGGACACATACAGACGCGGGAACCGCCGCATATTCCGCCAGCCCGTTCTTACCGCTATAGGCCGCGACCCGCTGGCCCACGGCCAGATGCGTCACATTCGATCCAACCGCCGCCACAACCCCCGCCATTTCCATCCCCATGGTAAACGGCAGTGGCGGCTTTTCCTGATAGGTGCCCTTGATCAGCAGCGTATCACCAAAGTTCAGACCACAGGCGGCCACCTTGATCACGACCTCCTCTGCCGCAGGCTGGGGCATTGCCAGTTCCTGCAGGGACAAAGGGGTATCAAAAGCTGTGACTTGCATAGCGAACACAGGCGCGGCTCCTTATTGGAAATTCCTAGGCAGTCTGTCCTGTGGTCCAGATATGTTCAAGCCGCAGACGGCATTATTGCCAAACGGATCAGATAGGCGACAATGCCCAGCGCACTCACGCTGATCAACCATATCAGCACAAACCACCCTAAACGCTTCAGCATCAGTGATACCCGTCGGAGGGGTTAATCTTGCCGCAGAAGACCCAATAGGAATAGGCGGTGTAGATCAGGATCATCGGAACCAGAACAACGGTACCAACCAGTGCAAACCACAGGCTTTCATCCGGGGCAGCAGCCTCGACGATGGTCAGGGAGGGAGGCACGATATAGGGATAAAAGCTGATCCCGATCCCGATGAACCCCAGCACAAACAGCGCCTGCGCACAAAGAAACGGACGCATTTCCTGTCGCTTGCGCAGACCAAAAAACAGCCCCGCAGCCGCCACCAACGCCGGTACAATTACGCTAAAGGCAACTGTGGGCCATGCAAACCAACGCGCGAAATAAACCGCATCCAGAAAGGGCGTCCACAGGCTGACGATGCCCATGCAGACGACCGTGCCAATGGCAGCGGGCCACGCAAGGCTGCGCATATGCGCCTGAATACGCCCCGTCAGTTTCAGGTTCAGCCATGTCGCACCCAACATGGCATACCCCAGCACCAGCGCCATACCGCAGAGTAACGAGAACGGGGTGAGCCAATCCCACCAGCCGCCGGCATAGGCACGGTCTGCAATTTCGATCCCCTGCACCAGCGCACCAAGGGCGATCCCCTGACACAGCGCCGCCGTCAGTGACCCGCCAAAGAACGCCATATCCCACAGCCGTTTCCAGCGCACGGTTCGCCAGCGGTATTCAAACGCGACACCGCGAAACACCAGTCCCAGCAACATCAAGGTAATCGGCATGTATAGCGCCGACATAACCACCGCATAGGCCAGCGGGAACACAGCAAACAACCCGCCACCCCCCAAGACCAGCCACGTCTCGTTGCCATCCCAGACAGGAGCAACCGAGTTCATCATCACGCTACGCTCCTCCTCGTCATCGGTGAGAGGAAACAGCAATCCAATTCCCAAATCGAATCCGTCCAGAATGACATAAGTAAGCACGGCAAAGGCGATTATGCCTGCCCAAATAAACGACAGATCAAGCCCCAGCATCCTCAGCCTCCTTGAGGTGTTTGCGGTTTCCCGCCGCAAGTGGCCCCCCCGCGGTGCGGATCGGTCCTTCTTCCCGCAAGGCTTTAGCGGCACTCTTTTTGACAGGCGCGTTCATCATTCGCAGGAGATAGTAAGTGCCAGCACCAAACACGAAGAAATACACAATGATGAAGGCCGTCAATGAGGCCGCCACCGCAGGTGCTGCCACAGGTGACAAGCTGTCAGATGTGCGCAGCAATCCGTAAACGGTGAACGGCTGGCGCCCGACTTCGGTGGTGATCCACCCGGCCAACACGGCAACAAATCCTGCCGGTCCCATCATCAGGGCCGCGCGGTGCAACCATTGTGTCTGATACAAGCGCCCGCGCATCCGCTGGATCAACGCCCAGCCACCCAGCCCTAACATCGCAAAACCAGGTGCAATCATCACACGGAACGACCAAAATACAATTGCCACCGGCGGCTCGTCCTCGTCCGGTATCGTTTCCAATCCGGCCAGAGGTGCGTTCAGGTCATGTTTGAGGATCAGCGAGCTGAGTTTGGGAATCTGGACTGCATAGTCGATACGCTTGTCCGCCGCGTTCGGGATACCGAACAGAATCAGCGGCGCGCCGTCAGGGTGACTGTCATAGTGCCCCTCCATCGCCATTACTTTGGCCGGTTGATGCTCCAACGTGTTCAGCCCGTGGAAATCACCTGCAAGAATTTGCAGCGGCGTCACAACAATCAACATCCACATCGCCATCGCCATCGCCATCGAGAACATCTTTCGGCTGGGCAGATCGAACCTGTCACGCAGCAGATGCAGCGCGCCAACAGCGCCAACAACCAGCGCCGTGGTCAGGTAGGCCGCCAGCACCATATGCACCAGGCGGTAAGGGAAGGACGGATTGAACACGATGGCCCACCAATCCTCGGGCACAAACTGCCCGACATCGTTGATCCCGTAACCTGCGGGCGTTTGCATCCAGCTGTTTACCGACAAGATCCAAGTGGCGGACAGCAACGTACCAAAGGCCACAACGGCAGTGGCCAACATGTGTAGCCTGTCGCCAACACGTTCACGCCCGAACAGCATGATGCCCAAGAAGCCTGCTTCAAGGAAAAACGCAGACAGCACCTCATAGGCCATCAGCGGCCCGACAACCGGCCCCGCTTTATCCGAGAAAACCGCCCAGTTGGTGCCAAACTGGTAAGACACCACAATGCCCGAAACCACGCCCATGGCAAAAGCCACCGCGAATATCTTTTTCCAGTATTCAAAAAGCTGCTTGTAGGTCTCGTTGCGCGTGCGCAGCCATAGCGCGTTCAGGACTGCCAGATAGCTGGCCAGCCCGATCGAGAAAGCAGGAAAGATAATATGGAAAGATATTGTAAAGGCAAACTGGAACCGCGCCAGCACCTCCGCTGAGAGACCGTCAAACATACGACATCCTTTCATCGAATACCAAGATGCCTACGCCTGCCGCCCAGCGCATAAAACAAGAAATATTGCCGCAGGCTGGTTTCGCAGTATTACTCTGGGGAAAACTGCAAAACGACGCGCAAACCGGGCTCTGCGTCCTCGAATAGCAAGTCCGCGCCGTGCAACCGTGCCACTGCCTCCACAAGGCTGAGCCCCAAGCCGTTGCCCACCGTATTCCTGCTCCGGTCCAGACGGTAGAGGCGTTGCGTTACACGACCACGCTCGTCTTCGGGAATGCCCGGCCCGTTGTCAGCCACAATCAGCTTCACGCCATGCTCCGTTACCCCAAGGCCCACATTTATCGCTGCCCCCTCCCCCGTGTGACGCAGCGCATTTTCCAGCAAATTGGCCAGCATTTGCCCCAATAGAGTCTTTTCACCCGAAACCTTCAGGCTCTCCGGCCCCTCGTACACCAGGGTCTGCGCCCGCAAAGCGGCTGAAGGCTCGTAGACTTCAACCATGGTGCGGCACAATGCGGCCAGATCAACCGGCGTAAATTGTGCCTTGAGCGCACCATTCTCGACCTGCGTCAGCTGGAGCAAGGAGTGGAACACAGCCGAGATTCCATCCACCTCATCGCGTGTTTTCGCCACCAGTTCGGCGGCCTCGCCATCCGGCACGACATCCGCCAAGGCCTCCAGCTGAAGCGAGACCCGCTGCACAGGTGTTTTTAGATCATGTGCGATGTCCGAGGACACCTGACGCAAGGCCGTGACCGAACGCTCCTGCGCGCCCGCCATGCCGTTCACCGCCGTCCCGATGCGCAGCAGATCATCGGACCAGCGCGGCCCCGTCTGCACGCGTGCGGCCAGATCACCACTGGTCAACCGGTCCAACGCGGCGCGCACAACCTCGACATGCCGTTGCGAGCAGCGGGCAAGGAAAAGGCCGCCAGACAACGCAATCAACACAGTAGGCAGAAGGCTGATCCACAAGATATTCAAGAACACAGGGCGCAATGCCTCAATCTCGGCGCGGCTACGGGCAATGGTCAGACGGCCACCGTGCAACCGAGTGCTCAGCGCCAGATATTCGCCATTCAACTCGGCGCGCCCCGCTTCCAGCGAGATGATGTGAAACCCCTCGTCATCCCGGGCCACGGCACCGTTGCCATAAATCTGGCCTGTGCGGGTGACATAGCTGAGGACCAGACGGTCGGGGTCGGTCCCCTCGGATTCGGCCTGCACCAGCAGGGCCACAGCACGCGCGGAAGGGGCTGCGCGGAAACCGGCAATGTCCTGCGCCAGATCATCGCGGATGGATTGCTCAAACGCGGAGCGGCTGAAGGCATAGCTGGCACCAAGGCTCAGCAGGCTAACTGTCCCGAAGAGCACCACCAACACCAGCGCCAGTTGCAGCGGCATCGAGCGCCACAGCCGTCTCACCCGTCGATCCTGTAGCCGGCACCGCGTACCGTCTTGATCAACTCGGTGACGAAAGGCTTATCAACTTTGGCCCGCAACCGGCTGACGTGGGTTTCAACCACATTGGTCATTGGGTCAAACGACAGGTCCCAAACACCCTCCAACAGCATCGTACGCGTTTGCACGCGGCCCTTGCGGCGCAGCAAAAACTCAAGCAACGCAAATTCACGCGGCAGCAAATCAATCACCTGCCCCTCACGGGTGACCCTGCGCGTCAGTAAATCCAGTGTCAGATCACCGGCATGTAGCGCTGTTTCCTTCTCGACCGCCTGCGGACGGCGGCCAAGTGCAGCGACGCGTGCAGACAACTCTCCAAACGCAAACGGTTTCACCAGATAATCATCCGCGCCCGCGTTCAGCCCGCCAATCCGGTCCTCGACCGATCCCATCGCCGTCAGGAACAGCACGGGCGTGGCATTACCCGCGCCGCGCAGGGTCTTGACCAGCGTCAGGCCATCCACCTGCGGCAGCATCCGGTCCACAATCAGCACATCGTGGCCGCCACCCGTGGCAGCAACCAGCCCCTCGCGACCATTGGAAACCAGATCGACCACATGCCCCTCCTCGCGCAAACCGCGCGCGATATAGGTGCCAGTGGTGATGTCATCTTCGATCACAAGTATTTTCATAATGCCCTATATAGCGCCTTGCGCAGCCCGCTGCATCCCGCCTGTGCGTTACAGTTTTGTATAGTACGCGCGGGCTGTCCCGTAACCTTTGCACCCCATCTTGGCTTCAATCGCAACCAGATGCACGCCAGATGCAAAAAAGGACTTACCATGACATCTTTGCTCTCGAAATCCGCCCCGATCGCCCTTGCAGCCGCATTGGCCCTGTCGCCTATGCTGGCCCCCACTGCTGCCTTTGCCGTGCCCGCCGGAGGATACGGTGATCTGGTCGAGCAGGTCGCCCCTGCCGTTGTCTTCATCGAGGTCACCAGCATGGCCCCCGCAGGTGCAACGCTGCCTGACAACATGCCAGAAGCCTTGCGTAAACAGTTCGAAAACCAGATGCCCCAAAACACCCCGCAAGGCGGGCTCGGCTCCGGTTTTCTGATTTCGGCGGACGGCAAGATTGTCACGAACAATCATGTCGTTGCAGATGCCCAGAGCGTTCGGGTGACGCTGACGGACGGTCGCAAATTCGATGCCGTAGTTATTGGCGCTGATCCTGCAACCGACGTCGCGTTGCTGTCGATCAAGGCGGATGTTGATCTGCCCTTTGTAAAATTCGGCACCTCCGAGACGATGCGCGTCGGCGATGAAGTTGTGGCGGTGGGCAACCCCTTCGGCCTAAGCTCAACCGTGACCAGCGGAATAATCTCGGCCAAATCGCGCGACATCCACTCGGGCCCCTATGACGAATTCATCCAGACCGATGCGGCCATCAACCGTGGCAATTCGGGTGGGCCGTTGTTTAACAACGCAGGGGATGTGATCGGGATGAACACTGCCATCATCTCGCCGGGCGGCGGATCTGTCGGGATCGGTTTTGCCGTGCCGTCCGATGTTGTGCGCGAAGTTGTGGCTGATCTGGAAGATGACGGCACGGTCACACGCGGCTGGTTGGGTGTGAGCATCCGCCCGATGAGCGATGAAGTGGCCGAGGTGCTGGGCTATGACAGCGCCACAAGCGCCGTCGTTGATATGGTCGCAGCAGACAGTCCCGCCGCCACGGCCGGATTGGAAAAGGGCGACATCATTCTGGATTTTGACGGCACCACGATCACCGACCTGCGCGACCTCACACGCGCGGTTGCTGCAAAAAATCCGGATGATGCTGCAACTATCTCGATCCTGCGCCGTGGGAAGGAAGTCACGTTGGACGTTACAATCGGTCTGCTCGCACAACAGAAGGCGTGACATAGGCTTTACCGCGCCGGACCCCAAGGCACGCTAAGGCTGCCTGTTACACCATAGCCGGTTAGGCGCCCCGATGTATGCTACACATCGGGGCGTTCTTTTTTCGGTCACCAGACGGCCGTTGCGACCAGCAGGAATGTCGCACCCACAATGACTGGCGCAGCCCAGCCCGTTAATATAATTCATCCGGTGATGAGCAGGCTTGTTTATACCACCCTGAAAAATGCCATGCTGGCCGCGCTGATGTTTGCGCTGCTCGCCTTGCCGTTTGTCCACCGCGCAGGGGCCGAGCCGGTATCAGCAGAAATAACCCAGTTCATATCCATGGGCGGCGATCTGGCTGATATCTGCGGCGAACGCGGGGATCACAAGGCGGGTGGTTGCGAAAGCTGCAATATTGCAGCTGCGATGATGTTGCCACTGCATGCCCGCCTGTTGCACCCCGCGTTTACCCCAACGCCCCTTGATCCGGTGATTATACGCGGGACTGATGCCCCCCTTCCTGCCCCCCACGCAACACCTCCTGTACGCGCACCCCCTGCGCGCATGACGTAAATACATCTCTAATTTTCGTCATTTGACATGCAGAAAAATGCTGCATGAACCACAGGAAAAAACCATGAAAACTTTCATCCAAACCGCTGTCGCGGCGCTCCTTCTGACAGGCGCTGCACAGGCGCAAGACTATACCCTCGGCGGGATTACCGTCACACACCCGATGGCCTTCGAGACCGCAAAAAACGCGAATGTCGGGGGCGGCTATATGACCATTGAAAACACAACCGACACCGCAGACAAACTGCTGGAAGTCCGCGTGGCGGATATCCCGCGTATCGAGTTGCACCTGTCCGAGACAGATGCAAACGGGATCGCCCGCATGACCAAGCAAGACGGCATCGAAATACCGGCAGGTGAAACCGTTCTGCTACAGCCCGGTGGCCTGCATGTGATGTTTATGGAACTGGGCGGCAACGCGTTTGAGCTGGACGAGAAAATCAGCGCGACGCTGGTGTTCGAAAACGCCGGCGAAATGAACGTGGAGTTTGATGTCGAAGCGCGAAGCGCAGGGGATCACGGCGGCATGGACCATTCCAAAATGGGCCACGGCACCATGAAGAAATCCGACTAAACTCTCGCCAAACAACCGGGCAGGCCGTGGGCGCATGGCCTGCCTACAACGATGCAATCTTCTCCAGACAACGGTTGAGCACTTCGCGCTCCTCGGGGGTAAAGTGCGATGAAAGTGACGCGTCATATGCTTTGGCTGCTTGATAGAGGTCCGCATAGACCGCCTGCCCTTGCCGCGTCAGCGCCAATGTCTCATGTCTGCGATCCTGCTCTTGCGGGGTGCGAACAAGATACCGCTTTTTCTCCAGCGCACTAACGGCACGGCTAACCTTGGTTTTGTGCATGCTTGCACGGTCACAAATGGTCTTCGCCGTCATCCCGCCATAGCGGCCCAGATGGAACAACACCCGCCACTCCGTCCGCAACATACCATAACGCTGGCGGTAGTTTTTCTGGAACCCGATGCTGGTGGCCTCCGCCGCCTGATTAAGCGCGTAGGGTAAAAACCGGCCCAGATCAAAATCGTTATTGGACATTTTTTCAACTTACCTGTTGTTAGTTACATTTCAAACTAATACCTCATGTGGCACCGCGTAAAGGGAAACACGATGACCAACACACCTGTTCCGCATGGATTACAAACTGCCGCCACACCGGTTGGCACCCACGAAGGATATATGCCCGGTTTCGGGAACGACTTTGAGACAGAGGCCCTGCCCGGTGCTCTGCCGCAGGGCATGAACTCGCCTCAAAAAGTCAACTATGGCCTTTATGGCGAACAGCTGAGTGGCACCGCCTTTACTGCACCCAGTCACCAGAACGAGCGTACATGGTGCTACCGCATCCGCCCCTCAGTCAAACACACACACCGGTTTGAGAAGATTGATCTGCCCTACTGGAAGTCCGCTCCCAATATTGACCCCGACGTTTTATCGCTGGGACAATACCGCTGGGATCCCGTGCCGCATTCTGACCAGCCGCTGACATGGCTGACCGGCATGCGCACCATGACAACTGCGGGTGATGTGAATACACAAGTTGGCATGGCAAGCCACGTCTATCTGGTCACAAAATCGATGAAGGATGCGTATTTCTTTTCCGCTGATTCCGAACTACTGGTCGTGCCCCAAGAAGGCCGCCTGCGTTTCGCAACCGAGTTGGGCGTGATCGACATCGAGCCGCAAGAAATCGCCATCATCCCGCGCGGTCTGGTCTACCGTGTTGAAGTGCTGGAAGGCCCCGCCCGCGGCTTTGTCTGCGAAAACTACGGCCAGAAGTTCCGCCTCCCCGGTCGCGGCCCCATCGGCGCCAACTGCATGGCAAATCCGCGTGATTTCAAAACACCTGTTGCCGCCTTCGAGGACCGTGATGCGCCCTCCACCGTGACGATCAAATGGGCGGGCCAGTTCCACGAGACCAAGATCGGCCATTCGCCTTTGGACGTTGTCGCATGGCATGGCAACTATGCGCCCTGCAAATACGATCTGCGCACCTATTGCCCTGTCGGCGCGATCCTGTTTGACCACCCCGATCCGTCCATTTTCACCGTTTTGACCGCCGACAGCGGCGTTGAAGGCACCGCCAACATCGACTTTGTTCTGTTCCGTGACCGCTGGATGGTGGCCGAAGATACCTTCCGGCCGCCATGGTACCACAAGAACGTCATGTCCGAGCTGATGGGCAATATCTTCGGCATCTATGACGCCAAGCCCAAGGGTTTCATCCCCGGCGGCATGAGCTTGCACAACATGATGCTGCCCCATGGCCCTGACAAAAATGCATTTGAAGGCGCCTCAAACAGCAATCTGGGTCCAGAGAAGCTCGAAAACACCATGTCGTTTATGTTCGAGACCCGCTTCCCGCAGCACCTAACCGCCTTTGCGGCCAAAGAGGCACCGCTACAGGACGATTATATCGACTGCTGGACAGATCTGGAGAAGAAATTCGACGGCACGCCGGGCAAGAAATAGTGGAAGTTGTGATTGCGATCATTCTGTTCATCGTCGTCTGCGCAGGCCTGATGCTATGGGACTATTACAAACCCGCGCGCTTTCGCACGACCTATCGAAACGTCGCTGAAAGGCGCCGCTGGACTGGCGATTTTGGCTACCGCGGTGATGGAGATGGCGGCGGCGATTGAAAAACAGTGCGGCCTCCCCGCACCACGGAACTAAGGAACAACAATGAAACTGATGAAATCATGGGTAAAAAGCGCCAACAGCGCCGACACCCAATTCCCGCTCAACAACCTGCCTTACGGCGTGTTCACCACCGACAAGCTTGAGCCGCGCTGCGGCGTGGCCATCGGTGACATGATCCTTGATATGTCCGCCGCCGAAGAAGCAGGCCTGATCGAGCTGGCCGAAGATCCTGTGTTTGATGTCCCCTACTGGAACGATGTGATGGAACTGGGGCCAGAGGCATGGGTCGCCCTGCGCGCGCGCCTGCAACAACTGCTCGCCGAAGGCTCGGCCGAGCAGGCATCGGTCGCACCATTACTTTTTCCCATGTCAGCGGCCCGCATGGAACTGCCAATGGTTGTGGCAGAATACACAGACTTCTACGCAGGTAAACACCACGCTACGAATGTCGGCACCATGTTCCGCGGCGCCCAAAACGCCCTGCCGCCCAACTGGCTGCACATCCCCATCGGCTACAACGGCCGCGCGTCATCTGTTGTTGTCTCCGGCACAGACATCATCCGCCCAAATGGCCAGACCAAGGCCCCCACAGCAGACACACCTTCCTTTGGCCCCTGCAAACGCCTCGACATCGAGCTGGAAATGGGCACCATCGTCGGCAGCGCATCCGAACTGGGCCACCCTGTGACAGTAGCCCAGGCGGATGAAATGATCTTCGGCTACGTTCTGCTGAACGACTGGTCCGCGCGTGACATTCAGGCGTGGGAATACCAGCCCCTTGGCCCCTTTCAGGCAAAAGCATTTGCCACTTCAATCAGCCCGTGGATCGTCACCCGCGCCGCGTTGGAGCCGTTCCGCACATCCACACCAGAGCGCGAAAAGGAATTGCTGCCCTACCTGCTTGAGCCAAAACCAATGCTCTATGACATCGCCCTCAGCGTGACCATGCAGGCCGAAGGCGGTGAGGTCAAAACCATCTGCGAGACGAACTACAACGAGATGTACTACTCCGCCCCGCAACAACTGGCCCACCACGCAAGCTCCGGTTGCGCTATGACACCGGGTGACTTGCTCGGCTCCGGCACCATCTCCGGCCCCGAAAAACACCAGCGCGGCAGCCTGCTGGAACTCAGCTGGGGCGGCCAAGAGCCGATAGATATCGGCAACGGCCAAACCCGCAGCTTTATCGAAGACGGCGACACGCTGACCCTGCACGGCGCGGCCATCGGTGACGGCTACAAAATCGGCTTCGGCACCTGCACAGGCACCATCAAACCCGCCATCAAATTCCCGTAACGCAACAGGGGCGGATCACCCCGCCCCTTGCACCCTTTTCCATATCCCATTCCACCCAACGCCCCAAACACACCCGAAGTTAGGACAGACCCATGGCCAAAGCATTTGCCTCCCAAGGCGACATGACTGAAAAGAAAATCACCTTCGACGAAATCGGCCGCGATTTGTGGGCCTTCACCGCCGAGGGTGATCCGAACTCTGGCGTGATCATCGGCGACGAGAGCGTTATGATCGTTGAGGCGCAGGCCACCCCGCGTCTGGCGAACAAAGTGATCGAGCAGGTCCGCAAAGTCACCGACAAACCGATCAGCCACGTTGTGCTAACCCACTATCACGCCGTGCGCGTGCTGGGCGCATCGGGTTACGGCGCAGACCAGATCATCATGGGCGAAGCCGCCCGTGGCATGGTGATGGAGCGCGGGCAAGAGGACTGGGATTCCGAGTTCCAACGCTTCCCCCGTCTGTTCGAGGGCTACGAATCCATCCCGGGTCTCACCTTCCCCACCACCACCTTCAATGACCGCATGACCGTACATCTTGGCAAACGCCGCGTGGACCTGATGCACCTTGGTCGCGCGCATACGGCTGGGGATATCGTGATTCATGTCCCCGACGAGAACGTGATGTTCACCGGCGATATCGTCGAGGATCACTCGGCCTGCTATTGCGGTGATGGCCATTTCGCCGATTGGGGCAATACGCTGGATGCCATCAAGGCCTACGATGTAAATTCCATCGCGCCCGGTCGCGGCGGTGCCCTCATTGGCAAAGAAGCCGTGAACCGCGCCATCGAGAGCACGCGTGACTTCGTCAATTCCACCTACGCCCCCGCCGCGCGCGTGGCGGCCCAAGGCGGCACGCTCAAGCAGGCATGGGACGCGGTGCGCGCCGAATGTGACCCCAAGTTCAAGGATTACGCAATCTACGAGCACTGCCTGCCCTTCAACGTGGCCCGCGCCTATGACGAAGCCCGCGGCATCACCCACCCCCGCATCTGGACCGCCGAACGTGATCTGGAAATGTGGGCAGCCCTTCAAGGCTAAATCAAGCGAGGAGCGGGCGCCGCCAGCGAGGAGCGCCCGTTCAAATACCAACAGGGAGACACGCACAGTGGTCGCAACACGCTATAAAACTGCCTTCCAGCTTTACCCCTATGCCAAGGTCGCAGCGCAGGATAATGCCCCCCTCCGCCATCCTGTTGTGATTGTCGGTGGCGGCCCTATCGGTCTTGCGTTGGCACTTGATCTGGGTCTCAAAGGCACGCCCGCACTGGTGCTGGATGACCATGACGGTGCAGGCCTGGGCTCCAAGGCGATCTGTTTTGCCAAACGCACGCTGGATATCACAAACCGTCTTGGTGCGAGCCAAGCCATGGTCGACAAAGGTGTGGTCTGGAATGTGGGCAAGGTCTTCCACGCCGACCACAAAGTGTTTGATTTCAACCTGCAACCCGAAGCAGGCCACCGCAATCCCGCCTTCATCAACCTGCAACAACCCTATTTCGAGAAATATCTCGTCGATGCGATTCATGCCGCCCAAGCGGATGGGGCACCGATTGAAATCAGGGGCCGCAACTGCGCAACTGCTCTGGAAAATCACGGCACCTACAGCACCCTGACCGTCGACACCCCCGATGGCCCTTACCAGCTTGAGGCGGATTACCTGATCGCTTGTGACGGCGCGCGCTCGCCGCTGCGCGACATGATGGGGCTCACCTTTGATGGCCGTGTGTTCGAGGATAACTTTCTGATCGCCGATGTGCATATGAAGGCCGATTTTCCGACCGAACGCTGGTTCTGGTTCGAGCCGCCGTTCAAAGGTGCCGGACAATCCGCCCTGCTGCACAAACAACCCGACGACATCTGGCGCATCGACTTCCAGCTGGGCTGGGACATCGACCGCGAGAAGGAGCTGGACCCTGCCCGCATCCGCGCGCGTGTGGACGCCATGCTGTCATCGCAGGCAGGCCATGTGCCGGAATACGAGCTGGAATGGACCTCGATCTATACCTTCCAATGCCGCCGGATGGCCAAGTTTCGCCATGGCAATGTGATCTTTGCTGGTGACTCTGCGCATCAGGTCTCGCCCTTTGGCGCACGCGGCGCGAACTCCGGTGTGCAGGACGCTGACAATCTGGCGTGGAAACTTGATCTGGTACTTAAAGGTCTGGCAGATGACAGCCTGCTCGACACCTACGCCACCGAACGGGAGCACGGCGCGGACGAGAATATCCTGAACTCGTCGCGGGCTACGGATTTTATGACCCCGAAATCTGACGTTTCCAAAACCTTCCGTAACGCGGTGCTGGAACTGGCAAACAAACATGCCTTCGCCCGCCCCTTGGTGAACTCGGGCCGCTTGTCCGTTCCTTGCAATTATTGCGGCTTCCCGCTGTTTGGCGAGGATGTGCTGGCAGGGCCGGACGCGACAGCCCCCGGCATGCCCTGTGCCGACGCGCCCCATCGAGACGGGTTTATTCTGGATCATCTGGGGGGGGATTTCACCATTCTCGCCATCGGATGCGACGCAAAGGAGGTTGCGGCGCACGGGCTGACGGCCCGCGTGGTCACGGCAGATGCGCCGTCACCGGAACTGGTCAAACGCTATCTGGGCGATACCCCCCAAGCAGTCTATCTGATCCGGCCTGACCAACATATCGTTGCCCGCTGGCCCGCATTCAACGCGGATGCCATCGCCGCTGCCTTGAAAACCGCAATTGGAAAAGCCTGACCATGCTGACTCTCATGCCAAATCTACCTGATCCGGACGGGTTCTATGACGAGTTGATCCGCGCGCATTCGGGTCTGAGCCAAGAGCAAAGCGATGCCTTTAACGCGCGCCTGATCCTGACGCTGGCCAATCACATCGGCGACCGCGCGGTGCTGACAGCAGCACTGGAGGCCGCAAAGTGAGTGGTGTTGTCCTATGGGATTATCCGAAATCTTCTGCCAGCTACCGTGTGCGGATTGCGCTGAACCTCGCGGGGATCGAGTACGAGATCAAAACGGTCGACCTGCTGGCCAAAGACCACAAAACTGCAGAGCATCTGGCGCGCAATCCGCAAGGTTTTGTGCCTGTGTTGGACATCGACGGCCACCGTTTGACCCAATCACTTGCGATCCTTGAGTATCTTGATGCAACACGCGGCCTAGGCTTGCTACCGACGGACCCCGTACAACGCGCGCGGCAAACGGCCCTTGCCCATGCGATTGCTGTTGATCTGCATCCGGTCTGCAACCTGTCCGTCGCAGGCTATGCGACCAAAGGTGAGGAACCTGCACGCACCAACTGGATGCGCCACTTCATCGCGCCGCGCATGGCAGCGTTTGAAGACATGCTGAAGGACTTCACCCAAGCTCCCTTCTGCTGTGGCAACACCCCCGGTCTGGCCGATATCGTGCTGATGCCGCAGATTTATAACGCCAGGCGGTGGGGTGCGGATTATTCCGGTTGTTCGCGGATCGCTTCAGTCGAGCAGGCCTGCTCGGCCCACCCTGCCTTTATCGCCGCACATCCTGACCGTTAGATATAGACGCCCGAGAAAACGATCGCGAGCCCGCCGAGGACCATGCCAACTGTCGGCAACACCTTGCGGGCTGCGATTAATCCATAAGACACCAGCGCCAGCCCGACAGCGATCCGCAGCATCGCCACCAGTGCAGCCAACGGCGCTTCGGCCAGCCGTAACACATCAGGGTTCGCGATCATGCCGAGCGGAATAATATAGAGGCCAACGCCCAGCGCCATCGCGGTCAACGCAACCTTGAGCCAGCTCTCGCCGATCATCCCAGCCGCAATAAAGACGGCACCGCAAACAGGCGGTGTAATGGTGGACAGCAGCGCAAACCAGAACACAAACAGATGCGCCTGCAACGGCTCAAGCCCCAGCTGCATCAGCGCAGGGCCCGCGACAGATACGCAGATGACATAAGCTGCCGTCGTCGGCACCTCCATGCCCAGCAGCAAGCAGGCAAGTGCGGTCAGCAATAGTGACGGCCAAAGCAACCCGCCCGATCCTTCCAGAATGAGCGAGGTGATTTTGACGCCCAACCCCGTGATCGACAGCACCCCGATTATGATTGACGCACACAGAATGATAGACGCAATCATCGACACCTGCTTGGCCGCCGTCATAATCGCACTCACGAGCCGGTCGATGATCTGGTCACGGCGGCTCTGTAAATTACCGTTGATTAGCAGCAGCAACGCCCCTGCCAGAATAGCCAGTGCAGCCGAATACTCTGGCGTAAATTTCGCACCGAACATCGCCCAGAGCAGGACGGTGAACGGCACCAGAAAAAACAGCGATGTCACAATCACATCGCGCCGCGTCGGCTGGTCGGCAGCATCCACGCCTTTCAGATCGAACCGGCTGGCGTAGGCATTGATGCCAACCCAGACTGCGAGAAAATAGAGGAATGCGGGCAATATCGCCGCCGCCATAATCGAGGTGTAGGGCACGCCTGTCAGCTCAACCATCACAAAGGCGCCTGCCCCCATCAAGGGTGGCATGATCTGGCCACCTGACGATGCCACAGCCTCAACTGCCGCAGCCAGACGTTTGGGATACCCCAGCTTTGTCATGGCAGGCAGCGTCACTGCCCCTGTCGATGCCACATTGGCCGAAGCCGAGCCGGAGATTGACCCGAAAAGCGCAGAGGAGATGACCGACACCTTCGCCGCGCCGCCTTTGAGCCGCCCTGCCGCTGCCGCAGCCACGTTCATAAATCCCTGCCCCGCCTCGCCCGCGTTCAGTACTGCGCCAAAGATCACAAAGATCGCGACCACACCCACGGACACACCGGTCAGCGAGCCCCAGATGCCGCCTTCGGCAATTGTCAGCGTCCCTAGAAAACTGGCGGTGGGTGTGCCGGAATGGCCGAACTGGCCCGGAATATACTGCCCATAGAGACCGTACAGCAGCGCCAGCCCCGCGACCACGGGCAGTGGCCAGCCGATCGCACGGCGTGCAGTCTCAAGCGTGACGCCAAGCAAGACGATGGCCACGCCGAACTGAAAGTTCCCTTCAAGAAATCCGTATTGATCCCCCAAACGGTCACTGTTGACCGCCACCCAAAGGGCAGCACCAACGCCAAGTGCCGCAAGGGCGGCCCCGCTGAAACGACCGATAGGAGTTGTGGCCCCCAGCACCAAAGCAAAAGGCAGAATAAGAGCCATATGAAGCGGGCGGCTGACCAAATTCGGCACCAAGCCCGAAAAGATCAGCGCAAGGTGATAGCCCACAAGGCAAGCCGCCAGAAGCAGCCAAAATCCAGCGCTCAGCCAGCCTTTGGGTAACATTTCCATATTCGGGTCTCTGGGTTGTGGGGCAGGCCAAAACGCTCTCTGGCCCACCCCGAGGTTTATTTCTGCGCGTCTGTCAGGGCGATGCCCGCTTCTACATAGTAGCGCTGTGCACCGGGATGAATGGTGCCCTCAATGGTTGCCATCAGACCCTCGTTGACGCCATTCCACCACGGGGAGTTTTCACCCAGCTTGGCTTTGCTTTCCCAGAATGTCTTGGTCAATTGATAGGCAGCCTCGTCGTCCATTGCAGTGGTTGCATAGGCCACAACAGGCAGGGATGTCGTGCGAATGTCCGCCTCCTGACCCGCATATGTGCCTGCGGGGATCACCAGCGTAGTACGCTTGGTCTGTACAATTTGATCATCGCTCAGCGACAGGACGTTTACCGTTGTGGAGGCCGCTGCCTCGATCACGTTAGGGGCTGGCCATGACCCTGCTGTCACAAAACCGTCGATCTGGCCGTTCTTCAGGGCAGCAACTGCGTTAGACAATTCGGCATCAGCGATTTTAACCTTATCCTTCAGGCCAAACAGCTCGATATACTTCTCGCCTTCCGTCGCCCCGAACGAGCCTTTGCCCAGCAGGATCGTCTTGCCTTCAAGGCCTGCCAAATCGGTCACACCACTGTCAGCCGACATGACAAAATGCATCGTCAGCGAAGGGATCGGGAACAACGCACGGATGGTATCAAAGGCAGGATCACCCTTGCCGTCGAACATGGCTTTACCGCCCTGCGCCAACCGGACCAATGCGGGGGGCGTTGTGAAGACATAGTCACCGCCACGCGCACGCACCTCCATCACGTTCTGGACCGAGCCTTGGCTCTCCTCAACGGTGACAATCACCTCACCATCCGTACCGGCCTTCATGGCCTCGGCCAGCTCGACACCCATCTGGTAATAGGATGATCCGGTTTTGGCGGATTTATAGGTAATGCGGGTCTCTGCGGATGCGGACGTGAGGCCCAATGTCGTCAGGGCAATCGCGGCAACTGCGGATTTCAATAGAGTTTTCATCTGAACTCCTCCTTCAGGATGTGATCTTCGTGCACAAGTCGTGACCTGCCTGACGCAATTGCGCAAGATCGGATGGCAGAAAACATTGACAGGTCGTAGTACAACAGGCGCGGCTCGCCTTTGAACTTCAAACAAGCCATTTGCCCAGAAAGCATAAAGGACAAGCGCGCGAAGGGTCTAATGTGTATGCATTAGACCGCGCGAAACTTGTCAAAAAAGAGAAGTGGTGCACCCGAAAGGATTCGAACCTCTGGCCCCCTGATTCGTAGTCAGGTGCTCTATCCAGCTGAGCTACGGGTGCACTGTGTGGGCGGTTTAGTATCAGCGCGCGGGCAATGCAAGCCCTGATAAAGACCAAAATCAACCACATAGCAAAAAAGTTTAAATCGTCCCGTCCCCTTTGGGTAGAGTGATCAAAAACTCCGTGCCGCTGGCATCTGTGCGGGTCAGCGCAATGTCCCCGCCATGGCCACGCAACAGCTCGGCTGAAATAGCCAGCCCCAGACCGGACCCACCTTTGCGCACAGAACCCTGAAAGGGCGCAAACAGGTGCTCTTGCGCCTTTGCAGCCAGTCCCGGCCCCGTATCACGCAACCCAATCAACCACGCATCGGGTGTCTCGGTTGCTCTTATGCCAATCTCGCCCTCGATCCTTGAGGCCATAATCGCCTGACGCGCATTGCGAACCAGATTGCCCAGAACACGGTATAATTGCTCTGGGTCGGCCCTGATAAAGAGATCAGCCGGCACATCCATATTGAACACCAGCGGGAACTCCCCTGCGGCTAAACGCTCGCTGTCGAGAACGTCGTCTACCACATCCGCAAGGCGGACTTGTGTCAGGGTCGGGCCCGGCTCTTCTGCCCGACCAAAGGCCAGCGTCGATTCGCACAGATGTACCGCACGGGTGATGGACCCCACCAACTTGGGCGCCATCCGCGCAACGACTGGGTCTTCGGACATTTCTATCCGGTCCGTAAACAGTTGCGCCGAGGTCATGATATTGCGCAAATCATGGCTGATCTTGCTCACGGCAGACCCGAGCTGAGCCAAACGCTCTTTCTGGCGCAGCGCACTGGTCAATTCTGTTTGCAACGCTTTCAACGCCTCTTCTGCCTCGCGCAGTTCAGTCACACCTGCGGAAGGTACGATGATCCGGCGCGCATCCTCGGGGGCCGCAGCATAGCGCTGCATATGGGCGACGACGCCTTTGATGGGCTTCACCAAAAACACGCGCATCGCCAGAAACAGGAGTATCGCTGTAAAGACGGAGATTACAGCTGACAGCAGCAGGATACGCAGGCCGTAATCGATCATGGCGGTGCGCATCGGGCCAGTGTCCATTGTGACTTCGATCAGCAGGCCTGCATCCCGTACGGGTGCACCGATGACGCGGATTACTTTATTCTCGGGCGTCAACAGACGCATCATTGCATCACGGATCAGGACTGACGCCGAATCGTTTCGCAAATCAATTGTGCGGTCGATCATCTGGGGCATCGGTGAGGACAGCACAAGCTGGCGCATCTCGTCACGGCGCAGCACCACGTTGAACACCTCTGCGTTGCGCAGCAATTCAGCCTCAAGCGCGGGGTCCAGCATATCATCCGCCAGCAACGTCAATGACGCAATCTGCGCCCGCTCCAGCCGGTTGAGCATGTAATCCTCGCGGAACCGCGCGATGGAAGGCACAAAAATAAGCACCTCGGCCAGCATGACAAACACTGTCGTCAGGATCAGCAAACGACCTGAGAGCGAATTAATCATGATCCAACTTTCCAATCACAACAAACGGCAAGGGAGAGGCGCACCCCTTCCATTAAGGCACAAACCGCTGAACTAGCCCCACAACGCGTTTAACCATATCACTCTCGAACAGGCGCGGTCCAAAGTATGCACCAGCGGCGCGTTTGTTGATCTCGCCGATGGTCGGATAGGGCGCAACCATCGCAGCAATCTGGCTCATTTTCATTTTGTTGGCCAATGCCAAAGCCCATAGATTAATCAGCTCTCCGGCCTGATACCCGACAATTGACGCGCCAACGGGACGGCCCTTCACGACCATCACCTTGATAAAGCCCTTTGTCTTACGCTCGGCTATCGCGCGGTCATTGTGGGAATAGTGGAACCGGACCACTTCAAGCGCGCTGCCGTGTTTGTCTTTGGCTTGCGCCTCGGTCAGGCCGACCTGCGACAGTTCGGGATCGGTATAGGTGGCCCATGGGATATGCGCGATTTTGGCCTTGGACGGCAGGCCAAACAGCATAGAGCGGATGATAACACCGGCATGGTATCCCGCCACATGGGTGAATTGCAGGCTGCCTGCCACATCGCCAATCGCGTAGACGCGCCTGTTGCTGGTGCGCAGGCTGTCATCCACTTCAATCCCGTTGCGCGATGGCTTGATCCCGCCCGCTTCCAGATCCAGCTTGGACGTATTTGCCCGCCGCCCCACCGCCATCAGCAGATGCGAGCCCTTGAACACACGCCCGTCCTGGGTTTCGATCTCGATTGCCCCTGCCTTACCGCGCACTTCAGCCGCCAGCGCATCCTCCGCAATCTCAACGCCTTCTTCTTTCAACGAAGACAGCACAACCTCGGCCAGCTCAGGGTCATCCTTGCCCAAGGCCTTTGCACCTTCGATCACGGTGACTTTACACCCCATGCGAATATGGGCCTGCGCCATTTCCATCCCGATGGGCCCACCGCCAACAATGAGTAGATGCTCGGGCGCCTCGCGCAGATCAAACAGCGTCTCGTTTGTTTCGTAAGGGACGGTATCCAAACCCGGAATTGGCGGAACAAGCGGAGAGGACCCTGTAGCGATAACGATCCGCCGCGCCTTGATCACCGTATCCCCCGCCTGCACTTCGGTCGGGGAGATAAAGCGGCCATATTCGCGGATCACATTGATCCCGAAGCCCTCGAACCGTTCCTGACTGTCCACAGGCGCGATGGTCGCAATCACGTCCGCCACATGGTCCTTGGCGGCTGCGTAATCCACAGCACCCGCTGCATCCGCCACACCAAATTGCGCACTATGCTGTTGCCCGTATGCAGCCTTACCCGTCGCAATCAGCGCTTTGGACGGAACGCATCCAAAGTTCAGGCAATCGCCGCCCATCTTGTGACCCTCCAGCAGAACCACATCCGCGCCCATCTGTGCGGCCCCTGCAGCCACGGACAAGCCACCCGACCCTGCACCAATGACCAGAATGTCTGTTTTGATATGTTTCATGGTTACAGGTCCTTTTTGCCGGTGAGGGCTTTGATCACCACGGGCAGGAGCGACAAAGCGCAGAGCCCCAGAATGGGAAGCAGAATATGCGGCTCGAAGATAATGCCAAAATTAGGGGTCTCGCCACGGGCAAACACCTCACCCAATCCCGCGCCTACAGAGGTGTAAACCAGCGAACCGGGGATGATGCCCAAAAACGTCGAGATCACAAAGCGCCGCAGCGGTACGCCCAGAAACGCAGGAATCAGATTTGCCACAAAGAACGGAACAGCCGGCACCAGACGGATGAAGAACAGCATCGACCACTGATTCTCGTCCAGACGCTTCTTGATCCGCGCGACCATACCCGCCGAGGTCTCCATTCGCGCTTTCAGCTTTTCACCCAGCCCCATACGCGCCACCAGAAAAATAAGCGTCGCACCTATAGTCGCCGCCATCACGTTAAACGCAGCGCCCAGCGCAGTGCCGAACAGAAATCCCCCCGTCAGAGTCGCGATCAGCGCACCGGGCAGGGAAAATGTCACAATCAGGATGTAGGCGATAAAGAAGCCCAGAACAGTCAGTACAAAATGGCTGTCACGAAAGGCGAGCAACGCCTCGCGGTTATCGCGCAGCGCTTCAAAACCAAGGTAGTCCCGCAGCGCAAAAGCACCAAGAGCTGCCACAGTTACAATCAGGACCAGCGGGCCAAACCGCACAATACCGGACTTTTTATCTTCAGTCGTCGTCATACCTGTCATCTTTCGCGCTCCTGCCCCGATTTGTCTCCCCCTAGATGCGCTTTTGCGCGGAACAAGGACACCCCGCTCACGCGCGCTTGATCGGGCGTGTGGCAAATCATGGCCCAACAGACGCTTTTGAGGGGCTATTGAAATATATCCCGTCATGGCACAGGATATTTATTGCAGATCAATGCAGTTTCCCGCCTCGCAGGGTTTGACTTGGGGCGCTCAGCGCTTTAGAGGACGGGTCTGAATTGACGTGTATCGGCGAATCCGCTGCGCACAAGTTATACTAGATGGAGACGGAGCGATGAAACGCACCTTTCAACCCTCGAACCTCGTCCGCAAGCGCCGCCACGGTTTCCGTGCACGCATGGCAACTAAAGCAGGTCGCAAGATCATCAATGCTCGTCGTGCCCAAGGCCGTAAAGAGCTGAGCGCGTAATACACGCCTAAGGCTAATGTTATGACACCGTCGGAGACTGACCTGATTGGCATAACCGCCAAAGGGGATAAGTATACGACGGTTTTGTCATATCTGGCTCCGACTGTTCTAACCCAACGCCGCGACTTCCAGCGCGCAGCTCGCGGCAAGCGGGTCGCAATGGCTGGATTTGTGCTGCAATCCCTGCGCCGCCCCGAAGGCGAGACGGAGGGGATCCGCATTGGCTATACCTGTTCCAAAAAAGTCGGCAACGCTGTGGCCCGCAACCGCGCCAAGCGCCGCTTGCGCGAAATTGCCCGCGCCATTCTGCCGGTCAAAGGTATTGAGGGGCACGACTATGTCCTGATCGGTCGCAATGGTGCGACCGCGAACCTTCCCTACGCACAGCTGTTGGCGGATCTGGAGAAATCACTGGCAATCCTACATGGTCCCCGCAAGTGACCCCCGTCGCCCGCATCATTGCCCTGCCCGTTTACGCCTACCGGCTGATATTCAGCCCATGGGTCGGGTTTAATTGCCGCTACCAGCCCACCTGTTCCGCTTATGCGCTTGAAGCACTTGAGACACACGGTGCATTAAAAGGCAGTCTGCTTGCCGCACGACGTATCGGGCGCTGTCACCCCTTCGGCAGCGATGGATACGACCCCGTGCCAGATAAGGACTAACGCATGGAAACCGGCTTTTTCAAATGGGTTTGGCGCTTCAACGCGCTTGCAATCGCATTGGTCGCATTGCTGGCTCTAGGCGCCATCACCTATGAGCTTGGCCGCGACTTGGCCCGCACGCTGTTCCCCACACGAACCACAAACACTCTTGTTATGAACCCCGCAGATGCACCGGGGGAGGCCGTTATAGATGACACAATCAAACGTTATTTCGGCACTCCTTCTGCGGCCACAGCAGACGGCACCTACGCACTGCCGCTCTATGTCGAACAAACCTATTCCAACCGGAGTATCAGCAAGAGCAGTGTTGGAAATCTGGTAAACTACCGCATCGTCCAAACTGCGCCGCAATCAAACCGCTGGCTTTTCCCTCCTGCCGAACGGCTGATCCTGAATACCTACGCGCTTGTCTTGCGGGAAAGCGGTCAGGCCAATCTGCCAATGGGGCAACTGATGACCGTCACGGATTCAGACACCAATGAAGACGGCCGCCTATCGCCGCAGGACACGACCAGCGCGTTTCTCACGGATGCAACTTGGGGTGAACCGGTTAAAATTGTCGATGGTGTACACTCATTGCTGTCCCACACTGTGCGCACATCCGACATGCTTGATCTGATCTATAACACGGACGCAGGCACCCATATCGCACAGGTGAGCCTGCTCAGCGGTGCGATCCTCTCGCAGCAGATTGTCACGCCAGAAGACTAGCCACTACCGCTTTAGTTTGTTTAAACCCAACGCTAAAAGGGGTCATTCCAAGAGGACCGTGCCATGCTTGATCAACCCGAAGACATTCACGCCCTGTTTAACGGCGCACCGCAAACGACCGAGTTCAAGAAGCTGCGCAAACGCATCGTACGCCAGACCCGCGAAGCGATTGACCAATACGGCATGATTGAGCCCGGAACCAAATGGCTGGTCTGTCTGTCAGGTGGCAAAGACAGCTACACTCTTTTGGCCGTCCTGCATGAATTGCAATGGCGCGGCCTGCTCCCTGTCGAGCTGTTGGCGTGTAATCTGGATCAAGGGCAGCCCGGCTTTCCCGCCACTGTCTTGCCCGAGTTCCTAGAGAAAATGGGTGTGAAGCACCGGATCGAGTATCAGGACACCTATTCCATTGTGATGGATAAAATCCCTGCGGGCCGCACGTTTTGCGCGCTGTGTTCACGCCTGCGGCGTGGCAACCTCTACCGCATTGCCCGCGAGGAAGGATGCTCGGCTGTGGTGCTGGGCCATCACCGCGATGATATTCTGGAAACATTCTTCATGAATCTCTTTCATGGCGGCCGTTTGGCAACCATGCCACCCAAGCTGCTGAACGAGGAAGGTGATCTGTTTGTCTACCGCCCGCTGGCGCATGTGGCCGAAGTAGATTGCGAAAAATTTTCCGCCTCGATGAAGTATCCGATCATTCCGTGTGACCTGTGCGGTTCACAGGACGGGCTGCAAAGACAACAGGTCAAAGCGATTCTCGACGGGTGGGAACGCAACAGCCCCGGTCGGCGTCAGGTTATGTTCCGCGCCCTTACAAACGCGCGGCCCTCCCATCTTCTGGATAACAAACTCTTTGATTTTGCAGGTCTAACGCGGGACGCGGACAATTCTAACTAAGTTGCAGTAAAGAAGCCCAAGGTCATTAACTTCAGGTTGTTTCCATTCCCGCTACGGTAGCCCGAATGGAGCGCACATGCGGTCCCAACCGGAGGAACGTCTGTGCAGCACAGCAAGTTAAGCAGCCATGTTTCCAGCATGGCAATTATACGCAAACGCATTTTTCTGCTACTCACCAGCCCTCCAGCCCTGGCCTTTGTCCCCGCCTTCTCACTCGCCGCATTTTGGTTTGGCGGTGAAGGAGCGCTGCTGGTGGTCGCGGCACTTATACCTGTTATATATCTGCTGTTCGGCGGCGTTGGTGCAGCCGTAGACCACCTGCATTCCAGCATAATAACACGCCACGGGCTGCTCCGGCGCGGACCTATGGCTGAAAGATGCGAGGCCGTTTTTACAGAAGCCACCGAAACCGGATTGGACTCCTGCATTCATGTCATCGAAATCGAAAAATTTTCCGAGTTGGTTGAACAATATGGTCCTGCCGCCGGTGACACCATTATCCAGCGCATTGGCGAACGTTTGAGCAGCACCATGCGGGACGACGACGCGATCGGACAAATCGGCGACGCGCGCTTTGCAGTTTGCGCACACCCCGTCCGACAGCTCTCACTCGAGCTGTGTATCCAACTGGCAGGCAGGCTTCAAAGTGCCGCAGAAGAAGCAATATCGATTGATGGAACCGTCATTTATGTGGACGTTTGCATCGGTTTTTACCAGCAATCCCGCGCGCCCGAAAACCAAGGAAGCCACTGGCTGGAAGCCGCCTGCATTGCCTTGCGCAGCGCACAGGCGCGGGGCGCATCCAGTATTCGCGCCTACTCCGATCAAATGCATCAGGAACGGAAGACGCGACGCGCCCTGACCGACGATGTTGTTGCAGCACTGGAGGCAGGTGAGATCGCCCCTTGGTTTCAACCTCAGGTATGCACCGATACGGGCCGCATTACGGGTTTTGAAGCTTTGGCGCGTTGGACCCACCCTATCAGAGGTGTCATCCCGCCGGCAGAGTTCCTGCCCGCTGTCGAAGCAACAAACCAACTTGAACGCCTTGCAGAAGTAATGATGTATCATAGCTTTCGGGCCCTCAAGCAGTGGGACGCAGCGGGTGTGAAAATCCCTCAGGTCGGAGTCAATTTCGCTGGAACCGAACTTGGAAACCCCCGTCTTCTGGAAAAGATCAAATGGGATCTCGACAGGTTCGAACTTACGCCGGACAGGTTAGCCGTGGAAATTTTGGAGACCGTTGTTACAGATTCGGCCGATGATGTGATTACCAGAAACATCGCCGCGCTAAGTGCTTTGGGATGCAGGATCGACCTGGACGATTTTGGCACAGGAAATGCGTCGCTGGCAGCGATACGGCGATTTGCTGTAAACAGAATCAAGATTGACCGGAGTTTTGTAGTGCGCGCAGACCGAGACCCGGGCCAGCAACGCATGATAAGTGCAATCCTCACGATGGCCGAGCGTCTGCAAGTCGAGACTCTCGCCGAAGGGGTCGAAACTGTCGGCGAACATGTGTTGCTCGCCCAGTTGGGCTGCAACCATGTTCAGGGCTTTGGCATCCCCCGCCCAATGCCTTTCGACCAGACACTGGACTGGATACATGCGCATAATGCAAAGCTCAACGATGTGCCCCAAATCCTTCAGACCAGAAGAAAATAACAGAAAAATACAGCAATACACCTGCGACAAAGCCGGAGCTGCGGGCGAATCCGCTTGACCTTTGGTGCGCTCCGTTGTGTACCCACCAGACAGTTTTCAGACATCAGGTGGCGGTGCCAATGGACGATCAGAACAAGAACCTAATCATTGCAACAGCTCTCAGTTTTGTTGTGATCCTTGTGTGGTTTGTACTCTTTCCACCGCCAGAGGCCGACACGCCGATTGACGGGGCATCCATTTCCCAGACTGCTCCGGCGGATGGTACCCTCGTCACACCCAGCGCAGATGTGCCTGCGGCCGCTGTAACGGAAACTGCCAGCGCGGCTACCACGCCAAGCGCGTTGGAAAATGCCCCCCGCGTTGCAATTGAAACGCCTCGCGTCAGCGGCTCGCTGTCGCTCCTAGGGGGCCGTATCGACCAGCTGTCACTGGTAGACTATAAGACATCTCTGGATGCGGATGCGACGATCGTCGAAATTCTGTTTCCAGCAACTGAACCAAACGCGCAATACGCGCTGCATGGCTGGGCCGCCGCCGCAGGTGTCGACCCGACAGCCGTCCCCGGCCCCAACACGCAGTGGGAACTGGCAAAAGGTGAAACACTGGGTGTAGAAACACCTGTGACCCTTCGTTGGGACAACGGCGCAGGTCTGGTTTTCTCTAAGAAAATCGAAATTGACGACCAGTTCATGTTCACGATTACCCAGTCTGTAGAGAACTCCGGCGAAGTTGCGGCATCTGTTGCACCCTATGCGGTTCTCGCCCGCCATGGCATTCCACCGGATTTGAAGAACTTCTTCATTCTACATGAAGGTGTAGTTGCCATGACTGATGGTGAATACTCGGAAATCGACTGGAAAGACATGCCGGAGTTCGAGTTGAACCCGCGCACGGGTGCCCGCGAGCAAGTACGCAATATCACGGAAAACGGCTGGATCGGTTTTACTGATCACTTCTGGATGAGTGCGCTTATCCCCGTTCAGGGAACCGCCTTCAAATCCGTTGCAAAATATAACGAGCGCAGCGATATTTACCAAACCGAAGCGGTAAGCCCCGTACAGACAGTTGCCCCCGGCCAAAGCATTTCAAACACCACCCAGTTTTTTGCAGGTGCAAAAGAATGGGACGTGCTGAACGCATATGAGCAGGCCGGTGTTTACAACTTTATTGATTCCATCGACTGGGGTTGGTTTGCCTTCTTGACCAAGCCGATCTTCTGGCTGTTGCATCACCTGAATATTTTGATCGGCAACATGGGTGTATCCATCATCTGCCTGACACTGCTGATCAAGGCGCTTTTGTTCCCGCTGGCGTATAAATCATACGTCTCGATGGCCAAGATGAAAGAGCTTCAGCCGAAGATGGAAAAGCTGAAAGAAGAAGCCGGAGACGACCGTCAGAAAGTGCAGCAGGGCATGATGGCCCTCTACAAAAAAGAGAAAGTGAACCCGGCCGCCGGGTGTCTGCCAATCTTGCTGCAAATTCCGATCTTCTTCTCGCTCTACAAGGTGATCTTTGTCACGATCGAGCTGCGCCATGCACCGTTCTTTGGCCCCTTTCAGGATCTGAGCGCACCCGACCCGACGTCGATCTTCAACTTCTACGGCCTGCTTCCTTGGGGCGTGCCAGAAGTCGGCAGCATCATGGCACTTGTATTCATCGGTATTCTGCCGCTGCTTCTGGGTATTTCCATGTGGCTGCAGCAAAAACTGAATCCAGCACCCACTGACCCGACACAACAGATGATCTTTGCGTGGATGCCATGGGTCTTCATGTTCATGCTGGGCAGCTTTGCCTCCGGTCTGGTCGTTTACTGGATCGCGAACAACACCATCACCTTTACCCAGCAATATCTGATCATGCGCAGCCAGGGTTACAAACCTGACCTGCTGGGCAATATCAAAGGCGGGTTTGGCCGTAAGGCCAAGGCGGGGCCGAAAAAGTGACGAAGGTAACGGCGCTTTGGCGCCACCCTATCAAGAGCCACGGGCGTGAGGCGCTAACGCGTGTCACGCTGACCCAAGGCCGGTCGATGCCCTATGACCGCCTCTGGGCCATTGCCCATGACGCGGCGAAGGCCGACGGATCCGAGTGGGTTGCATGCCAGAATTTCAGCCGTGGTTCAAAATCTCCTGCATTGATGGCGATAAATGCCACCCTTGACGAGGCGGCTGAAACGCTAACCCTCACCCATCCGGATCGTCCCGATCTGACCGTGCAGCCTGACACCCAGGGCGCAGCCTTGCTGGATTGGGTCCGTCCCCTTGTCGATGCCGCCCGCGCACAACCCGCAAAAGTGATGCGCTTGGACCAACGCGGGTACACAGACACGCCATATGCCTCTGTGTCGCTGTGCAGCCAATCTTCGCAAAGCGACCTTGAACGCCTGACAGCTGCACCTTTGCAATCGGAGCGCTGGCGCGGGAACATCTGGTTTGAGGGTTCGGCCCCCTGGGAAGAATTCAACTGGATCGGCCGTGAGCTGCGACTAGGGACCACCCGCCTGCGTGTTGAAGAGCCCATTCAGCGCTGCATGGCGACAACTGCAAACCCCCACACAGGTGTACGCGATGTCGACACCCTGAAAGCCCTGAACATGTTGGGGCATCAGAATTTTGGCATTTATGCCACCGTTATCGAGACGGGTGACGTCGCCCTTGGTGACCAGCTGGAGCTTATCTAATGAAAATGCCTTTCCCTCTCGCTGAAGAACCTGATGCGCAGTCCATTGAAAAAGGCCGCCTGTTGTTTGCGGGACAAACCGAGTTTGTGAAAGGCGTGGTTGCCATGTCCGGCCTGCCCGATGCCGACCGCATCGAGGTCTGTTTTGCTGGTCGCTCCAACGTCGGAAAATCAACGCTGATCAATGCGTTGACCGGGATGAAGGCGCTGGCACGCGCGTCCAACACCCCCGGCCGAACGCAGGAAATCAACTATTTCACCGCCGGAGAAGACCTCTACCTCGTCGACCTTCCCGGTTATGGCTACGCCAACGCACCGCTACCGATTGTGGAAAAGTGGCAGCGGTTGCTCAAGCAGTTTCTGCAAGGTCGCCAAACCCTGCGCCGCGCCTTTGTGCTGATTGACGCCCGCCACGGCGTCAAAGCTGTCGATGACGAAATCATGAGCCTGCTCGACAGCGCCGCTGTGACATTTCAGGCCGTACTGACCAAAGCCGATAAGGTGAAGGAAGTTGAGCGCGAAAAGATTCTGGATCAGGTGCGTGGTGCGCTTGCCAAACACCCCGCCGCCTACCCCGAGATCATCGTGACCTCGTCAGAAAAGGGGTGGGGCATTCCAACCCTGCGGACAGTGATTGCCACGCTGAAATAAGCGCCTATGATCCAGTGACACCCTTGGGACCATGGACATGAGAAAACAAGATATGAACCGCGATTGGGCTGCTACAGCCGCTACACTGTCACAGGCACTGCCTTATATGCAGCGCTATAATGACGCCATCGTTGTGATCAAGCTGGGCGGTCATGCGATGGGCAGCGACGAGGCGATGATCGAATTTGCCCGCGATGTCGTGCTGATGCGCCAAGTGGGTGTAAACCCCGTGATCGTGCATGGCGGCGGCCCCATGATCAACGATATGCTCAAGCGGCTGGACATCAAATCCGAATTTGTGAACGGCAAACGCGTGACAGATGCCGCCACGATGGAAGTCGTCGAAATGGTCCTGTCAGGCCTTGTGAACGCAAAGATCGTACAGGCAATTTCAGCGCAAGGTGGCCGGGCTGTCGGTGTCTCCGGCAAGGACAGCGGCCTGATCATCTGTGAGCCGGAAGATCCGGCACTTGGGCTGGTTGGGAAACCGACACAGGTGAACCCGCGTCTGTTGTGGGATATGGCCGAAAAAGAATTGATCCCCGTGATTGCGCCATTGGGTATGGGCATGAACGGCGAGACTTTTAACATCAACGGCGATACCGCCGCCGGCGCGATAGCCGCCGCACTCAAGGCCGACCGCCTGCTGCTGCTCACCGATGTATCCGGCGTCAAAAACGCTTCCGGTGAAGTGCTGACAGAACTGACGGCAAGCCAGATCAAGAGCATGACAGCAGATGGCACAATTGCTGGCGGGATGATTCCCAAGACGCAGACTGCGTTGGATGCTCTGAATGCAGGCGTCCGCGCCGCCGTTATCCTTGACGGACGGGCGCCCAACGCCTGTCTGCTGGAGCTGTTTACAGAGCATGGTGCAGGTTCGATCATTCGCGCCGGCTAAATGCAGGTGTTCGACAGTATCAATCCGTTAGAAACCGCACTGGCGCCCCATGGCTTGATGGTCATGGGGCACCTGCCGCACCCTGACAATCCACAGTTAAGCATAGTTCTCGTCGGTGCAGACCGCGGGTTTTGGCACGTGTTCACAGATGCACCCGAATCCCGCGATGGCTTGCCTGATCCGATTGACCGCTGGTCAAAGCGGGTGCTGCGGCCAATGGCCAAGGAATGCCTTTTCCCGTCCGATGGCCCACCCTATGCACCGTTCATCGCTTGGGCGCGGGCCACCAACCGCTTCTGGCAAAGCCCTACGGGGATGTTGGTTCATGATACGGTAGGGCTGATGATATCTATACGGGGCGCATTGATCGTTGATCTGCACCTTCCCGAACCAACCGTTTCAGACCCTCCCTGTGCCACATGTGTGGGCCGCCCTTGCGTCACGGCCTGCCCTATCGGGGCCTTGTCGGATACCGCATCCTACGACGTGCCAGCCTGCAAGGCGTTTATCGACAGCGAACCGGGGACAGCTTGCATCACCCAAGGCTGCGCCACACGCTTGGCCTGCCCTCTCAGCGAAGCCTTTGACAGACAAACGGAACAAAACGCATTCCACATACGCGCTTTTAGGGGAAACTGATGAAACGACTAATTCTCATGCGCCATGCAAAATCGGACTGGAGCGACCTGACCGCGTCAGATCACGAACGCACCCTGAATGCACGCGGCAGGACCAGTGCAGACGCGTTGGGCAACTGGCTGCGAGCGCAGTCTATTACGCCTGACCATGTACTATGCTCGGACGCTGCCCGCACATGTGAGACGCTTGCGCGTTTGTCATTGGGTGATGTGGCAACGACGACAACCCGTGCGCTCTATCTGGCGGAGCCGGACGTCATGCTCAGTAAACTGCGGGCCTGCGAAGAGGATTGCATTCTATTGATCGCCCACAATCCGGGCTGCGGCATGCTGGCAGAAATGCTTCTGAACAACCCGCCCACACATCCGGCATTCTATAGTTACCCGACAGGTGCGACATTGATCGCTGACTTTGAAATCACCTCATGGCGTGAGGTGCGCATTGGCACTGGCATCACAACAGGGTTTGTTGTGCCCCGTGACCTCATAGAATAAGGGCGGAAGTTTCCCTCCGCCCTTGTATTCGGAATTCGTTTGAGCGGCTTAGTGCCCTAGAATCTGGCTCAGGAACAGTTGTGTCCGTGGACTTTGCGGGTTGTTAAAAAACTCTTCCGGCTCGTTCTGCTCAACAATCTGGCCTTGATCCATAAAGATAACGCGGTTGGCTACCTGACGGGCAAAGCCCATCTCGTGCGTTACGCAAATCATGGTCATGCCTTCTTCGGCAAGCTCAATCATCGTATCCAACACTTCCTTGATCATCTCGGGATCGAGCGCCGATGTCGGCTCATCAAACAACATGATACGTGGCTTCATGCACAGACTGCGTGCAATCGCCACACGTTGCTGCTGTCCACCAGAAAGCTGGCCTGGGTATTTGTCCGCCTGATCAGGGATTTTCACCTTTTCAAGGTAATGCATTGCCACTTCTACGGCCTCTTTCTTGGGTGTCTTACGCACCCAAATAGGAGCCAAGGTCAGGTTCTCAAGAATCGTCAAATGCGGGAAAAGGTTGAAGTGCTGGAAGCACATGCCGACTTCGGACCGGATTTTATCGATGTTCTTGAGGTCCGACGACAGCAGCGTTCCGTCCACCTCGATCGAGCCCTTTTGATGCTCTTCCAGCGCGTTGATGCACCGGATCAGCGTGGATTTGCCCGAACCCGAAGGCCCGCAGACAACGATCCGCTCACCTTGATACACTGTCAGATCAATGTCGCGCAGCACATGGAATGTGCCGTACCACTTGTTCATGTTCCGAATGGAGATCGCTACTTCGTCGGATACTTTGAGTTTTTGTTCTGTATCAGCCATGTTCCGGCCTCCTTAACGATGATCTGTCGCAAGACGGCGTTCCAGCCACTGCGAATATTGTGAAATGCCGTAGCACACGACGAAGAACAGCAGCGCGGCGAACCCGAAGAGCTCCCAGTACACGCCATTCCAGTCTGTGGAGGCGAGGATAGGACCGCGGATCATACCGACCATGTCGAACATCGAGATGACAGAGACGAGCGTGGTGTCCTTGAACAAGCCAACGGCGATGTTCACGATGCCGGGGATCGAGATTTTCAAGGCCTGTGGAAGGATGATCAACCGCATGGCTTGCGCATAATCCAGCCCCAGACTGTTTGCTGCCTCATATTGACCTTTGGGCAAAGCAGCGAGACCGCCACGAATAACCTCAGCGATATAGGCGGCGGAGAAAATGGTAATCATGATTACCACGCGCAAGAACAGGTCAACAGTGGCATCCGGCGGGAAGAAATACGCCAGCATTACACTTGCCACAAACAGCAGTGTGATCAGTGGCACACCGCGAATGAACTCGATGAAGATCACACAGATCCATTTGATCAGCGGCATGGAGCTTTGACGTCCCAGCGCCAGCGCAATCCCCAACGGGATGGACAGCGAAACGCAGGTCAGACCCAGCATCAGGTTTAGCATAAAGCCACCCAGATCACGGGAGGGCACAGCGCCAAGTAGCGGGGTTTCTGGTGCAATTGCTGCAACCACAAAGCTGCTGATGTACCAGACGATCGCAGCGCCAGCGACACCGCCGAAGAACCCGAGTGCGAAGTTTTGTGCGACGAAACGTGCGTACACAAAATACCCTGCGATGAACCCTACCATCGCAAAAATCGGTATCCAGATTGTGCCACCCCAAATCAACCAGTACGCGATGAATGGAAAGAGGGCTGTGAAGATCAGGAGTTTACGCGGCAGGTCAAAAAACAGCACGGGCGCCAATGCGAAAAACATCAGAAAAAGCGCCAGCGTTGGCCGCCAGTAATATTCGGACGGATATTTGAAACCAAACAGCAGCTGGTGCCAACGATCAGAGAGAACCGCGAAGCAGGCAGCCGATTCGCCCTGAAGGATTTCGCGGCATGCTGTCAGCGATGGCGCATCCCAGATACCACCCAATATCCAAGGCATAGTCGAGCTGAGGACAAGGAAGATTACGTATATCGATGCCACAGTAAGCAGTGCGTTGGGCCATGTGGCGAACAGATTGTCGCGCATCCATTTGATAGGCCCTGCCGCATTGGACGGTGCAGGCTGCTGCGGGATTTCAGTTGTGCGCACGAAGGCTACGGAGTGTTCATGTGTACCTGACATATCAGCGCTCCTTCAGCTTCATGGATTTGTTGTAAACGTTCATCACAGCCGAAATCGTGAGCGAAATGATCAGATAGAAGGCCATCAGCAGCAGCACGCATTCAATCGCACGCCCCGTCTGGTTGAGCGTGATACCCCCCAGTGTGGCCGTGATATCAGCATATCCCACAAGAATCGCCAGTGACGAGTTCTTGGTGATGTTCAAATACTGGGAGATCAGCGGTGGAATGATAACCCGCAATGCTTGCGGCAGGATGACAAGGCTCATGATACGGCCCTGACGGATGCCCAGTGCTGCTGCGGCTTCGGTCTGCCCTTTCGAGACAGCCTGAATACCAGCCCGCACGTTTTCCGCGATAAACGCGCCCGTGTAGACAGACAAGGCCAACCAAAGCGCAATCAGTGGCGCACCAATTTTGATACCGCCGGAAAAGTTAAAACCCTTCAGCTCCGGAATGTCCCAGTGCAGGCCAAAGACAAGCGCAAAGGCAATGAGCGGCAGAAACCAGATGGTCAGATTGGGCAACAGTGTTCCAGGACGCACGCCGGTTGCTTCCTGAATGCGGCTCGCGCGAGCGGTCACAAACCGTGCGCCAAAGAATGAGCCTGCAAGCAGGGCAAGAACCATAAGCCAGTTTAGCGCACTCCCCTCACCGCCGCCGAAACCACGTGTAAAATAAGGACCAGGTATATAGACGCCACGGTTTGTGAAGGCGAACAGATCAAACAACATCGAGGACGTCGCATTATCACCGCGGAACTCGTTCGGACCAGGCAAAGTAACGGTCATGATCGTGAAGATAATGATGATCCAGATCAGGACGGGAATATTGCGGAAAATCTCGACGTAGAAAGACATCAGTTTCCGCACAAGCCAGTTGTTCGAGAGGCGCAGAACACCTGCGATCACACCTAACACAGTTGCTGTAACGCAAGCGAGAAAGGCGACCAGCAGCGTGTTGATGATGCCAACAAAGGCCGCCCGCAAGTTTGTAGACTGGCTGGTGTAGTCAATCAACGTCTGGTTGATATCATAGCCCGCAGCATTGCCCAGAAACGCGAACGAAATGTTCAGGCCGAAAGCACGCAAGTTTGCAGCAAGGTTTGAATATAGATAGGCCAGTGCCAAGGCCAGTGCAATTGCCGCGATGACCTGTAGTGTCATCGACCGGTACCGTGTGTCGTTCAACAGCATAGACAGCCGGAACGAGCCCTTAGGTGGGTCCGAGATTGTCGACATTATATGTATCCCCGTGGTCCCGGTCTGTTTTCATGCGTCTTTTGACGTCAGTGCCGGGTCATTTATTTTGGTCGTCGGATCGTAGGCCACAAAGGGCGCCGCATATGCAGCGCCCTTTGCGTTAGTTCGTTTAACGGAACGGTGGTGTGTACAGCAGACCGCCGTCTGTCCACTGCGCGTTCAGACCACGTGCAAGACCGATTGGTGTCTCTTCGCCGAGGTTCTTCGCAAAGATCTCGCCGTAGTTACCCTGTGTTTCGATTGCGCGCTTGGCCCACTCTGCGTCCAGACCCATCATCGCGCCCAGATCACCTTCGGTGCCCAGCAGACGTGCAACTTCTGGCTTGTCTGTAGCAGCTGCCATCTCGTTGACGTTTGCGGATGTAACGCCCAGCTCTTCAGCTGCGATCAGTGCGTTCAATGTCCACATTACGATATCGCCCCACTCGTTGTCGCCGTGGCGAACCAACGGGCCGAGTGGCTCTTTGGAGATGATTTCGGGCAGCAGCATGTGGTCGTTCGGTGCTTCGAATGTCGCACGTGTGGACGCCAGACCGGAAGCATCTGTTGTGTAGGTGTCACATGCACCAGCAAGGTACTGCTGTGTGCCTTCTGCGTTTGTCTCGATTGGCACGGGCTCGTAGCTGATGTTGTTCTTGCGGAAGTAATCCGCCAGGTTCAGCTCGGTTGTTGTGCCTGTCTGGATGCAGACAGTTGCGCCATCAAGGTCTTTTACGGACGTAACGCCCAGTGCCTTGGGAACCATGAAGCCTTGGCCATCGTAGTAGTTTACACCAACGAAGTCGAACTTCAGGTCTGTGTCACGGGACATTGTCCATGTGGTGTTACGCGCCAGCATGTCGATTTCGCCGGAGGACAGCGCCGTGAAGCGTGTCTTGCCTGTTGTCGGAACGAATTCAACAGCAGTTGCATCGCCCAGAACGGCAGCAGCAACAGCACGGCAAACCGCAACGTCAAAGCCTTCCCATTCGCCGCTGGCGTTTGGTGCCGCGAAGCCTACCAGACCAGTTGTAACGCCGCAGTTCAGTTTACCGCGTGCTTTTACGTCGTCCAGCGTACCAGCTGATGCTGCAACGGCAGACAAACCAGCGATCGTCAGTGCGCCAAGAATAATTGATTTTTTCATTGTTACCTCTTCCTGATTTTCCACCACTTTTCGGGTGGATAAGCCGGCGCTTTACACGCCGGTGGTGATACTGCACGGACGATGCCCGTACAGTGGCGCTCATTTTGGGCGGATTCCCGCATAAAGGTCAAGAGTAGTGAGTTCGAAATCGCCCATCACTAGCGCGATAGCGGAAACAACGGGCGGATTGCCTGATTATCTGGTCTTTGCCAGATCAAACATCCGCTTTGCATGCAAAAAGGCTATCCGCTTGACCTCCGCAAGCGCAGTTGCATCCTCGTCCTCGCCCCATTGTTCTTCTTGCCACAGCTCGTCCAGACGCGACAAGGTCCAGACAGCGTCGGCTGGACGTGCATCAAGTGCCGCTGCGAATCCCAGCACCAAAGAGCCGGACATGCTTACAAGATCATGAAAGGCCGCCAGCTCAAACGCATCTAGCGCAAATGTGCGGTGCCGAAGCGTTGCAACAGCCGCCCCGTCTTGCGGGATATGCATAACGCCCGTGCGCGTGAGAAGCCGTGCCCCAAGTGCGTCAGCCGCCCAATCCAGCAAAGGATCCCAATGCGCGGCCTGCCGTGCCACCAGTTCTTCAGGTGCATCAGCACGGTAGCACAACAAATCACTGTCCCCGTAGGCCGCCAGCATTTCAGCAACTTCGGCATGCTGTACCGTCACTTTGTCGATAGCGGCGTTGGCCGTCTTTGTAACGGGCATCGTGTTGGGATTGATCACATCAACCTGCGCATCCCACTCTTCTGCAATCGCCGCGGCCATCGCCTGTGTCGGTACGATCAGCGCCTGCTTGGCTGGCGTTTTGACAGCCCTGCCGTCAAGGTGCACGGCGTATCCGTCATCTGTTTGTGCAACTGCCGCTGCTTTCCAGAATCGCTTCGCTTTCCAGTCAGCCATGTCTCAACCCTTCCAGATCGTATCCAGCAGCGCAGGCACTGCATCAAAGCTCTGCACCATGTGCTTTGCAGCGCTCAACCGGTCAGGGCTGTGGTAGCCCCAACTGACGCCGATGCCCGTAATATCCGCAGCCGCTGCCATTTCCATATCAAAGCTCGTATCGCCCAGCATCACAGCATCCGCCGCCTCGACCCCTGTGTCCCGCAGCGCTTGTAGCAACATTGAGGGATGCGGTTTGGAGGGGTGAAAATCCGCAACCTGCTGGGTAATGAACATCCCCTCAAGGCCGTGCGCCTCGATAAGTTTATCCAGACCACGGCGGGATTTCCCCGTGGCGACCCCTAGCAAAACATCGGGTTGCGCCTGCAAAGCATCCAGCGCGGCACGCGCACCCGGATAGAACGGGGACGAAACCTCGCCGCCCTGATCGGCGCGCAAAGCCATGTAAGCGTCTTTATACCCCTGCACCAACCGCACAAGCGTGGCCTCGTCCGCATCCGGCGCGAGAATCGGCATCAGCACGTCCAGCGACAGACCGACCACACCCAAAATCTCGACACGCGAGGGGGTAGCGATCCTTTCGGCTTCAAAGGACAAACGCATCGCGCCCAGAATATCGGATTGGCTGTCAACAAGCGTGCCGTCGACATCAAAAATCACCAACCGCAAGGGCGAAGAACTCATCCCCAATTTTCTCCAAACGGGTCGTCAGGGGCAAACTTGGTGTACCACGCAAACGTATCCCAAGTGCGCTGCATATGCTCGGGGATGGGTGCCACAAGATTGAGCATCGCTTTGGTCGCGGGATGCTGGATGGTCAGGCTGCGTGCATGCAGGTGCAGCTTTTTGGAGATATCGCCCCCCAATTGTGCGCCCCAGCCGTCACCCATGTTTTCCTGGCCTGAGCCACCGTATTTGCCATCACCCACAATCGGGTGGCCAATCTCGGCCATGTGTACACGCAGTTGGTGCGTCCGGCCCGTGACGGGGCTAAGCGCCATCCATGCCGTCCGCGTACCCGCCTGCTCCAGCACGGTATAGTCGGTGGTCGCGCGTTTGGCGCCTTCGGTATCGTCGATATCACGCGGGTGAACCGCGACCATCTTTTCGCCTTCGCCACGCGCACCGTGGCCGCCCTGCTTGACCAGACCGAATTTGATCGTGCCGTTGCGGGGATGCGGCACACCTGCCACCGCTGCCCAATAGATTTTGCGGGTCTCGCGGTGGCGGAAGTTTGCAGTCAGCGCCTTGGCCGCTTCGCGCGTCCGCGCCAGCAGCAACACACCCGATGTGTCCTTGTCCAAGCGGTGCACAAGGCGCGGTTTCTCGTCCAACTCAAACATCAACGCCTCGGAGAGCGCATCAACATGCCGCTCCCCCTGCCCCGATCCACCTTGAACCGGCAAGCCCGGAGGCTTGTTCAGCGCAATCACATGTTCGTCGCGGTAGATGACACAAGCGCGGATCATCTTGGCTTCGGCATCCGTGACCGTTGTCCGTTTCGGTGGCGGCGGTGCCTCGCCTTCGGGCAGCGGCGGAATTCGGATCTGCTGGCCGACCTCGATCCGGGTCGAGCCTTTTACGCGGCCACCATCCACACGGATTTCTCCCTTGCGGCACATCTTTTCGATGCGGCCTTGCGGTATTTGCGGGAAGACCTGCTTGAACCAGCGGTCCAGCCGCTGATCCCCGTCACCCTCTGCTACGGTAAGTGTTTGAACACGGCTCATGCGAATACCCCTCTGGCGATCCATAGCCCCAACATCAGCCCCCCAAGGCTCAGCGCCACCGACAAGGCCACATAGGCACCCGCCGCCGCAATCTGGCCCCTCTCCATCAGCGTCACCGCCTCCAGCGAAAACGCCGAAAACGTGGTAAAGCCGCCCAGCAGGCCCGTCATTACAAACGGGCTAAGATGAGTCAGGCCCTTGTTGGCCGCAGCCACCACAAAAACACCCATCAAAAACGAGCCCGCAATGTTGACCGTCATGATAGCCAGCGGAAAATCCATAGGACCCGTCATGCGCATCATGCCCACGCCCGCAAGATAGCGGCACGCGGCACCAATGGCACCACCAAGAGCAACAAGGGAAACAGTTGAAATCATAGCGTCCCAATCGCGCGGGCGCGGCCCAGAGTCAACTGCACTCAGTTTTTGCGCTGCGCCCGAAGTTTGGCAAAATACTCCAGCCGCTTCTTCAAATCACGCTCGAACCCCCGCTCGACAGGCTGGTACAGCACGGGCCGCTCCATCCCGTCAGGGAAATAGTTCTGGCCGGAAAACCCGTCTTCGGCGTCATGGTCATAGGCATAGCCCTTACCCCAGCCCTGATCCCGCATCAGGCTGGTTGCCCCGTTGAGAATGTGATCCGGCGGCATGGCGGAGCCGGAGGCTTTCGCCGCATTTCGCGCCCCTTTGTAGGCCACATAATTTGCGTTACTCTTGGGTGCGAGCGCCAGATAGATCACGGCTTGAGACAGCGCCAGCTCCCCTTCGGGCGAGCCTAACCTCTCGTATGTATCCCAGCACTGCAGGCAAACGGCCTGCGCTTGCGGGTCCGCCAAGCCGATATCCTCAACAGCCATGCGCACAATCCGGCGTGCAAGGTATCGCGGGTCTTCGCCCCCCTCCAGCATGCGCGCGAACCAGTAGAGCGCCGCGTCAGGGTCACTGCCACGCACGGATTTGTGCAGCGCGGAGATCAGATTGTAATGTTCGTCCCCGCCCTTGTCATATTGCGCCGCACGCTTGCTCAGCCGTTTCCCCAGCGCGGCGGTGTCCAAAGGCGCATCCACTTTCCACGCCGCTATCTGCTCGATCAGGTTCAACAGCGCCCGCCCGTCGCCATCTGCCATGTCCAGCAACGCCTGTCGCGCGGCGGGTTCCAGCGGCAGTGTCATATCCAATTCCCTCTCTGCACGGGCGACAAGTTTCTGCAAATCCTCACTGTCCAGACGTTCCAGAACCAGCACCTGCGCGCGGCTCAGAACAGCACGGTTCAACTCGAAGCTCGGATTCTCCGTCGTCGCCCCCACTAGCAAGATCGTGCCATCCTCCATATGCGGCAAAAACCCGTCTTGCTGGGCCTTATTGAAGCGGTGGATTTCGTCAACGAACAACAAGGTCCCCTGCCCGTTTTGCCGCCGGATTTTGGCGGCGTCGAACACCCGACGCAACTCTGGCACACCGCTGAAAATAGCACTGATTTGCACAAAATGCAGGTCAGTCTCATCCGCCAGCAATCGTGCAATTGTGGTCTTACCAACACCCGGCGGTCCCCAGAAAATGAGCGAGCTGAGCGCGCCACCCTCCAGCATTACCGTCAATGGCGCCTCTGGCCCAAGGACCTGCCGCTGGCCAATTACTTCCGCCAGTGATTTGGGCCGCAGCCGGTCCGCCAAAGGGCGATGACCGCTATCAACCACAGTGGACGGCCCAAACAAGTCGGACATGCCGCTACCCCCTGAACCGCATCTGGATGCGCTGCGCCCCGCGCTGCACGCTCATCTCGATCGCACGCACCTTGCCGGACAACAGATCGGCCGCGATGTCGGGATGCGTCAGCGCCACACCGTTAATGGTCAACACGACATCACCCTTGCGCAGCCCCGCGCGGGCCCCAAAAGGTCCGGCATCCATCACAGCAACTCCCTCAACCTCCAGCGGCAGGTTCAGTTCTGCCAGAACCGCCGGATTGATCCGCGCTAATGTCAGGCCCGGAAAGGCGCTCCGCTCTGGCAAGGTCAGCGCATCACGCGCAGGCACTTCAGGGGCCGCGATCAGATCAACCATCGTCATCTGGTCCTCGCCCTGCCTGCTGAACTGCACTTCAACTTCCGTGCCAAGGCCGGCGACGCTCATCCTATAGACCATTTCTGACGGGGTATTCACCGACTGGCCACCAACGGCCAGAATGACGTCTCCAACCTCAAGTCCCGCTTTGCTGAACGGACTGGCAGAATGCAGCCCCGAGATGATGATTCCACCTGACCGATCGAACCCAAGCGTCGCTGCCATATCAGAATCGAGTGGCTGACCGCTAATCCCCGCCCAAGGCCGCCCGAAGGACCTGCGCCCTTCTACCGCTTGCGCCACAAACTCTGCGACCAGATCAGCGGGAATCGCAAAGCCGATGCCGTTTGATCCACCGGACCGCGACAGAATTGACGTGTTAATTCCGATAAGTCGCCCTGAAACATCCACCAAAGCACCGCCGGAATTGCCCGGGTTAATCGGCGCATCGGTTTGGATGAAATAACCGCGCCCCTGACCACCCGAGTTGCCCGATCGCGCCAAGCCGGACACAATCCCGCTGCTCACGGTTTGGCCCACACCAAATGGATTGCCAATCGCCAGCGTCAGTTCTCCCACCTCGACGCTGCCACTCTCGCGCAACTCCAAGAATGGAAGCGCCTCAGGTGCTACGATCTTCAATATGGCCAGATCGCTTTCCTCGTCACCGAGCAAAACCCGCGCAGAAAACTCCCGCCTGTCGGTTAGAACCACACGAATATCCGTTGCCATCCCGACAACGTGATAGTTGCTTACAACAATACCGTCTGCGGAAAGAATAACACCCGACCCAAGCGAGTTTTGCACCCGTGGTTTGCGGTCCGTTGCCGGATCACGGAAAAACCGCTCGAAAAATGGGTCGGCCTGCAAAGGGGTTTTGCGCGGCTCGCTCACCGTTCGGGCATAGATGTTCACAACTGCAGGGGCGGCCTGTTTGACGACAGGCACAAAACTCATCTGCAGCGCGGCAGCGGTTTGCGGAACCTGCTGCGCGGTTAGAGATGTGGCGAATAGGGCGAGGATAAATACAAAATATTTCATCCCCCAGATATGCGCAGCCAACCGCGCGCATGCAACCGCTCTATCTTTCTTGGCCCAAAATACTCATGCACTCCAGACAAACAAAAAACCCCGCCAAATGGCAGGGCTTTCCGTCTCACCAAGAGATGGGAAATTATTCGTCGGCAGCTTCTGCTGCAACGCGGGCTTTGTCTGCGGCGCCTTTGGCGTCGCGGTCGCGGTCCACAAATTCGATGATCGCCATTGGCGCCATGTCACCGTAACGGAAACCGGCTTTCAACACGCGCACATAGCCACCCTGACGGTCCTTGTAGCGGGGGCCGAGGATGTCGAACAATTTTGTAACGTACTGGTCTTCTTTCAGGCGCGCACGGGCCTGACGGCGGGCGTGCAGGTCCCCGCGCTTGGCAAGTGTGATCATCTTCTCGATGATTGGGCGCAATTCTTTTGCTTTTGGCAGGGTTGTCTTGATCTGCTCATGCTCGATCAGCGAGCCGGCCATGTTGGCCCAGAGCGCCTTGCGGTGCTCATGTGTGCGGTTCAGACGGCGGTATCCACGTGCGTGACGCATGTTAAGTCTCCATTAGATATGCCCTCTACGGGCGGTTTTACTTTGTCTGGCTGGCGTGCGTAGCGCCAACTCTCCTTGGGGCGGTATGCCCGGATTTCAGGGGGTGCTATATGTGCACCCCCCGTACACCCCCCGTACATCGGGGGAATGCCATTTGGCTTTAGAAGTTGTCTTCGAACTTCTTGGCCAGATCTTCGATGTTGTCCGGTGGCCAGTCCTCGACGTCCATGCCAAGGTGCAGACCCATGCCCGACAACACTTCCTTGATCTCGTTCAAGGACTTGCGGCCAAAGTTCGGTGTGCGCAGCATTTCGGCTTCGGTCTTCTGGATCAGATCGCCAATATACACGATATTGTCGTTCTTCAGGCAGTTGGCGGAGCGTACGGACAGTTCCAGCTCGTCCACTTTCTTCAGCAGAAGCGGGTTGAACTCGAGACCGTCATCATCGTCCTGACGCGAAGCAGACTCAGGCTCGTCGAAGTTGACGAAGATACCCAGCTGGTCCTGAAGGATACGCGCAGCAAATGCTACCGCATCGTCAGGTGTCAGCGAACCGTCGGTCTCGATCTTCATTGTCAGCTTGTCATAGTCCAGAACCTGACCTTCACGGGTCGGCTGAACATCGTAGCTTACTTTTTTCACAGGCGAGTAGATCGCGTCGATCGGGATCAGACCAATGGGCGCATCTTCTGGCTTGTTCTTGTCAGCAGCAACGTAGCCTTTGCCGGTGTTAACCATCAGTTCCATGTAGATATCTGCACCATCGTCGAGGTGGCAGATGACATGGTCACGGTTCAGAATCTCGATGCCGGACGATTCGCTGATATCACCAGCGGTCACAACACCAGGGCCCTTCGCGGAGATCGACAGGCGCTTTGGCCCTTCGACTTCCATGCGGATGGAAACACCTTTGAGGTTCAGAATGATGTCAGTGACGTCTTCACGCACGCCGGCAACAGATGAGAACTCGTGCAGAACGTTGTCGATCTGTACGGATGTGATCGCAGCACCTTGCAGCGACGACATCAGAACGCGACGCAGCGCGTTGCCCATTGTGAGACCGAAGCCGCGCTCGAGCGGTTCTGCAATCACAGTGGCCTGACGCGCAGGATCATTGCCGGGTTTAACATCAAGCTGTGTTGGCTTGATCAGTTCGGCCCAATTTTTGTGGATCATATGTCCCTCCATTCCTGTCCGCGCCCGTATGTCCAACCGGGGCCAACTCCCGAGGTTTCAAAAAGTCGCGCACATTTTGCACGCTGTAGAAAGTCGAATAGGGTCCGCGCGAAACGCGGACCCTGATAACAAAATGTATCGCTTAAACGCGGCGGCGCTTTGGCGGACGGCAGCCGTTGTGGGCCATTGGTGTCACATCACGGATAGAGGTGATGTTGAAACCTGCCGCTGCCAGTGCGCGCAATGCGCTTTCACGGCCGGAACCGGCGCCCTGCACTTCGACTTCCAGCGTTTTCACGCCGTGATCTTGCGCTTTCTTGCCTGCATCTTCGGCGGCCATCTGAGCAGCATAAGGAGTCGATTTACGCGACCCTTTGAAGCCCATTGTACCGGCTGAGGACCACGCAATTGCGTTACCCTGAACATCGGAGATGAGGATTTTTGTGTTGTTGAAAGAAGAGTTCACATGCGCAACACCAGCTGCGATGTTCTTGGAGACCTTCTTCTTGGTGCGTTTTGCTTCACGTGCCATTAGCTGAGCCCTCCCTTATTTCTTCTTACCGGCAATGGCCTTAGCAGGGCCTTTGCGCGTGCGAGCGTTGGTGTGTGTACGCTGACCGCGTACAGGCAAGTTGCGACGGTGACGCAGGCCACGGTAGCTACCCAAATCCATCAAACGTTTGATGTTCATCTGGGTGTCACGGCGCAGATCGCCTTCTACCATATAGTTTTCGTCGATATGCTCGCGAATTTTCAGGATCTCGGTGTCTGACAGCTCGTTGATACGACGTGCAAGATCGATACCAACAGCTTCGCAGATTGCGACCGCTGAAGAGTTACCGATACCAGTGATATATGTGAGGGCGATTGGAACCCGCTTTGCAGTCGGGATGTTTACGCCGGCAATACGTGCCACGTTTGCAATTCCTTTTCGTTGCGGGTCCGTTATACCAGACCCTTTTTTCACAACGTAAGCCCGAGGCGTAAGGCCACCGGGCTACAGCTGATTAGGTAATATTGCGGATCGGGAGCGACCCTGTTCCGCAAAATGATTCTCTTTCGAGATAGCGCTAAGTATGGGCCTTCGGGAGCAAGGTCAAGGTGCCTAAGCTCCGCTGGTCAATACAACTGCCGCGCGTCTGTTGTGAGTGGATTGTTCAGTCACAAATGCCAACCCGGCGCCAACAAGATTGCTGCCGCCGAAGCGTGACCCTCTTTTCGATTATGCGCCGAGGATCGCCGATATTTCCGAGGCGACTTCTTCCATTGTGCCCAGACCGTTCACGCCACTCAGGTCACCCTTTGCGTAGTAGTAGCCGATCAGCGGCGAGGTCTGTTTGTAATAGGCCATCAGCCGTGTCTTGAGGCTTTCTTCATTGTCGTCCGCACGGGCCGTCCCCCCCGCAGCGACAGCTTCGGCAGCACGCCCGACAATCCGCGACACGAGGATTTCATCGTTTACCTGCAATTCGATTGCATGATCGATCGTCTGGCCCATTTCGGACATCAGCGCACCCAGCGCGTCAGCCTGCGCGAGTGTGCGTGGAAAGCCGTCAAAAATGAAGCCGCCATTATTGCCGCCCGCTTCCAACTGCTCACGGATCAGGCCGATCACAATCTCGTCTGTCACCAGATTGCCTGCATCCATAACAGCGGCAACGGTCTTACCCATCTCGGTACCAGAAGTGCGTGCAGCACGCAGCATATCGCCTGTTGAAAGTTGGAACATGTTACGGCCATCAACCAGCTTTTGTGCTTGGGTGCCTTTGCCTGCACCTGGGGGTCCGAGAAGGATAATATTCATTTGCGCGCAGGGCTCCGTTTTTTGCGGCCTTTGCCGGATTTGCCGCGCAACTGCGACTTCTCCAAAAGACCTTCATATTGATGTGCCAAGAGATGGCTTTGTACCTGTTGGATAGTATCCATTGTTACCGATACGACAATCAATACCGATGTGCCGCCAAAGTAAAAAGGAATGGCGAACTGGCCGCGCAAAATTTCCGGAAGGATACAAACAGCCGCCAGATAGGCAGCGCCGAGGACCAGCACGCGGTTTACAACGTACTCCAGATATTCGGCTGTTTTCTTACCCGGACGGATACCCGGTACAAAGCCGTTCTGGCTTTTCAGGTTGTCCGCAACATCGTCAGGTTTGAACGAGACGTTGAAGGTATAGAAGTACGCGAAGAACACGATCATCGCGATGAAGAATAGCAAGTACAGCGGCTGACCCGGGCCGAAGTTGGCCAGCAGCCATGACATGACCGGGCTGGTCGAGCTGCCGGAGAACGTGCTGATGGTCACCGGCAGCAGCAACAGCGAGCTGGCGAAGATCGCAGGGATAACGCCGGCCGGGTTGACCTTGATTGGCAAGTGGCTGGAGCCACCGTCATAGACCTTCATGCCGACTTGGCGGCGCGGGTACTGGATATGGATCTTGCGCAACGCGCGCTCCATAAACACCACAAACATAATCGTGAGGATCACCATCGCCAGAACCGCGACAATCACCGCAGGGCTGATGGCGCCGGAACGGCCAGAGGCAAAGAACTGCGCGATAGCGGCAGGAACTTCAGCGATAATGCCGACGAAGATGATCAGGGAGATACCGTTACCGATGCCGCGTGCGGTGATCTGCTCACCCAGCCACATCAGGAACATGGTGCCGCCGATCAGCGTGATCATGCAGGCGATGCGGAAGTACATGCCGGGGTCAGCGGCGATATCGCCTGCCTCCAGCGACACAGCCAAGCCGTAGGACTGCACCGTGGCCAATGCCACAGTACCCCAACGGGTGTATTGGTTGATTTTCTTGCGCCCTTGTTCGCCCTCTTTTTTGAGCTGTTCCAGCGCGGGAACCATAGACGTCAGAAGCTGGACGATGATCGAAGCGGAGATGTACGGCATAATGCCCAAGGCAAAGATGCCCATACGGCCAAGCGCACCACCGGTAAACATCGAGACCATGCCGCCGATGCCCTGCCCCGCGCTTTCCATGAACTCGCGCAGCGCTGCACCGTCGATACCTGGCACAGGGATAAATGTCCCCAGACGGTAGACGATCAACAGACCAAGCGTGAACAGAATGCGGTGGCGCAGGTCGGTTGCCTTGCCAAAGGCGGACCAGCTTGAATTCGCGGCCATATTCTCGACGGCAGATACCATGTGGAGGCTCTCTTTTTGAACAAAAACGCCGCCCGAACCGTTTTCCGGTGGGCGGCGTTTGGGAAAACTTGAAGCACTATGTAAGCGGCATCGCCGCCGCTCACAAGACCGAAGCGTTACTCGGCAGCTTCAACCGCTTTGGAAGATACTTTGACAGTCAGGCTACCGCCCGCCTTTTCAACAGCTTCGATAGCAGTTTTCGATGCGCCTGTGACGTCCAGATTCATCTTTGCGGATACGTCGCCTTTTGCAAGGATACGGATACCGTCGCGCTTGCGACGTACAACACCGGCAGCAACCAGTGCGTCCTCGGTGATGACAGCTTTGATGTCCAGCTTGCCTGCGTCTACGAACTTCTGGATCAGGCCCAGGTTCACAGCGGAGTATGTCTTGCGGTTCGGCTTGGTAAAGCCACGCTTTGGCAGACGTTGGTAGAGGGGCATCTGGCCGCCTTCGTACCCTTTGATCGCCACACCCGAACGGGATTTCTGACCTTTGATACCACGGCCACCGGTTTTACCAGTGCCGGAACCAGGACCGCGACCAACGCGTTTGCGTGGTTTTGTGGCGCCTGGATTGTCTGAAAGTTCATGCAGCTTCATGTCGCTTCTCCTTTTGCCGGAAATGCCCCCCAGCGACGGGAGTGGGCAGACGCGGCGTTACGATTCTGGTGGACGGCACGCGCCCACTGGTGGCGTATAGGCGATGCCTGTCGGTGAGGCAAGAGGCCAGCGCCCTTAGAACCCCAACAGTTTGGTAAGGCGCAGGCGCGCTGCAATCGCACCAAGGATCAACGGAGCAATTATCCCGACGGCCAGTGTCGCCGCGAGGATCACACTCACCTCACTCATACCAACTTTTAGCAGGATGATCCGTATTGCTGCGGAGAATACAGTGTGGGTCAGATAGATCACCATGGAGGCGCGACCAAGGCACGCAGGCTCCGCAATAGCAAAACAGCAGGCCCATTGTCTGCCCCCCGATCAAGGCACAGCCATGCACCCCATGCCAACACAACAAGTACAAACGAGTGCAGCACGGAGGTCTTCTCACCCTGCACGGCCCATATCAGCGCTGCAAATCCGAAGGCACAAACCAACCCTGCGACAGCCGGGACGCGGTAGGCCGTGAGCCCGCCCGCCGCGATGCCGATCAGGAAATACGGGAAATGTTAGAACATTGGCCCCCAGATGAGTGAGGGAACGGGGATGTAGGGGTTTAGTGCAGCCCAGATGACCGCAACGCCTGCACATACCCCCCGCAGAACATTCGGACCAATCCGGTCAGGCACCAAGGCATAGCCGAAGACAAGCACGCTTTGGCAAATGAAGAGCGCCCAAAGGAACCACAAATGCTCATAGGGCGGCAGCGGGATGATCGGGATTTTTTGAAGCCCAACCGGATTGTTAACCGATTGCCCCACTGCGAGCTTGAGCCCGAAGAATATCCAGCTCCATAGGGCCATCGGCCAGAGCAAGCGGGTGAGGCGCCCCCTCATCAGGGGTTTTGTTCCGTATTTCTGGAGCGTTTCCAGAAACAACAGGCCGGAGAGAAAGAAGAACAGCGGCATATGGAACGCATAGATTGCATAATCCACGAGCCTGAACAGCGCTTCGTCCGGCAAGAGCCCTGCACCACGGGCACCCCGCCATGCATGGCCAAACACAACCAGCAGAATCCCGATTCCCTTCGCGCTATCCAAGGCATCAAGTCGGGCGGTCGGAGCGGTCATTTAGCAGGTTCTCTTGTGGCTAGCGGGAGGCGTTTGAAGTTTCTTAACCGGTTCAGACCAGCGAAATTAGTGGAATAGATGGCAACATCGGTCCAATATCTGGACTTCCGATATTGACCCTCGCCCTCTAAACGCAAAACGCCCCACAGGGACCTGCGGGGCGTCGCGTTTCGATGCGAGACATCAAATCTGCAAACTTCGTTTGAAGTTAGCCTTTTTCTTCGAGGATCTCGACCATGTGGCTGATCTTGCGGATCATGCCGCGCACGGAAGGTGTATCTTCCAGTTCGCGAACACGGTGCATTTTGTTCAGACCCAGACCGATCAGCGTTGCACGCTGGTCTGCGGGGCGGCGGATTGGCGAGCCAACCTGCTTGATAACAATAGTCTTAGCCATGCTTATGCCTCCTCAGCCACTTGGGTGGACGAGTCACTTGCATCGTCACGCTTTGGCAGGATGTCGGCCACTTTCTTACCGCGACGCTGCGCGACAGAACGTGGAGACTGTTCTTTTTTCAATCCGTCCATCGTGGCGCGGATCATGTTGTAAGGGTTCTGGGAACCGATGGACTTGGACACAACGTCCTTGATGCCCAGCATTTCGAACACGGCACGCATTGGACCACCGGCGATGATGCCTGTACCCTCTGGTGCTGTGCGCATGACCACTTTGCCGGCACCGTGACGGCCCTGCATATCGTGGTGCAACGTGCGGCCTTCGCGCAGCTGAACGCGGATCATCTGGCGCTTGGCCTGCTCGGTTGCCTTGCGGATCGCCTCAGGCACCTCTTTGGCTTTACCTTTGCCGAAACCGACACGACCTTTTTGGTCACCAACAACTACAAGAGCGGCGAAACCGAAGCGCTTACCACCTTTTACAGTTTTGGAAACACGGTTGATCGCGACAAGGCGATCAGCGAATTCCGGTGCTGCTTCTTCGCGGGGACCGCGGCGGTTGTTGTTGCCGCCTCTGTTATCTTCTCTGGCCATGTCGGCCTCCTTAAACTTGCGGGCAAGTGCCCTGTTTTCACAATCCTGGTGGGACAAGTCCCCCGGATCATCGAGAGGCACAATGTACGGACCTCTTCAAAAGCATGCGCCCCCGACCTGCTAACGCAGAGCGGGGGCTGCACTATTTAGATCTTCAAGCCACCTTCGCGGGCAGCGTCGGCCAAGGCCTTCACTTTACCGTGGAAGAGGTAACCGCCGCGATCGAAGTAAGCAACTTCTACACCAGCAGCCTTGGCACGCTCGGCAATTGCCACGCCTACCTTGGTTGCTGCTTCGATGTTGTTCTTACCCACAACGCCAAGAACCTTCTCAAGCGACGAGGCGGAGGCGACTGTTACGCCATTCACATCGTCGATCAGCTGAACGCTGATGTTCTTGTTGGAGCGGTGCACGCTGAGGCGCATGCGCCCACGGTTCGTGCGACGAAGTTTGTTCCGAACGCGCAGGCGGCGTTTGATGAACAGTTGTCTTTTGCTGTTTGCCATCTGTGCGTTCCTTACTTCTTCTTGCCTTCTTTGCGGAAGACGAACTCACCCTTATAGCGGATGCCTTTGCCCTTATAGGGCTCGGGCTTACGCCATGCGCGAATGTTCGCAGCGACTTGACCAACAAGTTGTTCGTCAATGCCTTCCACAATGATTTCAGTCTGCTTTGGCGCCGTTACAGTCACGCCTGCTGGCGGTGTGTAATCGACGTCATGGGACAGGCCGAGGTTCAGTTTCAATGTGTTGCCGGTCATGGCAGCACGGTAACCAACACCCTGGATTTCAAGCTCTTTCTTGAAACCGTCGGTGACGCCAGTGACAAGATTGCGAACCATAGTGCGGGACATGCCCCACTGCTGGCGCGCACGCTTGGACTTGCCGCGTGGCGTGATTGTTACGGCACTGTCTTCGACCGTGAACGTAACATCATCTGTTGCTTTGAAGGTCCGGACCCCTTTGGGGCCTTTCACTTCGATGGTCTGGCCGCTGACCGAAGCGGTAACACCGCTGGGCAGGTCGACGGGCTTTTTACCAATACGAGACATGATCTACTCCTTAGAATACGGTGCAGAGCACTTCGCCGCCAACATTGGCAGCGCGCGCAGCAGCGTCCGACATCACACCTTTTGGGGTGGAGACAATCGACACACCAAGGCCCTGACGGACTGTTGGGATGTCTTGTGCGCCCAAGTAAACGCGACGACCGGGTTTGGAGACCCGCTTCAGTTCACGAATAACAGGTTCGCCCTCGTAGTACTTCAGGCTGATTTCGATGGCAGGGTGGCCGTCGGCGCCTGTCATCTTTTCATAGCCACGGATGTAGCCTTCGTCCGCCAGCACGTCCAGTACCCACGCACGCAGCTTGGAAGCTGGTGTCATGACTGTGGACTTGCCGCGCAACTGGCTGTTGCGGATGCGTGTCAGCATATCTGCGATAGGATCGGTCATCTAATATGCTCCCTTACCAGCTCGACTTGACCATGCCGGGGATCTGGCCAGCGGAGCCCAGATCACGCAGCGCGATACGCGAGATTTTCAGTTTACGGTAATAAGCGTGCGGACGGCCTGTCAGCTGGCAACGGTTGTGCAGACGCACAGCCGAAGAGTTGCGTGGCAGTTTCGCAAGCGCGAGGGTTGCCCGGAAACGCTCGTCCATCGGCTTTTCTTGGTCGTTGATAATTGTCTTCAACTCCAACCGCTTGGCGGCGTATTTCTTCACCAGTGCTTCACGCTTGGTTTCGCGTGCGATCATGGATTTCTTAGCCATATCTATTCCTCTCCGCGCTTAGGAAGTGAAGGGCATGTTGAAAAGCTTCAACATTGCCTTCGCTTCGGCGTCGGTTTTCGCTGTAGTAGCGATTACGATGTCCATGCCCCAGTTTTCGTCGATTTTATCGAAATCGATTTCGGGGAACACGAGGTGCTCTTTCAGGCCCATGGCATAGTTGCCGTTGCCATCAAAAGATTTGCCGTTGATGCCGCGGAAGTCGCGGATACGAGGCATTGCAACTGTGATCAGACGATCAAGGAATTCGTACATCCGGTCACCACGAAGAGTAACCTTGGCACCCAGTGGCATTTCTTCCCGTACCCGGAAACCCGCGATGGATTTCTTGGCGATGGTTGTCAGTGCTTTCTGGCCCGCGATCAGTGTCAGGTCTTCCTGAGCGGATTTGGCTTTCTTGCTGTCACGGACAGCTTCTGCGCCACAACCGATGTTCAGGACGATCTTGTCCAGACGGGGGATCTGCATGTCGTTGGTATAGCCGAATTCTTCTTTCATCGCCGCGCGGATGCGGTTCTGGAAATCGGCCTTGAGGCGGGGTGTATAAGCTGCAGTATCGAGCATCAGATTACGTCCCCTGTTGTCTTGGCGAAGCGAACTTTGTTTTCGCCGTCCATTTTGAACCCAACGCGTGTCGGCTTGCCGTTGGCATCCTTGATCGCGAGGTTGCTCAGATCGATCGGCATCGCCTTTGGGATGCGACCGCCCTGAGATGTCTGGGTCTGGCGTGTGGCACGGATGTAGACGTTAATGCCGTCTACAACAGCCTTGCCTGTTTTTGGGTCAACGGAGGCAATCTTGCCTTCCTTGCCTTTGTCCTTGCCGGCAAGAACGATGACAGTGTCACCTTTTTTGAGCTTAGCAGCCATGGTTACAGCACCTCCGGAGCGAGCGAGATGATTTTCATGAAGTTCTTGGCGCGCAGCTCACGAACAACTGGTCCGAAGATACGGGTACCAACTGGCTCGTTGTTGTTATTCAGGATAACAGCAGCGTTGCGATCAAAACGGATGGCTGTGCCATCGTCACGACGAACTTCTTTTGCGGTACGAACGACAACGGCTTTACGCACGTCACCTTTCTTAACACGGCCGCGTGGAATGGCTTCCTTTACCGACACGACAATAATGTCGCCGACGGATGCGTACTTACGCTTGGAACCACCCAGGACCTTGATGCACTGAACACGGCGAGCGCCGCTGTTGTCAGCAACATCCAGGTTGGTCTGCATCTGGATCATTTGGTTTCTCCCGACCTGTAGGGGGCGATGCGTGCCTGATCCCTAGGGTTTCGATTAAGTTGTTATCCGAAATGGATAACGCGACCACCTATGCAGGCAGCCGCGTGAACAATCATGCTTCCGCGATGATTACTTCCCAACGCTTGGTTTTGGAACGTGGTGCACATTCGATGATGCGAACTTGCTCGCCCACTTTGAATGTGTTGTTTTCATCGTGCGCCCGGTATTTTTTGGACTTACGGATGGTCTTTTTCAGAACCGGGTGCGTAAAGCGACGCTCTACGGATACGGTTACTGTCTGTTCATTGGCGTCCGAGGTTACGGTGCCTGTCAGGATACGCTTTGGCATAGGTCTAGGCTCCTCTTACGCGTCTGTCGCTGCGGCTGCAGCTTTCATGTTCAACACAGTCTTCACGCGGGCGACGTCACGCTTGACGGAACGCAGGCGCGATGCATTTTCCAGCTGGCCGGTGGCTTGCTGGAAGCGCAGGTTGAACGCTTCTTTTTTCAGGTTAACAAGTTCATCGCGGAGCTGGTCCGGCGTCTTGTCGTGCAGTTCTTTGGCGATCATGCCATTTCCTTTCAACATCACCAGTAGGCCCCGAGAGGGTGACCATGATTCTGATGGAGTTCATGATGAAGCTGCCGTTTAGGCGCAATACTCCCGCAGCGCAACCCTAAAGGCGCGAAACACTCCGGTAGATTTCCGTATCTATAGTAGCGCCCGTTTCTGAATGGCGCTAGTTTCGCCTCAAACCAACGGAGGCAGCCATGACAGACAAAATCGCTCTTGTGACAGGGGCTGCGCGGGGGATCGGGCTGGCCACCACAAATACCCTGATCGCACAGGGCTGGCGGGTGGCGATGGTCGACCGTGACGTCGATACGCTGCGCGATGCTGCCGCGCCCCTGAATGCGGCAAGCGCCTTTGTGCATGACGTCTCTGACCCAGATCAAGTGTCAGAGATGATCACGGCAGTGACCCGCAGCTTTGGCCGTATCGACGCTGTGGTAAACAATGCCGGTGTCGCCGATTTCGGCCCGATCGAGCAAGCCGACTTTGCCCGCTGGCGCACAGTGATGCAGACCAATCTGGACGGGGTTTTTTTGGTCAGTCAGGCCGCCATCCCCGCCCTGCGTGAAACCAAAGGCGCGCTGGTGAACATCGCGTCAATCTCTGGTCTGCGCGCGTCAACCCTGCGGGTGGCCTATGGCACCTCCAAGGCCGCTGTGATCCACCTGACCAAACAGCAGGCAGCCGAGCTAGGCGAATACGGCATCCGCGCCAATTGCGTCTGTCCCGGCCCCGTGCGCACCAAACTGGCTATGGCTGTGCATACCCAAGATATCATTGACGCCTACCACGATGCCATCCCGCTGAACCGCTACGGCAGCGAGACCGAGATCGCCGAGGTGATCGCCTTTCTGTGTTCAGACAAGGCCAGCTATGTCACTGGTCAGGTCATCGCCGCAGACGGCGGTTTTGAAAGCACAGGCGTCGGCCTGCCCTCACTCAGGAGCTAACACATGCCCGAAATCAAATCCCTTTTCGTAACCCGCCTGTACCATGCCAGCTTAGACGGCATTGACGCGGATGAGTTGGAGAAATCCTGCTATTCCATAGCCGAGGACGACGAGGCAGGGCAAGAGTGGTGTGAGGAGAACGGCTATCCCGGTTACACCTCTTATGCCTCGCTGACCGATCTTGGCTGGCGCTTTCCGATCTTTGCGGATGTGATCAAAGCGGTTGATGCGCATGTGGCGGCTTTTGCGGAAGACTTGCAGCTGAACCTCGACGGGCGCGCGCTCAAGCTGGAAGACATCTGGATCAACATCCTGCCCGAGGGTGGCACCCATTCGGGCCACATCCACCCGCACTCGGTGATTTCGGGTACAACCTATGTTGCGATGCCGGACGGCGCGAGCACGATCAAATTCGAAGACCCGCGCCTGCCCATGATGATGGCCGCCCCTGCCCGCGTCAAAGACGCGCGTGAGGAGCTGCGGACCTTTACCTATGTCGCACCTGCCGTGGGGGATGTGCTGCTCTGGGAGAGTTTCATTCGGCATGAGGTGCCGATGAACATGTCTGAGGAAGACCGGATTTCGGTGTCGTTCAACTATAGCTGGCAGGGATGATATTGAAGGGTGACCTACGCGGCGTGCCGCTTTCCGATCTGTCGGTCGAGGATGGCATCCGCCCGCTACGCCCTGATCTGGGCGCGGTGCCAGCGCACCAACGACAGCCCGGCAAGCACCTTGCAGCCATTCACCGCCACTATCTGATAGAGATGGGCCGCATCGCGCAGGTCCTGCGCCGGATCGAGGCCGGCGAGGCGCCGCCTGCCGAACTCAAGCACATCGTGCTGAACGCGGAGATGACCCAGAACTTTCGCGCCTTCGGTACAATTTGCGGGCAGGAGTGCCGGGTGCTGACCATGCACCATGACATCGAAGAACAGTCGATCTTTCCCCAGCTGCACGCCAGTGGATCAGAAGCGATGCGGAAGATCGTGGACCGTTTGCGAGCGGAGCATCTGGTTGTTCATGAACTGCTGGAGCGGCTGGCCGCCGTGGCGGATGATCTGGCCGCAACCCCCGATGCAGAGACGTTTGCGCAGGCCGGCGCGATATTCGACAAGCTGTGGGAGGTGGTCAAATCCCATTTCCACTACGAGGAGACCACGCTGGCAGAGGCTCTGGGGTATTACGGCGTCATGGTCTGAGGGCCTACTTCTTCTTGCGCGCCGCTTCCTGCTCCTTGACCAAAGCCTTCTCTTCTTTGGTCATCTTGTTGCCCCACTGGTTGTTGGACAGACCCAGATCGGCAGGCATGGGCTTGGTCTTGCCCTTCTTGATCGCGCCGCCTTTGTTAAGGAACTCGGCGATGAGGTCTTCATCGGTGGTGGGTTTGGGAACTTGTTTCATGTGGGTGGCTCCTTTTGGTGTTGGAGTTGATAATTGTTTGAAATTATCTCAATTTATGCGAAATGACCAATTTGCATATTATATTCTCCGAAAATTTCTTAACTAGAGTTTTACTGCATTCCCAGTGCGCCAAGCGTGAGCGCTACCGTCAGCTCGTAATGCGCAGCGATAGGGTGAAACCCACTGTGACATTGATATTCCGTCTCGAATCTCAAGAATAGGAATTTCGATGCTGATGTCTGATATATGACCCCTCGCGATTTTTTCGATTAGTGTTCTGATTTGCTCGTCAATCAATAAATTTGCCTCTTCGGGCCAGTGCCAATTAAATAGGCCAGCATCTTCCTGAGCGGCGGCAGCAATCAGATCAAAACAGGCGTCTGTGGGCTCCTCAATCCAGCCTCACCCATTTCTTCAAAGGCCCTTAATTCAGACCTGTGTCCTTCCTCAGCTTCCAAGGCTTTTCGTGCAGCTTCGCGCTCTTCTTCAACAAGAGCCGCTTCCAACCTGCTGGCAAGATCAAGATGCCGTTGCTGGTTAAAGCTAAAAGAAATTCCGGCGAGTACGACAAACAGTATACCGAGAAGAATATAATAACGGCGATTCATTTTAGCGCTCCTTAGCCATCAAAGGTCTCCGCTCAGGTTAGATTAATATTGGTATTCAACGCCGTGGAAAAGTAGATTTTTCAAACAACTAAAATGAAAAAGCCCCCGCTGTTTATCACAGCGGGGGCTTTTTTATCTCTATAACTTGGTCAGTGAAGGTGCGCAGCTAGTGCGCACCCTACATAGGGTGCGCATTTATGCGCACCGTTTACCAATCCTCGCGTACGACTACGCGCGTTTTGATTGGCAGCTTCATCGCTGCGAGGCGCAGGGCCTCACGGGCGATGTCGTCACCTACACCGTCGATTTCGAACATGACGCGGCCTGGCTTTACTTTGCATGCCCAGAAATCCACGGAACCTTTACCTTTACCCATACGCACTTCGACGGGCTTGGAGGTTACTGGAACATCCGGGAAAATGCGGATCCAGACACGGCCCTGACGCTTCATGTGGCGCGTCATGGCACGGCGTGCAGCTTCGATCTGGCGCGCTGTGATACGCTCAGGCTCGGTTGCTTTGAGACCGTAAGTGCCAAAGTTCAGGTCAGACCCGCCCTTCGCAAGGCCCTTGATGGAACCTTTGAACTGCTTACGGAATTTGGTACGTTTTGGCTGTAGCATCTATTCTACTCCTTAACGCCGACCGCCGGCACCGCGAGGTGCTGGGCCGTCTTGGATTTCTTGTAACTTACGATCATGCGCAGCTGGATCATGTTCCATGATCTCGCCTTTGAAGATCCAGGTCTTGATCCCGATGATACCGTAAGCAGTCATCGCTTCTACATGTGCATAGTCGATGTCCGCACGCAGAGTGTGCAACGGAACGCGACCTTCACGGTACCATTCGGTACGCGCGATCTCGGCACCGCCGAGGCGACCCGCGAGGTTCACACGGATACCAAGGGCACCCATACGCATGGCGTTCTGTACCGCACGCTTCATGGCGCGACGGAAAGAAACCCGGCGTTCCAGCTGCTGTGCAATGCTCTCACCAACAAGGGCTGCATCCAGTTCCGGCTTGCGGACTTCAACGATGTTGAGGTGCAATTCGGAAGCGGTGAACGCGGCAAGTTTCTTGCGCAGACCTTCGATGTCTGCACCTTTCTTGCCGATGATCACACCAGGGCGTGCTGTGTGGATTGTAACGCGGCACTTCTTGTGTGGGCGCTCAATGATCACACGGGAGATACCCGCCTGATGGCATTCTTTCTTGATGAACTTGCGGATGGCGAGATCTTCCAGAAGAAGGTTCCCGAAATCCTTGGTATCGGCGTACCAGCGGCTATCCCATGTACGGTTAACCTGAAGGCGCATGCCGATTGGATTGACTTTATTACCCATTATGCTTGCTCCTCAACCTGACGCACGACGATGGTGATTTCCGCAAACGGCTTCATGATCTTGCCGAAACGGCCACGCGCACGTGGACGACCACGCTTGAGTGTCATGTTTTTGCCGACATAGGCTTCGGACACGATCAGCTCGTCCACGTCGAGGTTGTGGTTGTTCTCGCCGTTGGCGATCGCGGACTGAAGGCATTTCTTCACGTCGATTGCGATACGCTTTTTGGAGAAAGTGAGGTCCGTCAGGGCCTTTTCCACTTTCTTGCCACGGATCATCGCGGCAACGAGGTTCAGTTTCTGCGGCGACGTCTTCAGCATGCGCAGTTTTGCACGTGCTTCGTTGTCTGCCACGCGGCGGGGATTTTTATCCTTGCTCATGACTTACTTCCGCTTCGATTTCTTGTCTGCAGCGTGACCGTAATAGGTACGAGTTGGCGAATACTCACCAAACTTCTGACCGATCATGTCTTCGGTGATCGTTACTGGGATGTGCTTCCGACCGTTGTAGATGCCGAACGTCAGGCCAACAAACTGCGGAAGAATAGTAGAACGACGGGACCAAATCTTGATAACATCGCTGCGGCCGGATTCCTTGGCAACTTCGGCTTTCTTAAGCACGTAGCTGTCAACGAATGGACCTTTCCATACAGAACGAGACATATATTAACGCCCCTTTTTCTTGGCGTGCCGGGACCGAACGATAAGACGGTTGGACGCTTTTTTCTTGTTACGTGTCTTGGCACCCTTCGTCGGCTTACCCCAAGGAGTAACCGGGTGACGACCACCAGACGTACGACCTTCACCACCACCGTGTGGGTGGTCGACCGGGTTCATGACGACACCACGAACAGACGGGCGCTTGCCATAGTGGCGCATACGGCCGGCTTTACCCATGTTCTGGTTGGAGTTGTCAGGGTTGGACACGGCACCAACGGTGGCCATGCATTCCTGACGCACGAGGCGAAGTTCACCCGAGCTCAGACGGATCTGAGCGTAACCACCGTCACGACCTACGAACTGGGCGTAGGTGCCGGCTGCGCGGGCAATCTGCCCACCCTTGCCTGGCTTCATTTCGATGTTATGGATGATTGTGCCGATAGGCATGCCCGAAAACGGCATCGCGTTGCCCGGCTTGATGTCTGCTTTGGCAGCAGCAATGACCTTATCGCCAACAGCCAAACGCTGTGGGGCAATGATATAGGCCTGCTCACCATCGGTGTATTGAACGAGCGCGATGAACGCGGTGCGGTTCGGGTCATATTCGATCCGAGCGACAACAGCTTCCATGTCGAGCTTGTTACGTTTAAAATCTACGATGCGGTAAAGGCGTTTTGCCCCGCCGCCACGACGACGTGATGTGATCCGTCCGGTGTTGTTCCGTCCGCCCGACTTGCTCAGACCCTCAGTGAGGGCCTTAACTGGGCGACCTTTCCAAAGCTCCGAACGGTCAATCAGCACCAACCCACGTTGGCCAGGCGTCGTCGGTTTGTACGACTTAAGTGCCATGTTTGCTACTTCCGTTTGCTTGGCGGACCGCTAGTGCGGCCCTGATGTATGAAGGCCCCCGTAGGTGCCCGATGATATGCTTGCCCAAGTTGGGCGAACAACAAAGCCCCAGACGAATCTGGGGCTGTGCCGATGTGGTCTGATAGGGGGTGGGATGGGGTTGGTCAAGGGGGACTTGACCGGAACTAATTCAGAGATCAACGGCGAACATAAGCCCCATTGTAAGAAGGGTCACCACATCGACTGAGTACCAATCGGTTCCCTTGAATTGATATCTGACAGAAGAACTCAAAATTTCCGCCTCAAGACTGTCCACTAAAAGCTATTTCCGCTCCTGACGCCCGATATCGCATCCCATCATAGCGCGTCGTCACCATTGAACTAAACTCCGACGGAATTACTTGCCGACTGTCAATGAAGTCCAATTCAGTTCCGGTGCTTCGGCCTTCACGCCAAACCGTTCCCGAAAGGCTGGCTACCGATTGATCGGGAAAAGCAATTTGATCGTCAACTATCATATCAGAATCATCAGTCGGCCCGTAAGGCGAAAGCGAGAAGCAAAATAATTTCCTTGTCTCGTAGTTGATTGAGCAATCATTCGGACCATCTGGCCCCACCATTTCGAAGTAATTGGCTTAGGTCAGCCCTTTGACCGTTTATGGCGAAGGCAGAATATACGCTCTCGTCTCTACTTTGCACTACCGTTCGCGAGCCTGACGGCCAGTAGAAATCAATAATACATCCATCTTCGCCGCACTCTCGCAATTCCTTTCGGCATGGCTCAACATCAAACAGTTGAGTAGCATCAACCGACGAAACGCGGCAGTAGCTACCGACTGCACCATCGTTTGACGCCGCAACTCTATCTAGCGTTAGCCCCCATATTAGTTGCTCGTGAACTCAAGAGCTCGCGCAATGCTTCGTTTTCTGTCTCGTCAATAACGGTAGCAACAATTGAGGAGCATTGGTCTAAGCTAATCCCCTCAATTCCATAAAACACAAACTCGAGGCAATTCCGTTCATTTGATTCCATGCTTTCTTCTTCAGCAGCCAATGGACCAAAGCTCAGACAAACGACACTTAGCGAAATTAAGAACCGCATACAGGCTACCTCCAACTTGAGTGTTCGAGAGTACGGAAAGACGACTTCATTGCAAACAAAAAGGCCCCGCAGTTCACACTGCGGGGCCCCTCTAATTCTCAACCGTAAAACCTAAACCTTACAGGCCAGTGGATACGTCGATTGTGTTGCCCTCTTCGAGCGTCACGTAGGCTTTCTTCACGTCTTTACGCGTACCAAGCTGGCCGCGGAAACGCTTAACTTTACCTTTAGTGATCGTCGTGTTGACCGCTTTGACCTTTACACCAAAGAGCGTTTCAACCGCTTCTTTGATCATTGGCTTGTTCGCCGCGATATTGACCTCGAAAACGACGGCGTTGTTTTCAGACGCCATTGTTGCTTTCTCGGTGATGATCGGCTTGCGGATCACGTCGTAGAGTTCTGCTTTGGTGCTCATGACAAACGGGCCTCCAGTGCTTCGAGACCAGCCTTCGTCAGCACAAGTGTGTCCGACTTCAGGATGTCATAAACGTTCGCACCCATAACAGGTAGAGCGTTGATCGATGTGATGTTGCGTGCTGCAACGGCGAAATCTTCGTTCACAGTCGCATCGATGATCAAGCAACGCTTCCAACCCAGTGCGCCGACCGTTTTGGCCAATGCAGAAGTCTTCGCGTCTTTGATGTCGATGTTGTCCACGATGACCAACTCACCGGCAGCTACTTTAGCTGACAATGCGTGGCGAAGACCCAACTTGCGGAACTTCTTTGTCAATTCGTGGCCGTGGCTGCGAGGTGTTGGACCTTTGTAGATACCACCACCGCGGAAGATCGGAGCAGAACGTGCACCGTGACGCGCGCCGCCGGTACCTTTCTGACGATAGATCTTCTTTGTGGAGTACTTAACTTCGGACCGGGTTTTCACCTTGTGCGTACCAGCTTGCGCATTGTTGCGCTGCCAGCGGACGACGCGGTGCAGAATGTCGATGCGTGGTTCAAGACCGAAGATGGCCTCGTCCAGATCAACAGACCCTGCTGCTTTGCCGTCAAGTTTGATTGCTTCAGCTTTCATTGGAGGAATCTCCTTCCGGTGTCGCTGTTTCGACTGCATCTTCTGCGGCCTGTTCAGCTTCTGCGGCTGCGGCTGCTGCTGCGGCTTCTACTGCTGCTGCTTCTGCGGCTGCGGCTTCGGCCATTTTTTCAGCTTCTTTGGCAGCGGATGCCAAGGCTGCTGGGTAGATCACGTTGTCAGACGCTGGCTTCTTAACCGCATCCTTGATTGTGACCCAGTTGCCTTTGGAACCTGGTACGGCGCCTTTGACCATGATCAAACCACGGTCGGCATCTGTTTTCACAACCACAAGGTTCTGCGTCGTAATCTTCGCATTACCCATGTGACCGGCCATCTTCTTGCCTTTGAAAACCTTACCGGGATCCTGACACTGACCAGTGGAACCGTGTGAGCGGTGCGAAATCGACACACCGTGTGTCGCGCGCAAACCACCAAAGTTCCAACGCTTCATCGCACCGGCAAAACCTTTACCAATGGACGTACCCGAAACGTCAACGAATTGACCCTCGAAGTAATGCGAAGCAATGATTTCTTCGCCAACGGCGATGAGGTTGTCTTCGGACACGCGGAATTCGCAAACCTTACGCTTTGGTTCAACATTTGCTTTCGCAAAGTGACCACGCATCGGAGCAGATGTCCGCTTGGCTTTTGCCGTACCGGCGCCGAGTTGAACAGCAGAATAGCCATCCTTTTCAGCAGTCCGCTGGGCTACAACCTGCAGCTTGTCGAGTTGTAGAACGGTCACAGGAATCTGCTTTCCGTCCTCTTGAAAAAGGCGGGTCATACCCAACTTTTTAGCGATTACACCAGAGCGCAACATAATCATCCGCTCCTTTATACTTTGATCTCGACGTCAACACCGGCAGCAAGGTCGAGCTTCATCAGCGCGTCTACTGTTTGTGGTGTTGGGTCGACGATATCCAGCAGACGCTTGTGCGTGCGGATTTCGAATTGATCACGGGATTTCTTGTCGATGTGAGGTCCACGAAGAACTGTGAATTTCTCAATCTTGTTTGGAAGCGGAATAGGTCCGCGTACCGAAGCACCTGTGCGTTTGGCGGTGTTTACGATTTCCTGTGTCGACGCATCGAGCACACGGTAATCAAACGCCTTCAAACGGATGCGGATGTTCTGGCTGGCTGCCATGTTCATCACCCTTCATTTGGGCTTAGATCGGAGAGGAGGACCGTGGCTCATCCACACCCCTCATCGCGTCTTTATGTCCAACGTAAACAGGGCACGCATGTCGCACCCTCGTTGGATAGGGGGGCTATAGGGGGAGTCGGGGGATGTGGCAAGTGCGGAGTTTGAAGGGGGTTGGTTTTGCCCTGAACGCTCTCAGACGGCATGGGGGCGCAGTTTATCGACTTCGTCGCGATAGGGCGCAGCCCCAACAGGAAGGTCGCGGATGATCACCGCATCCTGATGACGAAGCTGTTTGACCAGAACGGGGACAAGCCGCCGGAATGCGGCCCAGATGGAAGGATCAGGCGGCGGCATATCATGTTTGATCAGAGTATGAAGTTTGGGCAAATTATAATAAGGGACCATCGTAAACATGTGATGTTCAAGGTGATAGTTCATGTTGAGATAGATAAAGCGGCTGACAGGGTTCATCAGCACAGTTCGCGTGTTCAACCGATGATCTGACACGTTTTCGGCCAGCCCGAGGTGTTGTAGCAGCCCCGTCATCACATGATGCCACGCCCCGTACAGACGCGGCAGGCCGATCAACATCAGCGACAATATCGACCCCATCCATAGTGATGTGGCGACGGTGACAGCATAGATCAGCAACCAGATGCGCGCGACCAAAAACAGGCGTGCGTGGTCTTTGGTCGCGACATACATTGCCTCTTGCGGGGCGATGCGCCCGCTGGCGTGCAGGATCATGCTTTTGAACGCGTGATAGACATCAACGACGCCCGTAAACGCCAAGGCAACGCGCAGTAAATCAGGTGGCCGCATCGCGACAATTTCGGGATCGCGCCCAACAACGACGGTGTCGGTGTGATGACGCACGTGGCTGGCCCGCCAAACAACCGGATTCCGCATCATCATGAAACAGGCAATCTGATAAACGACAGCATTCATCCAAGGCGTTTTGAACGCGGTCTTGTGGCCGCATTCATGCCACCGAGAATCTGCGCCGGATCCGTATAGAACCCCGTAGATAATCCAGAATGGAGCAGACCACCACGACGGCCACAGCGCAATTGCGATGGTTGCGGACACAATCAATGCGCCAAGCCAGAGCGCTGTATCACGCAGGGCCATCGCGTCCGATTTTTGCATCAAGGCCCTGATAGCCTGTGGGTCAACTGTCGGGCGAAACCAATTCGGATTGGCGGTGCCGTTTAAGGCCGCGATGCTGTCCCCCTCGTCTGAAAGTTTGTAATTCTGGGTCATAAAAAAAGCTAGCGCCGGGTCTACGTTGCGTCAACGGTTTGGTGACAGTCGACCAACGCAAAAGGCCCCCGCGTTTGCGGGGGCCGTTTTATTTCTTCTAGCCTTTAGCGTTCATCCGCTCTCGTCATTTGCAAGCAAACGACTGCCGCGGATGCACGCTGCTAAGTTTGCT
>JAQXCD010000021.1 GCA_029252045.1 Sulfitobacter sp.
ATCGACATCTCCTCGCGGATTGCTGCAAGCGCAACCTTGGCTTTGAAATCGGGCGAATGGTTCTTTCGTTTTGTCATTTGGGATCACTTCTTTCGTCATGCAATCCACCTTAACAACTGCTCCGAAAATCCGCGACCACCTCTAAGATAGGTGAAAATCCTAGAGTGGGCGCATTTTCAACTTGGTGATGCGGTTGCCTTCGCGGGCCAGAACCTCGAAGCGGAAGCCGTGGAAGAGGAAGACCTGACCGCGTGTCGGGATCATCTGTGCCTCGTGAATGACCAGACCTGCAACTGTGTTTGCCTCGTCGTCGGGCAGGTTCCATTCGTTTGCGCGGTTCAGGTCGCGGATGGTCATCGCGCCATCGACGAGGAACTGGCCGTCGCTGTCAGTTTTGATGACATGGTCGGCCAGCGGGTCGAATTCATCGGTGATCTCGCCCACGATTTCTTCGAGGATGTCTTCGAGCGTGATAAGACCTTGCAGCGTCCCGTACTCATCCACCACCAGCGCGAAGTGGGTGCGGCGGTGCAGGAACTGGCGCATCTGTTCGTCCAACGTGGAGGTTTCCGGTACGAAATAGGGCTCCATTGCAACTTCAGCGATGTCGAATGCGGCGAGTGCGGAGGCCGCTCCCTGTGTGCCGCTGATCAGCTTGTACATGGCGCGCAGCAAGTCTTTGGCGTGGATTACGCCGATGATGTTCTCGTGGTCATCGCGGAAGACGGGCAGGCGGGTGTGGTTGGACCGCAAACATTGTTCGAGAATTTCGGAAGGGGTGTCGGCGGCGTTGATCATTTCGATCTGCGAGCGGTGGAGCATGATTTCTTCAACCACACGTTCGCGCAGGTCCAGCGCGCCCAAGATACGGTCGCGGTCTTCTTTCTCGACGACACCTTCGGAGTGGCCCAGTTGCAACGCGCCTGCGATCTCTTCACGCACGGCGAGGATGTTGCTGTCAGGGTCCACAGGCACGCCCAGAAGGCGCAGCATCGTGCGCACCAGCAGCCGCACGATGCTGACCATCGGTGAAAACACCATCACAACGATGCTGATCGGGCCAGAGACAAGGGCGGCCGCACGTTCGGCATTGGTGATCGCGTAGGTTTTTGGCAGCACTTCGGCAAAAATCAGCACCAGAAGCGTCATTACCAATGTGGCAAGTGCTACGCCGCTTTCTCCGAACAGGCGCGTGAACAGGGCCGTGGCCAGTGACGCGGCCAGGATGTTCACCAGATTGTTGCCCAGCAGGACCGATCCGATCAACCGCTCGTTATCTTCTGTGATCCGCAAGGCACGCTGGGCGCCGAGGGAGCCTTTGTCTGCCTGCACACGCAGTTTTCCGCGGGACGCTGCGGTGAGGGCTGTCTCGGACCCGGAAAAGAATCCTGACAGGACCAGCAAGAACAAGATGATGGCAATTGAAATCCAGAACGCCGTATCGGCCGTTGCCTGTGGCATATCCATGTGGGAAACCTTTCTGCGGTAATTGGCTTTGTTATGGGGGCCTGACCCGTGTCATTCAAGGAGGCGGACGCATGAAACATCGCGATTTGGGTGTGTTGGACCAAGATGTGCTGCTGTTTGGCGGCCCTTACGGCAACCGACAGGCGTTGGACGCTGTTTTTGCAAGTGCACAGGCAGCGGGCATTCCGGCGGATCACGTCATTTGTACGGGTGATATCGTGGCTTATTGTGGTGCGCCTGCGGCCTGTGTCGCTGCGGTGCGGGCTTCGGGCTGTGCGGTACTGGCGGGGAATTGCGAGGTGCAGCTGGCCCAAGGGGCACCTGATTGCGGCTGCGGGTTTGACGAAGGCACCACCTGCGACCGGCTGAGTGTGGCATGGTACGCCTATGCGCAGACGCAGCTGGACGTGGCGGAGCGGATGTGGATGGCCGAACTGCCGGACGTTCTGAGCTTCGTGCATCACGGGCAGCGTTACGGCGTGCTGCACGGCGGGGTGAGTGATGTGGCGCGGTTTATCTGGGCGACGGACGGCGAGGCGGTGTTTGCGCAAGAATGGGCGGCGTTGGAAGCGGTGACAGGTCCTGTTGATGCGGTAATTGCCGGCCATTCGGGTTTACCGTTTGTCCGGCAGACTACGCGCGGGCCATGGATCAACGCAGGTGTGATCGGCATGCCGCCCCATGACGGCGCCCCGCAAACGCGGTTTGCGGTTTTGCGCGCCGGGCAGGTGCGGATCGAGGCCTTGGAGTATGATGTGCAGGGCGCGTGTGATGACATGACTGCCGCAGGCTTGCCCTCTGAGTACCGTGATGCGCTGAAGTCAGGTTACTGGCCGTCCGAGGATGTCTTGCCCGCGGCCTTGCGGGTGGCGGTGTCCGACAGGGGGTGATGCTCCAGCACCAGCTCTGACAGGCGGGCCTCAAGCACATGGGTGTAGATTTCCGTGGTGGCCACATCGGCGTGGCCCAGCATCGTCTGGATTGCACGCAGATCGGCACCGCCTGCAAGCAGATGGGTTGCAAAGGCGTGGCGGAGCGTGTGCGGGGTGACTTTGGCGGGGTTCACGCCGGCAGCTACGGCGATTTCCTTGATCAGCAGGTAGAAGCGGTGGCGCGTGAGGTGCCCCTCTTTGCCGCGTGACGGGAACAGGAATTTCGAGGCGGGCTGCTTTTTCGCCATGCGCGCGGTTTGGGTCTCGTCGCGCAGAGTTATCCATGTGGCAAGAGCCGTGCGGGCATCGGGTGACAGGGGTACCATCCGCTCCTTGCCGCCTTTACCGAGAATAAGCAGCAGGCGCGGATCGCCGCGTGTGGCGCTGACGGGCAGGCCTACCAGCTCGCTGACCCGCATGCCTGTGGCATAGAGCAGCTCCATCAGGCAGGTGTTGCGCAGGCGGTCGGCGTCGTTGCGGCCCGTGCTGCGTGCCGCTGTCAGCAAGCGGTCGACTTCTTCAACCGACAGGATTTTGGGAAGGCTTTTGTCTTGACCAGGTCCGCTGATTTGCAGGGCAGGGTTGTCCGTGCGCAGACCCTCCTCGAACGCAAAGCGGTAGAGCTGTTTGATGGCCGACAGGCGGCGCGCACGGGTGGATTTGGCAAGTCCTTGTGCATCGCAGTAAACCAGATAGGATTCGACATCACCGCGCATGACTTTGTCGAACTCCAGATCTTTATACGCCAGCCAGCTGTCAAAATCCTTGAGGTCGCGGCCATAGGCCAGCAGTGTATTTGTCGCGGCTCCCAACTCGGCGGCCTGTGCCTCAAGGAACATGGATATCCATGAGGAGGGTGCGCGGGTGGTCACGGTCTGCGGTCCAGCAACAGGATTTGGAGGGAGGCGCGGCGGGCTGTATCCTCCAGCCCCAAGGCGCGCAGGGTGCCGAGCGCGTCGCGCAGGCCCAGCGAATCGCCGCGCGCCCCGTCATGCAGCGCATCCAGCGTCATCAATAGCGCTTCGCCCAGCTGTCCCTTTTGGGCCATTTCAAACCATTCGGCGCGCGGGCGCGGCGTCGTGAAGGCGTCATAGATCGCACGGGGCAGCGCCGTTTCCGGCGGAGTGCCAAATGTTGCGACATCCAGCATGCCCTGCGCTACAGCGCGCATCAGGGCGGTATCATCGCCCAGCGACACTGTGGCGGGCAAGGTTACGGCGACGCTCTCGTAATCGGGGGACAGCAGCCCCATCTGCGCTTGTATCCGTGCGGATGTACCGCTGAGCGCGATGCCAGACAGCTCTTCTTGAAAAACGGCGGCAAAGGTGACTTCAAGCGCGTTTTGCCCCATCTGGCGCCAGGCCTCTGGCAGGGTCTTGGCGATGGCATCAGCGCTGCCTGTGTGCAGGGCGGTGTCAAATTGCTGCACGGCGCGCACGCGGTCCCAGATGCCGCCGGAGGCCGCGGGCTGTCGGTCGGTGTAAAGCCCCAGCAGCCGGTTGTCGGGCAGCGCACCGGCACGGGCCAGCCGCTCCGCTGCTTCCAGTTGTGATTTCCATCCCGATAGGTCGCGCAGATCGGCTACTGCGTAGGTTCGTGGCAATGGACCGGTGGGCAGTGCTTCGCCAATTGTCTCGAACAGGCGGAAGGTCAGAGGGTCCATCTGGCGTGGTGTGGGCAGGGGGGCTGCGTCCTCGAAAAGGTCGGGGTTCAGGAAACGGTCCAGCACATCCAGTGTCGGGCGGGGCAACAGGCCCAAAGCCTTGGCAGTGCCAAAGGTCAGCGCGGCAGTGTCCCAATCACCACTGCGTGCAGTACAAAAAATCCGCAGGCCGGTATCCTGTGTCAGGTTCGGCGCGCGTGACAGCGCACCACAGGCGGCATCCTCGGTTCCGACCAGCAGGCTGAGTGCCGCCCATTGGTCAAACAGCGCACTTGAGGTTGTGGCACCTGCTTGCTCGACCAGTGCAAGGGCAGGGTCAACCGCCCCCAGCAGCATCAGCTTTTCCACCCGCGCATGGGTGAGGGTGTTGAGCGCGGTCATCCCGCCGGCAGGCGCATCCGCTTCGGCCAGCAACAGGGTAAAGAACAGCGCATTGGCAGCTGGCAGGTCGAATTCTGGCAGGGCGGCGATATGGCGGGCGATCTCGGTAACATCACTGCCAGACCATAAATCAGGCTGCATGCCTGTGATGCTGGAGGGCACCAGACCAACCGCACGGGGGGCGCTGGCCTCCAGCGACTGGGTCAGCACCTGCGGCGCGGTCCCGCTGCTGGTGACTGCCGGCTCATTCACGCGTTTGGGTTTGGCGGGTTTGGCCACAGGGGCGCGGGGCAGCTTCGCCGCAGGTGCCGGCTTGTCCAGCCAGTCAATCACCGACAATGGGGCCGCAGTTTTTTGCTCGGCTACAGATAGCGCTGGCAGAGCCGCACATATGATGGCGCCGCAAAATACTGGCCAGACTCCCGCCCCCATGGCGCTATTGCCCCTGCAAGGTGACGGGCTGGCGGACTTCTTGCGGCGGGGGGGCAAAGTCGACGCCCAGTTCAGGCCCTACATAGGCAAAGCCCACAAGCCCGATGAATCCGATAATCACAAGGATAAACAGAAGCTTGAAGAGTTTGCCTAACATAAATTTCTGTCCGATCTGCTAATATTTTCCTAAACTATATATGGCCTTTTCAGCAAGATCACGTCATTCAGGGACAAATGCAAAAAATTGATCCCTCCACGGCTGACATCCGCCGACAGACCCGCCGCTATCGTCTGAAAAAGACGGTGGCTTTTGTGGGTATGATGGGATCTGGCAAGACGGCAGTGGGCCGCGCGGTGGCGTTAAAGCTGGATGTGGCGTTCCGCGACAGCGATGCAGAGATAGAAGCGGCAGCGAATCTATCTGTGCCCGAGATATTCCAGCGCGACGGTGAAGTGTTCTTTCGCAAACGTGAAACCGAAGTGATCCGCCGCCTGCTCGAATCGCAAAGCGGCATTCTGTCCACGGGCGGGGGTGCCTATCTGGCAGAAGTGAACCGCGTGAACATCAACCAGAAGGGTGTCGCACTCTGGCTGGATGCGCCTTTGGACCTGTTGTGGAATCGCGTGCGCCACAAAGACACCCGTCCGCTGCTGCGCACGGCCAATCCGCGCGCCACGCTGGCCGAGATTTTTGCAGTGCGCACTCCGATTTACCAGCAAGCTGAATTGCGTGTGGCTTGTGCGCCCGATTTGTCGATCGACGAGATGGCGGAACGGGTGATCGAGACGCTGCTGACGCGGCCTGATGTGTTGGAGGAAGTGAATGGTTGAGCGTGTCGAGGTAAATCTGCCGGGCCGTGAATATACGGTCGAAATTGGTCCGGGATTGCTGGCACAGGCGGGGGCATTTGTGGCACCCTTGCTGCGCCGCCCGCGTGTGGCGGTGATCACGGATGAAAACGTGGCCGCCCTGCATCTGGACACTCTGCGCGCCGGACTGGCTGCACAGGGCATCACCATGGAATCGCTGTCGCTGCCTGCGGGCGAGGCGACAAAATGCTGGGCTCAACTGACCGTCTGTGTCGAATGGTTGCTGGACCGCGAGGTCGAGCGGGGCGATGTGGTGATAGCCTTTGGTGGTGGTGTCATCGGTGATTTGGTAGGCTTTGCGGCTTCCGTGCTGCGGCGCGGGGTGCGGTTTGTGCAAATCCCGACGTCGCTGCTGGCGCAGGTCGATAGTTCTGTCGGTGGCAAAACGGGCATCAACACACGTCACGGCAAAAACCTTGTGGGCGCTTTCCACCAGCCGTCTTTGGTACTGGCAGATACGGCTGTGCTGGGCACGCTCACACCGCGCGATTTTCTGGCAGGCTACGGCGAGGTTGTGAAATACGGCCTGCTGGGGGACCCTGCTTTCTTTGACTGGCTTGAGGCGCAAGGCCCCGCGCTGGCCGATGGGGATGGCGCTGGACGGGTTGAAGCGGTCCGCCGCTCTGTCCAGATGAAAGCCGATATCGTGATGCGCGACGAGACCGAGCAGGGCGACCGTGCGCTGCTGAACCTCGGCCATACATTTGGTCACGCGCTGGAGGCGGCAACGGGCTATTCCGACCGTTTGCTGCATGGCGAAGGCGTGGCGATCGGCTGTGCGCTGGCGTTCGAATTATCCGCGCGGATGGGCCTGTGCGCCCAAGAAGCACCCAGCCGTGTGCGGGCGCACCTGCGTGCGATGGGTATGAAGGTCGATATGGCTGATATCGAGGGTGATTTGCCCGATGCCGAGGGTCTGCTGGCGCTGATGGGGCAGGACAAAAAGGTGGTTGCAGGCCGCCTCAACTTTATCCTGACACGCGGAATTGGCGATGCCTTTGTCACGGATGATGTGGCGCGGAGCGATGTGATTGCGGTCCTGTCGGACGCGCTGGCACTGCGTTAAAAGTATTCTGTGGAGGCTGGAATGGACCGTAAGGCAATTGCGATTAAGTGGGACGAATACGGCATCGGCCATGCAACGCTGCATGTGCCGCTGTTCGGGAAAGACCTGCCTTTCGAATTTCTGCAAGAAGGGCGCCCGCCCAAGATTTCGGACAAGATGTGGCGGGCAGCTGAACAGGTTTTGGCGCTGCCCAAATCCGACATCTCAAAAGTGGCTGATCTGCTGTGGGAAGAAGCTGTGTTTTCCTTCTCGGTTGGCGATTACGGTGTAGAGGCGCGTAAGGGCGAAAGCCAACTGGATGCGCATCTGCGTGAATTCGCATTGGCCAATGCGCAGGATGCGCTGAAGAAATGCACTGTCAGAGCCGTCCAGATTTTGCAGGAAAATGACGAGCTGGAAGGCGTCTACGCCGAGATCAATATCGAGAGCGCAACAGACAACAGCATCAGCATTATCGTGAAGGACGGCCAGATCGTTGATTTTGACGATGACGGTTGTGATCTGGAGGAGTGTGACGAGAACCCGCGCGCGGCCCATGATATGCGCACCAAGGTACTGGCCAGTTAGGACCTGTTCGAAGGGGGTATCATGTCGATGTCCCAGCGCTTGCAAAACCGGTAGAAAAACGGTGCTTCGATCACAAATGTGACCGCCAACGTGAACACCCACCATGGGGCTGAGAACAGCACCAGCGAAAAGCGCGTTCCGGTCCCGAAATAGGCAAGGCCTATGACAAACAGCAAGGCAGATGTGAGGCCCAGATCAAGCATCATCATCCGGTTTAGTGTTTTGACCCGCATCTGCGGGTACATAGCAGTATAGGCGAAGGCGATAACCGCCCCCGCCAATAGGAGTACCTTGAATTCTGCTGGCATCGTTGCGGCTTAGAAAGGGATTTCATCATCCAGATCACGGGAACCGCCGCCGCCGCCCTGATTACCGCCACCCGAAGACTGGCCACCGCCACCTTGCTGGTCATACCCGCCGCCCTGATCATAGCCGCCACCGCCTTGGTCGTAACCGCCGCCGCCGCCACCACTGCCGCCGCCGTCACGGCCATCCAGCATGGTCAGCGTGCCGCCAAAGCCTTGCAAGACAACTTCGGTCGAGTAGCGGTCTGCGCCGGACTGGTCCTGCCATTTGCGGGTTTGTAGCTGGCCTTCGATATAAACCTTGGAGCCCTTTTTCAGATACTGCTCGGCGATACGCACCAGACCGTCGTTGAAAATGGCAACGGTGTGCCACTCGGTCTTCTCGCGACGTTCGCCTGTATTTTTGTCTTTCCAGTTCTCGGAGGTCGCAATGCGCAGGTTGCAGACCTTGCCACCGTTCTGAAAGCTGCGGACCTCTGGATCACGCCCCAGATTGCCGATGAGAATTACTTTGTTCACTGAGCCTGCCATGCTGCTCTCCCTCGTTGTGTCTACGGTTGGTATCAGCCGAATCTGGTCCGTACCATATCAGGCGCCTTTATAACGTGAACACAGGTCAGCGATACCTGATTATCGGCGCTTTACTGCTCTCGGTCCGCAAGCTCTGGTCACGCCCTTGATGTTTGGTATAGTGCCCCAAATCGCCGATGTTGGGGGTAGGAGGCAGTATGCGCATAGCAGTAGTAGTGACCATCGCGGCAACGCTTGGACTAGGGGCACCAGCCTTGGCTGATATCTTCTCGTCCAAGAGCCGGAGCAAGCTGTTTGCGTCGCAGAAAAATCTGCTTGATACGCGCGCGTCCAAACAATATCACAGCTCGGCCCGCCTGCAGCCGCCCAAGGTGATCACCCCCACAAAGTGGGACGATGGCAGCGGAGAGACGGTCAAGAAGTATCGTGGCCGCTATAAGGGGCCGTATCTGGCACTCGCCCGCGCTGCTGCGGATAAGCACGGGATTCCACAAGATCTTTTCTTGCGTCTGGTCCATCAGGAGAGCCGTTGGAACCACACCGCCGTCAGCCATGCAGGGGCAATTGGTCTGGCCCAGTTGATGCCGGGCACGGCCGCACTGCTCAGGGTTGACCCGACCGTACCCGCGGAAAATCTGGAAGGTGGCGCGCGGTATTTGCGTCAGCAGTATGAAGAATTCGGCACATGGCGTCTTGCCTTGGCCGCCTATAACGCAGGTCCGGGTGCGGTTAAAAAATATGGTGGTATTCCGCCTTTCAAAGAGACCAAGAACTACGTCCGGATCATTGCGGGCAGCTGATTCTAGGTCTGAATGGGCGCTCAGGCATCTTGACGTTGGGTTACCTTACGTCAACAAAAGGCTCGAATAAGGCAGCACAAGCAGTGCAATCCTTTAATTCATAGAAGTTTAGCTAAATACCTACCAAAATCCGGCCATATTCCGGCTGTTGATTGCCATTTTCCGCCCCATTCTGGCCCCAATGAAAGGCAATACATTCCCGTATAACGATTTAAAACGAGAGTGGACAGAATGAGCCAGGACATCTTCAACCAGCGGATCGCACGTATCAACAACCAAAACGGTTATGGTCGTGCACAAATGACCCAAGGTGAAGGTACTGCAACGTCCATGTTCAGCTCCCGCCCGGTAGAGAGTGACACCCCCACAGCGCGCCGCAACATCAAGCCGATGTTGCTGGGCGCTGTGCTCGGGATGATTATCGGCACTGTGGCTGCGGGCTTGGAAAACCCTGCCATGCCGTGGGGCCCGGGATTTGCCTATAACGACCTGATCCTGTTCCCGACGCTGCTTGCCTTGGTCGCGGGGCCGGTGATGGCGATTGCCGCCAGCGCAATGCGCTCACGTTTTCCGACATTCTTCTTTTTCTCGGCGGCATATTTCCCCTGCGTGATCGGGATGGCCTTGGCAGACTTGCCGCTGTTCTAGGCGGCCCTAAGGGTCCAGAACTACAGGCGCAGGGCGGAAGAAACTCCGGCCCTGTTTGCGTGTCAGGCGTGGATATTAATAAAACCGGCCCGTACTCTCAATCACAGTTCGGTTGTTTTTTACATGCCGCTCCACCAGTCTACGCGCCTGTTTTCCCTTTGCAAAAATGCGTGCAGGGGTAATGTGGCCGCGGTTGGGGCCCAAGCAGTTCTCGGAATGTCCAGAAGCGCGCAAATCTCATCCAAAGCATCGCGCAAAGGGCGTGTTTGCCCAGAAAAAGACTCTTGGATGGGAGGCTGTTGGCCAAAACAACTTCGTGCTGGTCCAGCATGACATGGGAGTAGGTGCTATCTCCTGTAGGTTGATCCAGCATAACGCCGGCAAGCGGCAAAAGCGCCTTTGCAGGGATCAACACCTCGGCGTGGCCGAACATCCGTTTTGCGATAGCCCTGCACACCAACACGCGGTGTTGGTGTGATAGACGCAAATCACGGTTGGGCAGACCTGCGCCCAAGGCCCCTTCAGCAGCAGAATAGGCAACAGGTTTGGTGCTGCCTGCATCTGCGTAACAGTCCAGGTCTTGAAATAAATTCAGGTGAGGGGACGCGCGCCACGAGCAGCGGTGAGGACGAAGTGTCCCGGCCCGAGGCTTTGTCTACCAACAGGAAACACTTGCAGGAGTTTATGGAGGATTTATGGATGGTTGGAGGAGGGACATGGCGCAGCATCTTCGCGTCACATGCCCAAACACTCCCCCCGGGCGGATATGAACGTCAATCCGCCCGGGCGCTTGGAAGGGGCCGCGTCATTCTGCGGCCACATCTCCCATTTCAATCACCGGCTCCATGCCGTCAAATTCCGCCTGACTGAGGTGGCATTTGATCTGATGCTCACCCGACAACATCTGCACGGGAGGCACTTCGGTTTCGCACAGGTTTCCAGGCACCCGTGATTTCCAGTTGCAGCGCGTCTGGAACGGGCAGCCGGGCGGTGGGTTCATCGCCGACGGGATATCCCCCTCCAGAACGATGTGCTTTTTCTTCACCTTGGTGTCGGCAATCGGCACGGCTGATAGCAGGGCTTCGGTATAGGGGTGGTAGGGCGGGCTGAACACCTGATCGGTTGTGCCCAGCTCAACCACATGACCCAGATACATCACCATCACACGGTCGCTGAGGTAGCGCACAATGCTCAGGTCGTGGCTGATAAACAGCAGTGTCGTCTTATGCTCGCGCTGGATTTCCATCAGCAGATCGGTCACCGCCGCCTGCACGGACACGTCCAGCGCCGACACCGGTTCGTCCGCGACCACAATGCGCGCATCCCCTGCAAAGGCGCGCGCGATGCCCACACGCTGCTTTTGCCCGCCCGACAGCTGGCGCGGCATGCGTGTGGCAAACTCGCGCGGTAGCTTCACCAGATCCAGCAATTCCAGCATGCGCTGCCAGCGCTCTTTCTCGGAATTACCTATTTTGAAGATTTCCAGCGCACGCACAATCTGGCGCCCCACCGTCATCGACGGGTTGAGCGTATCAAACGGGTTTTGGAACACCATCTGGATGTCGGCCACGTTCTGGGTGCTGCGCTTTTCGATCGGCACATCGCCGATACTTTCGCCGTCCAGAAGAATGGTGCCGTCCGTGGCTGTCTCCAACCCCATCAGCACCTTTGCAAAAGTGGATTTGCCGCAACCGGACTCGCCCACAATGGCCAGTGTCTCGCTTTCGCGCGCCTCGAAACTCAAGGTCTCGTTTGCCTTCACCACTTTGGTATCGCCGCCACCAAACATCGCATTGGCCGCCACCTGATAGTATTTCTTGAGGTTGTCCATTTTCAGAACAACCTTGCCAATCTCGCCCTTCGTCTTGACCTCGGCCAGTTCCAGCGGCGCGTTCCAGTCGATCTCCTCGAACTTCACACAGCGCGTCGCATGCCGCTCGTTGCCGGGGACGTCCTTCATGGCGATATAGCCCTGATCGCAGCGGCCTGCTTCGAAGTAGTCACAACGTGGTCCAAAGTTACATCCATTTGGCCGCTCATGGGGCAGGGGGAAGTTGCCCGGAATGGCAATCAACGGGCGCGCGTTTTTATCTGCACCCGGCAGCGGGATAGAGCGGAACAACGCCTGCGTATAAGGGTGCTGCATCTCGTCGAACACATCCTCGATGCTGCCGCGCTCCACCGCCTCGCCGGAATACATCACACAAATCCGGTCGCAGGTTTCCAGAACCAGACCAAGGTTGTGGCTGATAAACAGCATCGACGTGCCGTATTTCTTGCCCAGATCCTTCACCAGCTGCACCACAGCCGCTTCTACAGTCACATCCAATGCCGTTGTCGGCTCGTCCAGAATAAGCAATGACGGCTCGCTCATCAGGGCCATGGCGATCACGATCCGCTGCTGCTGGCCGCCAGATAACTGATGCGGATAGGAGTTCAGAATGCGTTTGGGGTCGGGCAGTTTGACGTCCGTCACCACCATCAACGCGCGGTCATAAGCTTCTTTCTCGGACCTGCCCGCATGAATCATCGGCACTTCCATCAACTGGCGGCCGATCTTCATAGCCGGGTTCAGCGAGGCCATCGGCTCCTGATAGATCATCGCAATCTCCGAGCCGCGGATTTTGCGCAACTCCTGATCACTCATCTCGCCCAGATCCTGCCCCTTGAACTTGATCGAGCCGCCAACGATGCGCCCGTTCTTGCCCAAGTCCTGCATCACGCCCAGCGCCACAGTAGATTTGCCACAACCGCTCTCGCCCACAAGACCAACCGCCTCACCGGGTTTGACCGAAACCGAGAAATCCATCACCGCCGGAATTTCACGCAACCGCGTGAAGAACGAAATCGACAGCTTGTCGATCTCCAGAATTGGCCCGTCATAGTCAACTTTAGCCATAACACTTCTCCCTTTGCCAAGAAACCCGCACCGGAATGCCTATCTTTCTTGGCCATAAATGTCTCCGGAGGTCCGGAGGCAGAGCCTCCGAAAATCCTCCGGCCTCAACACATCAATCCCGCAGGCTTTCTTCGCGCAGCCCGTCCGCCAGCAGGTTCAAACCCAGCACCAGCGTCAGCAAGGACACAGCAGGGGCAATCGCCGCATGGGGATAGATCGACAGCAAACGCCGTCCTGCGTTGATCGTTGTGCCCCAGTCAGGGCTTTCCGATGCCAGACCCAGACCGAAAAAGCCCAAAGTCCCCAACAGGATGGTGGTATAGCCGATGCGTAGACAGAAATCGACAATCAGTGGCCCGCGTGCGTTGGGCAGGATTTCCCACAGCATGATGTACCACGGGCCTTCACCGCGCGTTTGCGCGGCTGCGACATAGTCACGGGTTTTGATATCCAGCGCCAAGCCGCGCACAATTCTGAATACAGTTGGTGCGTTCACAAACACCACCGACACAAAGACCACCAGAATTTCCGATGGCATCCGGATCCAGTCCAGAAACACCGGCAGGCCGGGCAGGGTGTAGGAAGCATTTGATACAATTGCCCCGTCGTTCGAGATGAGCGATAGATAGGCCCAGAACAAACCACCCAGCACAACGATCAACAAAGGTGTGCGCACAGAGGGCTGTGTGTAGAACCTCGAATTCAGCAAAACGTAAAAGAACACCAGCGGAAAGAAGAACAGGATTGCCGCCATGTAGTTCGGGATGCCTGTCAATACGATCTCCGGTGTTACGAGCAAGAAGAACAGCAAGATCACCGGAAAGGCGAGGATCAGGTTGGCCAGAAAGCTCAGGAACGTGTCCAGCTTGCCGCCGTAATAGCCCGCAGGCAGACCCAGCGTGATGCCGACCATAAAGGCAAACAATGTGGCCATCGGTGCGATCAGCACAACAATCCAGGCTCCGTCAAACAGACGGCTGAAGACGTCCCGCGCCAGATTGTCACCGCCCAGCAAGAACCACTGGTAGTCACCGGCTTCGGCGCCATTCAGCGGCGTGCCGGGGCCTTTGTTTTTCATGCCTGAGACCTGGCTGAGAGTGTCATGGGTGGTGACCCAGTCCATCACACCGCCAAAGAAACCGGCAAAGACCCAGAACATGACAAGGCCAAAACCGATCATGCCCACGGTGCTGTCAAACATTTTGCCATAAAGGCCCAGCTTGCGCTTGAATGTGATCGACACGGCATATGTGACGATCAGGGCAATCCACACGGGCAACAGCTGCTGTGACATGCCGCCAATGATACCCGCATTGGGCCCCATCAGGACCCCGGCAACCACATAAAGCGCGATAATGCCCAGCGTGGTCAGCAGCGCGTACTGCAAGATCATCCCGACAAAGCCCGAAAGCCCCTGATCGGAGGACATTGTCCCGTCCGCATAGACCGCGCGGCTGCTACCTGAGGGGATCAGGCTCAGAACCATTTGTACCAAAATCGCCAGTACCAATACGCCAAAGGCCAGAGCGAGGAAAAGATTGAGCGGCGAAAGCGCGCCCGTCCATGTAAGGTGTTCCATAATCTTGCCCTCCCTTATGAAATGCGAATGCGTGGATTGAGGAAGACATAGCCGATGTCCGAGATCAGCTGCGTCAGCAGCACGACAATCACCGACACAACCGAGACCGCCAGCAGCAGTTCGATGTCATTATTGCCTGCCGCCTGCACCAGTACCCAGCCGAAGCCTTTGTAGTTGAACAGGGTCTCGACAATCACAACCCCGTTCAACAGCCACGGGATTTGCAACATGATCACCGTAAAGGGCGCGATCAGCGCGTTGCGCAGCGCATGCTTCAACACGATATTCTTGAAGCTGACCCCTTTGAGGCGGGCCGTACGGATATACTGTGCTGTCATCACTTCGGTCATCGAGGCGCGTGTCATCCGTGCGATATACCCCATCCCGTAGAGCGAGATGGTCAGGACCGGCAAAAAGAAGTTCTCGAAGTTGGCGCTGTCCATCGCAGAGGTGGCCGAACCTTTGAACCATTTCAAGCCAAAGGCGGATGAGGCAAAGACCGCAATAAAGATAACACCCGAGACGTATTCCGGTGTGGCTGTACTCACAATCGAGACTGTAGACAGCGAGCGGTCCATTTTGGACCCTTCACGCATCCCCGCAAGAACCCCGATGATAAGCGCCGAAGGCACCATCAGGACCAACACCCAGAACATCAGCTTGCCCGTCAGCGCCAGACGGGTCGCGACAATCCCGCCCACGTCTTCCTTAAATACTGTCGACTGGCCCCAATCGCCCTGCAAAACACCGCAAAAGCTGCGGCGCTCTTCAGCAGGGGTGCCCTCAGAGAAGCAGCGGCCAATCGTTTTGCCGTCTTCTTTTTCAGTCACCCAGCCCGGTGCAACACCCAGCCATTGGCCGAATTTGATCGGCAGAGGCTCAAGATAGCCGCGATCCCCAAGATAGGAACTCACCGCCTCGTCGCTCATGCGGAAGTTACCTTGGGTTTTGGCAAGTTTTTCGAGGTTCGGATAAAGGTTCGTCAGCCAGAATACGATGAACGTCAGGCAAAGCCCTGTCAGTATCATCACACCCAGACGTCTGAGAATGAATAGTCCCATGAATGTTAGCCCCTGTTGTTGGCTCTTGTAGGCAAGTTGATCCTGCCTGTTTTGTGCGGGCATACGCCCTTTGGATGGAGAAATTGCTTCAAGCCTGTCCAGACTTGACCGGCACAGATGTGCCTTTTCATACTTCCCCCCGGGTCCGTTGACCGGACCTGTCGATCTGCAGACAAACTCTTAGGCGGTCTGTCCATTCCTGACATGAGGCACCAATTGCACCCATTCGTCAATGTGGTGGCATGACAAAATATTGCATAAAAACGACTATCAGTGTCGCTATCAGGCATGACCGCCCCTATTGGAGGTCAAGCGTTCTGTGCAATTGCTCTTGGGGTAAAGGGAGGTGTTGCTTTCGCGGGCTTTCCTGATGCGATTTTGCGCAACTGGCTGGGTGAACGTCCGGTATGCTGCTGCATAAAGCGCGTAAAATAGGCTGCACTGCCAAATCCCAGATGCTCGGCCACATTGCGCGCGGGATAGCTGGTGTTCTCCAATAGGCTGCGGGCAGCATGCACGACCCGCTCTGTCGCCAGATCCGCTGCGGTTTTACCGGTTGCCGCCTTGACCGCGCGGATCAGATGCGTTGGCGTGACGCCCAGCTCTGCCGCATAAAACGCCATTGAGGCGCCTGTCGTATAGTGTTTCGGGATCATCTGGGTAAACCGCTTGGACAGACGCTCGCCTGCGGTACGCGTATTGGGCACATGTTCCTCCAACGCGATCTGGCCGCGCAACCACACCGAGATCAAAGCGACATGCGCTTCGAGTGCGTCATGCGCAAGCGGGCGGGATTGTGACTGCTCCCGATGTGCCGCCTCGATGATGCCGGAAAGCTCGGACTGAACCAGAACATCCCGGACCCTCAGATGGCGCGGCATATCGGGCAGGCGCAGCTGCGTACCCACTGGAATGATCACGGCCTGACCCAGTGATTGGGCCCCTAAGTCCAGAGAAAACAGCGTGCCGGCCGGGATATAGACAGCGTTATGCGGCCCAAGCCCCCGCCGCCGCCCTTCCAACAGGATTCGGCCCTGCCCACGGGTGAACCAGAACAACATGTTGTAAGGTGCATCATGGGCCAGCCCCAGCCGCCACGGATCTGCACTGCCCATCTGGCTCAGCGTTTTGATCTGAAGGCTGGTCTCGCTCATCGGGGGGGCAGTCCTTGGTGGTAATATTACTATATTTTCAAAACCATAGTTGGAAATTCAGGCACGGAAAGCCTAAAAAATACAAGTTGAGAAAATGGACAAACGCCCTTCGGGCGGGTGGAGATGCCGCATTTTCAGGGGCGAGGCAAGGGCAGCTTTTGCCATGCGGCCATTTTGCTGCGAATCCAGGTGCGCTGGCGTTTGGCGTATTGGCGTGTGGCGATGATTGCGGCACCGCGGGCCTCTTCCAGCGTGCACCTGCCGCGCAGATAGCCGATTAGCTCCGGCACGCCGATGGCTTTATGCGCGGGCAGGGTTGGGTCATAGTGGGGTTCGATCGCGCGGACCTCTTCTAACGCGCCTTTGGCAATCATCAGATCAAAGCGCCGCTCGATCCGCGCGGCAAGCCAGTCACGGTCCACGTCCAGCGCAATTGCAGTGCAATGCGACAGGGGAAGCCGCGGCGCGGGCGTATCCAGCTGCCATTGGGCCAGCCCCCGTCCGGTGGCCTGCAACACCTCCCACGCGCGCTGTACCCGTGCACGGTTTGCCAGATCCAGCCCCGCCGCTGTGGGCGCGTCCAGCTGGGCCAGCAGCGTCTCCATCGGCAGCAGGTTCCCCTGCGCGCGCACATCTTCCGGCGTTTGCGGTATTTCCGCCAGCCCTTCGGTAAGTGCCTGAAAGTTCAGTCCTGTACCGCCCACAATGATGGGGCGCATGCCTTCGGCAATCACTTGTTCAACCTCGCGCAGCCAGTGACCGGTGGAATAGGGGGCGTCTTGCGGCAAATGCCCGTAGAGGCGGTGCGGTGCCTGTGCCTCTTCCTCTGCCGAGGGACGCGCCGAGATAACACGCCAGCACGCATAGACCTGACTGGCATCGGCGTTCACAATCACACCGCCGCCCTGTGCCGCAATCTCAAGCGCCAACGCGGATTTTCCTGATGCAGTTGGCCCCGCGATCAGGACGGGCTGGCCCGCTGGAATGCCCGCTATAAGGGTAGCGTTAACAGTTTGTGACATTTCTTTGCCTCCCTTTGCCGCGCTGCATTGAACCTTCTGCGTATTTGCGACATTTTAAGGCGGGGCGAAAGCCCGCAGCCGAGATTTACAAAACGGCCTCCACTAGCCACCTGCCACCGCGCGCCTTGAAAGGGTCCTCCAACATGTCCGATATTACCAAACCTTCGTATAAACGGGTTATGCTGAAAATTTCGGGTGAGGCGCTGATGGGCGATCAGGGATTTGGCCTGCATCCGCCGACGGTTGAACGCATCGCCAAGGAAGTCAAAATTGTCCACGATATGGGCGTCGAGATTTGTATGGTGATTGGCGGCGGTAACATTTTCCGCGGTCTGCAAGGCAGCGCGCAGGGCATGGAGCGGACTACAGCCGACTATATGGGCATGCTGGCCACGGTGATGAACGCGCTGGCGATGCAATCCGCGCTGGAGGCCGAAAACATCCACACCCGCGTGATCAGCGCCATCACCATGAACGAAGTGGCCGAGCCTTACATCCGCCGCCGCGCCGTGCGCCACCTTGAGAAAAAGCGCGTGTGCATCTTTGCGGCCGGCACGGGTAACCCCTATTTCACCACAGATACCGCTGCGACCCTGCGCGCCAACGAGATGTCCTGCGAGGCGATCTTCAAAGGCACCAAGGTTGACGGCGTCTATGATAAAGACCCTGCCAAGTATGCAGATGCCAAGCGCTATGACACTGTCAGCTATGACGATGTACTGGCCAAACGTCTGGGCGTCATGGACGCATCCGCCATCGCACTGGCGCGTGACAACAACCTGCCGATCATTGTGTTCTCTCTGGACGAGCCGGGCGGTTTCAAAGGCATCCTTGCGGGCGAGGGGACCTATACCCGCGTTCAGGGCTAGGGCAGCTGTGTCAGGGGGCAGGCAAAGGACACATCAAATCTACAGGAATGTAGTGAGCGGGATGTTTGACAGGTAGCACACAAACACAAAGCTGCCTTTTCATGCCCGCGCCGATGCTCTACACCTTGAACAACACAACTTACAGCACGAGGCACCATCCCATGTCAGAAGATTTTATGCTCGATACCGACGATCTGGAGCGGCGGATGAAGGGGGCTATTGCGTCCCTGCGGACTGAATTTGCATCCCTGCGGACAGGTCGCGGATCGGCCTCTATGTTGGACCCCATTCAGGTCGAATCCTACGGCCAGATGACCCCGATCAATCAGGTTGGCACCGTTAACGTGCCCGAGCCGCGCATGGTTACCATTAACGTCTGGGACAAAGCGCTGGTCGGCAAAGTCGAAAAAGCCATCCGCGAGAGTGGTTTGGGGATCAATCCACAGTTGAACGGCACCATCATCATGCTGCCCATCCCCGAGCTGAACGAAGAACGCCGCACCCAGCTGACCAAAGTGGCCGGCGGTTACGCCGAAAACGCGCGTGTGAGCATCCGCAACATCCGCCGCGATGGCATGGACCAGATCAAGAAAGCCAAGGCAGACGGCGCAATGTCCGAGGACGACCAGAAGATATGGGAAAGCGAAGTCGAGGACCTGACCAAAAAGCAGATCAAGGCGATTGATGACCAGCTTGAGACGAAACAAGCGGAAATCATGCAGGTTTGAAGCCGTTTTGCCCTAAAAAGGGCACAGCGCTACCGTAGCGTGTGTATGCTACAAGAGCAGACATGAACAAATGCGTGAGAATCCATGATGAAACGTGCCAAATCCAAGCCGGAACCCTTGCCTGCTCCAACGCCGGGCGGTCCGCGTCATGTGGCAATTATTATGGACGGCAATGGCCGCTGGGCCACCCAGCGGGGGAGGCCCCGTCTGTTTGGTCACCATGCCGGCGCAAAGCGCGTGCGCGAAATCGTTGAGGCATGCCCCGATGTGGGCGTTGAGTATCTGACGATCTTTGCTTTCTCGACGGAAAACTGGAAGCGCACGCAGGTCGAGGTGGCGGGGTTGATGAGCCTGTTCCGCCGCTATATCACCAAAGAGACCCGCAGCCTGAGCGAGTTCGGCGTGCGGGTCCGTTTCATCGGCGACCGTGTGCGGCTGGATGACAAGCTGATCAAGCTGATGAACGAGCTTGAAGAGGCGACAACGCATAACACCCGCGTGCACCTGACCATCGCCATTAATTATGGTGGTCGGGACGAGGTTGCCCGCGCGACGAAACGGCTGGCGCAGGACGTGGCCAAAGGGGTGCTTGACCCTGAACAGGTAGATGAAGAAACCCTTCCAAGGTATTTGGATACTTACGTTTTGCCGGACCCTGATCTGGTTATTCGCACCAGCGGCGAAGCTCGCATCTCGAATTTCCTGCTGTGGCAATCGGCCTATGCGGAATATGAATTTATTGACACGCTCTGGCCAGATTTTACCCGTGAAGAATTTGGCGGTCTCTGTGCGTCTTACGGCGGCCGCGACCGGCGGTTCGGGGCTGTCAAAACCTGATACAAGCTGGGGATAGTTATGAGTGCGACAGAAAAGTGGTCTGACCTGACGGCCCGGCTAGGCTCTGCTTTGGCGATGGTTGTCGTCGGTGCAATTGGCATCTGGATGGGGGGGCATGTGTTCCACGTTCTGGTGGCTGTCATCTGTGGCCTGATGGCATGGGAACTGGTGGGCATGCTGAGCCCGGGTACCAAAAATTTACAAATGCAATTGGGCGCTGTCACTGGGGTAGCTGTGCTGCTGTCGGTCTATCTGCCCGTTGGTTTTGCCCTGCCGTTGCTGCTGGCCCCGGCCATGATCGGTTTTGGACAACTGACACGGAACCGCACGATGTATATGGCCTTTACCTTCATGATCCTGATGACAGGTTTTGGCATCATGCAGGTCCGTGACGATATGGGGCTGGGCTGGATGCTGTGGTTGGTCATTGTGGTGATTGTGACAGATGTGTTTGGCTATTTTGCAGGCCGCATCATCGGCGGGCCGAAATTCTGGCCTGCGGTAAGCCCCAAAAAGACATGGTCGGGCACGGCTGCCGGATGGGTTGGCGCTGCACTTGTCGGGCTGGTGTTCTCGATCAACACAGGGGTCGGTTTGCAGCTGGTCGGTATTTCCATCGCGGTCTCGATGGCGTCGCAAATGGGCGACATCGCAGAAAGCGCGATCAAGCGGAAAACAGGCGTCAAGGACAGCTCGAACCTGATCCCCGGTCACGGGGGCCTGATGGACCGTTTCGACGGCATGCTGGGTGCGTCTGTGTTTTTGCTGATAATTGGTCAGTTCATCGGCTTCCCACCCGGAATAGGCTAAGGCATGCGCAAGGTCAGTATCTTCGGGGCAACCGGATCAATCGGGCAGAGTACCCTTGATCTGATCAAACGGGCGCCGGATGAATATAAAGTTGTAGCGCTGACAGGTTCCAGTAATATCAAACAGTTGGCGGCAGACGCTAAAACGCTGAATGCCGAAATTGCCGTGACCGCAGATGAGAGCCGTCTGGGCGATTTGCGCGATGCCCTTAGAGGCACAGATATTATTGCAGCCGCAGGGCAGAACGCCATCACAGAGGCCGCGCACCGTCCGGCGGACTGGATCATGTCTGCAATTGTGGGCGCTGCGGGACTGGCGCCGGGAATGGCCGCCTTGGCGCAAGGCAGCACGCTGGCACTGGCGAACAAGGAATCTCTGGTCTGTGCTGGTAAATTGCTGCTGGACACGGCGCAAACCCATGGCGCCACCATTCTCCCCGTCGACAGCGAACATTCCGCCGTTTTTCAGGCGCTTGTGGGCGAAGATATGGCCGCAGTCGAGCGGATCATCATCACGGCCTCTGGCGGGGCTTTCCGCGATTGGCCGCTGGAAGATCTGGAAAACGCAACGCTGGCGCAGGCTTCAAGCCATCCTAATTGGGACATGGGCCAGCGGATCACCATCGACAGCGCGTCGATGTTCAATAAGGCGATGGAAGTCATTGAGACACATGAGTTCTTTCACGTCGATCCAAAAGCAATCGAAGTGCTGGTCCATCCGCAGAGCATGATCCACGCGCTGGTCGGCTTTAACGACGGAGCGCTGATGGCCCATGTCGGCCCGCCTGATATGCGCCATGCCATCGGCTATGCGTTGCACCACCCCGCGCGCCGGCACCTGCCGGTTGAGCGGCTGGACCTTGCCAAGATCGGCACATTCGAATTTCGCGCGCCTGATGAAAGCCGCTGGCCTGCGCTGCGCCTTGCCTATCAGGTCATGGCGCGCGGCGGTCTCAGCGGGGCGGTGTTCAACGCAGCCAAGGAGACGGCGCTTGACGGATTCATCGCCGGTCAGATCAAGTTCACCCAGATGTCGGATGTTGTGACTGCGACGCTGGAACAGCTGGATGTGGCGGATAGTCATATAGATGCCACGATGACACTGGATAATGTGTTGGAAATGGACCGGATCGCGCGGTTCCAAGCACGGTCAATAATAGAAAAAAGAGCAGGGTAGAGCATTGGATATAGCATCACTTATTCCGCAATTTGGCGGTTTTGTCTGGACGATGGCCGCGTTTATCATCGCATTGTCGGTGATCGTCGCGATTCATGAATACGGTCATTACATCGTAGGCCGCTGGTGCGGCATCAAGGCAGATGTGTTCTCGCTCGGCTTTGGTCCTGTGCTCTATTCCCGTTTCGACAAACACGGAACCAAGTGGCAAATCGCAGCGCTTCCCTTTGGCGGCTATGTGAAATTTGCAGGCGATGCGAATGCGGCGTCGGGCAAGGACGAAGACGCGATGTCGCAAGTGGCCGCTGATCCGGTCCGTCTGCGCGCAACCATGCACGGTGCCCCGCTGTGGGCGCGTGCGCTGACCGTTCTGGCAGGGCCCGTGTTCAACTTTGCCTTGTCGATCATTGTGTTCACGGGCATCGCGATGACCCTTGGCACTGTGCGCGAGCCGCTGACTGTTGAGGCGCTGAAGCCTATGCCGATTGCGGTGGAGGGGTTGGAAAAAGGCGATATTATTCAGGCCATTGCGGGCCGTGACATTCCGGCCAGCACACAAACACCGGAATACCGCGCTTATATGGATGCGCTGCCGCTTGAGCCCGTGTTGGACTATACCGTTTTGCGCGGCGACGCGAGCCTGACTGTTCAAGGCCCGTATCCACAGCCCGCTCTTGTTGGTCGCGTTGGTCCGGAAACCGCAGCAATGGAGGCAGGCCTTGCTAGTGGTGATGTCATTACCGGCATTGACGGCGTGCCGACCTTTGCCTTCCAGCAGCTCAAAGATGCTGTGGAAGGGTCGGGGGGGAACCCGCTGTCGCTGGACGTCTGGCGCGACGGTGAGACGCTCAAATTCACACTGGTGCCGAAATCCACGGACGAGCCGCAAGATGACGGCAGTTTTATCAACGTGTTGCGCATCGGCATCTCCAGCGATGGCGCCATTACCGCCGCCACCGATACACCCGGAATTCTGGATGCGGCGCAAAGCGGCGTGGCAGGGACATGGCGCATCATCAAGGGGTCTATTTCAGGCTTGTGGCACATGGTGACGGGGGCGATCAGCAGCTGTAACATGTCCGGTCCGGTTGGCATCGCCAAAGTCTCGGGAGCGATGGCAAGCCAAGGCGCGATGAGCTTTATCAACTTTATTGCCGTGCTCAGCACTGCGGTTGGCCTGTTGAACCTCTTTCCCATCCCTGCGTTGGATGGCGGGCATCTTGTGTTTTACGCCTATGAGGCCGTTGCCGGAAAACCACCAAGCGACAAAGCGCTGCGCATCCTTATGTCGATCGGCATCTCGATGGTCTTAGGCCTGATGTTGTTTGCCTTGTTTAACGATCTTTTCTGCCCGTAAGGCACGGGCGGCGTTCAACAGAAAAGAGCGGTGAGAGCAGGGCAAATGCCTTGCTTTTTCCACATTTGGCGCTCTCATTTGCCACATTCAAATGTCATCATGCCTTCAACAGCGGAATGAATCCGGCTTTAGGAGAAGACCATGCAGACGATTTCAAAAGGCTATCGCGGTTTGAGCGTTCTGATGGATTTGAATTGGGATCGTGCATTGTATTTGTGCAAAATCGCATTTGCGCTCTGCGCGGGCGCATATCTGGGCAGCCTCTAGTCCTATCAGGGGTTTTTAAGGCAACGGGGGCTATTCACACGGGGTCTGCGCAATGCGCGGGCCTTTTTCGTTTGAAATGCGTCCCTTGCTTTTGACAACCGGGGCCCCTGAGGGTACTCAGGGAACAACGGTGTACATAAAAATTGGGTAATAACCATGAACCTGGGGTCTAAGCTTCGCGCATCCGGCGTGATCGAGCAGCAAAGCTACTATAAGTCGGGCCTTAAAGGTTTGGCGTTTTCTTTATTGATGACAACGGCTTGGATCGCTCCAGCGCCGCAAGCATTTGCACAGCAGTATCAATTCAGTACCGTAAAAATTGACGGTAACCAGCGGATTGGCGACAGCGCAATCTTGTCGCAGGCTGGAATCGCCCGCGGTCAGGCGGTGACTGCGGGCCAGTTGAACGACGCGTATCAGCGCCTGAACAACTCCGGCCTGTTTGAAAGTGTATCAATTGCGCCGCAAGGCAGCACGCTGAATATTACGGTTGTCGAACTGCCGACGATCAACCGCATTTCCTTTGAGGGCAACAAGCGGATCAAGGATGAGGCGCTGACGTCTGTCATCGATTCGACCTCGCGCCGTGTGTTCAATCCGACGCTGGCTGAGAAGGATGCGAACTCCATCGCCGAAGCCTATTCCAACGATGGCCGTCTGGCCGCGCGGGTTCAGGCCAAGGTGATCAAGCGGAGCCAGAACCGTGTTGATCTGGTGTTTGAAATTTTTGAGGGCGACAACGTCGAGATCGAACGTCTGAGCTTTGTGGGCAACCGTAAATACTCTGACCGCCGTTTGCGCCGCGTGTTGGGCACCAAGCAGGCGGGTCTGTTCCGCCGTCTGGTTCGCCGTGATACATATGTCGAAGACCGGATCGAGTTTGATAAGCAGGTCCTGCGCGATTTCTATTTCTCGCGCGGCTATGTGGATATGCGGGTCAACTCCGTAAACGCCCAGTTGACCGAAGAACGTGACGGCTATTTCGTGGGCTTCAACGTCCAAGAGGGCCAACAGTTCCAGTTTGGTCAGGTTTCGGTCACGTCCGAACTGGCAAATGTAGACGGCGATGCCTACGCGGAATTGGTTAAGATCAAGCCGGGTGTGGTGTATTCCCCGACGCTGGTAGAAGCGGACATTGCCCGTCTTGAGCGTCAGGCCATTCGTGATGGCGTGGACTTTATGCGCGTTGAGCCACGGGTCACGCGCAACGATCGTGATTTAACACTGGATGTTGAGTTTGTTCTGTCACGCAGTCAGCGCATCTTTGTCGAGCGTATCGATATTGAGGGTAACACAACCACGCTGGACCGTGTAGTCCGTCGCCAGTTTGACAGCGTTGAGGGTGATCCCTTCAACCCGCGCGAAATTCGCCAGTCGGCTGAACGCATCCGTGCGCTTGGCTATTTCGAGACCGCAGAAGTTAACGCCCGCGAAGGGTCTTCGCCCGAGCAGGTTGTGCTCGACGTTGATGTTGTGGAAAAGCCGACAGGCTCGCTTAACTTCGGTGCTTCCTTCTCTAACAACGATGGTCCGGGCGTTGCGATCAGCTTTGCCGAGCAGAACTTCCTTGGACGCGGCCAGACGCTGAACCTGAACGTATCGACAGCGTCAGAGGCGCGCCGCTATGGCCTGCGTTTCGTGGAGCCGTCGCTGCTGGGCCGTGATGTGGCTTTCGCGCTTGAACTGGATTATTCCGAGACAAATTCGTCTTTTTCGACCTATGACAACACACGTCTCAAATTCCAGCCCAGCCTGAACTTCCCAGTCAGCGAAAATGGCCGCCTTCAGCTGCGCTATACCGCTGAGGAAACCGAAGTGACCGCGCGTGATCCAAACGATGATGGCAGTGATTTCCACGGTGGCGTGATTGCTGGCGATATCGCCGCGGGTGCGCTATTCAGCTCGTCGATCGGGTATGAATACAGCTATGACACGCGCCGCACGGGTTTGGACCCGAACGCAGGTGTGTTGTTCCGCTTCAGTCAGGATTTTGCGGGCCTTGGTGGCGATCAGAAATATGTGCGCACCGTGGCCAAAGCAATCGGCGAGAAGAAGTTCTTTAACGAAGAACTGACCCTGCGGGCGACAATCGAAGGCGGCGCACTGGCGTGGAATAGTGGCACCAACCGTGCGATTGACCGCTTTATTCTGACAACGGGTCAGCTGCGCGGTTTTGAGCCGGGCGGTATCGGGCCGCGCTATACAGGTGCTACCGAAGGCGACTCGCTGGGCGGTAACCTCTATCTTGTCGGGCGGCTTGAAGCTGAATTCCAGCTGGGTCTGCCAGAAGAATACGGCATCCGGGGCGGTGTGTTCTATGACGTCGGCAACCTTTGGGATCTGGCAGACGTGAATCTGGGCACCGGTAACACGGTCAGCGGCGAAAGCGGCTCGTTCCGTCATGTGATCGGCGTCTCGATCTATTGGGATACGCCATTGGGGCCACTGCAATTCAACATCTCCGACGCGATCAAGAAAGAAACCTATGACCGCGAGCAGAAGTTTGAAGTGACCCTCCAGACGCAATTCTGACCTGTGCGTCGCGCGTTTGCACCTCTTTGTATGGTTTTGGGGCTGCTTTATGCAGCCCCTTTGCCTGCGCAGGATTTGCCTTTGGCAAACACGCCGGTGATTACAATCGACAGCGAGCGGTTGTTCCTGAACAGCGAGTTCGGCAAACGGGTGGCGCGCGGTATCGAAGCGCGCGGTAACGATCTGGCATCGGAGAACCGCCAGATCGAAGCAGAGCTGGCCGAAGCCGAGCAAAAGCTGACAGACATGCGGACCGCGATGACGCCGGACGAATTCAGGCCGTTGGCAGATGCATTTGACACCCGTGTGCAGGCAACACGACAGGCGCAGGCCGGTAAATCTCGCGCTCTGAATGCTCTGTTGGAGCAGGAGCGCGAAGTGTTTCTGAACGCTGCCGGTCCCGTCCTGCAAGAGTTGATGGAGGAAGTCGGGGCCTCTGTTGTGTTGGAGCGGCGGACAGTTTTCATCAGCGCCAACAGCAGCGATATCACCGCAGAAGCCATCGCGCGTTTGAATGCAACACTGGGTGACGGAGCTGACGTAAAGCCCGCGCCGATCCCGCCACAAGCGCCCGCTGTCGAAGACTGACACGGTGCGGCATCTTGCTCCCCGCTTGTGCAGTTGCTAGCTGTAGTGCCAAAGATCCTGAAAGGACCCTCACCAATGACACAAGACCCCAAGCGCGCGGACATCCAGACCATCCAGCGTATCCTGCCACACCGCTATCCGTTTTTGCTGGTGGATAAGGTAGAAGAGATTGACGGCACGCAATCTGCCGTAGGCTACAAGAATGTCACCATGAACGAGCCGCATTTTCAGGGCCACTTTCCGGGCACGCCCATTATGCCCGGCGTCACCATCGTTGAGGCGATGGCGCAGACGGCTGGTGTGATGATTGGTGTGGCGCTGGACCAGCTGGACCGCGACATGCTGATCTATTTCATGTCGATTGATAACTGCAAATTCCGCCGCAAGGTTGTGCCGGGCGATGTCCTGCGCATGGACGTCAAAACTGTGCGCGGCAAACCGGGTGGCAAAATCTGGAAGTTTTCCGGTGTGGCCACTGTTGAGGGTGAAATGGCGGCTGAGGCTGAATTTATGGCCATGCTCGATCTGCCCAAGGCAGATGCATAATGTCGGTTCACCCCAGCGCTGTTGTCGAAGAAGGCGCAAAGATTGATCCCAGCGCCACAGTCGGGCCGTTCTGTATTGTGGGCGCGCAGGTTGTGCTGGGCGCGGATGTTGTGCTGAAATCCCATGTGGTTGTGACGGGTCAAACCACTGTGGGCGAGGGGACTGTTATCTTCCCCTTCGCGGTGATTGGTGAAATCCCGCAGGATCTGAAGTTCAAAGGAGAGGACAGCCGCCTTGAGATTGGCGCGCGCAACCGTATTCGTGAGCATGTGACGATGAACTGTGGCACCGAAGGTGGCGGCGGGGTCACGCACGTAGGTGACGACAACCTGTTTATGGCCGGCTGTCACATTGCCCATGACGCGATCCTGGGCAGCAACATCGTTGTGGTGAACAATGCCGCCGTGGCAGGGCACTGTGTGATCGAGGATCATGTGATCATCGGTGGTCTGTCGGGCATTCACCAATGGGTCCGCATCGGCCGCGGCGCCATCATCGGCGCTGTGACCATGGTGACGAATGATGTGATCCCTTACGGACTGGTACAGGCACCGCGCGGGGATCTGGACGGGCTCAACCTTGTCGGGCTCAAGCGGCGCGGCGTGGCACGCGCGGATATCACGGCATTGCGGGCGGCGTTCCAGATGCTGGCCCAGGGCGAGGGCACCTTTCACGACCGGGCAGAGCGTTTGAGCGCCGAGACAGAAAGCGACTATGTCCGCGAGATTGCGGATTTTGTACTGGCCGATAGCGGTCGCCACTTCCTGACGCCGAAATGACGCTGGCGTTGATTGCAGGGCGCGGGGATTTGCCCGCGCTGGTGGCGGCAGAGCTGGAGACACCTCCGCTGGTTTGCGGCTATGAGGGGATCACCCTTACAGGGCTGACTGCGGACCTGAGATTCCGGCTGGAAACGCTGGGCTCGCTGTTGCTGGAGCTGGGCACAAGGGGCGTCACCCAAGTCTGCTTTGCAGGCTCTTTGGACCGCCCCGCGCTGGACCCCTCGAAGCTGGACGCCGAGACAGCGCCCCTTGTGCCGCTGTTTATGGAAGCCTTGCAATCGGGGGATGATGGCGCCTTGCGCGTTGTCGTTGATTTGTTCGAGAAAACCGGTTTCAACGTTCTGGGCGCTCATGAAATTGCCCCTGGGCTGCTGGCGGAGGGCGGTGTTTACGGCAATGCATGGCCCGATGCACAGATGCGCCGTGATGCCGAAGTGGCCGCGGCCCATATCCTTGACATGTCGCCGCAGGACAAGGGGCAGGCTTGCATCGTGGCATTTGGCAAAGTGGTTGCGATGGAAGACGCCGGGGGCACTGACGCCATGCTGGCGGCATACGATAATTCGCAGGGTGGCATTCTGTTCAAAGGTCCGAAAGCCGGCCAAACCCGTCTGGTTGACTTGCCCGCTGTTGGCCCTGAAACGATGGATGCTGCACAACGCGCAGGGCTTCGCGGTGTCGTCGTGGACGCGGGGGATGTCTTGGTTCTGCATCCTGAGGAATGTGCCGCCCGCGCGGACGCCCTCGGCCTTGTGTTCTGGGCCCGCACGGGAGAATGAGCGCTTTGCGTGTCTTTATCCTTGCAGGTGAGCCGTCGGGCGACAAGCTGGGCGGCGCGCTGATGGCGGGGTTGAAATCCCTGCGCCCCGCGGTGGTGTTTCAAGGGATTGGCGGGCCGCACATGCAGGCGGAAGGCTTGGAAAGCCGTTTTGACATGGCGGAACTGAGCGTGATGGGGCTGGCGGAAATCCTGCCAAAGTACCGCCACCTCAAACGCCGGATAGCACAGACTGCCGAGGCGGTGATCGCAATGCAGCCCGATGTGCTGATCACCATCGACAGCCCCGATTTTTCGTTGCGTGTGGCCAAACTGGTCAAGGCGCGCAGCCGTATCCGCACCGTGCACTATGTGGCACCCACAGTCTGGGCATGGCGGCCCAAGCGGGCGGGAAAGATGGCCCGCTTTATTGATCATGTGCTGGCGCTGCTTCCGTTTGAGCCGCCATTGATGCAGGCCGCTGGCATGCGCTGTGACTTTGTCGGGCATCCTGTGGTGGCCGAACCTGTCGCGACCGTTGAGGAGGCGCAAGCCTTTCGCGCGGCCCATGGCATCGGTGATGCGCCTTTGCTGATGGTGCTGCCCGGCTCGCGCAAATCCGAAGTCGCACGTCTGGGCGCCCGTTTTGCCCAGACGGTGGCGTTGGTCAAGGCGCGCCATCCCGATATGCAGATTGTGGTTCCCGCAGCTGCCCCTGTGGCCGATGCCGTGCTGCATCTGACCGCCGACTGGCCGGATACCAAGGTGCTTGATCCGCGCTGGCAGGACTACGCAGACGCGATGACTCAAAAGCGCGCGGCCTTCCGGGCGGCGGATGTGGCCATCGCCGCCTCTGGCACGGTATCGTTGGAGCTGGCTGCGGCGGACACGCCCATGGTCATCGCTTATGATATGAGCCCGCTCAGCCGGTTCATCATTGGCCGGATGCTGTTGGTGGATACGGTAACGCTGGTTAATCTGGTCTCGGAGACACGCGTGGTGCCCGAATTCATTGGTAAAGCCTGCGCGCCAAAGGGCATTGCGGCAGCTGTGTCGGAGGTTTTAGCGACACCCGACGCCCCAGCCGCTGCAATGTCGCTGACCATGCAGCGGCTGGGGCAGGGCGGCGAGGCGCCCGGCCTGCGGGCGGCACGCGCTGTTCTGGACGGGCTTTAGCCGCGGTGAATCCAGCCCCCGCCGAAGATGCGGCTGCTATCGGGGTCATAAAACACACAGGCCTGACCGGGGCTGACACCTTCCTCCGCCACCAAAAGTTCAACCTCTGCCGTAGTGTCTGACAACGGGCGCAGAACCGCCTCTACCGGCGGCCGGGTCGAGCGGACGCGCACGGCCACATGCCATTCGGGGCGCGATGCAAATGCCTCATCCCCCAACCAGTTGATTTCCTTGATTGGCACAGTGCGCGTGGCCAGCAAATGCTTGGCCCCCACAACCACCTCACGACGGTCCGCATCCAAACGCACGACATACAGCGGCTCTGCAAGCCCACCGATGCCCAAGCCCCGCCGCTGACCGATGGTATAGTTGATCACACCGTCATGGGTCGCCAGAACCTTGCCATCGGTATCCACAATATTGCCGGGGGCCGCTGCTTCGGGCCGCAATTTACGGATCACGCTGGCATAATCGCCATCGGGGACAAAGCAGATGTCCATACTGTCGGGTTTGTTAGCCACGCGCAGCCCGTATTTCTCGGCCAAAGCACGGGTGGCGTCTTTGGACGGCAGATGGCCCAGCGGAAAGCGCAGGTAATCCAACTGCTCGGGGGTGGTGGAGAACAGGAAATAGCTCTGGTCGCGGTTGGCATCGGCTGCGGCGTGCAGCTCGGCCCCGTTTTCGCCCATCATCCGCTGAATATAATGGCCGGTGGCCATGCAATCTGCCTCCAGATCCTTGGCGGTTTCCAGCAGGTCCTTGAACTTCACCCGCTCGTTGCAGCGGATGCAGGGCACAGGGGTGGCTCCGCTCAGATAGCTGTCTGCAAATTCGTCAATCACCGCGTCTTTGAACACGTTTTCATAGTCCAGCACATAATGTGGAAAGCCCATATCCTCGGCTACACGCCGTGCATCATGGATGTCGATGCCCGCACAACACGCGCCCTTTTTCGCCAGTGCTGCCCCGTGATCATAAAGCTGTAGCGTCACACCGACCACGTCATATCCTTCTTCGGCCAGCATCGCAGCCACAACCGAGCTGTCGACACCGCCCGACATCGCCACCACCACACGGGTGTCGGCAGGCGCTTTGGCAAAGCCGAGCGAGTTCAGCGGAGGAGTGTGATCTAGGGGCATGCGGCCTCGCGGGTTCAGGGTGGTTTCAAGTGGAATATAGGAAAATGCGAACTACTCACAAGGGGGCGCTTCACCTGTCCTTAACGCAGCGGCCCCGATGGTGTGCGGGTAATGATCGTGGTGATGAGATATGTATCTAAAAAAAGTAGAAGGCCCGCGCGCGGTAACCGTCGCGGATGGTTCGAAAATGACACAGGCAGATTTGCCGGCAGCGGGTACGCGCAGATGGGTTGCGTCCCGCAAAGCAGCCGTAGTGCGTGGCGTTGTATACGGATTGATCAGTAAAGACGAGGCGTTGAAGCGCTATAGCCTAAGCGATGACGAATTCATCGAGTGGGTGCGGGCCGTATCTACCCATGGTGAAGGAGGGTTAAAGGCAAAGATGGTGCAAAAATATAGACAACTCTGAGTTGTTGTGCATTAACTGATCCAACTTTTACGTGTAGTTAACCTTTTTTGTTCACGATTAATTCCAGAACGTATCCTTATCCGGTGGAGATGAACAAAAATGCGTGTACTGCTTGTCGAAGATGATCCAACAACCTCGAAGAGCATCGAACTGATGCTGACCCATGCCAACCTGAACGTCTATGCGACGGATCTGGGAGAAAAGGGGATCGATCTGGCCAAGCTTTATGATTATGACATCATCCTGCTTGATCTGGATTTGCCGGATATGAATGGCCACGAAGTGTTGCGCCAGCTGCGGCTGAGCCGGATTGAAACACCGATCCTGATCCTGTCCGGATCGGACGATACAGAGAATAAGATCCGTGGGTTCGGCTTTGGCGCCGATGACTACCTGACCAAACCGTTCCACCGCGAAGAACTGGTGGCGCGTATTCACGCCATCATCCGCCGCTCCAAAGGGCATTCGCAATCGGTGATTGATACAGGTCTTGTATCGGTCAATCTGGATGCAAAAACGGTAAGCGTCGAAAGCAAGCCTGTGCATCTGACGGGCAAGGAATACCAGATGCTGGAATTGCTGAGCCTGCGCAAAGGCACTACACTGACCAAAGAGATGTTCCTCAACCACCTCTACGGCGGCATGGACGAGCCGGAGTTGAAGATCATCGACGTATTTATCTGTAAACTGCGCAAGAAACTGGCCACTGCTACGGGTGGCTCGAACTATATCGAGACGGTCTGGGGCCGCGGTTATGTGCTGCGTAATCCTGATCCGGCAGAGATGCCGATTGCCGCCAACACCTGAAAGGGTAGCCTATCGGCATGAAATACCTAGACCTGCCTCCACTCGCGGCCTATCTAACTGCGGATAGCGAGCGAGAGGCAGGGTTCTGTGGCGTCAAAGACTGATATTTCCGATCTGGACGTAGAGGCATTGAGCGAAGATCAGGCCAAAGCGGCACTGGCCAAGCTGGCTGTGGAATTGAGTGCGGCAAATGCTGCCTACCATACAGATGATGCACCAGAGATTTCGGATGCCGAGTATGACCGCCTGAAGCGTCTGAATTCGGCTGTTGAAGAACGGTTTCTACACCTCAAACGCCCCGATAGTGCAAGTGATCAAGTGGGCGCGGCCGTGGCCTCGGGCTTTGGCAAGCTTACGCATAGTGTTGCTATGCTGTCGCTTGCCAACGCCTTCACGGATGAAGACGTGCAGGAATTCGATATCTCCATCCGCAAATATCTGGGGTTTGGGGCCGATATGCCACTGGCTTACACGGCCGAGCCGAAGATTGACGGGCTGTCGTTATCGCTCCGCTATGAAAACGGCGTGCTGATACAGGCTGCTACCCGCGGGGACGGATCCGTGGGCGAAAATGTGACGGCCAATGCGCGAACGATCGCGGATATTCCGCATCAGCTTGAAGGCGCGCCCGACGTGTTGGAGGTGCGCGGCGAAGTCTACATGAGCCACGCGGATTTTACCGCACTCAACACCCAGCAAGAAGCGCGCGGGGGCAAGACCTTTGCCAATCCGCGCAATGCTGCGGCAGGGTCACTGCGGCAGTTGGACGCCGAAATCACCCGCGCGCGGCCGCTGCGTTTCTTTGCTTACGCCTGGGGCAGTATTTCCGCGCCTCTGGGCCAGACCCAATGGGAGGCGATTGCGCGGCTCAAGGCGCTGGGGTTTGAGACCAACCCGCTGACCAAACGTTGCACGGGCCCCTCCGAGATGATCGCCCATTATACCGATATCGAGGCGCAGCGCGCCGCACTGGGCTATGATATCGACGGGGTGGTCTACAAGGTCGATGATCTGGCGCTGCAAGGGCGTCTCGGCTTCCGCTCGACCACGCCCCGCTGGGCCATCGCGCATAAGTTTCCCGCAGAGCTGGCTTGGACCACGCTTGAGGGCATCGATATTCAGGTGGGCCGGACCGGCGCGCTCAGCCCTGTCGCGCGCCTGACACCTGTGACGGTCGGTGGCGTGGTTGTGTCGAACGCGACCCTGCACAATGAGGATTACATCAAAGGCTTTGATAGCAAAGGCCAAGTGATCCGGGGCGGCAAGGATATTCGGGTCGGCGATCTGGTGCAGGTTTACCGTGCGGGCGATGTGATCCCGAAGGTGGCCGATGTAGATACCGATAAACGCAGTGCGCAGGCCACCCCGTTTGAATTTCCCCGGACCTGCCCGCAATGTGGCAGTGATGCCGTGCGCGAAGAAGGTGATGCGGTGCGTCGCTGCACCGGTGGTCTGATTTGTCCCGCTCAGGCCGTTGAAAAGCTCAAGCATTTTGTGGCGCGCGGGGCGTTTGATATTGATGGCATGGGCGCCAAACAGGTGGAGCAGTTCCATACCGATGGTTGGATCACCGAGCCTGCGGACATCTTTACGCTGCAGGAACGCTATGGCAGCGGTCTGCAACAGCTCAAAAACCGCGAAGGTTGGGGTGATAAATCCGCCAGTGCTTTGTTCGCCGCGATTGAGGATAAACGCAAAATTCCATTGGCGCGGTTGCTGTTCGGACTGGGCATCCGCCATGTGGGTGAGGCTGCCTCGAATATGGTGGCGCTGCATTACGGCAGCTGGGACGCGCTGGAGCAGGCGATGGACGCGGCGCGCGACCGGACGGGGGCTGCGTGGGATGATCTGCTGGCGATCGACGGCATGGGCGCTGTGATGGCCGGATCACTGGTGGGGGCCTTTGCGCAAGAGGCGGAGCGCGCGTCAATCACGCGGCTGGTGGCACAGCTGGACGTCGCAGACGCGGTGCGCGCAGACACCACAGGTTCGCCTGTGGCGGGCAAAACGGTGGTCTTTACCGGCACGCTGGAGAAGATGACCCGCGTCGAGGCCAAGGCCCGCGCAGAGCGGTTAGGCGCGAAAGTGGCCGGATCTGTGAGTGCCAAAACCGATATTCTGGTGGCGGGCCCGGGGGCGGGCTCCAAGGCCAAGAAAGCTGCTGAACTGGGGATCGAGACGCTGGACGAAGACGGCTGGCTTGCGCTGATCGAAGGCTTATGAGTACCCGTCCGGAGGCTCTTTTCCCGCTTTTTGCGGGGCTGGACTCGCTGACGGGGATCGGCCCGAAGACAGCGCAGAGTTTTGCAAGCCTTGGCGTTGTAGCACCCCGTGACCTGTTGTTTACATTGCCACAATCTGGCATTGACCGGCAGCTGATTGACACGGTGAAGGGCGCTGCCTTCCCCGCGACGTTGACCGTGGCTGTGACCATCGGCAAGCACACTCCGCCCCGTAACAAGGGCGGTGCCTACCGCATTCATGTCGAGGATGCGCAGACGTCTTTTCAGTTGGTCTTTTTCCATGCGCGCGGAAATTACTGGGAGCAGCAGCTGCCCGAGGGAAGCCGCCGGATTGTCTCGGGGCGGGTAGAGCTGTTTGATGCAATCCCGCAGATGGTCCACCCTGATTTCACAGTGCCGGAGGCCGAGGCCGACAGCATCCCGTCGTTTGAGCCGGTCTATCCCCTGACCCATGGTGTCACGCAAAAGCTGATGTACAGGGCCACACGCGGGGCCTTGGCGCTGGTGCCTGAAATGGGGGAATGGATTGACGCAGGCCAACGGGCCAAAGCCTGCTGGCCGGATTTTGCGGCGGCCCTTGCTGCGGCTCATACGCCGACCAGCTTGCGCGACATCACAGCGACAGCGGCCCCGCGTGAACGGCTTGCCTATGATGAACTGCTAGCCCACCAGATTACGCTGGCGCTGGCGCGTCAGGTCGAGCGGCGCAAGAAGGGTCGTGCCGCACGGGCCACCGGCGCGTTGCAGTCCAAAGTCCTTCAGGGATTGCCCTATAAACCCACAGGCGCGCAGAGCCGCGCCATCGCCGAAATCATCGATGACATGCAGAGCGAGCAGCGGATGAACCGGCTGCTGCAAGGGGATGTGGGGGCAGGTAAGACCTTGGTGGCGTTTATGGCGTTGCTGGCGGCTGTCGAGTCAGGCGGGCAGGGCGTGTTGATGGCGCCCACAGAAATCCTTGCGCGGCAGCATTTTCAGGGGCTACGGCCTTTGGCCGAAAGCGCGGGCGTCGTGCTGGAAATCCTGACAGGGCGTGACAAAGGCGCCGAGCGTGCAGCCAAGCTGGCCGCTTTGGAGCGGGGCGATATCCACATTCTGGTCGGCACCCATGCAGTCTTTCAGGAAACCGTCGTCTTCCATGATCTGCGGCTTGCCGTGGTGGACGAACAGCACCGTTTCGGTGTGCGCCAGCGGTTGGAACTGGGGCGCAAGGGGCGGCAGGCGGATGTGCTGGTGATGACAGCCACGCCCATCCCGCGCAGTCTGGCCTTGGCGCAATACGGCGATATGGACGTGAGCGTGCTGGACGAGAAACCGCCGGGCCGCAAACCGATCCAGACGGTTTTGATCAGCACGGACCGCTATGATCAGGTGATTGAGCGTTTGCGGGCGGCCATCGCGGACGGGCGACAATGCTATTGGGTTTGTCCCTTGGTGGAGGAAAGCGAGGTCAGCGATCTGACGGCGGCTGATGCGCGGTTCAAACGCCTGCGCGCCGCTTTGGGCGAAGGGGTGGTGGGGCTGGTTCATGGCCAGATGCCTCCCGCTGAAAAGGACGCAGCTATGCTGGCATTCCAGCGCGGTGAGACAAAGTTGCTTGTGGCGACAACCGTGATCGAAGTGGGTGTAGATGTGCCCAACGCCTCGATCATGGTGATCGAGCGGGCAGAGAGCTTTGGTCTGGCGCAATTGCATCAATTGCGGGGCCGTGTCGGGCGTGGAACAGCGGCGTCCAGCTGTCTGTTGATGTACCAGAATCCGTTGTCGGACACCGGCCGCCAGCGGCTGGAAGTCCTGCGCGAAACAGAGAACGGGTTTGTCATTGCGGAGACAGATTTGAAGATGCGCGGCACAGGCGATCTGATCGGCACCGCCCAGTCAGGCGTGCCGCGTTTCAAAGTGGCGGATCTGGAAAAGCAGGCGGCCTTGATGGCTGTTGCACAATCCGATGCGCGCGCGCTGCTGACCCAAGACCCGACTTTGCAGAGCGAGCGGGGCCGTGCGGCACGTCTGTTGCTTTGGCTGATGCGGCAGGATGAGGCAATTCTTTTAATTTCAGTTGGTTAATCTTGGATGTTCTAAAACGTTCACAAATGTTCTCATAAAGTTCTTTACAGAGCATCTCCAATATGAGAACAAAGGAGCAACAAGAACGGAGAGATACAATGACCTTCTACAAAACAGTCAAAGCCATCGCAGTTCGCTCGCAAGATACACTTGTGCATGATGCAGTTGGTGCTGCGGCCTTGATTGTAATGCTGATTGTTGGTCTGCACCTTCCCGCTTTTGTTTGATTTTCTGCCTGCGCTTGTGTGCCAGGTCCGGTTTACCGGCGTATTTGTCCCAAATTGATACGCCTTACATGTCAGTTCTGCCTGTCCATGACATGTCGGGGGATTGCCTTCCCCAAGCCGGATCTACGGGTCTCACGCATAAGTTGCTTTTCTCGCGCCGCCATCCTGTCCCGGATGTGCGGCGTTTTTTTTCGTCTGCAGGTGTGATCAGACGTCTTGCTGTGCCGTTGCCATCGCCTCGGCCAAGGCCTCGATCGCCAGCAAGATAGAAGCGTGGCGGTTTTTATATTCAACCGCAGGGGTCAGCACTTCGAAGCCGTCAAAAGGGGCATCGGGTACACCGCCGTTACCTTTGAGCATGGCTTTAAGCTGGTCGCGGCCATGCTGTACCTGCTGCAATGTAGCGCCCTCAGCGGCACTGCCGGTGATGGCCGCAGCCGCTTGGCCGAGTGCGCAGGCCTTCACGTCCTGTCCCAATGCACTCAGTCGTCCGGCAGTTACCTTAACATCCACCGTCACACTGGACCCGCACAGGGGCGAACGGCGCGTGACACTTGCATCAGGCGCATCGAGACGCCCCAGATGTGGTATATCCGCAGCCAGCGCCAAAATGCGGCCAGAGTAGAGCTTGATCAGATCGGTGTCGTTGGACATGGCATTTCCTTTATCTGCCCTCTACATAAGCCGTTACACACCGGATGCAAAAAACTTTTGAACAAGGCGGCGCGCGATGGCATTTGACCCCACAACACTAAAGTACAACGAGGCGGGCCTGATCCCGGCAATTGCCCAGGACGCAGAGACGGGCGACATCCTGATGATGGCCTGGATGAACCCCGAGAGCCTGATGCGCACGCTGGAAACCGGGCAGGTGACCTATTGGAGCCGCTCGCGGCAGGAGTTTTGGGCCAAGGGTGCGACCTCGGGGCATGTGCAAACGCTGGTCGAAATGCGGGTGGATTGCGACCGCGATTGCCTGCTGATGCAAGTGACCCAAGTGGGCGCTGCGTGCCACACAGGGCGGCGCAGTTGCTTCTACACAGGGGTGAGTGCGGCGGGCGAGACCGACCTGACGACTTAAAGGCCGACCATCTGGCGGATGTCCTGCGCGCGGGCGCCCTCTGAACGGAACAACGAGATCGCGCGCGCGTCATCCCGTTTTGCCAACCGCTTGCCGTGGTCATCACGGATCAGGCGGTGGTGGTGGTAACGGGGCGTGGGCAGGCCAAGCAACTTCTGCAAGACAACATGGATCACTGTCGCCTCGAACAGGTCTGCACCGCGCACCACATCGGTAATGCCTTGCGCTGCATCATCCAGCACCACGGACAGGTGGTACGATGTGCCCATATCGCGGCGTGACAACACAATATCACCGATATTTCGTAGGATATCAGGACCGTAGGTACGCACCGTCCCAATGTGCTGTGGATGGCAGGATTCGCTAAACTCCAGCGGCATAGTCTGTGCATCTGTGTGGCCAGTCACACGCAAGGCTTCGGCCATGTTCAGGCGCAGCACGGCATCCGTTGGACGCGTATCACTTTTGGTCAGGCTGTGAATTCTCCGGCAGGTGCCCGGATAGATCAGCCCATCAGGCCCCAGCAGCGGCGCGCCTTCTTGCGGGGCGGAGAGGGCTTCGGCAATATCGGCGCGGGTGCAGCTACATTCATAGAGCAATCCGCGCTGCCAAAGGGCATCAAGTGCCGCGCTGTATGTGGCCGCGCGTTTCGATTGCCGCATAACGGGTTCGGGCCAGTGGAGGCCCAGCCATGCAAGATCGTCGTATATTTGCGCCTCCCACGCGGGGCGCGCACGCGATTTGTCGATGTCTTCTATTCTAAGGATAAACGCGCCCCTCGCAGCCTGTGCCATATCGGAAGCCAGCAAAGCGGAATAGGCATGGCCCAGATGCAGGGGCCCTGTCGGAGATGGGGCAAAACGTGTTCGAAAGGTCAAGCGATCTCAATCACATAAACTGTTGATTTCATGTTCTTGCCCGGCAGGTGCGCGCCATGTTCCTTGAAGAGAAGACGGGCAGCCCCGCAGTCCAGCCATTCGTTCAGGCGGCCGGTATTTACCGGATCGGCAAGCGCGTGATCGTTGAAGGAAAACACCAGCTTGCCGCCAACAGGAAGCGCGCGCAGCAGCATATCCAGCGCCGATATCGGGGCCGCACCCGACCCAATTACACCGACAGCGCTGATCAAACGGTAGTCCTTGCCTAAGGGCGTATCAGCTGTGATTTGGGTCAATTTTCGGTATATGTCTTTCGCCTTGGCCTGCGCCAACATCTTCGCCGACAGGTCAACACCATCTATGGCTTCAAACCCAGCATCGCGTAGGGCCTCTCCGGCCAGCCCCGTGCCACAACCAAAATCGAGAACAGGAACAGATTTATCCGGCGCATAAGCGGCCAGCGCCGCAGCGCAGCGCGCGGGCGTCACATAGCCAAATTCACCCACCTCGGCATCATAAGATGCAGACCATTCATCATAGAGCGCTTTTGTCCCTTTAAGGTCCCGCGCAGCATAAACTTTGTCGAGAAATTTGCCTATCATGGCTTCACTTTAATGGGGTTAACCTTCTTGTCCAGCGTTAAGCCATGCCTGCCAATCGGATTTTGCACGGTCCGTATAGGCCTTATAGCGGTCCTTGCGGCCCCGCCGTCCACTCTTGAGCCCGTCGACAGGGGGGAACAGCCCGAAGTTGACGTTCATCGGCTGGAAGGTTTTGGCATCTGCCCCGCCGGAGATATGGGTGATCAGCGCGCCTGTTGCCGTTGTGGCGGGGGGCGTTTCCAGCGCAGTACCCGAAATCTCAGCCGCAGCCAGCCTGCCGGCAAGGAGGCCCATGGCAGCGCTTTCTACATAGCCTTCAACGCCGGTAATCTGCCCCGCAAAGCGGATATTGGGCCGTGATTTCAGGCGCATCTGTTCATCCAGAAGCGTAGGGGAGTTCAGGAATGTATTGCGGTGGATCCCGCCCAAACGGGCAAAGCTGGCGTTCTCCAGCCCCGGAATGGTTTTGAAAACATCAGCTTGCGCGCCGTATTTCATCTTGGTCTGGAAGCCCACGATATTATAGAGCGTGCCCAGCTTGTTATCGCGGCGCAACTGCACAACGGCATAGGCTTTGACGTCGGGCTGGTGCGGGTTGGTCAGGCCCACAGGCTTCATCGGGCCAAAGCGCAGTGTTTCGCGACCCCGTTCTGCCATCACTTCGATGGGCAGACAGCCGTCAAAATATCCTGCGGTCTCGTTTTCGTGGAACTCTGTCTTTTCAGCAGCGGCAAGGGCGTCGATGAAGGCGTAATACTGGTCTTTGTCCATCGGGCAGTTGAGGTAGGCGGTACGCTCTTCCTCGGTTTCGCCCTTGTCGTAGCGCGATTGCATCCACGCTTTGCTCATGTCGATGCTGTCATGGTAAACGATAGGGGCGATGGCATCAAAGAAAGCCAGGGCTTCCGCGCCGGTTTCAGCCGCAATTGCGGTACCCAGATCGGTGGAGGTGAGCGGACCTGTGGCGATGATCCAGTGGCCACTATCGGGCAGCACTGTAATCTCGCCGTATTCTACGGAAATGTTCGGATGCGCCATCAGCGCGTCTGTGACCGATTGCGCAAACGGATCACGGTCCACAGCCAGTGCGCCGCCCGCAGGCAGGCGGTGCTTTTCCGCTGTTTGCATGATCAGCCCGTTGGCTTGCCGCATTTCCCAATGCAACAGCCCCACGGCGTTTTGTTCACTGTCGTCCGAGCGGAAGGAGTTGGAGCAGACCATCTCGCCCAATAGGCCAGTCTGGTGGGCGAAGGTGCCGACCTTGGGGCGCATTTCGTGAATGACGACCTTGATATCAAGATGTGCGGCCTGCCATGCGGCCTCTGATCCGGCCATTCCGCCGCCAATGATGTGTAATGTGTTATCCATAACCCGCAGATATGCCAGCATCCGCAGCGGTGCAACAGTTCCTGCATCTTAGGCATGCGGCAAAATGCTATTGTGCCGGGTGGGGCCCGACACTTTGGTTTTTTGGGAGGGGTATTTTGGGGTCGCCGCTGCGGGGAGAAGGGGGATCAGATGAGAGTCTAATCTGGAGGGATCTTCCGCTTGCGGCAACCCAAAATGGGGCAACCTATCGTGCCATTTCCTATTTGTGCCTTATTCCCGCCCGAATTGCCAGACGTAAGTACGCAACACTGCGGTGCCAAATCTGCAACAATACACGCATGCCAAGAAAAGCCCCCGGTCGCTGTATGCGCCGGGGGCTGAGAGTAGTCATATTTTGTTGGGTTTACGATGGCGGGGCGACGGCATCTATCGCCAACCCTGAGGGGACGGAATTTGGCACGCCAAGCCCGCGTTTGCCCGCGCCTTCATCGGTGAGTGCGCCCAGAAAAGCCATAATCTTGTCTATTTCGGCCTGATCCAACGTGACATCAACAATCTCGATTGCTTCTGCGATCCGCATGACTTCATCGAAATCATCCAAAGCTTCCCAATCCATCACCTTAAGGTCTCCGGACAACAGCGCCTTTTCACGGTCATAAGAGGCCAGCCCCTTCACCGCATCCAGATGATGTACCACGATATCCTCCAGGTCGGAGTAGGGGCCGTTATGCCCGTAGGGACCGGATTGCGTCACATTGCGCAGGGTGGGCGTGCGGAAACGGTACATATCGTCGGGCACACCCGTGACGATGCCGCGTCCCTTATCGGCATATTCGGATTTGCCGGGGCCGAACTGGGGCATGCCGATGGCGTGGAAATTGTGATCGGTCTGGAAGCTGCCGGAATGGCAGGTGGAACACCGCGCCTTGCCGTAAAACAGGTCCATCCCGTCCAGCTGTGCTTCGGTCATTGCATCCTCGCCGCGCAGGTATTGGTCAAAGGGGCTGTAGGTTGCGCGGAATTCCGAGCCGATAAAGGCGGACAAGGCGGTGCCGATGTCGTTAATATGAAGGCCGACTGTGCCAAGTGCGGCAAAGCGCTGGCGGTATTCGGAGATGGCGTCAACGCGGCGGGCTAGAATGTCCCACGCGCCGTTCGGCCCCATGAGCCGCTGAGCTGCTACCGCATCGGCCACTTCGTTCTCGCCCGGATTACCGGCCATTTCGGCGGGTGAAAGGATAGGCAGGATGTTCTGCGCGGCTAGTGGCGAGGGCATCGGACGCTCAAGCGTGCGGCCGTCGGGCATGGCAATGCCAAACATGGCATGGCGGTCCTTGGCGGTGCGCCCGTCGTGGAGCATCACGGTAAACTCTTTTGCACCCAGATTGAACAGGGCAGGCGCGTTGCGTGGAACACGTTCATGCGGCACGTTTGCCGGATCGACATGGCGCGCGCGGCCCAGCCCGATACCGCCTTCGCCCAATGCCAGTGACATGGCGTCGGAGGTGCCCAGCGACGGATGGTGACATGTAGCACATGCGATGTTTTTGTTGCCCGACAGAATGGGATCAAAGAACAGATCACGCCCCAGCTCGATCAGCTCGGCGGGGAATGTGTGGAAATCATCATCGTTGACAGGTGCGGGCAGCGGACCCGCCATCGCAGCCGTCCCCGACAACAGGGATACAAACAGGGCGCCCAGCGTCCGGTTAAACATATTAATCATCCTCACGTTTCTGTGAGGTTCCTAACAAATTTTAGCCACAATTTCGACAATATCTTTGGAAAAACACCGTAGCGCTGTACGAAACAGTCATTGTTTCCAATCGGGTGCGCGTTTCTCGATAAAGGCCTGCATGCCTTCGTTCGTGTCCGCATTGGCAAGGTTTTCAACCATCACATCACCAGTGTAGGAATAGGCCGCACCAGTTTCCATCGCCAGCTGTTCATAAAACGCACGTTTACCGATTTTGACGGCGGCCCCCAGCTTGCCCGCGATCTGGTCGGCGAGGGCGGCGGTTTCCGCTTCCAGTGCCGCGGAAGGCACGACGCGGTTGATCAGCCCCAAGGATTCCGCGCGGGTGGCGTCGATGAAATCACCGGTGGTCAGCATCTCGAACGCTTTTTTGGGCGCAATGTTACGGCTTAGGGCCACCATGGGTGTCGAGCAGAACAGCCCGATGTTCACACCGTTGACACCAAAACGCGTGCCTTCGGCGGCGACCGCCAGATCGCAGGTCGCGACCAACTGGCAGCCGGCCGCGGTGGCAATGCCGTGGATTTGGGCAATGACAGGTTGTGGCATGCTCTGGATGCGCATCATCACATTTGTGCAGCGGGCAAACAGATCGGCAAAGGTTGCGGCGCCTGCATCGGCGTTCTGGCGCATCGCTTGCATCTGGCGCAGGTCGTGCCCCGCGCAGAACGCTTTGCCGGCACCGGAAATGGTCACCACACGGCACGAGGGATCATCCGCCAGACGGTCCAGTGTCTCTTGCAGCGCGGCCAGCATTTCGTCGCTGAGCGCATTCAGTCGCTCGGGGCTGTTCATCGTCAGATGTGTGACTGCGTCCCGTTGCGTTACTTCTAGAATTGCCATCTTGCACCCTCCATGTGTTGCGGCAACTCTAGCTGCAATTGATCAGGGAGAACAAGCATGGCCGCTAAAGGCAAAGTGATGATGGATGCGCCGCAGCTGATGGCGTTTATGCGCGAAGTGTTCCAGCAGGTTGCGGATGATTTCAACGTAGAAGAAGTCAAACCGAATGAAGTGACCATGCGGCTGATCATCACTGATAAACACTTGCGCCCCGGCGGCACGGTTTCCGGCCCGTCGATGTTCGCGCTGGCGGATGTGGCAGCCTATATTGCGACGCTTGCGATGATCGGGCCACAGGCGCTGGCCGTCACCACAAACTGTTCGCTTGATTTTATGCGCAAGCCTAAGGCGGGGGTGGATTTGATCGCCACGGCCAAGCTGCTCAAGCTGGGTCGGCAGCTTTCGGTGTCCCATGTTCTTGTCTATTCCGAAGGCATGGACGAGCCGGTGGCACAGGCCACGATGACCTATGCGATTCCGCCGGCAAGACCGGCTTAGCTGTACAATTCATAAAAATCAAAAAATGTATCAAAAAAGGGCAGGGATGAACCCTGCCCAAGTGAAGAGGTCTGGCTTGGCGCCACGGGGATGTCACGCCTTCCAGAACACCTTTTGCGCCTCGGTCCGAGCCGCGTCAGGTGTTATTCCCAGATCGTCAAGTTGCCACGCCTCTAAGTGTTCAAGGCTTAGTCGGGTTTGACGGCGGGTTGCCCATTTTGTCACTGTAGCCGCAAACTTGACGCTGATCACGGCCAGCAGCGGGAGGCTGCGTGCTGTGTTGAGAACCGCAAGGGCATCAGTTGTCATCGGGGCGGCGCGTAACATGGGTAAATCTCCTAAATTGATTGTATTGACACAATCTCAAAAATTGCCGTACATTATTGGTGCAATATTAAATTCACTAACGCTACGGAAACATTGTAATGGATACAATTTGGACCCCCGAGCTGGATCCCGCGATCAAGCCCAAATACCGTGCTGTAGTGCAGGCGATCCGCAAGGGCATCTCCTCGGGTGCGCTGGCTGCGGGCGATAAATTGCCTCCTGTTCGGGAGTTGGGTTGGACGTTGGACATGACGCCCGGCACCGTCGCCCGCGCCTATACCGTCCTCACGGAAGAGGGTGCGCTGAGCGCCGAGGTGGGCAGGGGCACCTTTGTATCCGCGGCCAAGGTAGAACCATTGCCGATTTATACCGACATGGAAATGGACGTGGTCAATCACCTTGCCGGTGGGGACAATTTTGAGGTCAACCTCTTCTCGCCCCATTTGCCCAATGGCGGGCAGTCCCGTCTGATCCGGACGCTGTTGGCGCAAATAGCACAGGATCCGCCCTCTGGCCTGATGCACTATCCGTCGCGTCGGGGCGCACAGCCTGCGCGTGAAGCGATGCTGCATTGGTTGCGCGACACCCCGTTGGGCCCGCTGGTCGAGGGGGATATCGTTCTGTCCCATGGCGGGCAGAATTCTATCATGTTGATTTTCCAGACTATTCTGAAAGGCCGCAGGCCTGCCATTTTTGTGGAGGAGCTGTGCTATCCCGGGTTCCGCCGCGTGGCCACGGCCCTGCGCGCGGATGTTGTCCCGATTGCGATGGATGAGGACGGTCTGTGTCCAATAGCACTTGCCGCTGCGGCGGAGCGGTATTCAGAAGGCCAGATCATTTGCACATCGCCGGAAGTTCACAGCCCCACATGCGGGTTCAGCCCCTTGTCGCGCCGTAACCGGATTATCGAGGTCGCACGGCGTTTTGACCTGCAAATCGTAGAGGATGATTGCTACCGCATCGGTGAGGCACAGGCGCCGGGCTATCGGCAGCTGGCACCGGAGCGGGGCTGGTACATCACCTCGCTGAGCAAATCCATCACGCCTGCCTTGCGGCTTGGCTGCGCAATTGGCCCGCGTGAGCAGACGGCAGCCCTACACCGCGCTGCCGAGCACGGTTTTTTCGGCCTTGCGACACCGCTTACCGATCTGGCGGCGGCTTTGTTGATGCATCCGGAGATTGACGGCATCATCGAGCGCACCAAAGCGGGTATCGGGGATTATGTGAAAGTCGCCGTAAATGCCCTGGGCGGATATGATCTGCGGTGGCGGTCGGATGTCCCGTTTGTCTGGCTGAACCTGCCCGAAGGGTGGCGGGCATCGGCGTTTTGCCGTGCGGCTGAAAAACGCGGCGTGCGCGTGCGTGCCTCAGAAGAGTTTGCAGCGCGCAATGCCCGCACCCCACATGCGGTGCGCATGGCCATCAACGCCGGCGTCAGTCTGGAAAGCTTTGAGGCCGCTATGGGCAGACTGCGTGAAGTACTGGACAATCCGAACGAGGAAATCGGCGTTTAGGGCAGTCACATGCTGTGCCGGGGTTTGGAATCCGGTGTATCCGGCCAAAACCATGATGGGGCAGGTGTGAATCGTGGGGTATAATAATACCTTAATTTTAAGTACATGATATTGCTTGGTTTATTAGATTTTGTGCCGCTTGACGTAGCTGTTGGCATGGATATAACCCGCCCATCACATCGGGGCATCCGTCCCGTAACACCACTAACGGGATTACCGTACATGAAAACCTTTTCTGCAACACCGGCAGACATCGACAAAAAATGGATCATCATTGATGCTGAAGGCATCGTGCTGGGCCGTTTGGCGTCGATCATTGCCATGCGTCTGCGCGGCAAGCACAAGCCGTCCTTCACCCCTCACATGGATTGCGGCGACAACGTCATCGTAATCAACGCCGAGAAAATCCAGATGACCGGCAAAAAGCGTGAAGAGATGTTCTATTGGCACACCGGCCACCCAGGCGGGATCAAAGAACGCTCCAAGCAAGACATTCTGGATGGCAAGCACCCAGAGCGTATCGTGACACTGGCCGTCAAGCGTATGCTGCCCGGCAACCGTCTGAGCCGTCAGATCATGACGAACCTGCGTGTATACGCGGGCGGCGAGCATCCTCATGAGGCGCAAGAGCCTACAGTTCTGGATGTTGCATCCATGAACAAGAAAAACACACGGAGCGCATGAGCATGTCTGATGAAATCAACACACTCGAAGATCTCGCATCTGTTGCAGGCATCGCTGCCACTCCAGCAGTCGAGCTGACACCACGCGAGCCCGTTCGTGACGAATTCGGCCGCGCCTATGCCACAGGCAAGCGTAAAGATGCGGTCGCCCGCGTCTGGATCAAGCCTGGCTCCGGCAAGGTCATCGTGAACGGCAAGCCGCAGAACGAATATTTTGCACGCCCTGTTTTGCAGATGATCCTTCAGCAGCCTTTCGGCATCACCGGCACAGATGGCCAGTTTGACGTCTACGCGACAGTCAAAGGCGGCGGTCTTTCCGGTCAGGCGGGTGCGGTAAAGCACGGCGTGTCCAAGGCACTCCAGTTGTTTGACCCTATGCACCGCGCAGCGCTGAAAGCAGCAGGCTTCCTGACACGCGACAGCCGTGTGGTTGAGCGTAAGAAATACGGTAAGGCAAAAGCGCGTAAGAGCTTCCAGTTCTCTAAGCGTTAATTCTGAATTTACAGAAGATACAACAAAAACAATGGCTTGCAAGAAATTGCGAGCCATTTTTTTATGTCACTATCGAGTCCCGAATGCTGATTTTACACGGTTTTTATTGCCAAGAAGTCACGATCCAGTCACGTTGAGTTTGCAGTTCTCATGTGAAGGTTTCAGTTCTCGGCAATGGCAGGTCAGTATCAAGATCGACAAGACAGCAGTATTTATGGCTCACGGCTGATCATTCATCGTCGTGTGGATCTGGAAAACAACAACTTCTACTTTCGTTCAAAAGTCTCGGGTCACACAGGCTACATTAGACGCAGTTGTCAGACGCCTGATCCTGCTCGTGCTATGTTACTGGCTGAACAGGCATATGAAGAACTGCTGGTTCGAGCGAAGGGTGGCTTTGCACTCAAGACAGTCACAGTTGATGTATTCTTTGAGGGCTGGATCGAGATAACAAAGCATCGACTGACAGAGACACGCTATAAGTGGAAGAAGAGCGTGTATGCTCGTTATGTCTTCGGATACTTCGGCAAGAAGAACATCTCTGATCTGACGAAGAAAGATGCTGATGGCTATTGGCACTATCGTCTGAACTTCTGGAACAGTGACGCAGGTCAGAAACGTATAGCAAATAATAAAGAACGGGCAGGTGCGAAGACGTTCAGTTCGCATAACGTTGCGAAGGTGCCATCGTTTGCGACATTGAAAGCAGAAGCGTCACTGATCAATGAGATGCTTCGGGCGGCTGTCGATGAAGGTCATCTGCAAAGTGAGGCTCTTCCTTTAGATGCATTTAAGTGATAAACATTCCTTAATTATAATATCTTGGCGGTAATTATATGTGTCAATTTTGCATGGCTCGCTCGCTAAACGAATTGCGTGAAACAGTTGTTATACAGCCAGAAGACTGCTTGGATAATGTTAACTCGAGTTCCTTTGCAAGCCTTTCTACATTAAGCACATATTTAACCGAAGAATATTGGTCAGACAATTCTACCTACTATCGAAAGTGGAACCTCTCTGATATTGGTATCAATGCTAAATACGGTGAAATCACATACTCACTTGGGAGCAATTGGTATGATTCTGATGGAATCAATTCAAACCATGCGACATTAACTCGGTATGCATTTCAATATTTAGAAAATATTACTGGAATAAATTTCACTGAGACTTCCGATGGTTCGTCAGCAGATATAGCCTTTGGGAATGAGAATAGTGGTGCTTTTGCTGGCTTAAATACCGGCGACTATTATATCAGCGACCCCGATCAGGTTTATATTGACACCGCCTACGTGAATATAACTCCGAATTGGTACAGTAGCTCGCCTACGGACAACGACTATTTATACCAAACAATTCTTCATGAAATAGGGCACGTGCTCGGGCTGGGGCATCAAAGTAACTACAATGGATCAGCCAGTTTCCCCACTGATGCAGATTTTGGAAATGACTGCTGGTCTGTCAGCATGATGTCGTATTTCAGTCAATCGGAAAATACGAGTATCGACGCATC
>JAQXCD010000022.1 GCA_029252045.1 Sulfitobacter sp.
CCCGTGGCTCAACTGGATAGAGCAGCCCCCTCCTAAGGGGCAGGTTACTGGTTCGAATCCAGTCGGGGTCGCCACCTTCATTTAACAAAGCTATAGCTTGTGGCGCATATTGAGGGTGAATCTGTGAGCTATATAGGTATTGATCTGGGAGCATCGCGTATACGCGCATTGCTGGCAGGTATGGGCGGAGCGGTGATTGGGGCGGCTGAGGCGCATTATGGCGTGTCTCACCCTCATGAGGGATGGTCTGAGCAGGATCCGCAGGACTGGATTGCGGCGCTGGAGGATGTTGTTGGACAGCTGCGCGCGGCGCATCCGGAGTTTATCGAGCTTCGTGGAATTGGGGTTGCGGGCCATATGCATGGGGCGACCGTGCTGGACGGGGATGACGCTGTTTTGCGGCCCTGCATTTTGTGGAATGATATGCGGAGCCACCAGCAGGCGGCGGCGCTGGATGCTGATCCGGCTTTTCGTGACATCAGTGGCAACATCGTATTCCCCGGCTTTACCGCGCCCAAACTTGAGTGGATGCGGGCAAACGAACCCGAGGTCTTTGCGAAGGTTGCCAAGGTTCTGCTGCCTGCTGCCTGCTGCCTACTTGACGCATTATCTGACGGGCGTGCATGTGGCGGATATGTCTGACAGTGCAGGCACGTCGTGGCTTGATGTGAACGCGCGGGATTGGTCTGACACTTTGCTGGAGCGTAGTCATATGCGGTCTGACCAGATGCCCCAACTTGTGGAGGGGAGCGCACCTGCGGGGCATCTACGCAGTGAATTGGCAGCGCGTTGGGGTGTCGCACAGTCCGTCTGTGTTGCGGGCGGAGCAGGTGACAATGCTGCGGCGGCCTGCGGCATGGGGGTGATGCAGGAGGGGCAGGGCTTTGTCTCGCTGGGGACATCGGGTGTGCTGCTGATGGCGCGTGACAGAGTGCAACCCGCGCCCGAGACAGCGTTGCATACCTTCTGCCACGCGGTACCGGATCGGTGGTACCAGATGTCTGTGATGTTGTCAGCGGCTGACAGCCTGACGTGGCTGGGGTCTGTCACGGGGCGCAAGTCGGCCGAGTTGACAGCGGCGTTGGGGGACAGGCTGCGCGCTCCGGGGTGTGTGTCTTTTGCACCCTATCTGTCGGGTGAGCGGGCACCGCACAATGATGCAAGCGTGCGGGGCGGGTTTAGCGGGCTGAGTACCAGTACCAGCCAAGAAGATCTGACCCATGCGGTTCTTGCGGGTGTCTGCTTTGGTCTGCGCGACGGGTTCGAAGCGATATCGGGTACGGGTGGCACGTTCGAGACGCTTTATGCTGTCGGCGGTGGCGCTGCCTCCCGCTATTGGCTGCGCATGCTGGCGACCGTGCTGGATACGCCGCTGCATTTGCCCGAAGGGCGCGAGTTTGGTGCGGCTTTGGGGGCTGCCCGACTTGGGATGACTGCCGCTACTGGTGCTGCCATCGATAGCGTCATGCAGCCGCCCGCCACAGCCGAGATTATTATGCCGGATGCGGCGCTGGTTGATGCCTACCGCGAGGCATATGCGCAATTCCGCGCGCTGTATCCGGCGTTCAAATCACTGGGTTAGGGATCACAGCAAGGTGGTGTTGAAGTCACCGCGCAATGCGACCTCCAGTAACTCGATATCCGCCGAGGGTGTGAGGTACTGGACTTGCATGCCGGGGGGGACAACAAAGCCGTCACCCGCTTGCAATGCGCGGTCTCCATGGCCGTCTGCGCGCAGGGTCATGCTGCCATCCATGACAAAGGTGAAGTGGATATCCGCGTCATGGGTAAAAGCCGGCGCGTTGCCATCTGCGCGGCGTACCACCTGAATACCGGCAACACCTTTGGTGCCTGCGGTGATACCAGTATCACGCGCGGTAAAGCCCGGCACGCGGAAGGGCTGCCATGTGGCGCGGTCCTTGACGTGGTGCACAAAGGTTTGTCCGTCCCATTCGCGCGCCGGATCACCGACGCCGTTAGGTAGCGTGAAATTATGATCGATGGTGGTCACATGTTCGGCTGGTACGCCGATTTCGATCACCTCGATATTGGGTGATGCTTCGACCACGCGGTGGCGAATGCCGGGAGGTTGGGTGACGCAATCGCCTGCATGCAGGCGGATCATATCGCCTTGGTCTTCGTACAAGACGTCCACCCAGCCACGATAGCAAAAGATCAGTTGGAAGCCGACGGTGTGATAATGGACCATGTCTGGCACAGGCCCGCCGTCGGGAATACGGATGTGGCTGGCGATGATGGACCCGCCGAGGCGTGAGGGGATCAGATCACGGTAGTGCATGCCTGCACGTCCGATGATCCAAGGTGCCTCATCTGCCAGCCTGCGCACCGCGAATTCATGTTTTGCCGTGACATGCTCTACCTTTGGGGTCAGCGGTACAATGGATACACGCGTGCCATTGGGGGCTGTCAGCTCGGTCTCGCCATCGGCAAAACCAGCAACGTCATCGGTGAGGATGCGTAAATGGCCGGGAGGCACCGCTGCACCCTTTTCAATCCGCAGACGCAGGCCGTGACCAGACAAGCTGGCGACAGAGGGATCATCGGCGGGAAAGATATTCTCCAGCCGCATCCCCAGCGTTTTTGTGAAGAACGGCAGATCATTGCGCAGCTCTTCAGTGGGGAGGAGGAATTCGGCCAATACAGGGGTGTCAGTCATCACGGCATCCTTTGGGTGTGCTACCGGTGAGCCTGCCAGCTTTTGAGAGCAGCCTCAATCGGCAAAGAAGTCTCCGCAATGCGGCCCTATTGCTGCCGCCGTTCCATGGCATTTTATCCAAATGACCAAGGAGCTGAATATGAAAAAGACCACCCTTATTCTGGCAGCAAGTCTGCTGGCTACCAGTGCTGCCGCCCTGCCCGACAGCGAGCTAAAGGCACTGAGCGAGGAAATCATCACGCTCAACGGCTATGAATGTGGCCGTGTTCTGGCGGTTCAGCCGACGGATGTGCCGGATGTCTGGCAAGTGTCTTGTATGGCAGACGGGGCGATGGATGCGCTCGTCACATATAGAATGGACGCGCGCACCGGTCTTGTGTCTGGCAGTTAAAGGCTCGCGTCGAGCGCTTCCAGAATTGCATCGCCCATCTGGGAGGTAGAGATCGGCGTGCCGCCTTCTTCGCCCATCAAATCAGCGGTGCGTGCGCCATTGGCCAGCACTGTTTCAATCGCTTTTTCCAGACGAGTCGCTTCTTCGCCTTGGTCAAAGGAATAGCGCAACGCCATCGCAAAGCTGAGGATACAGGCGATGGGGTTTGCTTTGCCTTGGCCTGTGATGTCTGGCGCAGACCCGTGTACGGGCTCATACAGTGCTTTCGGGCGGCCATCGGCGTTTGGCGCACCAAGGGAGGCAGAAGGCAACATGCCCAGAGATCCGGTCAGCATCGCCGCGCAATCGGACAGGATATCACCGAACAGGTTGTCGGTCAGGATGACGTCAAACTGCTTGGGTGCGCGGACCAGCTGCATTGCACCGTTGTCAGCGTACATGTGGGACAACTCGACATCGGGGTAATCCGTGTCGTGCACGCGCTGTACGACTTCGCGCCACAGAATGCCGCTCTCCATTACGTTGGCTTTCTCCATGGAGCAGACCTTGTTGCCACGGCGGCGGGCCAGTTCAAAGGCCGAGCGCGCAACGCGGTCGATCTCGGACTCGGTGTAGCGCTGGGTATTGATGCCGACGCGCTCGTTGCCTTCTTCAAAGATGCCGCGCGGCTCGCCAAAGTAGACACCCGAAGTCAGCTCGCGCACGATCATAATGTCGAGGCCTGCAATCAGGTGTTTTTTCAGGGACGAGAAATCGGCAAGCGCGTCAAAGCACTGTGCAGGGCGCAGGTTTGAGAACAGGTCCATCTCTTTGCGCAAGCGCAGCAGGCCGCGCTCCGGCTTTACGCTGAAATCGAGGTTATCGTATTTCGGGCCGCCCACGGCGCCCAGCAGAACGGCGTCTACTTCCAGCGCGCGTTTCATGGTGTCGTCGTGCAGGGGGGTGCCGTGTTTGTCGTAGGCGCAGCCGCCGACCAGATCATGCTCAACATCAAATGCCAGATCGCGCTTGGCGCCGAACCAGTCGATGATACGGGTCACTTGGCCCATAACCTCGGGGCCGATGCCGTCACCGGCGAGGATCAAAAGGGTCGGGTTAGCCATGCGTCTTGCTCCTGAAAATTGGTTGAAGCTGGCGTAGCGCGGGCGGGCGGGGTCGTCAAGGATTGTAGGGTGTGTATGTCAGCGCGGTGCGATATCCACCCACATCAGGCTATGGCGGCTGGCAGTCGGGCTGTGCACGATCCCATGCGCAGCAATTTGCCAGCCTGCGGAGGGGAGTAGATAGTCCAGCCGCAAGGCGCCTGCCGATGCAGCGCCGAAATCAGCTGTTGGAGTTGCATCAAAGGGGTTTTGCAGGGCGGGATGGGCCAGCAGTGCGTTGATCGCCTCTGGTCGGCCGCTGCCGTTCAAAGGATCGACATTTGCCGTGCCACCAAGGACAAGAGGCAGCGGACTGTCATCGCGTGCAAGATACTCCAGCCAAAAGGCAACCTCGTCATGGTTGCGGCGGCCATTGCGGTCCTCCGGCCCGTCATACAGCGGAGGGGTCGCGTAGAAGGTCATCAGGCGCAACGTCCCAAACCCCGGTGTTTCGACCGGAACCACCCAATGCCCGCGCGACGACAGCCTGTGTGCCGCAAACACATCAGGCCCGCCAAATGGGTCGTTGTCTACCATCGGGTAGATATGCTCCTTCAGGTCACGCCACAGCAGGGGGGTGTAATCTTCGACTGCGTCATTGAGGATCGGAAAGCGTGACAGGATCGCCATGCCGCCCATACTATTTAACCGGCCATAGCCGTGGGCATCATCTGCCTCGCCCAGCTTGCCATTGCCGTTCAGATCAAGCCCGCTTGCCTGACCGGCATTTGGGGCACTCGCAAAAATGTGGGGATAGGCCAATCCGCCTGCCGCAAGGTCGCGCGCGAGTGCATCAAGGGCTGTATGGCGCAAATCATAATTGACGCCTTGCAGCATGATGATGTCGGGGCGAATTTCATTCAAAAGCTGTTTGAACGCAGAGATTTGCGGGTCTTTTCCGCGCTGGATATCGCGCAGCAGCAGGCCGGGGCCTTTGCGCGACAGCTCGGCGTTGAAGGTCGCGATGCGCAGTGTTTCGGCTTGGGCTATAGAAATGGTGCCGACCAAGGCCAGCACCAAAACTATGAGGATGCGGCTCAGGCTGGTTGGAAGCCGCCGTTGCTTTCCGCTTCTGCGTCCGCATAGGCACGCTTGCGCTTTTCCTCGATCATGTCTGCGATTTTGCCCATGGCAATACCGCGCATAATGATGCTTGCCGGAAGGAAGGTCCATGCTGCAAGTGTCCAGATAAGGGTTTGCGGATGCTGCAATGTAATCGGTGCTATCATATCAGACGCCAGTTTGACCACAGCCGGTACAAGGAACGGCAGTAGGAAGCCGAGAGCGATGTTGATCCGCGCATCACGTTGCAAACGGTCCAACACATCACCCCCTGCGGTAGGGTCAAACAGTGGCAGATTTACCCAGACGTTGAATGCACCCGAGCGTACGGGCCAGTTGAGGATACGCACCAACACTAGAAACGCTGTCATCGCGATCAGGGATACCATGTAGGATAGCCCCGCGGCTGTGCGGACAAAGCCGACCGTTTCCGCAGACGCATCAGGCGGAAGCATCAAGACAATCATACGCACGGGTGAGTAGGGAAAATCAATCGCATTGCCCACAATCGTCCCGATAGAGGTCACGGCTGTGGTCATCAGCGTAGGGGCGTCCATGCCGCGCAGGATCACGCTCAGCGAAAAGATGGTGAGAAAAAGAGCGGCAAAACGCAGCCTGTTAAATGGTGCGGCGTCACGGAATTCGACGATGCTTGGAAATACGGAATTGTATTCAACGAACGTCAATACACCAGCCAGCAATGCAACGAGCAAAACAAACGGTGTCGCATCACTGCCAAGATTCGGCAGCAGAAGCGCTGGCGTCAAAATCATGGTCGAAACCAACAGGCCCCGCGCCGCGGCACTGGTCATTCGTACTATCAAAACTCTATCCCTTCAAACTGGTCCGCCGCGGTTTCCGCGTGCTTGATCCAACTTGATGCCTTCGGGTTACGGAAGGCTTGCCTCATTGTTGTCACATTTGTGCCTTCTTTTGCCTTAGTTCTCAAGTCTATTGAGACAGAAGACCCGACAGGTTGGGCGTTTTGAGGGAGGGGGTGGTGCGTTCTTGTATCATTTCAGCGGCGCAAATAAGGCAACCGCAACACCTTGTGGGCGCGCCGCGCACGCCCACAAGGGAACTCAGTAATATTTAGGCAAAACCTAATTCGAAGTTAAACCCAGGGACGGCTCTGCGAGGCTGTTGCTTCAAAGCTGTCGATTGAGGCTGCTTTTTCCATTGTCAGGCCAATATCGTCCAAGCCATTCATCAGGCAATGTTTTTTGAAGGCATCAACTTCGAAGCTGAACACATCACCATCCGAGGAGGTGATTGTCTGGCTTTCCAGATCAATCTCGATCCGCGCGTTGGCGCCTTTTTCGGCATCCTTCATCAGCACATCCACCTGCTCTTGTGGCAGCACGATGGGCAGGATGCCGTTCTTGAAGCAGTTGTTGTAAAAGATGTCGGCGTAGGACGGTGCAATCACGCAGGTGATGCCGAAATCGGCAATCGCCCATGGCGCGTGTTCGCGCGACGAGCCGCAGCCGAAGTTATCGCCCGCTACAAGGATCTGCGCATCGCGGTACTGCGGCTTGTTCAGCACAAAGGTAGGGATCTCGTTGCGGTCGTCGTCATAGCGCATCTCGTCAAACAGGTTCACGCCAAGGCCGGAACGCTTGATGGTTTTCAGGAACTGCTTGGGGATGATCATGTCGGTGTCGATGTTGATCAAAGGCATCGGCGCGGCAATGCCGCTGAGGGTGGTGAACTTATTCATGGAACTGGTCCTTTCGGAATTTTTCAGGGTGCTGCGGGGGTCGGCGTTTGCAGCGGTCTTGGACCGCTGCGCTGCGCGTTCGAACCCCAGAAAGTCGGGCTTGGTGATGTTGCTGATTGCTTTTACCTTGGAGCTGCCCAACATCGGTTTGACGAAATTGCTTTCGACCATTTCGCCGATCATGGCTTCAGCTTGTGGCACTGATACCTTGAGCCGGTGGGCAATGCCTGCCGCACTGATGTGGGTGCGCGTACGGGCATGAAAAACGGCCAGACCGTATTGATAGCGGTTATAACCGGCCATTGCGGCAGCCGCGCGGCCACCTGCGGCAGGCAAAACCGGCGCAAGCGCTGCGGCTCCCATCAAGGTCATGAAATGGCGTCTTTGCATGGTATGCTCCTCGGTCCGTGCGGCCCCTCCTCGCAGTGCAAAGAGAGGCCGCAATTCTGCTACATCATCTCGCGCACATCGGTGAGTTTGCCGGTGATCGCCGCCGCCGCTGCCATCGCAGGTGACATCAGGTGCGTGCGTCCGCCACGGCCCTGACGGCCCTCGAAGTTGCGGTTGGAGGTCGCCGCGCAACGCTCGCCGGGGGCCAGCTGATCGGGGTTCATGGCAAGACACATAGAGCAGCCTGCAAGGCGCCACTCGAAACCCGCTTCGATAAAGATATCGGCAAGGCCTTCTTCTTCGGCTTGCGCGCGCACAAGGCCTGAGCCTGGCACAACCATCGCCCGCATACCGTCCTTGATCTTTTTGCCCTTCAGGATCGCCGCAGCGGCGCGCAGGTCTTCGATGCGGCCATTGGTGCACGAGCCGATAAAGACAGTGTCGATTGCAACGTCGGTCAGCGGGGTGCCAGCTGTCAGCCCCATGTAATCAAGCGAGCGCTGGGCCGCTTCCACTTTGCCACCTTTAAAGTCGGAGGCGGCGGGAACGTTGGCGGTGATCGGCAGAACATCCTCGGGCGAGGTGCCCCATGTCACAACGGGGGCGATGTCTTCGCCTTTCAGCGTTACAACCTTGTCCCAATGGGCATCGTCGTCGGAGTAGAGCGTTTTCCACCATGCAAGTGCTGCTTCCCATTGTGCGCCTTTTGGCGCGTGGGGGCGGCCCATGCAGTACTCGAATGTCTTCTCGTCCGGTGCAATAAGGCCCGCGCGCGCACCGCCTTCGATGGCCATGTTGCAGACGGTCATACGACCTTCCATGGACAAATCGCGGATGGCTTCGCCGCAATACTCGATCACATAACCGGTGCCGCCAGCGGTGCCGGTCACGCCGATCACCGACAGGGTGATGTCCTTGGCGGTGACGCCGGGGCGCAGCTTACCGGTGATCTCGACTTTCATGTTCTTGCCCTTACGCTGGATCAGCGTCTGGGTGGCCAGAACATGCTCGACTTCGGAGGTGCCGATGCCGTGGGCCAGCGCGCCGAAGGCGCCGTGTGTAGCGGTATGCGAGTCGCCGCAAACCACTGTCATGCCGGGTAGGGTCCAGCCCTGTTCGGGGCCCACGATGTGCACGATGCCTTGGCGCACGTCAGAGACGGGATAGTAGTGGATGCCGAAATCCTTGGCGTTCTTGTCCAGCGCGTCAACCTGAATGCGGCTGTCTTCTGTCATCGTTGCTGCATTGGCGCGGTCCAGCGTGGTGGGGACGTTATGATCCGGCACGGCGATGGTCTTGTCAGGGGCGCGCACAGTGCGGCCGGTCATGCGCAGACCTTCAAATGCCTGCGGACTGGTCACTTCGTGGACGAGGTGACGGTCAATATACAGCAGGCAGGTGCCGTCGTCGGCTTCATGGGCGACATGGGCATCCCAGATTTTATCATAGAGCGTTTTGGGGGACATTTGGTCCACTCCCGTATTTTGTGTGAATGTGAGGTGCAAAAGCAGAAATGCATGCCGTAACGGGCATGCTGGAACGTCGAGCGTTATAGTCGGGCAAGCACCGTATGGGTGGACCCGAAAAACCGTTCGCGCAGACGGGCGCGATCACCGATGTTTATGATCTGTGTCATAGGCATGGAATACACCCGCATCGCCTTTGCTGCAAGCCTCTCGGGCGCTGGGCGTATCGCGCACGGTAGCGCCTGACACAACTTGCGTTGCGCGTCCGGTTTTTGCGTCATGATTATCGCGCGCCACTTGGGGGATGCCCCCAGCATCAAATTTTTCCCCGAAGATGTGATGCGAGTCGGCCATGAAAGCGATGGCATCGGATCCAAAAGTTGATAGGAAAGCTGGGGTTGCCCCTGTTTGGGTTGTTCTGCGACGATTGACCGAGTTAGGAGTAGTTATGGACCCCACCATTGATCCCTTTGCCCAGTTTTTAGTTACGCTTCAGGAATTCTGGACTATTGCAATAACCTTTCTTGCTGGCGTAATCCAGCCGGGATGGAAGCAAAACCAGATCATTATCATTGTGGTTGTGGCGTTGCTGGCTTGGCTGCTGCATGCGCGCAGCGGTGCGATGCTGCAAGATTGGGTGCGGTCGCGCGAGGGGTGGGAAAAGTGGCAACTGCGCATGGTCGTCCAGATCAAGCGCCGTTTGGGGTTGGTGTGGTTCTGTCTGATAGCAGGCATCGTGTTTGTGGTTATGCAAAACCTCACATGGCCGTCACGCTCGTACATGGTGGGGCTTGCGGCCCAGCTGGCGTTTGTGTGGCTCTGTATTGCCTTTGCCGCGCGGCTGGTGCGCAACCGGCCGATGCGGCGGCTTGTGACGTGGTCTTTGTGGATCTACGGCACTCTTTACCTGCTCAACGTTTCTGACGAAGCCGCCAGTTTTCTGGACCGTCTCGCAGTTGAAGTCGGCGAATTTAGATTGTCCGCTTTGACCATGATTACCTCTGTTGTTGTGATTGGTGTGCTGGTCACACTGGCGCGGATTGCCTCAACGGCAACGGCCAGCACGATTCGCAAGAACGAAGACATCAGCCCGTCGATGAAGGTTCTTGCTGTCAAAGGTGTCCAATTGGGCATGTACGGCATTGCTTTTTATATGGGTGTAAAGGCTGTCGGGATTGACCTCACCGGCCTTGCGGTCCTGTCTGGTGCCATCGGTGTGGGCCTTGGTTTTGGTCTGCAAAAAGTGGTCTCCAACCTTGTCTCCGGTGTGATCATCCTGCTCGATAAGTCGATCAAGCCGGGGGATGTGATCTCGCTCGGCGAGACGTTCGGCTGGATCCAGACACTGGGCGCGCGCTATGCCTCTGTGGTCACGCGCGATGGCAAGGAATACCTGATCCCGAACGAAGACCTGATCACCGGTCAGGTGGTCAACTGGTCCCACTCAAACGACTTTGTGCGTCTGGATATCTATTTTGGCACTGCCTACGGCGATGACCCGCACAAGGTACGCAGGCTCGCCATCGAGGCGGCCTCGTCTGTGGATCGCGTCCTGAGCCATAAGGCCGCTGTGTGCCATATCGTTGGTTTTGGCGACAGCTCGGTCGATTATATCCTGCGGTTCTGGATAAAGGATCCGACTGCGGGCCTCACAAACATCCGCGGCAATGTCTATCTGGCGCTTTGGGATATTTTTCAGGAGAACAATATCTCCATTCCCTTCCCCCAGCGCGAAGTCCGTATGCTGGGAGGCCGTGGGTCGGATATTTCGCAACTGATTCTTGATTGAGCGGGCGCAAATGCACGCATAATCAGCCGTAATTTGCCAGACTAGGCACGCCATAGCCCTTAAAGGCGGATAAAAGCGCCACATTCCGCGCTTGCAAACGCGCGCGATTGTGCATGTCGTTGAATTGTGGCAGTTGCATTGCTAATTTAGAGTATATCCCAGCGTCGGGGGCCCGACGGCGCAACATAAGGAGGACAATGTCCTGTCTACGCAAACTTACGCAGCTTCCGCTGCACTTAACGGTGCAGTCGTGATGGCTGGCCAAAAACAAGCCACCAGCGAACTGCTGCTGGAAACCGTTCTTTCGTCGCTGAATGACGACAAAGCGGAAGATGTTGTGCAGATCGATCTGCGCGGCAAGACCGAGATTGGCGATTATATGATCGTCTGCTCGGGCCGTTCAACGCGTCAGGTGAGCGCCATCTCCGAAAAGCTCGCTCAGCGGGTTAAGGATGCGTTTGGCCACGCCGTACGCACCGAGGGCAAGGATTCCGGCGATTGGGTTCTGATCGACACAGGCGATGTTATCGTCCACGTCTTCCGCCCTGAAGTGCGTGAATTCTATCAGTTGGAAAAAATGTGGTTGCCGCAGCCCGACGCCGCATCCTGAAGCTGTCGTGAAGTTACACATCTGTACCGTCGGGCGGCTGCGTGCCGGACCCGAGAAGATGCTGATTGACGACTATCTGACCAGACTTGACAGAACCGGCCGGGGGCTATCTCTTGGGCCGGTTTCTGTTTTGGAAGTTGATGATCGTAAAGGCGGGGGAATGGCGGGTGAGGCGGCGCTGTTGCGCCGTGCGATCCCCGATGGCGCAGTGATTTGTGCACTGGATGAACGCGGTACAGTCGAAACATCGCCAAAGTTTGCAAACCGCATCGCAGGTTGGCGTGATGCAGGGCGGAGTGATCTGGCGTTTGTAATCGGGGGGGCTGACGGCATTGATCCGGCGCTGCGCACCGAGGCCGACCATCTGCTGTCATTTGGCAAGATGGTCTGGCCGCATATGCTAGTCCGCGTGATGTTGGCCGAGCAGTTATACCGCGCGGCCTCAATCCTTTCCGGTGGTCCGTATCACCGCGTTTAAGGCAGCTTGACGGTCTTCGTGTTTGTGGACCAGCCGGTCACGGTATCATGCGACTCGATGATAACAGTATCGACGCCTGCCGGAATTTTTACGCCTGAAATGGACCGTGTGAAGGGCTGCTCGTCAACATGGGGGTGCGCCAGATCACGTTCGCCCAGAACATTACCCGCCGTGTCCGTGACGCGGAAAGTGTCTGCATAATCATCCCAGCCCGTGTCGGTATGTCTGATTGTTACATCAAATGTGTACCCGTTGCCCGACTTTGACACCTTCACATGGTGTACAGAAGATGGGTCCGCGACTGCGGGCGTTGCGGCAAGGGAGAGAAGCAGGAGTGTTTTCTTGATCATTTTAAGAAGTCCAATCTTTGAACAGTATATAGCTACTCAAATGTCTTGTTCCAAGAGGACACTACGCGACTGTGAAGCGAATTCCCGCCGCCAGATCACAAGGAATGTAACAATGGCTGCGCCAATCAGCATGGCGGGGCCTGCCAGCCATGCCACTGTCGCCAAACCGAAATAGATTGCACGCAGGCCGCGGTTAAAGCTGCGGGCGGCCGCGATGTTCAGTTCTGCGGCCTTATGGGAAAATGCGGTTGCTTTAGGGTCTTCAGAGTTGTTCGGTGTGGCCCCGATCATCACGGAGCAATAGCCGAACAACCGGTTGGACCACACAAATTTCAGGAAGGCATTTGTCAGGAAAACGACGATCACGAGAAGTTTCAGCTCCCAGACAATAGCGGGATCATAGGCCGCAGTCAGATCGGCAGCAACTCCGGCCACCTGCTCTGTGTTGCCGATCAGGGCCAGCGCGCCCCCAATCGCAATCACGCAAGTAGAGGCGAAAAACGACGTACCTTGCCTGAGCGTGCCGATGGTCTGGGCATCAAAAATCCGCACCTCGCGTGCAATCATTTGAAGCATCCATTGGCGCCGGTAGTCGGCCATGATGCTGGAAGTTGACGGGCGCTGTGCTGAAGAATGCTCGATCCGCCAGCCAACACCGCACCACAGCACGATCAGAGTTGCCAAAGCAGCAGCATCAAGCGCTGACAGGAATGAAAATGTTTCAAGTGATATCATAGGACTTCTTTAGAGCGGCCAATTAGGCATGACCAGCAAAGAGCAGCGGGGAGTATCTGAATCTCAGCCAGTTGCGCGTTCATTGCCTGTAAATTTGTCCACGATATCCCTGATGTTTAAAGGTGCAGCTGTTACAGATTGGCGCAGGACACGCTCCCGTTCAGGCTGTGGCTTGCATTAATCTAAGATTGGTAATATTATTTTACCAAATTGATAATCCCTTGCGGAGCTTGTTGTTATGGAAATGCCTGTCCCAAATCCTGCTGTACTGGCCCGTAAGGCGCGTGTGGTGGAGCGGTTGTCTGCTGTCCTGCCCGCAAGTGCAGTGATCCATGACGAGCGTGAGACACGGGCGTATGAATGCGACGCGCTCACCGCCTACCGCTGCCCGCCCATGGTTGCTGTTTTGCCGTCGACAACCGAACAGGTCTCGGCCGTGCTGCGTATCTGTCACGAAGAAGGTGTGCCTGTCGTGCCGCGTGGCTCTGGCACATCACTGGCAGGCGGCGCGCTGCCTACGGCTGATTGTGTCATTCTGGGTGTGGCCCGAATGAACGATGTGATCGAGACAGATTATGACAACCGATTCATTCGCGTGCAAACAGGCCGGACGAACCTTAGCGTAACAGGTGCAGTTGAGGCGGATGGTTTCTTTTATGCGCCCGATCCGTCCAGCCAGCTGGCCTGTGCGATTGCGGGTAACATCGCCATGAACTCTGGTGGGGCGCACTGCCTGAAATACGGGGTGACCACCAATAACCTGATGGGCGTGAAAATGGTGATGATGGACGGCGAGATCGTCGATGTCGGGGGCGCGTATCTGGATGCAGGCGGGCTGGATCTGCTGGGTGTAATCTGCGGCTCCGAGGGGCAATTGGGCGTAGTGACAGAGGCGACTTTGCGTATCTTGCACAAACCCGAAGGCGCGCGGCCTGTGTTGATGGGCTTTGACGACAACGAAGTGGCGGGTGCCTGTGTGTCCGACATTATCAAGGCGGGCGTTCTACCTGTCGCCATTGAATTTATGGATCGTCCTTGCATCGAGGCGACCGAGGCTTTTGCCCATGCGGGCTACCCGATGTGCGAGGCGCTGCTGATCGTCGAGGTTGAAGGGTCGGATGCCGAGATTGACCACCAGCTGGAGTTGATCATGGAAATTGCGCGGCGGCACAATCCTGTCGAGCTGCGGCAGAGTAAATCTGCCGAGGAAAGTGCTGCCATTTGGTTGGGTAGAAAATCGGCCTTTGGCGCCATGGGTCAGATCAACGACTACATGTGTCTGGATGGCACAATTCCGGTCTCGAGCCTGCCGCATGTCCTCAAGCGGATTGGTGAGCTGTCCAAGGAATACGGCCTCAAAGTCGGCAATGTATTCCATGCGGGCGATGGCAACATGCACCCCCTGATCCTGTTTGACGCAAACAAGCCCGGTGATCTGGAGCTGTGCGAGGCGATGGGGGCTGATATCCTCAGGCTCTGCGTTGAAGTGGGCGGCTGCCTGACCGGAGAGCATGGCGTGGGCATTGAAAAGCGCGACCTGATGCATGTGCAATACGCACACGCTGATCTGGAGGCGCAGATGGCCGTGAAGGATGTATTTGATCCGCAATGGCTCCTTAATCCCGCCAAGGTGTTCCCGCTTGATGCATCGGACGCGCGCCGCCAGCTGCCGGTTGCGGCTGAATAAATCTCAGACTTGGGAGGCCAGCCTCCCAAACCCTCCGGAATATTTAAGGCCAAGAAAGATATGCACCTTCCCCAGACAGAGGCCGAGCTGGCCGAATTGATCCGTGATGCGCAGTCGCCGCTTTCCATTTGTGGCGGGGGGACGCGCGGCGTAGCGTCACCGGGCGCCCCTTTGGGAACGTCCGGGCTGAGTGGGATAACCCTTTATGAGCCGGGGGCGATGACCGTTGTAGCAGGTGCAGGTACGCCCGTTGCCGAGATCGAGACGGCGCTTGCTGCCGAGAACCAACGCCTTGCGTTTGAGCCGATGGACCATCGCAGGCTTTTAGGAACGACTGGAGAGCCGACAATTGGGGGCGTTATGTCTGCCAATGTCAGCGGGCCACGACGTATATCGGTGGGCGCCGCGCGTGATTTCCTGCTGGGTGTGCGGTATGTCGACGGTATGGGAAGTATCGTCAAAAATGGTGGGCGGGTGATGAAAAACGTCACCGGTTATGACCTGGTCAAGCTGATGGCAGGCGCGCATGGTACCTTGGGTGTGCTGAGCGAGGTGTCGCTGAAAGTGCTTCCTTGCCCCGAGACAGCGGCCACTTTAGTTCTGCACGGGTTGACCGATGCTCAGGCTATTGCAGCGCTTGCAAAAGCGCTGGGCAGTCCGTTTGAAGTGTCTGCTGCGGCGCATGATCCCGCTGCCGGTGAGACATTGCTGCGCGTGGAAGGTTTTGAGCAATCAGTGTCCTACCGAATTAGCCAGCTGCAAAATCTGCTGGGTGGCGAGACAACCGTTGAGCGAGACAGTGCCGCGCGTTGGGCGGGATGGCGCGACGTGACTGCATTTGCCGAAGCTGGTGAAGACATCTGGCGCATTTCGTGCAAGCCGTCGGATGCGCCTGCGCTGGTGGCAAAGTCGGGCGCTGCGGGTGCGCGTTATGATTGGGCAGGCGGCCTTGTCTGGCTGCGGACAGTGGAGGGGCATGATGTTCGCGCGGCGCTGGGGCGCTATGACGGGCATGCCACTTTGGTGCGGGGAACAGGCCAACAGCGGTTCCAACCCGAAGCAGCGGGTGTCGCGCGGATCACAGCCGGATTGCGCGCGCGGTTTGACCCGCGCGGTTTGCTGAACAAGGGCCTGATGGGATGAGCTATATCGCACTGTTTGTTATTGTTTTCATCGGCGGGCCGTTGAGCTTCCGCGCATTGGGGCGCGGCGGTCCGTCGCCGGAAGCGTTCCGGCGGCTGGCCCTGTTCACGGCAGTTTGCGCGGCCACCGGCCTGACATTGCGGTATGGATTTCCGGCACTTTGGGGCTCCAATCTGTTGCTGACTGGGACGGGGGTTGCCTTCATCTGGGGCGGCTGGATCGGCGTGTTGGCCTATGGTGCGCAGGCACTGCGGCGGATGTACAGTGGGCTGCGCATGCGACGCTGGACAGCTGTCATGGGATCAGCAGGAACAACAGTGCCATGGTTTGGTTTGGCAAGCGCCAGCCTGCTGGTTGCGTAAGGATACAAACATGCAAACTACATTTACCGAAAAGCAGCTGGAAAATCCCGGTACCCAGCGCGCCAATGAAATCCTGCGCGCTTGCGTGCATTGCGGGTTTTGCACTGCAACTTGCCCTACCTATCAGGTGCTGGGCGACGAGTTGGACAGCCCGCGGGGCAGAATCTATCTGATCAAGGATATGCTCGAGAACGAGCGGGTGCCGGATGCAAAGACAGTCAAACACATTGATCGCTGCCTCAGCTGTCTGGCCTGTATGACGACATGCCCCTCGGGCGTGCATTACATGCATCTCGTGGATCACGCCCGCGACTATATCGAACAGCGCTACAAGCGCCCGTTCACAGACCGGGCTTTGCGCTGGGTGCTGGCGCGCATTCTGCCCTATCCGATGCGGTTCCGTGTGGCGTTACTGGGTGCCAAAATCGGGCGGCCTTTTGCGCGGTTCATGCCGGATGCGCGTTTGCGTGCGATGTTGGAAATGGCCCCGAAGGTGATCCCGCCTGTCAGCCGTAATGACGACCCGCAGACCTTTGCACCGCAAGCCCCCAAACGGATGCGCGTGGCGCTGATGACGGGCTGTGCGCAAAAGGCGCTGAATACGGATATCAATGATGCTACCATCCGCGTTCTGACGCGTTTGGGGGCCGAAGTGGTTGTCGCCGAAGGGGCGGGCTGTTGTGGTGCGCTGACCCATCACATGGGCAAGACAAGCGAAAGCCATGCAACCGCCGCCAAGAACATTCGGGCATGGGCGCGCGAGATGGATCAGGATGGGTTGGATGCCATCGTCATCAACACATCCGGTTGTGGCACAACGGTAAAGGACTACGGCCACATGTTCCGCCATGATCCGCTGGCGGCGGATGCGGCGCGTGTGGCGGGTATTGCCCGTGACATTTCCGAAGTATTGATGGATTTGACGGCGGGAACAACGGATGCGCCCTGGGCGGCGGCCCCTGAATGGAGCGCTGTTAATTCTACGTCGCGTCCGGCCGAAGGTATGGTTGTTGCCTATCATGCGGCCTGTTCGTTGCAACACGGTCAGCAGATCAAAACGCATCCCAAGACGCTGCTGAAAAAGGCGGGTTTCACCATTGTTGAACCTGCGGATTCGCATTTGTGCTGTGGCTCTGCCGGCACCTATAACCTGATGCAGCCAGAGATATCTGCGCAGCTGAAAGAACGTAAAGTCAAAACCTTAGAGGCCAAGAACCCCGATGTGATTGCCGCAGGGAATATCGGCTGCATGATGCAAATCGGTTCTGCCTCTCAGGTCCCGATTGTGCATTCGGTCGAGCTGCTGGATTGGGCTTGGGGCGGGCCAAAGCCACCGGCACTTGATGGCCGTCTGGCGCAAAAAGATGAGATACCGCGTTTGCGTTAACTATTTTGCCCCAATTTTGCCTTAAGACCGCTATATCACGCAAAGGATTGAATTTTACTTGGGGGCGATGTTTTGCGGCGATGGATTGCTCTAACCGTTATTGGACTGCTGCTCACCTCGGGGGCGGTGGCCCAAGATGCGTCGCTTAAGCGTCTCAATAATGGCGATGAAGCCAAAGCATGGGAAGCTGTTGGCCGTCTGGATATTGACGGCAAGGGCTTTTGTACTGGTGCGCTGATAGCGCCCAAGCTGGTGCTGACGGCGGCGCATTGAATGTTTGACAGTACTACAGGAAAGCGAATCGAAGAGGGCCATGTCGAGTTTCTGGCGGGCTGGCGAAATGGGCGTGCGGGTGCATACCGTGACGTTCTGCGTGTCGTTGTTCATCCCGACTTTGTCTATAACGAAACCCTTTCATCAGATCGCGTGCGCAACGATCTAGCGTTGTTGGAGCTGGAACAGCCGATCCGCAATAATTCGATCAAGCCTTTCAAAACTGCGGCCCGTCCGCGCGCGGGTGACCGCGTAGGCGTGGTCAGCTACGCACTTGATCGCTCCGAAGCCCCGTCTTTGCAGGATGTGTGTGAAGTTTTGGCGCGTCAGGACGGCGTTCTTGTGACGTCCTGCTCGGTTGATTTCGGGTCCAGTGGCGCGCCGATTTTTGTGATTGAGGACGGTGAGGCGCAGATTGTTTCAGTTGTGTTTGCCAAAGCCGAGGTGCGCGGCGACGAAGTATCGCTTGGCACGGCGCTGGGCCAACCGCTTGCTGAATTGCAGGCCGAACTGGTAGCGGGCCGCGCAATCTATCTGGGTGCCAAGCAAGGCGAACGGCGCATTCGTGCAGGCGACAATAAGACCCAGACCGGGGCCAAGTTTGTCCGGCCTTAGGGCCGCATACCTACCTCTTGAAACCTCCAAATGAATACCCACATCAAAAGGGTCAGGATGCCTATGCAGGGTTCTGGCGCCTTAAAATGCGGGTCTGTCCAATGGTGGAAGGCCCGGTACATCAATCGCTCACTCATGAGGATGAACACATGCGTAATTTTGATTTTGCACCGCTTTACCGCTCCACAGTCGGCTTTGACCAGATTGCGAGTATGATGGACCGCGCACTGACGGCGGAGACTGGCCAGACCAGCTATCCCCCCTACAATATCGAGAAACTTGAAGATGACGCGTATCGGGTTTCGATTGCCGTCGCAGGTTTTACGGATGCTGATCTCAGTGTCGAAGTGCGCGATCGGTCTTTGATCGTGTCGGCGCGCAAGGCAGACGAAGATGCGGACAAGACATATCTGCACCGTGGCATTGCCACTCGCGCGTTCGAGCGACGCTTCCATCTCGCGGATCATGTGGTTGTGACGGGGGCTACACACGCCGACGGGATGCTGCACATCGAGATGCAGCGTCAGGTGCCAGATGCCCTTAAACCGCGCCAGATCCAGATTGCCTCTGATGCGCGGCGGATCGGCAAGGATGTTGTTGACTCAACTGCCGTAAACTAACTCTTTCTACAGAATAACTAAGGCCCGGCGCGCGCGTCGGGCCTTTTGCGTTGTTGGAGTCACCAAATGTAAACCTGTCACGGGCATCTTCTGCATCATCACAATGCGGGAGAATTCGATGAGCTTTTGGTCTTGGCTATGCGGCGCGATATGTGGCCTATTCACGGCAACCACCCTCTACGCGGGTGCCATCACTTTGTTGGATGTAGGCAGCAAGCCGCGTAGTGCTCTCATCCCCGTTATAGCGCCTGCGCCGGAGGTTCGGACAACCCCGCTCGCCCCATCCAGCCTGTTTATTGGCCGCACCGGCAGCAGCCTGTTTCCCGAGATAGAAAAGGTTGAGCCGGTGAAGGCGACAGCGGGTGTGTCCGGCATGTCCAGCCGGGCTGTGTTAGTCATTCGTGACATCATCCAGTAGGCGGAATCCAGTCGCGCAGGTTATGACGCGGTGCAACATGGTGCAAAGATTGCGCCGCCGCGCCTGCCCACCCAGATGACCGTAGCCGAGATTTATGTATGGATTGACGCGACGCCGAACCAGCCACATGCCATCGGGCGTTATCAGTTTATTCCGTCCACCCTGCGGCGTGTCATGCGCACTGTGGGTGCCTCTCCAGACCAGCGATTTTCACCGGAGCTGCAAGATAGGCTGGCCGATGTTCTGCTGGCAGAAGCGGGGTATCACGAAGCCAAGCGGGGTGAGGTGAGCAGACGCGCCTTTATGAATAACCTTGCCAAGATTTGGGCCGGTTTGCCGAATGACACAGGCCGGTCACACTATGACAGCTATGCGGGTAACAAGGCCAGTATGACATGGGCGCGGTTTGATGCGCAAATGGCGCAAGTGTTTGGGCAGTAACGTGCCGCCGACACCGTCAGCATCGGCGGCATGAAGTGTTTTAGACGCTCATGCAGATGTATTTCATCTCCAGATAGTCCTCGATGCCGTGGTGGCTGCCTTCGCGGCCAAGACCGGACTGCTTTACGCCGCCAAAGGGCGCAACCTCGGTCGAGATCAGGCCGGTGTTCACACCGACGATGCCGTACTCCAGCGCTTCGGCTACTTTGTACACGCGGCTTAGGTCTTTGGCGTAGAAGTAGCTGGCCAAACCAAAGATGGTGTCATTCGCCATGGCGATCACATCATCCTCGGTGTCGAACTTGAACAGCGGGGCAAGCGGGCCAAACGTCTCTTCCTGCGCTACTTTCATGTCCTGCGTGACGCCGGTCATGATGGTGGGAGCAAGGAAGTTGCCGTCCATCGCGCCATTGGCACCCAGCGCGATTGTGGCGCCTTTGGCTTTTGCATCGTCGATATGCTCTTTCACCTTCTCGCCGGCGGCGGGGTTGATTAGCGGGCCAAGGGCAACGCCTTCCTCAAACCCGTCGCCGACCTTCAGCTTTTCTACTGCTGCAACCAGCTTGGCTGCGAAAGCGTCATAAACACCGGCCTGAACGTAGATGCGGTTGGCGCAAACACAGGTCTGCCCGTTGTTGCGGAACTTGCACAGGATCGCCCCCTCAACAGCTGCATCCAGATCGGCGTCGTCAAACACGATAAACGGCGCGTTACCGCCCAGCTCCATGGAGCATTTCATGACCTGATCGGCGGCCTGTTTCATCAAGATACGACCCACTTCGGTGGAGCCGGTAAAGGTCAGCTTGCGTACGGCGGGGTTCTCGCAGAACTCTTTGCCGATGGCGGAGGAGGAGCTGGAGGGCACCACGTTGAACACGCCCGCAGGAATGCCTGCACGCTCGGCCAGCACACCCATCACAATGGCGGACAGCGGTGTCTCGGCGGCGGGACGCGCGACAAAGGCACAGCCGGCGGCCAGCGCGGGCGCGGCTTTGCGGGTGATCATCGCGTTGGGGAAGTTCCACGGCGTGATGGAGGCGGCCACACCGATAGGCTGCTTGATTACGGTGATGCGCTTGTCACGTTGGTGACCAGGGATCGTCTCGCCGTAGATGCGCTTGGCCTGCTCACCGAAGAATTCGATGAAGGACGCGCCGTAGGCAATCTCGCCTTTGGCTTCTGCCAGCGGCTTACCCTGCTCGGCGGTCAGAATCATGCCCAGATCGTCCTGATTGGCCATCATCAGGTCGAACCATTTGCGCATGACTGCGGCACGTTCCTTACCGGTCCATTTGGCCCATTCCTTTTGTGCCGCTTCCGCTTGCGCGATGGCACCGGCCACCTGTGCGCGGCTCAGGTTTGCCACTTTGGCCACCACATCGCCGCGTGAGGGGTTGGTCACATCAAATGTGCCATCCTCGCCCTCTACCCATTTTCCACCGATATAGGCGCGGGTTTCCAGCAGGCTGGGGTCTTTGAGCATGGATTTCAGGTCAGTTGTCGAAGCTGTCATGTGCATTCTCCTTGAATTCGTCTGGGAACCCAAAGCAACAATGGGTATGATTGTCCAGTTCACATTGAGAGGATCCGCGCAATGAAGCTGGATGATGCCTATGCCAACGCAGCCCATATCGAGGGCGCCGAGACCTATCCCCCCCGTTGGGAGGAAGAAGCGAGTGCGTTCCGGGAGAACCTTGGCGCACGGGCGCAGCAGGGGGTCAAATACGGCCCGAGCGCGCGGCAAACCTTTGATTTTTTTCAGCCTGAGGGCGTGGCGCGTGGCACCATGATCTTTGTGCATGGCGGATATTGGAAGGCGTTTGATGCGTCGGTCTGGTCCCATTTGGCGGCGGGTGCGCTTGCGCGGGGCTGGGCCGTCGCGATGCCCAGCTATGATTTGTGCCCTGATGTGCGGATTGCGGATATTACCCGCCAGGTTGCGGCTGCGGTGACCAAAATTGCGGATCGCACGTTTGGTCCGCTGGCGTTGGCAGGTCATTCCGCGGGGGGGCATCTTGTTTGCCGCATGACAGACCCGCTGATTCTTCCTTCCGAGATTCGCGAGCGGATCAAACAGGTTGTGGCGATTTCGCCCGTTGGTGATCTGGCCCCGTTGATGGATACCACCATGAACGAAGTCCTGCGCATCGATGCCGCCGAGGCGCAGGCCGAAAGCCCCGTAAACATGGCGCCACCGCACGGGTTGGACCTGAGCATCTGGGTCGGCGCGGATGAGCGCCCTGTTTTTCTGGAGCAAGCCGAGAAGCTGGCCCGCACATGGGGCGCGCGTCGCGTGGTCGAAGAGGGCAAACATCACTTTGATATCATCGATGGCTTAACCGATCCCGACGGCCTGATGATCAAGGCGCTTTTGGGGCTTAAGTAATCGGATATTGCGTGCTGTCGCCCTCTGTTCGATCGTGGGGCGGAGAGGGGACACACGCTGTAAATACGAGTCAGGACATATGGGGTCTTTGTCCAATGAGTGGTGTTCGGTCTTTCCTTTAAGCTGAGCTTTTGCGAAACTTTCCGAATATTGAAAAGCCGGGGATATAAATCTCATTCACATTCCTTATATTGATGAAAAGACACAAAAAGGCGGAGATCCACATGGCTAATCTTGATGCGCAGGTACGCGAATCTCAGGCACAAGTTGCCGAAGCGCAGGGCAAAATTGCCGAGCTGACCAGCCGGATCGAGACGGCACGCGCAAAAAATCAACGCGGGGGAAGTGTCCGATATTGATATCGAGAACGCCTCACTTGAGGATGTTCACGCGCACACCGAGGTAATGAACGCCAATATTGCAGAGCTGATTATGGGGCTGGATGATGTCACGGCCGGTTTCAGCCGCGACTTTGACGAAATGCGCTCCAAGACAGGCTGGGAGAGCATGATTGGCATCTTCTTCTCCGCCAAGGCAGACAGCATGCGTCAGGAACGGGTGCGCAGCGCCAGCATTGACGATAGGTTGCAGGACCTGATTGCGAAATCGGACACTATTGTGAAGCTGCTGGAAGGCCAACTGGCAGTTCTGGAAGAGCAGAAGACCAAGGTTGAGGGTAACCTGACCGAGACGCTTAGCGACCGCGAGGCGACCGTGGCCGAGCTTGAAAGCCTGCGCACAGATATCGGAAACATGGACCCGGAGATCATCAAGCTGGAGAATGCCATCGCGTCCGAGATGGATGCGGCCAAGCGGACTGCGCTGGAAAGCCAGCCGGCGGCAGCGAACGCCCGCTACAACGCCATGGTGCAGGACGAGCAGGTCAAACTGGCCAAGAGCCAGACGCTGGAGCGCTACATCGACAAGGGCAAAACCTGGGTGGACAGCTTGCAGAACCAAGCGGCCACGCAAATGGTGCTGATCAACAAGCTACAAACCGATACCAAGCAGCGTGTGGTGCTGTATGACGCGCTAACCAAATCGTTGAAAACCGCGCAACAACAGGACGTAGCCCACCGCATCAACGAGATCGGTGTAAAGACGGACCAAGAGGCGCAATCCGCCATGGCTGGCATCGGTGCCGCCACCAACGCGCGGATGGCCGAGATGATGGAAGCCCACGAGGATCACATGGTCTTTGCCCGCGACGTTCTGGAGCAAAAGGCGAAGGCCGACGAGCGGTTTGCGCGGCGGTTTGCCAAGATTATCGAGAAGCATGATAGCAATGCGTATGGGGAATGAGCCAGCGCAGCAGGTGCCTGATCCCGCGCCTGCTGTTAAGTCTCGGCGGTTGTTCAAGGTTGCAATGTTGACAGAAGCGGCAGTTGTACTTGGCCGCGATTTATCGGGTCTGGTCGTTAGATGACGAACCCCAACGTCGATCACTACGACCTGAAGGACACCTTCGCCAGCCGCCGGTATTTTACCAAGTTCAGCGGCATAATGCAGCATATGCTGCGTGTGGCCGGCGTGATGGAGGCCGAGGGCCAGTTGAACCGTGACGAAGTCACGATCCTCACCCGTTACGCGGCCAGCCTCACCCACACTTTCCGCGCCCTGAGTTGGAAGTATCTGCTCGTAGGCCGCGAGACGGGCCGCTTTTTCGGGTCACTCACCATTGACGGGCATGACAGCGGGTTTCCCGTGGCCGAAGAGCTGATGAGCATGGCAAATGATGCGCATCAGGCGCACAGCCACCTGTCTTCGATGCCGTCTGTGGATGCGCTGAAAGACAAGATGGTGTCGAGTATCCTCAGTGATCGCAGCATCCCTACAAAGCTCCAGTTTAGTCTCTCGCAAAGGCTCTATTACGAGGAATTGTTGAAGGGCGACATGTTCTGGGTGCGCAATGATGCGCAGGCCGAATGGTTGGGCGATGTCGGTAAACGCCGCAAATACAGGCTGCATTGGGCGACCTATGACAGTCAGGTGAACCTGCCCGTGATCTACATGATGGAGGTCGAGGATTCGGGCCGCGAAGCGTTGCCCGTTGACGCGCGCCGCTGGCTGGAGGTGCAGTCGCATCTGAGCGCGCAGGCGCTGGGCGGGCTGAAACTGGTCACGATCGCACGCGGCTTTGATGAGGATTTTGCGGATCTGCATCCTTAACGCCTGCGCCGTTTCCACCTTGGGCCGATGTACAGCCATGCCTACACTCACCAAAACGGCCCTCTGCGCGATGTTCTGGCCGAGGCAAAAGCCCCCGAGGGCCAAGACTGGGCCATGGTCTGGACCGAGGAAGAGCTGCTGTCAGACCGTGTGATTGAAGAAAAAGAAGGCTGGTTTTCGACGGTCGAGCGGCAGATTTTTGCGCTGGACCCGATGGGCAATCAACTGCCCGATATGGGTGCCACGCGCACTGTCCGAAGCATCATTTTACCCCAGCGTCCCTATCAGGTGCTGGAAGAGCATAACCCGCCGGGTTTTATGGGGGTACGGAAGTTTGTTGTGAGCAGCGCGGGACGGGTGCTGCAATATTGAGCGGCAGTGCGGATGAGCCTGCGGGATTGAGCATATATGGCCAAATAAGATAGAGGCCGGAGCGCATTTTAAGGAGAGATCGGGATGAGCCAGACGTGAGACCAGATGGAGCTTCGCGAGGAAGATATCGCCAAACATATCGCTATTGCACAATCGTTGATCGAAGGGTTTGACCACGCGCCGCGCATTGGCAAGGTGTCTGATGCACCTGCGGAGGAGCGGTCCTCCGGTATCGGTACGCGGCGGCGGTTCCGCTCGACCACGCTTGGGTTGGTGACGCAGCGGCGGGTGGCATCGGGTGCCGTGCAATTGATTGCACGCGTCGAGGCGGCGGATGGTGATGATGCGCTGATGTCACCGTTGCAGGCGACTGTGCTGCATGTGATCCGGCGCGCGCTGGCGATAGCCTTGGCCGTGGCCGAGAATTTTGCGGACCAGTCTGGTTTGGCGGATCTGAAACGTGCCAACCTTGAAGCGGCTTTGCTCCCCGCGCGTAAAGCCGAGTTTGGCGAGTTGCTGGCCGCTGATGCGTTGGTGACGCTCCATGTGTTCGGCAATGCCACGGCCTATCTGCTGTCCTCGCATCTGACCGAAGTGACGGTTGAGGTGGGTGACGTCGAGGAGGTGCTGACCGACATTGGCCAGACGGCGCTGCATGGCGCATTGTGGGAGCTGGATCAGGACATTGCCGCCCACGCCAGTGACGACCATCGGCTGGTGGCCACCGTTGCCGCCTTTGCCGAGGCATTGATGGAGAAGGTGGCCTTGAGGGCTACAACAGCCCCACGTCTGGAAGCCTTCAGCGCCGCCGCGTGGCATGTGGAGGCGGATGATTTCACCGTGCGCGGGTTCAGCCCTGCGTCCAAGGCGAAGTCGACCAAGCTGACCATGACGTTAAAGAAACCCAACGAAGTGGTCGGAAACCACATCGCGAAATATCAGTCCATGAAGCTGGCGAAAATGCTGATGGCTTATGACTTTGAGCGTCGTCTGAACCCCTTTGCCGAAATGGGCGGGTTCATCTTTACCTTTATGGGTGACGGAGCACCGGGCACGGGCAAGACGACGCTGATCCAGATGATGGCGGGGTTGATCTCGGAATACTGCGGGCATGCGGGCTATCCCTTCCGCTATCAGAACCTGAGCACCGATAATATTGACAGTTATCAGGGCAAATCGGGCCAGAACGCCAAGGCGTTTATCAACAACATCATTGATCCATCTGTGATCGGCTTTGGGACGATCGACGACATCGACCAGCTTGCAGGCAAACGCGGGGACCGTCAGTCCAGCGCGGGGCAACTGGAAATTACCGCCGTGTTGATGGAGAGTTTTGCGGGCGCCAATACCGTTGTGCGCGGGAACTGTACGTTCGGGATGTTCTCCAACTATCCCGAAAACGTCGATGATGCGCTGCGCCAGCGGGCTGGTGCGCGGTTTCTGGTGGACGGGCCGCAGACGCGGGAGGATTACGTTGATATCCTCTATCTGCTGATGGGCAAGAACCACTCGATCCCGCTGGGCGATCACGAAGTGTTCGAAGCGCAGGCGATCAAAAAGGCGGTTGCCGCCAGCTTTGAAGGCCACTCCCGCCCGCATGAGGCGGGGCTGATCACCGTCTATGACGCCGTGCAGGAGAAGATCGGCGCGCTGGATACAATCAACAAGTTAGGGACGTATCTGAAAGCGATTCAGGAGGCCGACCCGCGTTTCACCGGCCGTGCGATCAAGAACATCACCGATGCGGTCAAGGTCCGCGCGATGGATTTCGAACTGCCCGATGAATGGATGGAGCAGCCGGACCTGTTCCTGTTCAAACCCTATGACGCCAAGAAAGCGATGATCGAGGATATGCGCCAGCCTATCACGGTGGAGATGGTGGTGCAGGAGATCAACCGCTATGCGGATTCAGAGTTCCGCTATGCGGATAAGTCGGATGAGGTGGCGATTGAGGGGATGGTGAGGGATATGGGGCGGAGCGTTGAGGCTAAGAAGCGGTATTTGGGAGGGGAGGAGTGAAGAGTAAAATCAGAACATCGGGTGCAATATGGACGCGCGGCCCGTTTTGGTTCGGTGTTTTGCTTTCAATAATTGTTGTCGGCTTTGGATACTACAGTTTGATAAATTGGCCATTATGCGGTGAAATTGGACCATGCATGTCGAACTGGAATCAGCTGAGGTTTCGCTCAACGCCTAATGAGATTGGTGATATGCTAGCTGGCTTTGCAGGTGCACTTGCATTTATTTGGATCGTTGTGACTGTCTTGCTTCAAGCCGCAGAACTTAGAGAGCAAAGAGAGCAGTTTGAAAAGATGGCCGATGCTCAAGAAGATCAAGTGAAAATACTGGTAGAGCAGCGGAAGTTTTATGAGAGGGAAGAAAATTCTCGACGTGAAGCATCAGCACGCCTTCAAATCGATGTGCTTCTTCAAGGTATTTCCGATTTGATAGATTTAGAAGCGCGGTCATCTTCAATCATTAGCGAAGATGGGTGGCCGCAAGTCTTTGGTGACCGTGGTGCCGATACCGTGGATATTCACCTGTTTAAAAATAGAAATTCAGTGTGCTCATTCTTTTATCAACTTGATGGTGAAATAGTTAGACTTTCTCGGGCTATCGAGCCGTATTTGATAATTCAGAGAAGATTAGAAGAAGTAGCTCAGCTTTTCGAAGTCTTTCCAGATGATCAGATTGCTAGACTAAGAAATATGGGGCTTTACGACTTGCAAACTGGCGTAAATTCGTTTGTCGAAGCAAATATCTGGGAACAGATTGCATCAGATCCGGCTAATCCAAACAATTTTATTAATGGAGGAATAGCATGAACCGCCTCATCCGCGCCGGCCTGATGTTCGGCAACCTCTTCCATGTCCATTCGCCGGCCTTGGTGGAACGCTATAACCGTGCGCTGCACCATCTGACGGGCAAGCGCACCGCGCTCACCGATTTCTACATCGATCTCTCCGGCTACTCGCCCGAAGTGGGCGACGAGCTGGACGACCCCCTCTACCTCAACCACAAAGGCGTGAACCGGCAGTTTATCTTGCTCAGTGTGGAGCAGCGCACGGCGCCGTTGCTGAGCGTGAAATTCTCGACCTCCAAGACCATCCTGCAAAAGTTCATCGCCGAAAACGAGGCGGCGCTGTTTGCGTTGACTGCCAAGGATGCGGTGGCGGGGGAGTTGGTGAACTCGGTCTATGATGTGTCCCAGCCGAAACGTCTGTTCGACATCCGCCGTATCACAATCGACGCCGACACCACGGGCGGCACGGTCAAAGACGCCGCCAAGCTGGCCGAGATGGTCGACCGCTTCCGCGATTCCGAGAGTGGCTGGTATGACGACGTGCTCATCGCCGAAATGATCGGCCTTGCGGGCAAGACGGGCGATGTGGTGCGCAATCCCGTCAAACTCAAGGTCATGAGTTTCGAGCAGCGCAATTTTTGGACGGCGCATTTTGGCGGCCTTTATGTGTTTCAGGACGTGGAGCACCCCGCCGTCATCGCGCCTGCGGGCAAGGACGGGCTGGACGATTTGCCGCTTAAACACGTTTACGACGCGACCCAACGCAACCAGATTGCGCATTTCTTCCAGCTGAACGGGTTGACCCAGACGATACTGGAGGCGCGCGGCATCAAGTCCGCCGCCATTCTACGGCAGAAGATGGATTTCATCCTGATTGATGCGGTGGCTGGGCAGGAGGGTGTGGAGTTGACGGGCCTAACCCGCGCCGACCTGCGCCGCCTTGCGCGGCAGCACGCCGACCACCTGCCGCCCGAATTCCACACGCTGGGGCAATTGGTGAACTGGGCCGAGAATGGCGGCGCTTTCCCCAACATCGACAGTGCCGATCCTGTCTATTTCTACACGTTGCGCGCGGCGGATACGTCTGACGCGCCACTGGTGAATATGCTGCTGGCCCAGCTGGCGCCCAAGGACATCCGCCAGCTGTTCATCTGCCACAAAGACCTGTTTTACACGACCTACGCTGGCTGGCCCGATGCCAAACGCGCCTATGTTACCGATTTTCTCGAACGCGAGTATCAGGTGGACAAGGCCGGCGTGCGTGACGCACATGTTTGGTCATGCGCCCGCAGTTCAGGTGCCACCCCTGCCGCGCAAAGGCAAAAAACCGCCCCCCGTTCCGGACCGCATCGCGGCTGTCGGGCCGTGGGGCGCCGTGACGTGGAGGAAATAGGATATGGCCGCACTTGCCCGCCTGATAGTTATAGGGTTCATCGTCCTGTCGGTGATCTATGTCTGCCTGTCGCTCTATTCCCGCGCTGTCCGCAAGGGCAAGCTGCGCCGCGAATGGCACGAGGGGCCGCAGGACCAGTCGCTGGACGCCTTTATGGATGAGGGGCTGGAGGACTATGACAAGTCGTTGCGCCGTAAATTGATCCTGTCGGTCTATGTTATTCCGGTGATCCTTGTGTCAGTGGTTGTCTATCTTACAAATTTCGCCTGAGAGGGTTTTACATGCTGGGTCTTATCCGTTGGACATTCTGGATCACTGTTTGGGTGCTGATGGCTGCGGTGTTTCATTATACGCTGCCGCAAGTCGATATCGTCCGCATCACGGACACCTACGAGAAGCGGATTGATCCGGGCGAGAACAAGCTGTTCTGGGCGCAGGCGGACATCGGGACAGATGGCACTGTGGTCAACCGCGATGTGTTCTTCATCCAGACGCGCCGCGCCAAAGGTGACGTGATGGTATACCGGAACGAGGATACCGGCTGGAGCTGGCCACCGTACTTCAAGTTCGACACGTCGAACCTGCAAGCCGAGGCCGGAGATCTTAAATCATCAGAAGCCGCGCCGCGCTATGCCGCGATCAAACATTACGGCTGGCGGAATGAATTCCTGACAATCTTCCCGAACGCGATTTCCATTCGTCCGGTCGAGGGTCCCGATGCGGCCAAAGGCATTCCTTGGGTCAATATCGTGATCCTCACTTTGTTCGCGGCTGTGGTCTACGGCATCTGGGTCCGTTGGCGCCGCTTTCGTATGGCTCGCCTTGATCCGACGTTAGAGGCGATAGAAGATGACTTCGCCGAAAAGTCGGATGCGGTCAGCCGCTGGTTCGGTACATGGCGCAAGAAAAAGTAGAGCGCGCGTTTTGAAAAACTCCGCGCCTGCTAGTAAGGCGAAGTCCAAGGTTCAGCCAGTCGGCTGAACCATCCGGCCCATGCGGCGGCCACCCAGAATATGCACATGCAAATGCGGCACTTCCTGAACGCCGTGCTCCCCTGCATTGCTGATCATGCGAAACCCGTCACCGGCATCCAGTGTAACGCCTTCCATGCGGCAGACTTCACCCACGGCACGCGTGAAATCAACAATCTCGGCGTCAGATGCTTCAGCGGCAAAGTGGTCATAGCTGACGTAAGGCCCCTTGGGGATCACCAAAACATGGGTTGGTGCCTGCGGATACAAGTCCCGAAAGGCCAGGGCATGCTCGGTCTCTAGAACGGTTGTATTTGGAATTTCGCCCCGCAGGATTTTCGCGAAAATATTCTGGTCGTCATAGGTATACCCCATCAGGCAGGCTCCTCAATCGGCAAACAGGTAGTCGGTGGTGGTGATCTCTTTGGCCTTTTCGTGACCGACACCCAGAAACGTTGCCAGCTCTTGGGCATTATCTTCGGCCGAGGCAACTTCACGGATGCGGTTGTGGTTCTCGAACTGCGCATCGCGGATGGCATCGCTCTCAAACACCATATCATTGCGAATGGTAGGAAGCAGACGGTCCAGCGTTTCTTCTGATGTCTGCTCACCCGCCAGCCCCACACGCATGGCGTGGCCAATCAGGTATTCGTCAGAAAAGCTGCACTCGACCTCCAGAATTCGCGTGGTTGAGCGGTCGGACGCAAAATCCTCAAGCAAGTCGAGATTGCCGGGGTCCATGCAGACAATCAGGCGGTCCGTCTCGAAGTAATCGAACAACATGCGCATCAGCGCGCGGCGGTGGCGCGTGCGCTTGCCCAATGTCTTCTCGATACCGCCAAGCGCGGGCAGCGGCGTGTCCTCTTCGTTAAAGACATACTCGATCGCGGGCACATTGGTGGTCTGGCGGATGCGGTCCAGTACCCGTTTGGCCACATGCCACTTCTTGCAGACAACAATCAACAGCTCGCGCTCACGGCCCAGCGTGCTCTCTGTCTCCCAGAACCGGGTCGAGAAACGCCGCCCGATCCGCCCGCGTCCGGTGAGGAACGTAAACAGGCTCCGCCCCTCGTTGCTGATCTGGAACTGTACACCTTGCGCCGCATAGAGCAGGCCCAAACGCCGCTTGAGGTCTTGCGCATTCGGGCTGATCTTGCGCGCAAACAGGTAATCTTGCCCCAGCAGCAGATCATAGTGGTCGTTGTAAAACGTCACTGGAATCCCGTAGTCGGTGAACATCAAGAATGTCAGCGTGCGCCCGCGGATTTCTTTTTCGGGCACCAAATGGCGCACCAAGGTTTGGAAAAACGTCTCGTCCGGAATCCATGTCGTCCGGAAGAAGCGAATGACATCGCGGCGTTTTTTGCAAAACTCCAGCAGGCTTTCGATGGTCTGGCGGCGCAGGCACCACCACTGGCTACCAATCTGGACCTGAATATCATGAGGTATCTCGCGGGTGATGTTAAAGCGTTTCTGGAATTCGAACATCCAGTAGAATAGCTTTTTCTGGCTCCGCTCGTTAAACCAGTGACGGTAGATCAGCCGCTCTTTGGTCCAACCGGTCTTGATCCAGTCGCTTTCGAAATAGTCAAAGCTCTCGATGAAGTCGGCATCGTTGTTGTCCAGAAACCGGTGGGTATATTCGGCTGATTTGATCGCCATGCAGTCACCTGACAGCATGTAAAAATGCGTAGCCCGTGGAAAATTCTCAACGGCTGCTTCAACAGCATGCAGTGTGGCCTGAACCAAAGACCATTCACCCCAACCGCAGCGTATGCGTTTTTTCGAAAAGGTAACGTGTGGATTTTGGTCAAGCGCCTTGCGGATAATCCTGTAGTGCGCAGGATCGGCGCTGGCGTCAAAATGGATCGACATATAATCGCCCACAGCTGTCAGCCGCTCCGCCTGCTTGATGATGGCGTCCGGATCTTTATGACACAGCAAGATGTAGGCAATTTTTGCCATTCAGGAACCATTCACCGTAAATATACTCTATAGTTTACCTAGATAATGATGAACACTTATTGAATAAACAGCAATTATTTGCTTTTGTAGAATGAAAGCCGTCCTAAGAGGCGGCAAAAGCCGTTTGAGCAGGAGTATCATCATGGGTTTTCCCGGCACATGTACTACTCGGATCACGGGGTGTTTTTTGACGGCGACATCCATGATGCAAAGGGTGGGATGCACAAATGGGCACTGGAAGAGAGCCAGGACCCGATTGCCCGAAACGTCCAGAACAATAGCTCATTCGCCTTCACATGCGTCCGTAATCCGTACACCCGAATCCTCAGTTCGTTCTTTGACAAGATCTGCGGAATTCAACGTAACGGCAAACGCTACCGTGGCAATTTGGTCCCACTTTTGATCCAGAAATACGGGATCGAGGTTGGTGGAGACGATGGAAAGCAGGAATTCGATCAAATTGCGAGTTTCCGTCGCTTCTTGTTGTTCGCCCGTGACACCATCCGTTGGCGCCGCCCAATGGACCCTGACATCCACTGGTCCGGCCAGGCCGGCCACGTCAGCACCTTCATTGTGAATGGCGGCAAATACGATAAAATCATCTGGACGGAGTCGTTCAACGACGGCATGCGCGACGTGCTGGACTCGATCAAGACCCCTCACCCGATCAACCTCGAAGAAATCCCCCGGTTTAACGAAAGCGAAGGGCACGGCCCCAAGCGCGCGCATCCGGTTGAAGACTACTTTGACGACCTCTCGATGCATCTGGTCTACGAAATCTACAAACGCGATTTTAACCTGTTCAAATACGACTTTGAAAATCCGGGTAATAAGATGCCCATAGGTGAGATTGATCTGGATGAGGTCCACGCCAAACTTGGCGACTAATACCTTACCCGTTAATTAATACTATATATAAAATGCAAAGGGTTGTTTCGTGTGCGAAACACCCTCTTTGCTGGCGTCTGGACAAATCCCGTGCGGTTGGGTCTAGTTTGATCATACGTTTATCTCACCCGAAAGGCACGCCATATGGCTTATGTTTTCCCCGCGCCGGCGCAGGCAAGTCTTGCTGTACAGGGCTCTGATGCCCGCTTCCCGATCCGCCGGATTTTCTGCGTTGGCCGCAATTACGAGGCCCATGCGCGCGAAATGGGCAATGACCCCGATCGCGAGCCCCCCTTCTTCTTCACCAAGCCTGCGGATGCTGGCTGTGATACGCCCTGCACCATTCCTTACCCGCCGCTGACCAATGATCTTCACCACGAGATCGAGTTGGTCATCGCCATCGGCAAAGGCGGCGCTAACATCGCAGCGGCTGATGTGGCGGATCACATCTGGGGTGCGTCCGTGGGCATTGATCTCACACGCCGCGATCTACAAGCCGAGGCCAAAGCAACGCGCCGCCCATGGGACTGGGGCAAGGCTTTTGACCTCAGCGCACCCATCGCCGCACTCAAACCCATAGCAGACGTGCCCAGCCTGACAAAAGGCCGCATCTGGCTGGCTGTAAACGGCGAAGTCCGTCAGGACGCTGATATCGCTGATCTGATTTGGTCGGTGGCTGAACATATCGCCACCCTCAGCGAAAGCATCACACTCGCGCCCGGTGATCTGGTCATGACAGGCACCCCCGCAGGTGTTGCGGCACTGGTCGAGGGGGATGTTGTCACAGGCGGCGTCGATGGCATCGCCACGCTAGAGGTAACAATCGGCCCCCGCGCCTGATTTCTATCTTTCTTGGCCTTAAATCCTCCGGGGGAATTGGCCCTTGGGTCAATGGGGGCTGGCCCCCAATCCCGCCGGAGGACAATGCTCAGTGCTGTGGGGCGGGTCCCCACAGGTTTTCTTCGTCCTGCGATTTTGTGCAGTAGAAGACAATCAAAACGATCCAGCCGATAATTGGCACCAAAAACAATAGGAACCACCAACCGGACCTGCCGATGTCGTGCAAGCGCCGGATGCTTACAGCGATAGAAGGCAGCAGTGTTGCAAGCGACAGGATAAGGTTGACCGGCCCTGAATCCCCCATCCCCATCATCGTGTCGATGATTACGGCTCCAATGCTCATTAATATCATCCACAGCGTCCACCACCAGTATTGCGACCGGGTCGAGCGTGTTTTGAAATCCACATAGCGGGCAAAGCCGTCTTTCAGCGCGCCAACAAAAGTGTTGGCATCCGTGCGGGCAGGGTCTGCGCCGTCGCTCAGGGGCGCATGGGCGGGCTGTGCTTGTTGTCCACTTGCGTTATCTGCCCGTCCATAGGGCAGCCAGTCTTGCATGCCCTCTTGCCAAACCAGGGTATCGCTGCGGATTGCCCCCGCGGCGACCAATTCGTCAAACTCGCTCTGGCTAACGGGCCCGTTGGAGGCACCTTCAACCGCGTAATACCATTGTGCACTCATGTTCCGCTTGCATCCTTCCTAATGTCTAAGAAGCAGCCTGGCGCGGCTTTGGCATTGCCGCAACGGAATCAGCGTGGCTGCCCGGCCAGAGTCTGCGCTGCCCGCGCGCGGGCTTCATCCGCCAATGCAGGTAGGCCCGTTTTGGCATAGACCTCACCCAGCAGCAGGTTCAGCGGCACCCCGTCCGGATCATAGGTGCGCCGCATCTCCAGGACTTGTTGCGCCGCCGAGGCGCGGCCGTCTTGCACCAACGCATCCAGATGGATTTGCTCGAACAAATCGCGCTGCGCATGGCTGCCCCCGCATTCTGCCATCCGCGGCAGAGCGCGGGCCATCTGTGTAATAACAGTGCTCCAATCGCCCCGCGCGTGGGCGGTGATGGCGGTTGCAGCGGGCAGGGCCACATCGCACCATGCAACATGGTCGTGTTGCGTGATGTCGCCCGCGCGTTCCTTGATGGCTTGCATCAAGGGTGCGGCCTCCGCGCGGCCTGTCCGGCTGAGAGCATAGAGATATTGCAGCGTCAGGAAAGGGCTGACCGTATCCGCGCCGCGCTGTGCGACATGGTCTGCGACATCCGCCCAACGGTCACCCACATTTACGCCCGCAAACTCCATCCGTGCCAGCAGCGACGTAGCCCCGACCTGATCTTGGGAGTAGTTCTTGGCCAACCCCCAAACATGGGTGTCATAAGCGGTGCGCACGTCGTCATGCCGCCCGAGGCTGAGATAGAACAGCGCCAGATGCCACCAGTTATGACTGCGCATAAAACTGTTCAGCCCGCTCCAAGTGTCGGCCACGCTTTCCATAAACGCGGCGCCCTCGGCCACCCGGCCTTGGGTCAACATCACATGGGCGATGGCGTGATGTGACCAGGCTTCATCATGTTGCAGCGTCATGGCGTGGCGTGCGGCTGCTTCTGCGCGGTCCAGCAGGTGGCATTGCTCGTACCCGAAGGCAATCATGCCGTGGACATAGGCAATGTCCTCTGCCTCTGGCAGAGATTTGAGCGCCATGCGCAGCATTCCTGCGGCATCGCCCAGATTGAACAGGTGATACTGCGCCAGTTTCAGTACTGCCATATCGCGCGGGTGGTCGGCGGTGATCCGGTCGCATATTTCCAACAGTTCGGGCACTGCGCCGCGCGTCCATGCCTCTGCCGCGTCAATCACCAGTGCTTCGCGTGCTGTCGTTCCGCTGCGCAGGGCCTGTGCGCGGGCCAGATAAGGTGCGGCCTTTTGCGGGGCCACGGGGGCTTCGAGAAACATCCACAACAAGGCGGCATAGGCATTCGCCAGTGCGCATTCTGGGTCCGCATCGGCAATGGCGACGATGTTAGCGGCTTTGGGTTGATAGCTGAGGAACCCGTGGATGAAGTCATTGATCCCTTGCAGCGTGTCGGCGTTTTCGCAGGTGAGGGGCAGGCCGTAGAGATCTTGGGTCATGTCTGTGTCTCCTGAGTAAAGCGGCGCAGATGGCTTGCCACAGCATCGGGCGCATCCCAGTGGAGGGAGTGTCCCGCCCCCGCAATGACGTGGCTGGCGATGTCACCCAATGTCGGGCGGGCAAGGTCCAGTGGCAGCAACAGATCATCCGCTGCAAGAAGGGCTTGGACAGGGCAGGAGATGCTATCTGGTGTATCCGGCATATAACCGTCCAGCGCTGCAATCTGGTGTGCCATGGCCTGCATACTCTGGGCGTAAGGATAAGCAAGCGATGCCGCCGCTGCCTGCGCGACCATCCCCTTCGCGTCGTAGAGCGCGGGCGCGAAAAGCCATGGGAACAACGCATGCAGCCAGACATCGGGCGCTGCATCGCTGCGCCGGATCGCCAGAAGCGTCTTGAACAGCGCCACGTTGCGCTCTAGCCGCAGGGGGGCAGCGGCGGCCAGTGTCAGCGTTTTGACTGCATCGGGATGCGCACAGGCCAGCCGCATACCGATCATCCCGCCCAGCGAATGACCCAAAACATGCGCAGGGCCCATATCCAGATGGTGCAGCAGCGCGGCACAGTCCGCAGCGAAATGGTCAACGCTTACCGGTGCATCCCACGGGGCCGTCCGGCCCGTCGTGCGGTTATCGGGGCGGATCAGGGTGAAATGCGGCTCTAATAAGGGAACCAGTGGCGCCCAACTTGCACTGTCGCTCATCATTCCGGCAATCAGCAGCAGGGGTGGGCCGTTGCCCGAGATTTCGTAGTGTTGTGCGATGTTGTTGTGATCAAAGATCGGCATTGGCATCCCTCCAGCAGGGCATGATGTCACCCGCAGCAGGGGTTGCGGCATAGACCGCGCGGGCAATGGCACGGCTGAGGCACAGGGCAGCGGCGTGGCCCGTCATCAGCACATCCGCCGCAGGACGCGCGCCTGTGGTGAGGGCAAAGACCAGATCGCCGTCGTTGGGTGTATGGGCGGGCACACAGGCCCGCGCGATGCCATCATGCGCAGCGGTGGCCACACGGTGGCATTCGGCCTTGGTCAGGATCGCATCCGTGGCGATGATTGCGATGGTGGTGTTGGCGCGGGCCGACAGGGCGTTAAACTTGCGGCTCTCGCGGCTCAGCCCCAGACCGCTGACAGGGTCCGGCCCGATACCGCCAAACTCGCCATCCATCTCGAACGGGGCGGCATAGAAATGGCGGTCACCCGGGGTGGTCACAGCGCCTACGGGATTGGCAGCGACCAAGGCGGCAACCGTGCTGCCATCGGGCAGTTGCAGGGATGCCGTGCCCAGCCCGCCTTTGAGCATTGCCGTCAAGGCACCTGTGCCCGCCCCCACTGTGCCAATGTCGAATTCGGCTTTCGCCGCGCGGTAGGCGGCTAACCCCAAGGCGCGGTAGGGGTTATCCGCCCAGTCCTTATCGCCGCCGTTGAGCAGATCAAAAAGGATCGCCCCCGGGACCAAAGGGATTTGCGCAGGTCCGATGCGAAACCCGCGCCCGTCTGCCCGCAGCCCGTCTACCACGCCGGAGCAAGCATCCAGCCCGAAGGCCGACCCGCCCGATAGCACCAGCGCATCCACTGCCGCCACGGATTTGTCAGGGGCCAGAAGATCTGTCTCACGCGTGCCGGGGGCGCCGCCCATCACCGCGACTGAGGCCACAAATGGCGTGTCCCCCACCACAACCGTGGTGCCGGATTTCAGGGCGTGATCCTGCGCGTTGCCAACCCGTAGGCCAGCGATGTCGCTCAGGCTGTTGGTGGGGCCTGCCTGCATGTTAAATCCTCGGCTTGCTGCAGGCGGTCTCGGCGTCGCCGGTGTTGGGGGTGCCTTTCGGCTCGATCAGCAGGACGTGGCATTCCTCAACCGCGCGGGGGCGGTGGGTAACACCTGCGGGCACAACAAAGACTTCGCCTTCCTTCACAACGTGGCTTTCGCCTTCGAGGTCCATGGTGAATTCGCCTTGCAGGACCAAAAAGAAATCGTCGGTGTCTTCGTGCAGGTGGAACGGAAACTCGCCCGAGAATTTCGCAACCATGATGTCGTTGTCATTGTAGTCTGCGACAATATGCGGGTCCCAATGGGTTGAGAACTGGTTGAGTTTATCCAGCAGGTTCACGGTTTTCATGCGGTTAGACCTTTCAGATCGGGCAGCACGGGGGCCGCGTCGATCAGTGACTTGGTGTAGGGGTGTTGCGGGTTGGTGAATATCTCTTCGGTCTTGCCCTGCTCGACGATCTCGCCGGATTTCATCACCAGAACGCGGTCAGTGATGGTGCGCACCACGCTGAGGTCGTGCGAGATGAACAAATAGCTGAGGTTATGCGACGCGCAAAGTTCGGCCAGCAGATCAAGAATCTGCGCGCGGACCGAGACATCCAGCGCGCTTACCGCTTCGTCAAAGATGATAAGATCGGGCCGGATGATCAGCGCGCGGGCGATGGCGATGCGCTGGCGCTGGCCGCCGGAAAACTCGTGGATATATTTGTCCGCGTCCGCAGGGGTCAGGCCCACAGCGATCAGTGCGTCATCGATGGCCTGTTGCCGCGCGGCACCTGTGGGGGGCGTGTCCAGCAAGTAGAACGGCTCGGTAATCTGGCGGGCGACGCGGTGGCGGGGGTTGAAGCTGCCGTAGGGGTCCTGGAACACCACCTGCATGTGGCGGCGCACGGCGAGGTTGGGCTTGGTGCCCGTGAACACAGGCTCTCCGCGCAGGGTGATGGTGCCCTCGCTCACGGCCTCCAGCCCCAGTAGTGCGCGGGTGAGAGTGGATTTGCCGCAGCCGCTTTCGCCTACCAGTCCGAGGCGTTCACCGCGGTTCAGGCTGAAGCTGAGGTTGTTCACGGCGCGGAATTTGCCGGGTTTGCCAAACACGGTTTTGCGCGGGGTGCGGTAATCACGGCACACGCCTTTGACCTCCAGCAGGGGGGCGGTGGCATTGGTATCCGGCAGGGTGACCTCATGCGCGGAGGCGGCGAATAGCATCTTGGTGTAAGGGTGCTGCATGTCGTGCAGCAATTGTACGGTCGCGCCTTGCTCCACCACTTCACCTTTGCGCATGACGATGATGCGGTCGGCCATGGCGGCGACAACGGCCAGATCGTGGGTGATCATCATCAGGCCCATGCCGTCTTCCCGTGCCAGCCTGACCAGCAGGGCAAGGATTTGTGCTTGGGTGGTGACGTCCAGCGCTGTTGTCGGCTCGTCCGCGATCAGCAGGCGGGGGCGCAGCGCAATGGCCATGGCGATGACCACACGTTGACGCTGGCCACCGGACAGCTCGTGCGGGAAACGCGACAGCGGAAAGCGATCGTTCGGCAGGCCCACACGTTCCAGTGTTTCGGCGGCGCGTTTATGCGCCTGCGCCTTGGTTGTGCGTTCGTGAACGAGGATCGTCTCGGCGACTTGATCGCCGATGGTTTTGACAGGGTTCAGAGCGGTCATCGGCTCTTGGAACACCATGCCGATGTCGTTGCCGCGCAAGCCGCACAGGGCCGGCTCGTCCCATGTTGTGATGTCATCCTCGCCCAACATGATGCGGCCGGTGGTGCGCGCGCCTTGGGGCAGCAGTTGCATGGCGGCCAGTGCGGTCATGGATTTGCCTGACCCGCTTTCACCGGTAATCGCGACAATCTCGCCCGCATCGATGTTAAATGACACGTCGTGCAGGATATCGAAGCTGTGGATAGACAGGGTCAGGTTCTGGACGGAAAGCAGGCTCATGTGCGCATCCTGCGCAGGCGCGGATCAAGAAGATCACGTAGCCCGTCGCCCATGAGGTTGAGACCCAATACGGTGAGGATGATGGCAAAGCCGGGCATCAGCGCCATATGTGGTGCGATGCTGACCATGGTTTGTGCATCGGCCAGCATCCGACCCCAGCTGGGGGTGGGGGGCTGTGCGCCCAGACCGACATAGCTGAGCCCTGCTTCGGCCAGAATGCCTAGGGAAAACTGGATGGTGCCTTGGACGATCAGCAGGTTGGTGACGTTGGGCAAAATATGCTCGAACGAGATACGCGCAGCGGATTTGCCGGCCACACGCGCAGCAAGGATAAACTCGCGCTCCCACAGGGACAGGGCCGCGCCGCGTGTGATGCGTGCGAAAACGGGGATGTTGAAAATACCGATGGCAATGATGGCGTTGATGGCACCGGCGCCAAAGACGGCAGTGATCAGGATGGCAATCACAAGGCTGGGGAAGGCGAATACCAGATCGTTGCCGCGCATGATCACCTCGTCGATCAGGCTGCCACGGCGCGCCGCCGCCCACAGGCCTAGTGGCACACCCAGCCCCATGCCGATGCCCACCGCCACCAGCGCCACAGCGATAGAGGTACGCGCACCGACCATAAGCAGGCTGAGAATGTCGCGCCCGAAGTGGTCGGTGCCCAGAAGGTTGGTGTTGTTTGGGCCTTTAAGGCGGACAGGGATGTTCAGCGCTTCGGCATCGAATGGCGTCCAGACAAAGGACACCAGCGCCGCGAGGATAAAGAGGGCTGACAGCAAACAGCCGAGGATCAGGCTCCGGTTCATGCGCGCGCCCTCAGGCGAGGGTCGACGGCTGCGTAGGCAAGATCAACGGTGAAGTTCACAAATATCACGGCAAAGACCAACAGCATCGTGACACTCTCGACTACAATCAGATCGCGGGCAGAGATGGATTGGAAGATCAGCCGCCCGAGGCCGGGCAGATAGAACACCTGTTCGATGATGATACCGCCCGCCAGCAGGAACGAGAATTGCAGCCCGATAATGGTCAGCACGGGAATCATCGCGTTGCGCAATCCATGCCGCCACAACGCTTGGCGCGCGGTCAGGCCTTTGGCGCGGGCGGTGCGCATAAAATCTTCGCCCAAGACATCCAGCAAGGCAGAGCGCATGACGCGCGCAAGGATGGCTGCCTGCGGCAAGGCAAGCGCGATGGCGGGCAGGGTGAGCGAGTGGAGGCCTGCAAAAAGCCCCTTGTCCCAGCCGACAAAACCGCCTGCCGCAAACCAGCGTAGTTTGATGGAGAACAGCAGAACCAGCATCATCGCAAACCAGAAGTTGGGGATGGCAACGCCCAGCTGTGTGGCTCCCATCACCCCCACATCGCCTGCGCGGCCCCGACGCGATGCCGCATAGATGCCGGCGGGAAAAGCGATCAAGGTTGAGAGGGTCAGTGCGTAAAGCGCCAGTGGAAGCGATACCCACATCCGCTGTTGCACCATGTCCGCCACGGGTGTGCGGTAGGTATAGGAGGTGCCGAAATCCCCGCTCAGCATGCCTGCGACCCAGCTGAAATATCGCTCGGGCTTGGAAGTATCCAGACCCAGTTCGGTGCGCAGGGCGGCCAGTGTTTCGGGCTGTGCATTCATGCCCAGCATAAATGATGCGGGGTCACCGGGCGCAACTTCGATCACTGTAAAAATGACCACAGAAGCGACAGCGAGGCTGATCACCAAAGAGAGTAAACGTTTGAGGGTATAGCGCAACATCAGCAAAGCGTAGGCGCTCTTTGGGCGATGGTCTAGCGCCATTTCGCATGTGAACAGGGCGTCCTGAACGCTTGTCTAGGGTGATTGGTTCCAAACGAAGTTTTCGAAAAAAACGGAACGTAAACGGTGGCTTGCCTGTTGTGTCATCAACGAAGCGAGCATCGGAGTGATGATCGCAAACAATGGAGATACCTATGACACATCTATTTAAATCCACGGCCATCGCCGCTCTTGCCCTGACAACCGCGATGCCCGCATTTGCTGCAGCGCATCTGGATATCAGCAACATGACTTGCAACGAATATGAAGAGCTGTCGCGTGCAGACCGAAACAAAGTCGCAGTAATGGCAGTGTCCGAGCTGAGCAGTGGTGCAGAAGTCGCCGTTGAAACGCCAAAAGCAACAGAAAGCACAAACGTTTCGCCGTCTTCGGAAAGCCCGACGGGTTCCGCCGAAACAAGTGCCACAGCCACGTCCACAAGTGGCGCTGGCGATGACATGAGCCGCTATGAGGAAGAAATTTCGCTGATGAACCGCATCTGCACGTTCAACCCGACCACAATGGTTATGGAAGCAGCGGCAGGCCAACGCGGCAAACGCTAAGCTTTACCTCTCGCGGTAAGGTGTAACGAGTGATGGCGCGGGGGCTGCGGAAACGCGGCCCCTTTTATTTTGGCGATGCACGGCTAGACTCTGGTGCGTGCAAAAGCCCCTCTTCATAGGACACGAGATTTACCGCGGCTCCAGCTATGGGGCGCTGCATCCGTTGCGGGTTCCGCGTGTGTCAACGGTAATGGATCTCAGCCGCGCGATGGGCTGGCTGCCGGAGGCGCAATTCATCACTTCACCGCGCGCCAAACCCAAGGCGCTGAATGCCTGGCACACGCCGGAGTATGTCGCTGCGTTGCAACGGATCGAGGCCCAGCAGGAGGTGCGTGTCGGGGACCGTGAGCGGTTTGGCATCGGGACGGTGACCAATCCTGTTTTTCCCGAAATTTTCCGGCGGCCTGCCACTGCGGCGGGGGGATCGATCCTTGCGGGTGAGCTGCTGGCGGAGGGTGGCATTGTGTATAATCCGGCAGGCGGCACCCATCACGGTATGCCGGATCGCGCCAACGGGTTTTGCTATCTCAACGATCCGGTCTTGGCGATGCTGTCGCTGCGGCATCACGGGGTCCGGCGGATCGCGTTTGTGGATATTGACGCGCATCACTGTGACGGTGTGGCACATGCTTTTGCGGGTGACCCCGACTGTCTGATGATCTCGGTACATGAGGAAGGGCTGTGGCCCCGCACAGGCGTGTTGGAGGATGAAGGGGGTGGGTCTGCGCTGAACCTGCCGGTGCCGCGCGGGTTCACCGATAGCGATATGGCGTATGTGCGTGAGGCGTTGATCCTGCCCAAAGTGGCAGAGTTTTCCCCTGATGCGATTGTATTTCTATGTGGGGCGGACGGCGTCGAGGATGATCCGTTGGCGCATTTGTCACTCAGCAATAACGCCCATTGGGACATCTTGCGCGGACTGCTGGATTTGGGTGTGCCACGTCTGCTGGTTTTGGGCGGTGGAGGCTATAACCCGTGGACGGTGGGGCGGTTGTGGACCGGCGTCTGGGGTATTCTGAACGGCCGCGATGTGGGTGCGGCGATGCCGCAAGCGGGGCGTGAGGTATTGCGGGCGCTGACCTTTGAGGGGAATAGCCGGGGGCGTAATCCGCCCGCCCATTGGTTCACTACGTTGCAGGACGCACCGCAGGAGGACGCAGGGATTTCAGCGGTGGTGCGCCAGCGGGTTGCACATCTAGCGGCGCGGTCTGTGCGCTGATGGCGCCGGCCTCGGGGGTTAGCAGGGTCATGGCTGTGGCGATCAGGATGAACAAGCCAAGGGCCGCGCCCTGAACCATCCCGACCTCGTTCAATTGGCGGGCGAAGGGCTGTTTGCGTGTTTTGTGGCGGAGTTTCTTTTGGGCGTATTTCGCACCTGGCCAGCCACCGATCATGGCGTAGAAAAGCAATTTGGCTTCGGGCGTGCGCCACATTCTGTGCTGTGCGTATTCCTTGCTGCGGGGAACGCCGCTGTTTGCCATGGCCAGAAGTTTGTCATGTGCAAAAGCGTGGTAGGCGAGCCTGCTGACTGCGATCAGATAGGCGAGGATGCAGAGCAAAAGGATCATAACGCGTGCCTGATAGCGGTGGTGTTCATCTGACTTTAAGCACAAAGGCCCCGAATGATCGGGGCCTTTGTTAGGTGTTTTCAGGGCAGATGGGCCGGCTTACTCCGACCAGCTGACTGCCGTGAGATCAGTGGCCTGCGTCGGCGCGTTGGACCACAGTCCCTGCACACCTGCTTTTGCCACCGACAGGGCGGCCAGCTGGAACAGGTAGCCGTTGACATAGTCCGCGGAAATCATGTTCTGCGCCTCGCCCAGCATCGCGGTGCGCATGTCGGGGTCTGTGGTGCTGTTGAGTTTTGTCATCAGCTCCTGAAACGCCGGATTGTCGTACTGGAAGTAGTAATCAGGGTTGGCATAGATCCCGATGTCCATAGGCTCGGTGTGGCTGACGATGGTCAGGCCAAAGTTCTTGCCTTTGAAGACCGCTTCCAGCCACTGCGCCCATTCGACGTTGGTGATTTCTGCCTTGATCCCAACGGCTGCCAGTTGTGCTGCGATGATTTCACCGCCGCGACGGGCATAGGAGGGGGGCGGCAAGAACAGGGTTGTCTCAAACCCGTCCGGGAAACCGGCTTCCGCCAGCAATGCCTTGGACTTTTCAGGGTCAAAGGCACTGTTGCCTGTCAGGTCGACATAGGCGGGGTTGTGCGGTGCAAAGTGGGTGCCGATGGGCGTGCCATAGCCGAACATCGCGCCATCAATGATGGCCTGACGGTCAATCGCGTGGCTCACGGCTTCGCGCACCTTGACGTTGTCGAATGGCGCTTGCTTGTTGTTCATCGCCAGAATGGTCTCGCCCTCGGTAGACCCGATGAGGACTTGGAAGCGTGGGTCTGCTTCGAACTGGGGCAGGTTTTCAGGTGCAGGGAAGCCGGAGAAAACGTCGATGTCTTCCGCCATCATGGCGCCCAGTGCCGCGGTCGGATCGGAGATGAACTTGAACGTGGCTTTTGTCAGAACTGCGGGCGTGCCCCAGTAGTTTTCATTGCGCGACAGCTCGATCTTGTCGCCCTGGGTCCAGCTGTCAAATTTGAACGCTCCCGTGCCGATTGGGGTCTGTTTGATGCCCTCAATGCTTTCTGGTGCGACGATGACCGCATCACCCCAAGCGAGGTTGAACAGCATGTTGCCATTGGCCTCGGATAGTTTGATCTCGACCGTTGTTGGATCGATCACGTTGACCTCCGTGATGGCGGCATAAAGTGCTTTTTGCGCGTTAGCGCTGTCTTCGGCGCCGATACGGTCAAGCGAGAATTTCACATCCTCGGCGTCCATGGTGGAGCCGTCGTGGAAAGTGACGCCTTCGTTCAGGGTGAACGTATAGGTCAGCCCGTCTTCGGAAATTTCCCAGCTTTTGGCGAGACCGGGGATCACGGCACCTGCGCTGTCAAAGCGTGTGAGGCCTTCGAAGACGTTGGAATAGAGCACGGAATCGATTGCGCCGGCGGCGGCACTTGTCGGGTCAAGATGCGGTGGCTCCAGCTGGAGGCCGACGGTTATGTCGTCTTTGGCCGCAGCGGCGCCTGCCAGCAGAGCGGCAGTGCTGACGCCCAGAAGAAGGTGGCGAAGGTGGAACATGAGAGACTCCCTGAGTGTGTTATGCGTAAACGTTAGGCCAGGATCCACGGGTTGGCTAGGAGAAACCTTGCGGCATAAGCATCGCGGCGCTATGCGGTGCCCTTTATTGCGGAAGGGATCAGGGCATGGCGGTTTTAGGTGTGGATTTCGGCACGTCGAATTCGGCGACGGCTGTGGCGCGGGACGGCAAGGCCCATATGATCGCGCTTGAGCAGGGCGAGATGACCCTGCCCACCGCCGTGTTTTTTGATTTCGACCGAAAAGCGATGCTGATTGGCGGGGCCGCGGGCGCTGCACTGCTGGCAGGTGAGGAGGGGCGCTATATGCGCGCGCTCAAGAGCATCCTGGGCGCGCCGTTAATGCGGGAGAAACGTAATCTGCTGGGTGAGAAGCTGGACTTCATCGACATTATCGCGCGGTTTCTGGGGCAGGTGAAGGCGGCTGCGGAGACGCAGACAGGTGAGCGGTATGAGCGTGCCCTGTCGGGCCGTCCTGTGCGGTTTCACCCTGATGATGCGCGCAATGCGCAAGCGGAAGTGGATTTGCGCGAGGCATACGCGCGCGCAGGGTTTGAAGATGTGGCGTTCATGTACGAGCCGGAGGCGGCGGCATTGGCCAACCGTGCGGTGTTGGGGCAGGGCGATCTGGGGCTGATCGTTGATATCGGCGGCGGTACGTCGGATTTTACGCTGTTTCGGAACGGTGAAGACAACATTGACATTCTGGGCAGCCATGGGGTGCGTCTGGGTGGAACGGATTTTGACCGGATTGTAAGCGTAGAGACGGTTATGCCGCTGTTGGGGCGTGGCAGCGAGATACGCCATGCCTTTGGAGATGAGACGCATACTGCGCCCGCAACGATCTTTAACGATTTGGCGACGTGGCAGAAAATCCCGTTTCTTTATGCACCAGACAGCCGCCGTCTGGCGAAAGATCTGCTGCAATACGCGGTTGAACCGGAAAAGCTGGAGCGGTTGATTTCTGTGCTGGAGGATGAGCTGGGCCATGACATTGCCTTTGCTGTGGAAGCGGGCAAGATTGCAGTGAACACTGCGGGTGCGGGCGAGATTGATCTGCGCGTGATCGAGCGTGGATTGCGTGTGGCGCTGGGCGCGGGGGCGGTTGAAGAATTGTTGGCGCCGATGACATTGCAGATGGCGGAGGCCGCGTTAGAGACTGTTTTGAAGGCGGATTCGCCCCCTGAGGCTGTTACCCATCTGGTGTTTGTCGGCGGTTCCAGTTTGATGGAGGTTACGCGATCTGCGTTGGGTGCTGCGTTTCCACATGCGCAAGTGCATCACGGATCTGCGTTGACTGCGATTGTAGATGGTTTGGGTCTTGCCGCCGAGGCTGCGTTTGGCTGAAGCGGGGGAGGGGGCCAGCCCCCATCGTCCCCGGGGGGACGATCCCCCGGAGGATTTACGGCCAAATAAGATAGGGGTCAGGTTTTTGTCAGCAGCAGGGTTTCCAGTGCCGCGCCCATAACACAGGCGCTGTCGATCATGTCATCCACGCCGATCCATTCGTCGGGTTTATGGGCCAATTCGAGCACGCCCGGCCCGTAGGCGATACAGTTTTTCAGTTTGCCGATGCGGTCGATGTGTTTCTGATCGTAGGTGCCGGGGGAGGCGACGTATTCCGGGGCTTTGCCCATCACGTCCTGAATGGCCTTTGCAACCGTGCGGACCACGGGGGCGTCGCGGTCCGTCATGGAGGGCAGGACAGAGTTTATTTCGGTAAGTTGGTAGTCGAAGTCGGGCCGGGTGACGCGGAGGCCTTCGAGAAGAGCGGTTACCTCGTCGCGGACCTGATCAAGAGGTTCTTCTGAGAGGAAGCGGCGGTCAATTGTGATGCGGCAGCTGTCGGGAACGCAGTGCGACGGCAGGCCGTCGAAGTCTTCGTCTTGTTCTTTTGCGCCGCCATGGATGGAGTTGATGTTCATGGTGGAGCTGCGCGCGCCTTCGGGCACGACTGGCATATCTGTGGTGCGCGATGCCATGGCGGGGAAGAGTTTGGATTCAAATTCGGACAGGACCGCACCCATGTGGCGCACGGCGCAATCCCCCAGGAAGGGCATGGAGCCGTGGGCGATTTCGCCCTTTGTCTCGATCTCGGCCCACCAGCCGCCCCGGTGGCCGAGGCAGATGCGGTCCTTGTTCAGGGGTTCGGGGATGATGACGTGTTGCACGCGTTCGGGATTGAAATAGCCTTGTTCCGCCAGATAGGCGACGCCACCATAGCCGCCTGACTCTTCATCGGCGGTGCCGGAAATTTCGATCGACCCGGCGAAGTCTTTGTGGGTCTCGATAAAGGCTTCGGCGGCGATGATAGAGGTCGCCAGGCCCCCCTTCATGTCGCAGGCGCCGCGCCCGTAGATTTTGCCATCATGCAGGGTTGCGCCGAAGGGGTCGAACGTCCAGCCCTTGCCTTCTTCCACTACATCTGTGTGGCTGTTGAAGTGGACACATTCGCCTTTGTGCGTGCCTTCGCGCCGCGCAATGATGTTCCAGCGGGGGTATTTGGTGCTGTCGCCCGGGGTACCATGGGCGCGGATCATCTGGGTCTCGAAGCCGTGGGCCTTCAGGCGCTTGTCGAGGTATTCGCAGATCGCCAGATAGTCCTGACCGGGGGGGTTGAGCGTGGGAATGCGGATCAGGTCTTGCGTGAGAGCGATCAGTTCATCCCGCTTGGCTGTAATGGCTTTGGTCAGTGGCGTTTGCATCTTGCATCCTCATATTGAACGAAATGGAGGGAGTTTACGTTGGGCTCTCGGACCGCGGCACAGTCGGTTGTATCATTGCGCAACGCCGTCAGAGTGCAAGCGTCGAATGCCGGATCATCCGGATGTCTGATTGCAGTGCCGGATTTTCCGCATATTGTAACAGGCTCTGCCACGGGCGGTCAGTGCCGGACCGTAGCAGAGTGAAGACAGGGCCGGGCCCTGAACGGAGATGGAATGACGGATACCAGATCAATCACAACATCAAGGGGCCTGCTAGCTACGGCTTGGGCATTCTTGCGGGACGGGTTTGTGCAAATCGGAGAGACGAACCTCGCGCTAGTCTCGGCTGGTGTGGGGTTCTTCGGTATGTTGTCGCTTTTCCCTGCCATTGCTGCGGTGATCGCGTTGATGAGCCTTGTCTCTGAACCTGATGTTGTCATCGCCCAGCTGGAGGATATGCGGGGTCTGCTACCCGACGATGTTTATGATATTTTCAATGCCCAGATTGTCAGCCTTGTGACCACCAGCCCTGATACTTTGGGGTGGGCGGGTGTCATTTCGATTGCCGCTGCGCTGTGGTCCGCGCGGGCGGGCGTTGCAGCGATGATGACTGGCCTGAACGCTGTGCATGGCGAAAAGAACAGAGCAACTGCGCATCATTATGTCCGTGCGTTTCTTTTGACGCTGGCGCTTGTCGGGGTTGGCCTTGTTTCACTGGTGACGCTGGTGATTGCGCCTGTGGCGCTGGCATTTATCCCGCTTGGTGTTGTTGCGGGTTTGTTTGCAGAGGTCGTCCGTTGGGTAATTGCTGTCGGCGTTTTACTGGCGGGGGTTAGTGTGCTGTACAGGTACGGTCCCAACCGCGGCAAGCCGCACCGGCGCTCTATCCGGGCGGGGGCTGCTATAGCTGTTGTCAGCTGGGCGGGGCTTTCTATTGTGTTTTCATACTATGTTGCGAACTTTGGTAACTATAATCAGGTCTATGGCTCTATCGGGGCGGTGATTGCGATGCTGGTCTGGTTGTGGCTCAGCAGTTTTGTGATCCTGCTGGGTGCTGTTGTGAATGCGCAGGTGGAAAAGCACATCTACGGTGTTGAAACGCCAGATGGTGCGTCGCCCTTTGAGGAGCTGCCAGAGGTGCCTGCGGATGCGATTGTGGATACGACACCTGAGAATTCATTACCTTAAGGAATGCAGATCATAATGGGCATTATTGGGAGTGCACGCAGGTGTTTGCTGTCTTATGTTACCCGGCAGATCGCTATTTCAGGAAGATACGATGAGTAATGACCAGCAACTGCCCGAATTTATCGTTGTAGAAGACGATCCGCTGGTGCTGATGGACATTCGAGACATGTTGATGCGGGAGTTTAATGCGCTTCCGCTTGGCCTTGAAACCGTGCGACATCTGGATGAACTACTTGCCGTTGTCGGGCGGCCCGCTGTCATTATTGCCGGGTGCAGTCTGGATGGTTTTTTGGGTGCTATTCAAGACGCGGTTCGGCAAAAATTGCCGCTTGTGGCTGTTCTAATCGCCGAAAAACCCGAAGGCGCGGCTGAGCTTCCGATTGACCTTACTTTTGTACCAGAGCCTTTCTCGTCGGAATTTATGCTTGAGGCGGTCAAGAGTGCGTGCGTGCGCCTGCAGTCAATCCCGTCATAAACGCGCTGACCAGTCCATCCATGGTCGCCTGCGGCGGTTTGGTGGGGGTGTGGTGTAGCGGCTTTGCGCGGCGCATTGTAATTGTGGCAAAACCGATCAGCCCTGCGCCCGTGTAGGCGGCGCCGAGGATCACGCAGGCGTTCAGCGGGGAAGTCAGCGTGAGCAAAAACAACCATATGGCACCCGTCCAAAAGGCGAGCCCCACGATGAGTGCGAGGCTCGCAAACACACCGATGCCGGCAGATTGTGCTGAATGGCGTGCCTGTGCGCGGGCGTTTGCGAGCATGTTGGACAGCATATTAGGGACGCGCCGTCATCATGCCGACAAGAAAACCAAGACCGGCAGCAAGGCCCAGCGATGTTGCAGGCTGATTTTGAACAAACTCTTCCGCCTGCGCCTGGGCCTTGTGTGCGGCATCGCGACTGAGGGTTTGCACCTCTGCTGCTGTATCTCGGGCGGCACGTTTGGCATCTTGCGACTTGGCAACGCCGTAATCGGACAAGGTTTGCGTTAGGTTTGCCAGATCATTTTTCAGGAGGTCGATTTGTGCCGACAGGTCGTCGACAGATACCGTATTTCTGCTTCCGTTGAGTGAGGCATTTGATTTGGCCATAACGTTTCTCCTTTGGTGTTTGCTCTCAGAGAGACAACGCGTGGCGCGGCGAAATGTTCCACAAAAAAAGCCCCGCCTGTGAAAAAGGCGGGGCTTTGACCAAGCAGGGCATTGCTGGATTTCAGGAGTGCAGCGTTTCCGTAGAGGAGAAGAACATCGCCTGACTGACGGCAGAGATAACCTGATCTTCTGTATAGGGTTTTGAGATCAGGAAGGCAGGCTCGGGCTTGTCGCCTGTCAACAACCGCTCGGGGAAGGCGGTGATAAAGATCACGGGGCGGTGGCCCAGTTCTGTCAGCAGATCATTGACGGCATCAATGCCGGAGGAATTATCGGCAAGCTGGATATCCGCCAAAATCAGGTCGGGCGCATCCGCGCGGCCCAGTGCTACGGCTTCTGCACGGGTGCGGGCGATGCCGGTAATGCGGTGGCCCATTTCACCAACGATGCTTTCGATGTCCATGGCGATGATCGCTTCATCCTCGACGATCATCACAGAGCCTGTAACGCTGTCAGCCATTTCGCGGCGCGCAATGGCGACCAGATCTTCGGCTTCCTCGGGTTCAATGCCTATGATGGTTGCGATGTTGGCATATGAAAAGCCTTCGATCGTGAAGAGCAGTAAAGCTTCGCGGCTGTTGTTGGTCAACTTTGACAAGTGTCGTTCGGCTTTGGCGCGGGGGCCGTTCTCGCCCTCTTCGACGGGCGCGCCGGCACTGGACCAGATGCCGTACAGAACGCGGAATAGTCCGGCTTTCACATCCGTGCCGTCGAGAACGGAGCGGTCAGTCAGGATTGCTTCAAGCGATGCAGCTGCGAAATTGTCACCGCTGGTCTGGCTGCCGGTCAGCGCGCGGGCGTAGCGGCGCAGATAGGGAATGAATTTTCCCAGTTGGTCGCTTAAGCTTTCGCTGTGTGTGGCGTCAGTCATGTCAGGTGATCCTTTTTATTTTCTTTTCGGGAACCAAACGCCTGCGGTGTGCGTTAGGTTCCCGAATGGGCGATGAAATTTTAATTTTTTGTGTGATCGAGGGCAGATGTCGGGACAAAAGCAGAGCAAGCAAAGCGAAGATGTGATCGATGAAAGTCTCCGGCGGGTATATCAGGAAGCGGTAGACGAGGGTATTCCCGACCGGTTCAAGTCATTGTTGGAACAACTCAAACAGCAAGATGCCGAGCAAGGTAAGGGAAAATGAGTACCCCAGTATCGGACGAACCTCAGCATACGAACCCGCGTGACGAGTTGGTAGAGCATTTGCCGGCCATGCGTGCCTTTGCAATTTCCCTCACACGCAATGGTTCTGTTGCCGATGATATGGTGCAGGATACGCTGGTAAAGGCGTGGACAAACATCGAGAAATTTCAGGTGGGTACGAACATGCGCGCGTGGTTGTTCACAATCCTGCGCAACACCTATTATTCCTCGCGGCGCAAAGCAAAGCGCGAAGTGGCAGATGTGGATGGTATTTTCACGGAGAGCCTGGCGCAAAAACCGGCTCATGACGGCCACTTGCAGATGAATGATTTTCGCGTTGCGCTGGGTAAATTAAAGGTTGAGCAACGCGAAGCGCTGCTGTTGATCGGGGCGTCGGGATTTTCCTATGAAGAAGCCGCCGAGATGTGCGGCGTGGCTGTTGGGACAATCAAAAGCCGCACCAACCGCGCCCGTGCGCAACTGGCGGAGCTGATGGGGTTAAATGAGGACGAAGCGATGGAGATGACAGATGATGCGACGATGTCCGTCCTCACGGCCTCAAAGGTAGCAAGTTTTTAACACATGACCTCAGGCTTTTTGAACAACAGCGTTTTTGGTGGTCTGGCTTTCAGGACGCTGCTGTTTTTGTCGCTGGCGCTGTTGCCGATCGGGTTGATCGCTGTGGTACAGACCCGTCAAATCGCAGATCAGACACAGAGATCGGCGGAACTTTCGCTTATTGCGGTGACCGAACAGGCCGCCGCAATAGAGCGGACGACTTTGCAGGAGGCGTTGGGTGCAGGGCGTGCACTGGCGGCTGTGGTCAAGATCGAACGTGACAACCCGGAGCGATGTTCAACCTTCCTCAACAGTTACGAGGCGGAGGTGAAGAGGTATCTACTGGTCGGGTTTGTGCGGGCTGATGGTGTGATGAACTGTTCCTCGACCCAGCAAACCTATGATTTGTCGGAATCGGATGTATTCCAAACCACGATGGAACGTGCAACCGTCACAGTGACCCCTATCGAGCGCGCGGCGATCTCCGGACAATCGGTTGTGATTGTGACAGTCCCGGTTTTTGCTGAGGATGAGGCGATTGGATTTGTCTTTATATCTATCGCGCGCGACACGATGGAGGATCACGAACTTGGTGATCTGCCTGCTCGGCCTGTGTCATTGGTTACGTTCAATGACGTAGGGCAAATCCTGACGTCTGAGCACGCATATGCGATTGCAGCAGAAGAGCTACCCTTGGCTTATGAGTTGAAACAGCTGACAGGCAGCGTCCGGCAGGTGTTTTATGCGCAGAACACACGGGGCGAAGAGCGTGTCTATGTTGTAGTCCCGATTGTGCAAAATACAGTCTTCGGCATGAGCGTTTGGCCCAGCAATACGCCGATGCTGCAAACCGATTTTTCGGGGCGGCTGTCATCCTTGTTGCCGATTGTGATGTGGGTGGCCAGCCTTGTGGTGGCGTTTTGGTCGCTGAACCGGCTGGCTGTGAAACATATCCGCAAACTGGGCCGTCAGATGCGGTATTTCGCATTGAACCGGACTTTGCCGCGTGTGCCGCTGGGTGAGGGTGTTCCGTATGAAATTGTCACGATGGAGCAATCGTTTCTAGGTATGGCGAATTCGATCCTGCAAGATGAGGCGCGGCAAGAGGACAGCCTGCGTGAGAAGAATATGCTTCTGAAAGAAGTGCATCACCGCGTTAAGAACAATCTCCAACTGATTTCGTCGATCATGAATATGCAAATCCGTCAGGCGCCCACAGATGCAAACCGCAAGGTGCTGCAGCGGCTCCAAGACCGTATTCTGAGTTTGGCGACAGTGCACAAGAGCCTGTATCGGGACAATGAAATGTCGCGCGTGGATGCGGGGGTTTTGCTGCGCGAGATCGTCTCGCAGAGCCTTGCAGTGGGGCTGGAGGCGAAAGCGAAAATCAAGGTTGTCGAGACATACGACACAATCATGATCGGGCCGGATGATGCGGCGCCGCTGACCTTGCTGGTCTCTGAGGCTGTGACAAACGCGCTTAAGTACATTTCTTCCGACGGGACGGGGGCCAAGCGGATCGAGGTCAGCCTGAAAATGACCGGACCGGAGAAAGCGGTACTGCGGGTTGTGAATACGAGGGGTGAGGCTGTTGTTTCTGACGATCTCGGTACCGGCCTTGGCTCATGGTTGATACAAGCCTTTGCGCGGCAATTGAACGGAACCGTCGTGATCCAGGAGAACGAAGACAGCTATGTGCTGGAGCTGGCCTTTCCCGTGCCGTTGGCGGACAAGCAGGCATTTGATTTTTAGAGGCATTGTGTGGGCGTTGCGCACCTGTTTTTCACCATTGAGGGGAACTTCCGCTGTGCTCGCGTGTTATCTCCCTGAACCCCGTAGAATAGGAGGCGGTCATGACATTCGAGATGTTGCTTGGCGGCCTTATGATATTGATGATGGCGGCCGGTATAGTTGTTGTGATGACATCGTCACACAGCGGTAGGTCGAACGGCAGGAGCGGCCGTGCAAAGAGGGCAAAAGCCGCGATTAAGCTGTGGCTAGAAAACCGGTGGCGTTAGCGCACTGACAATCTCGCACGGCTCGGTGCCAATGTTGCGGAAACGATGTGGCAGGCGGCTGTCAAAGAGATATCCGTCACCGCAATTCAGGAGGCCTATGGTGTCTCCCACGGTCAATTCGATCTGACCGCGCGTGATGATTCCCGCTTCCTCGCCCTCGTGTGCCAGAAATTCAGGGCCGGTATCTGCGCCAGCAGGATATGTTTCATGCAACACCTGAAGGGTGTGCTTGCGGGCGTTGCCCAATTGTCGCAAGGAGACCTGCCCGGGACCGTCTTGTGTCAGCTGGATAAATTCGTCTGCGCGGTAGATAAATTTCGGGATGTCCTGTTCTTCGATGGCGCCGAAAAACTCGGCCATTGAAATGGGGATGGCGTCCAGAAGGCTTTTGAGCGACGCGACAGAGGGCGAGGTTTTATCTGTCTCGATCAACGAGATGGTGCCATTTGTCAGCCCCGCGCGTGTGGCCAGTTCACGCTGTGATAGGCCGCGTTCGGTGCGGATTTGTTTGAGCCGTTGTCCGATGTCCAAAAGTGCGATCCTGTTAGATAAATGCGGGCGCTGCCTCAGCGGTGTTTTGCCTGAAATGACCATCCCTCGCGGAAAAGTACAAGTGTGCAGGTTATCCAGATTGACAATTAAATTAAACACGGCACAAGGCTATATTAAACGCGGGTTCTGCCGCGCCCAATTTTCACTTGCTTCAGGAATATGTCATGGCCAGCACCGCAAAACGCGCGCCACGCAAAAGCGCAAAGAAGTCGCCACAGATTGCAATCGTCGAAGACGCGGTTCCTGTGACTTATACCAACGCTGATCTGGTCCGCCGCCGCGAAGCGGCTGTGCCGCGCGGTGTCGCATCTGCAGCCCCGGTATATGCGTCCTATGCAGAAAATGCAGAGCTGTGGGATGTGGACGGCAAGCGTTATATCGATTTCGTGGGCGGTATCGGCGTGCTGAACACGGGCCACCGTCACCCTGGCGTGATTGCAGCGGCCAAGGCACAAGAAGACCTCTACACGCACACATCCTTTCAGGTTGTGCCCTATGCGCCCTATATCGAACTGGCGGAAAAGCTGAATGCGCTTGCCCCCGGTGATGCGCCCAAGAAGACACTGCTGGTCACCACAGGTGCCGAAGCGGTTGAGAACGCGGTGAAAATCGCACGCGCTGCCACAGGCCGTCCCGGGGTAATTGCCTTCACGGGTGGTTATCACGGCCGTACGCTGCTGACATTGGGCCTGACGGGCAAAGTGTCACCTTACAAAAAGCTGGTGGGGCCTTTCCCTGCGGATGTCTTCCGCGCCCCTTTCCCGAGTGTGCGTGACGGGATCACGGTGAAGGATGCGCTGATTGGCCTGAAAAACCTGTTCCTGACAGATGCCGATCCGTCGCGTATTGCGGCAATCATCATTGAACCTGTTTTGGGCGAAGGCGGGTATACGCCTGTGCCATTCGAGATGATGACTGCCCTGCGCGACATCTGTGACGAACATGGCATCTTGCTGATTGCAGACGAAGTTCAGGCGGGCTTTGGCCGGACGGGCAAGTGGTTTGCGATTGAACATTCCGGCGTTGTACCTGACCTGATCACCGTGGCGAAATCCATGGCGGGTGGCTATCCGCTGGCGGGTGTGATTGGCCGTGCGGATGTGATGGACGCGATGGACCCGGGCGGTCTGGGTGGCACATATGGCGGCAACCCTGTTGCCTGCGCCGCTGCACTGGCCGCGATCACCGCGATCGAGGATGAAGACCTGCTCGCGAAATCCATCGCCATGGGTGACAAGCTGAAGGCGCGTTTTGCCGAGATCGGCGCACGCGCTGCTCCCTACCGGATGTGGGATATTCGCGGTCTGGGCGCGATGGTTGCAGTTGAATTTGTCACCGACTTCGAAAGCATTGCTCCGGATGCCGCCCTGACCAAACGTGTCATTGCGCACGCGCTGGAGGGTGGTTTGCTGCTGCTGAGCTGTGGCATGTCCGGCAACGCCATCCGCGTGATGGTGCCGCTTACAGCTTCGGAAGAGATTGTGGATGAAGGTCTGGCAATTTTTGAAGCGGCTCTGGCTGCGGCTGTGGCCGAGGTCGCGTAAGCGCCTTTTATCTATGTGACGGCAATTATGCGCGCGAAGGGTTACCTTCGCGCGTTTTCGCTTTTCGCGGTGCGGTGAATGTCGTTATCGATTGCGCGGGATGATTGCATAATGCGCCTGTTATTTCTCTTGATTTGTGTGATGCTGGCTGCCCCGTTGCGTGCACAGGATGCGCTGCGCGTTGGTGTTTTTGGCGTGGTTGAGGGGCTTGATCCGCTTGTGGTTGCCGGCCGCGAGATTTCTGTGCCGGATGATGTGCGGACGATCAGCCCTTTGGGACCAGGACAGGCAATTGCGCTTGGTGACACTCTGGCTGTTGTTGTGTCGGTTGAGGGCGGGCGCCTCGTCGCTGTGCGGATGCTGGAGTTCTTTCCTGTTGTGGGGCCGGTTGCGGATGTCCGTGAGGGGACCGCAACTATCATGGGGACTACCGTGCATCTTCCACCAGAGACCTCCCTGAAATCGGGTCAATGGGTTGCGCTAAGTGGATTGTGGAGCGGGGAACAGGTCATAACCACCAAAGTGCGGCGGGTTGATTGGGATGGGTTTGGCCAGCTTGCCGGTAGTGTGGAGCTTGCGACCGCTGACCAACCTTTGCGCATCGGGCGCAGTACGGTCTTTGGGGCGGACCCTCCGAAAGACGGGTTCGGCGACGGGATATGGATGTTGAGCGGTCAGCCCGAGGCGGAAGGACTTCGCGTGCGCCTGATGTCCAAGGGTGTTTTTGGGAGCAAGGTTGATCTGGTGTTGTGGCAGGGTCATGCTTCGCTGCCCGTTGCCTCACAAACCTACATGATCCACGGGACCGGCATCATTGGCACTGCAACAGATGCCCTGATGCCATCGGCAGGGGCTTTGATTACGCGCTGCGCATGGCAAGGTCGTGTGGTACGCGCCTCCCCCGAGGGACTGGAGGCGGCGTTTGAGGCGCTAGACTGTGTCAGGCATATTCCGGCGGATTGAACGTATCAGCACGCGCCCGCGACCAGCGGTCCTTGTATCCCATGTGATCTGCGGCATCTTCATCCACCAGAAAACCTTCGGGTAGATAGGGGAACGCGCGGTTGCCTTGGACCATCGAGCGGTCGGACTGACGTTGCATCAGGTGGTGGGGCAGGAAATCACTGGGCAGGGATAGGCCGGCCGCGCCTGTCATTTCGCCCAGTGCCTTGAGCGTATTGCGGTGGAAGCGGGCCACACGTTCCGATTTGTGGACAGGGTCAAGCGCGCGGGCGCGCAGCGGATCTTGGGTGGCGACGCCCACGGGGCAATGATTGGTATGGCAGGCCTGGGGCATGATCTGGTTCTGCAATCTGCCTTCGGCGATAGCGGGCACACCACGTTCTTTATCAAGAACGAGGCTGACTTCCGCCGCCACCAGTCCGAGATCATCGGCGAGGGTGAGATCAAGATCATGAAGCGGATCAGTTGCCGTGGCGCCGCGATCGAGGCTTGTGCGACCCGTGAAGGTACAATTGTTGGCCCGCTCATGACCGAGCTTGTCGGCTTTAACGAACTGACGCCTTATCGCGGCGGTTGGTGTGGCAATGAAATCCTGTCCACTGCTTTCCCGCCAAAGGTCCGTCAGCAGGCGCGCGATCTGACTTTCAAGTTCGGTGAGCAGCTGCGCAAGGAAGGCTATCGCGGATACTTCGAGCTGGACTTCTTGATCGACAAAAAGACAGGCGAGCTTTGGTTGGGCGAGTTGAACCCGCGCATCACTGGCGCGTCGTCGATGACCAACCACGCGGCCTTTGCCCACGCGGATGCGCCGTTGTTCCTGTTCCACTTGCTGGAGTTTTCGAAGAAGAAGTTCAATCTGGACGTGGACGAGTTGAACGCACGTTGGGCAGAGCCGGACAATATCGACAGCTGGTCGCAGATGGTGATCAAGCACACCAAAGACAGTGTGGACACTTGCACCACCAGCCCCGAGACAGGCATCTATAAAATGCGCGAAGACGGCTCGGTTGTGTGGGACCGCTTTGATTATCAACGCCGCGCGGTGGAGAGTGAGAACGAGGCGTTCTTTCTGCGTATCATGCGGCCGGGTGATTACCGCTATGAGGGGGCCGATATTGGCATCCTTGTGACGCGCGGACGGTTGATGACAAAAAGCTTCCAGCTGAACGAGCGGGCAAAGAAGTGGATTCACGGGATCAAGTCGGCGGTTGAAGGCAAACCGTTGCCCGCGGCCTCCGCTGATCCGTTCTTGTCCGATCCGGCGTTCAAGATCCTTTAAGGTAAATCTGTCAGGAAGGCGGCCCATGTACTGGCGCGCAATCTCCGAGGATTTGCCCGGCCCCAAGTGGGCCGGGCTTTTCCGTGAATATTGGTCCGATTATCGGGCTTGGTGGCTCAAAGAAGGTGAGACTGCCCGCCCGACCTATGCCGCAAGCCTGCGCGCCCTGCGGACCCATATGCCCGAGATGGTGCCGCTGTATGAAGAGCTGTGCGAGCTGGCAGGCGGCGGTGATCACGCAGCACGGTTCCTGAGTTTCTATTGCCCGCCCCCCTATCTGGCGAGCTGTTCACAGGCGGTTTGGGGCGGCAAACAGCCCGTGCTTGTGCGGAACTATGACTACAACCCCAAGGCTTTCGACAGCCTTGTCCTGCGAACCAAATGGCTGGGCCGCGCGGTGATGGGTACGTCTGACGGGTTGTGGGGGCTGGTGGACGGTGTCAACGACAAGGGTCTCTCGATCTCCCTTACGTTTGGCGGACGGCGTGTGGTGGGCGAGGGGTTCGGCGTGCCGCTGATCATTCGTTATGTCCTGCAAGTCTGCGAAACGGCAGAAGAGGCGGGCGAGGTATTGGCCCGCGTGCCTACGCACATGAGCTATAACGTGACCGTGCTGGACAGAAAGCGGACCTACCTGACGGTCATGATGTCGCCGGACCGGCCCGCGATTGTGACAAATGCGGCAGTGGCCACGAACCATCAGGAAAATGTCGAATAGATCAGCCACGCGCGGTTTACATCTACCGTCGAGCGGGAGCGATTCTTGTTGCAGCGCTTGCGCCTGCAACGTGACCCTGAGGAAAAGTTCATCAACGCGTTTCTGCGCCCGCCTCTGTATTCCACGGCATTCCGTCACGGGTTCGGAACGCTCTACACAGCCGTTTACAGACCGCGTAAACAAGAGATGGAACTGCGGTGGCCGGATGTGATCTGGCCGCTGTCGTTAAAGGATTTTATTGAAGGGGCGCGTGAGGTGACCCTGCCGGGAGTAGTGTAATGTCGGGACCGTTGGCATCGTTGAAAGTAGTCGAGTTTTCCGGCCTTGGGCCTGCGCCGCTGGCAGGGCAGCTGCTGGCCGATCTGGGTGCCGATGTGATCACCGTGGACCGCAAGGCCGCTCCTGCCGATCCTACGGACATCAACAGACGTGGAAAACGCTCGGTTGTGCTGGACCTCAAGCGGCCAGAGGGGCTGGCGGCGGCGCACAAGCTGATTGCAGCGAGTGGTGTGTTAATCGAAGGGTTCCGGCCCGGCGTGATGGAGCGGTTGGGGTTGGGGCCTGAGGACTGCCCCGACACGCTGATCTATGCGCGGATGACCGGATGGGGGCAGGACGGGCCATGGGCGCAGACGGCAGGGCATGACATCAATTATCTGGCGCTGACCGGCGCGTTGCACGCAATGGGGGATGCCGACCGTACTCCTGTTCCGCCGCTGAACATGGTGGCTGACTATGGCGGCGGTACAATGTTTTTGCTGCTGGGTATTCTGAGCGCTGTGATCGAGCGCGGCGTGTCCGGCAAGGGACAGGTGGTCGACGCGGCTATGGTTGACGGTGTCCCTGCCATGATGGGCCTGATCCATGCCATGCTGGCGCAGGGAAAATGGAGCGAGCAACGCGGGACCAACTGGCTGGATGGCGGTGCGCCGTTCTACCGGTGCTACACCTGCGCTTGTGGCGGCTACCTGTCGGTCGGTGCGTTGGAGCCGCAGTTTCATGCGCTGTTGCTGGACAAGGCGGGTTTGCCTGCCGCGCATCAGGCGGACCAGAATGATACGGCGCATTGGTCCGCGCGGCGTGATCTCTATGCGCAGGCATTTGCGCGCAAGACGCGCGATGAGTGGGCGGCCATCTTCGCGGGAAGTGATGCCTGTGTGGCTCCTGTGCTGACGTTTTCTGAGGCGCAATTCCACCCACATATGGCAGCGCGGCAGACCCTTATCGCGCCGAACGGTGTGGTGCAGGCGGCCCCCGCACCCCGCTTTAGCCGGACGGCGCCTTTGCCCCCCTCTGTTCCGGGCGCTGTCGGGGCGGAAACAAATCAGGTGTTGGCAGCCCTAGGGTATAGCGACAGTGAGATTGCCGAAATCGCGGGCTGATGATTGTTGCAAAAATGTACATGGACGCAAATGGGTGTGTTATCTCTGTGCCAAAGGGGCTAGATATAGTCGATGTTTCGAGAAGATGGTATTTCCCGTGGCCCGTTGGAGGGCCTGATTGTTTGCCCTGTATGTGATGCAACCTATCAGTTGCAGCGCCCCAAAAATGGTGAGCGCGCGGTGTGCACGCGGTGTCACAAAGTTCTGATCGCCCCGCGCCGCAAGGCCGGTATGCAAATCATTGCGGTTGCGGTTGCGGTTGTTGTCTTGATTACAGCGGCCAGCGTTTTTCCCTTCCTCGAAATATCCGCGGCCGGCCGCAGCAATGCTGTGTCTATCATTGATGCGGCGCTTTCTTTCACGCAGGGGCCTATGTTGGTGCTGGCGCTGATGACAGCTGGATTTATCCTGTTTGTTCCGCTGGTCCGGATGCTGCTGACGCTCTATGTGCTGATCCCCGTTGTGTTGGACCGCCCGCCGGCGCGCCACGCGATCAGGGCGTTCCGCTGGGCCGAGGCGATGCGCCCGTGGTCGATGGCCGAGATTTTTGCATTGGGCTGTGCGGTGGCTTTGGTGAAAGTGGCGGGTTTGGCGACGGTTAGTTTTGGTCCTGCGTTTTGGATGTTCGGCGCCCTTGTGGTGCTGGTCATCGTGCATGACAGTTTTTTGTGTAAGTGGTCTGTATGGAATTCTCTGGAACATCCCAAAGAACGGTAACAGCCCGTGAGGCGGGGTTGGTCGCATGCACGCGCTGTACGCGGGCATGGCCGTTGGGCACGCCTGAATGCGGGCGCTGTGGCGCCAAGCTGGTGTCGCGCGACGAACACAGCCTGCAAAAGGTGTGGGCGCTGTGGGTTGTCGGGCTGATGTGTTACGTCCCCGCCAATGTCTACCCGATGCTCAAGACCAAACAGCTGTTTACGGTGGATGAGAGCACGATCATCGGTGGCGCTGTCGAACTCGCCCACCACGGTGCATTTGGCATCGCGGCGATCATCCTGGTGGCTTCTGTTGTGATCCCTTTGGGCAAGTTCTGGGCGGTTGCCTTTCTGGCTGTCAGTGTCCGTCAACGGGGTGGGTTCACCTCGCACCGGCGTTTGCTGATGTATGAGGTGGTCGAGTATATCGGCCGCTGGTCTATGATCGATATATTTGTCGTTGCCATTCTTTCGGCACTTGTGCAACTCAAGGGCCTTGCGACGATCTCTCCCGGTCCTGCGGCGTTCTTTTTCGCACTTTCTGTAATTTTTACTATGTTGTCTGCCCAAGCTTTTGACCCACGGATGATTTGGGACGCACAAGACAACGATAACGAGGCACCTGATCATGGTTGATACTCCCCCCACAGTCGAAATTCAGGCGGCGCGTAAGCCTCGGCTGTCCGGCGCATCCTTCATTTGGGTGATCCCGCTTCTGGCGTTGTTTGTGGCATTTGGTGTGGCATGGCAGTCCTATTCGGCGCGCGGGCCGGTGATTATCGTCGGATTCACCGATGGTTCGGGTATTGCCGCGGGCGAGACCAAGTTGAAGTACCGCGATATCGAAGTCGGGGAGGTCGAAGAGGTCAGCTTTAGCGAAGGGTTGGCGCAGGTTGATGTGCATATCCGCTTGCACAAGGATATTGCTGAATATGTCGATGCCAGCTCGGTTTTCTGGATTGTTCAGCCTGAGGTGACCGCACAGGGCGTGTCCGGTCTCAGCACTGTTTTGAGCGGTGTTTATATTGAAGGCTCGTGGGATAACGAAGTTGGTGAATATGCGGATACCTTCAAGGGCTCCGACGTGTCGCCGCTGATCAAACCCGGCGAAAGCGGTTTGCAGATTGCGTTCCGTACGACCACAAACGGCACACTCACCGACAATGCGCCGATTATGTTTCGTGGCATTCAGGTGGGGCAGGTCGGGCGCGCCCAGATTTCGCGCAGCGGTGCTTTCGCGATCACCGAAGGTCTGATCTATGAGGAACACCGCCATCTGATCAGCTCGTCGACACGGTTCTGGGATACCTCGGGGTTTAGCCTTTCGGTGGGCCCGACGGGGGCCGAGATCGACTTTTCCTCGCTTGCCACATTGATCGGCGGCGGGATTACGTTCGACACTTTTGTATCGGGCGGGGATTCTGCCTCCGACGGCGAAGTGTTCGAGGTCTTCTCGGATAAAGAGCAGGCGCGTAACAGTCTCTTCACCAAGTCCGAAGTTGATCCGCTGCGGATGAGTATCATCTTCGACGAGAATATCTCTGGTCTCGCGGTTGGGGCTGCCGTTGAGTTGAGCGGCTTCCGTATTGGCTCGGTTGAGAGCCTGTCGGGGATTGTGGACTTTAACCAGTTCGGTGACAGCCGTGTGCGCCTGAATGTGATCGTTTCGATCCAGCCCTCGCGCCTTGGATTGCCCGGCGAAGCAACGGCTGCCGCTGCTTTGGGTCTCCTGCGTGACCGTGTGACAAGCGGGCTGCGGGCACGGCTGGCTTCGGCCAGCCTGTTGACGGGTGGATTGAAAATTCAACTGGTGGAAGTGGAAGGCGCAACAGCTGACCAAATGCTTATTTCCAAGGTTGATCTGCCGATCATGCCAACAACAAAGAGCGAAACTTCGGATGCTGCGGCAACTGTTGAAGGCGTGTTTACGCGGATCAACAACCTGCCCATCGAAGAGCTGCTTAACAGCGCGATCAATGTGATGAATTCTGCTGAAGTGTTGATGTCAAACGGTGATCTGCAGAAAGTCCCTGGTAATGTGAGCACGCTGCTGAGTGATATTTCCGGCATTGTGACATCTGAGGATGTGAAGAACATTCCGGTCGCTTTGAACGCGACGCTGGTGCGTGTAGAAGGGCTGGTCGCAGAGCTGGAGAAGCAGCGCATCGCTGAGACATTGGGCAAGACGCTTTCCTCCGCTGCGGAAGCGGCTGACGCTGTGACCTCATCGGCTGCGGGTGTGCCCGAGCTGATTGCGAACATCCAGACTGTGGCCGAGAAAGCCGCATCGCTGGAGTTTGATACGCTTATTCAGGAGCTGACATCCCTCACTTCCTCTGCCGAGGCGTTGATCAGCAGTCCTGAGACAGCACAGCTGCCCGTGGCGCTGTCCGGTGCTTTGGACCAGCTGAATGCAACGCTGAAAGAGCTGCGCGAAGGCGGGGCGGTGCAGAACGTAAACCAGACACTGGCGTCTGCGCGTAATGCGGCGGATAGCATCGCGGTTTCTGCCCGTGATCTGCCGCAAGTCATCGACCGTCTGAACACCCTGTTTGTGCAAGCTGGCCAAACAATCGAAGGCTACAACAAGGGCGACCAGTTGAGCCGTGCTGCGGAATCCGCGTTGCGCGATATTCAACAAGCCGCCGGCGCGCTGGAAAAACTGGCGCGTACCATCGAACGCAATCCGAATTCTCTGCTGCTAGGAAGATAACATGACCTTTATGAAACCTCTTGCTACCGCGGCCGCGCTGGCGTTTTTGACCGCTTGCGGCGCGCCTGACAGCATTGCTGTCCAGACGCCCGCAATTACCGAAACCGTGCGCATCGGCTTTTCCTCTGTCGAGGTAAAGGATGTCTCGCTGCCCAGCTATGCGGCAGCGGATGAAGTTGCACAGCAGGCGCCCGACGGGACTATGGTGACCTCCAAGGTTTTGTGGGCTGATGCGCCCGAGCGCGCCATCGGACTTGAGCTGAGCCGAAACCTTGCGCGCCTGACCAAGCGCCGCATCGCGTCCGAGCCTTGGCCGTTCGAGGAAGATGCCGCTGCATCTCTTGATGTGCGCTTTGCCGATCTGGTTGCGGGAACTGACGGTGTGTTCCGTGCCACAGGCCAGTATTTTGTAGGCGTTTATGAGGGCCGCGAGCGGTCCGGCCAGTTCGAGTTGAGCGTGGCCTATGATCCCGACGGTGGGCCGGGTGCAATTGCACGGGCGCGCGGTCAAATCGTTCTGGATCTGGCAAAATTCATCGCCCGCGAGGGGTTGCGCTAAGGCGCACCCTTGCGCGGCGGGCCCTAGCCCCCTACATCGCTAAACATGGCACAGGTAAAATCATCATCCAAATCGGACCCGAACTATAAGGTCATCGCTGAAAACCGTCGCGCACGGTTTGATTACGCTATCGAGGATGACGTGGAATGTGGCATTATACTGGAAGGTTCCGAGGTCAAAAGCCTGCGGATGGGTGGCTCCAACATCGCGGAGAGTTACGCCGCGGTGGAGGATGGCGAGTTGTGGTTGGTGAACAGCTATATCGCGCCCTACAAACAGGCCAAGACCTTTGGCCATGAAGAGCGCCGCCGCCGCAAGTTGTTGGTATCGCGCAAGCAACTGGCCAACATGTGGAACGAGACCCAGCGCAAAGGCATGACGCTGGTGCCGATGGTGATGTATTTCAATCACCGCGGTATGGCCAAAATCAAGATCGGCATCGCCAAGGGCAAAAAGCTGCACGACAAGCGTGAAGACGCAGCCAAGCGCGATTGGTCGCGCCAGAAGTCCCGTTTGCTCAAGGATCATGGCTGAGCGACCCGCCAGACTAATTCCCCGTTAACCAATATCAGTAATGCTCTAAGCTGCTTCCAATCTCGGACAGTCGCGCCGGGGAGGTAATTGTACATTGTGCGGCGTAAGGAACGAAATATGGAACTTATTATTGGTCTTCTGTCGGGTGCATTGGGCGGTAACGTTGCGGGCAAAGCCATTGGTGGCATTAATCAAGGTACGCTAATTAACTCGCTCGCGGGTGTTGTCGGCGGCGGTCTAGGCGGTACGATCCTTGGCATGGTAACGGGTGCAGGTGCTGCGACAGGCGGTATGGATATCAGCTCTATCATCAGCCAAATCGCTGGTGGCGGTGTCGGCGGTGGTGTTGTGTTGGCTATTGTCAGCATGATCCGCAACAAAATGAGCTAATCAGCGATCAGAGCGGGCAGCATTGGCTGCCTGCTCTTGCCAGACAAGCCCCGTACAGCTAGGCAAAAAGAAACTTTTGTCGAGGGCACACAATATGGCTGACGATCCCAAAACACTGGTCTCAACCGAATGGTTGGCGAAACATATCAAGGATCCGGATTTACGGATTCTTGACGGCTCGTGGTATTTGCCCGCTGATGCGCGTGATCCCAAGGCCGAGTATGATGCGGCCCATATCCCCGGCGCGCGGTTCTTTGACATTGATGAAATCTCGGACGCGCGGTCCAGCTTGCCTCACATGGCGCCGCCGGTAGAGAAATTCATGTCGCGCATGCGGGCGATGGGTGTCGGCGATGGCCACCAGATCGTTGTCTATGACGGGGCGGGTATCATGTCGGCGCCGCGCGTGTGGTGGCTGTTCAAGCTGATGGGGCAGGAGAATGTTGCCGTGTTGGACGGTGGCTTGCCCAAGTGGCTGGCCGAGGGGCGTTCGACCGAAGATATGCCGCCCATCCCGCGTGACCGTCACATGACTGTGCGCTTTCAGAACCATCTGCTGCGTGATGTTACACAAGTCGCCCATGCCTCCAAACTGGGTGCGCCGCAAATTGTAGACGCCCGCGCCGCCGCGCGTTTCCGGGGCGAGGCCCCAGAACCGCGTGAAGGTCTGCGCGCAGGCCACATCCCCAAATCGCGCAATGTGCCCTTTGGCACGCTGTTGAACGCTGACCAGACGATGAAAACAACAGAGGAGACGCGCGCGATTTTCGAGGCTGCCGGCGTCGATCTGAAGTTGCCTGTCATAACGTCCTGCGGGTCCGGTGTGACCGCTGCCGTGCTGGCGTTAGCGTTGGAGAGAATGGGGCATCACGAGTGGGCCCTTTATGATGGATCATGGTCAGAATGGGGGATGTTCCCCACTGTACCAATCGCGACCGGAGAAGCGTAATGTTCGAGACTCTCAAGCAGCAACCAGCGGATAAAATTCTGGCCTTGGTCCAGATGTACCGCGATGATCCCCGTGACAATAAGGTGGACCTTGGCGTGGGGGTCTACAAAGACGCCACAGGCCTGACGCCGGTGATGCGTGCCGTCAAAGCCGCCGAGTTGAAGCTGTGGGAAACGCAGGACACCAAAGTGTATACCGGCCTTGCCGGTGATCCCGCCTTTGGCGATGCGATGGTTGAGCTGTTGTTGGGCGATATCGTGCCGCGCGCCAATGTGGCCGCTGCCGCGACCCCCGGCGGTACCGGTGCCTGCCGTCAGGCGTTTGAGCTGATCCAGATGGCGCGCCCCGATGCGCGGGTGTTTGTTTCCAACCCGACATGGCCGAACCATCTTTCGATGATGGCCTATCTGGGGATCGAAGCGGTCCCTTACCGCTATTTCGATGAAGAGTCGCGCGGCGTTGATTTCGACGGGCTGATAGCTGATCTGAAGACTGCTGAAAAGGGTGATGTGGTACTGCTGCACGGCTGCTGCCACAATCCGACAGGCGCAAACCTGAACAGCGCTGAATGGGATGAAGTGATCCGCGTTTTGCTGGCCACAGGTGCCACCCCGATGATCGACATTGCCTATCAGGGCTTTGGCGATGGCTTGGACGAAGACGCGGCCGCCACGCGCAAGGTTGCCGCGGCTGTGCCGGAATGCATCATCGCGGCCAGTTGCTCCAAGAATTTTGGTATCTACCGCGAGCGGACAGGTCTGTTGATGGTGGTTAGTGCTGACAGTGGTGCACAAGCGTTGAACCAAGGCACATTGGCCTACCTGAACCGTCAGAACTTCAGCTTCCCGCCTGACCATGGCGCGCGGTTGGTGACCATGATCCTCAAGGATGCCGAGTTGCGTGCCGACTGGAAGGCAGAGCTGGAAGAGGTCCGCCTTTCAATGCTGGGTCTGCGGAGCCAGTTGGCGGCAGAGTTGCAGCGCCTCTCGGGGTCCGACCGCTTCGGGTTCTTGGCACAGCACCGCGGCATGTTTTCGCGTCTGGGCACCTCGCCCGAGATGGTCGAGAAGCTGCGGGCAGAGCACGGGATTTACATGGTGGGGGACAGCCGGATGAACATCGCGGGCTTGAACGCACAGACCGTTCCGATCCTTGCCAAGGCGATTATCGACGCAGGTATCTAACCTGCTGACAAGCGCGTAAAGGAAAGGCCCCGCATCCTGTGATGCGGGGCCTTTTTTAGTTTGATCGTGACGCTGAATTAGCCGCGCTTGAACTCGGGGTAGGCTTCCATGCCCAGTTCGGCCATGTCGAGCCCCATAATCTCGGCTTCTTCCGATACGCGGATGCCTATGGTTGCTTTCAGGATGAACCAGACCACACCGGAGGCCACGAAGGTAAAGACACCGACAACAAGGATTGCATAGAGCTGTGTGCCAAGGGATGCATCGCCATTGGTTAAGACAACTGCAATGGTACCCCAGATGCCTGCACAAAGGTGCACAGGGATCGCGCCGACTACATCATCGATCTTCAGTTTGTCGAGGAAGGGAATCGCGAAGACTACGATCACGCCGCCGACCATGCCGATCAGTGTAGCCATGCCAACTGTTGGTGCCAGAGGCTCGGCTGTGATGGACACAAGGCCCGCCAGTGCGCCGTTGAGGATCATGGTGAGGTCAGCCTTCTTGAACAGCAGCTGAGTCAAGATCAGCGCAGCGATGGAGCCACCAGCAGCAGCAGCGTTGGTGTTCACGAAGATGCGCGAGATGTCAGCTACGTTGCCGGATGTGTCCATGTACAGCTGCGAGCCGCCGTTGAAGCCGAACCAACCCAGCCACAGGATGAACATACCTAAAGTCGCCAGCGCAAGGTTGGAGCCCGGCATCGGGTTTACACGACCGTCTTTGTATTTTCCGATACGAGGCCCAAGGATCAGTGCGCCTGCAAGGGCTGCCCAGCCACCAACCGAGTGTACTACAGTGGAGCCCGCGAAGTCCTGAAAGCCCATTGCGTCAAGGAAGCCGCCGCCCCATTTCCACGATGCCTGAATAGGATAGATCAGGCCGGTCAGGATGATGACGAAAACAAGGAAGGGCCACAGTTTGATCCGCTCTGCCAGTGCGCCCGAGACAATGGATGCAGTCGCCGCACAGAACATCAACTGGAAAAAGAAGTCGGACCCGACCGAAGCATATGTCAGATCCGGCTCTGCGCCTTCAAGGCCGACCGGCTCAAGCCCTGTCATGCTGAATGCGCCGAGAATGCCGTTAATGGTCCAGCCATCGCCGGGGTACATCAGGTTATAGCCAATGGCGAAATAGGCGATTGTCCCAAGCGAAAACAGCGCCACGTTTTTGGTCAGCTGCATGGTCACGTTCTTGCCGCGCACCAGACCGGCCTCCAGCATGGCAAAGCCTGCCGCCATGAAGAAGACCAAAAAGCCCGCAACGAGGAACATGAAGGTGTTAAAGATAAAGCCGATGTCGGCCATTGTGGGGGTGGCTTCGGCGTCTTGCGCCAATGCGAGCGTCGGCAGCAGGGCAACGGCTGCGGCGACTGGAATGAGAGATTTAATATTCATCATATCGTCCTTGAGTTAGAGTGCGTCTTCGCCGGTTTCACCAGTACGCACGCGCACTGCCTGCTCGACATCGAGCACAAAGATCTTGCCGTCGCCGATTTTTCCGGTCTGGGCTGTCTTGCTGATCACTTCGACCATCTGGTCCGAAACGCTATCCGCGACGACCAGCTCCAGCTTGATTTTGGGTACGAAGTTCACAACGTATTCGGCACCCCGATAGATTTCTGTATGACCTGACTGCGCGCCAAATCCCTTGATTTCGGTAACCATCAGGCCGCGCACACCCGCGTTAGTCAGCGCTTCGCGGACTTCTTCGAGTTTGAACGGTTTGATCGTGGCAATGATGAGTTTCACCAAATTATCCCCTCTTTGTTTGCAGGAGTTCCTGCATAATGCAGTTGCAGAAAACCGGATAAATCAGGCTAAAGGGAAGTAGGGGACCGGCTGCCCAAGGGATTTGACAGGTGCGGTTGCTTATATTTTAGGCTATATGTTGGTTGTGATTAAAAAGTGGGCGTTAATATGAGAAGCCAGAGTGGATCAAGCGCTAAACAATCCGGTTGCGGCGGGCTATGGTGCTGCAAAACAATAGGCGAGCAGGCCCAGATACATGACTGGTTCATCCAAGCGCAAAAGCACTTTGGTTGCGGACAACCGCTATGGCCGTAAGTCGACTGCGGCTGCGCCAAAAACCGCATCCAAGAACAAGCTGAAGCCAAAGCCCGCGGCACAATCCAAGGCAAAGCGCCCCCGCAAGCCGCAGCGTCCGCGCCGCGGCGGCATTCTGGGTTTTTTCAGCGCGGTTGCGCGATGGATTTTGCGTTTGATCTGGGTGATCATCTCGCGGACCGTTCTGGTAGGCTTTGCCGTTTTGGCGTTGATTGTGGGCTACCTCTATACAACCCTTCCTCCGGTAGAGGAATTGCTGGACGGGCGCGCCAGCGGATCTGTTACGATGCTGGATAACCGGGATGAGGTTTTTGCGTGGCGCGGGGACCAGTTTGGCGGGGCTGTGACGGCTGAAAATGTATCGCCGCACCTTAAGAACGCCGTGATCGCAACCGAGGACAAGCGGTTCTATAAACACTTCGGCCTCAGCCCGCGCGGCATTGCATCCGCTGTTCGCATCAACATGAGCGAAGGGCGCGGACCCTTGTCTGGCCACGGTGGCTCCACCATTACACAGCAGACGGCCAAGCTGCTGTGTCTGGGTGAACCGTTCGATCCGTCTGCAGGCAAAACAGAGGCCGAATATGAGGCCGAGTGCCGCCGTGGATCGCTCAAGCGCAAAGCCAAAGAAGCGTTTTTTGCGATGGCGATGGAGGCGAAATACTCCAAGAATGAAATTCTGTCGATTTACCTTAACCGCGCCTACATGGGCGGTGGGGCCTATGGTGCCGAGGCCGCATCCGAGCGGTTCTTTGGCAAGTCGGCGGCAGAGTTGAACCCGTCAGAGGCCGCAATGATTGCGGGATTGTTGACGGCACCTAGCACGCTGTCGCCTACTTCGAACCTTGAGCGGTCGCGCAACCGCGCGGCAACTGTGCTCCGCCTGATGGCGGATCAGGGCTATCTCAGCGAAGAAGAAGCCGCAGTAGGGCAGGCCAATCCGGCAGAGTTGTCAGAGGCGGCAGAGGCGCGTGCCGGCGGCTATTTTGCCGATTGGGTGATGTCTACCGGCCCCGAATTCTTTACGCGAAATACGACTGAGGATGTGATCATCCGCACCACGCTCGACCAGCGGATGCAACAGGCTGCTGTGGACGGGCTGAACGCGATTTTCGATACGAAGGTCAGCGCAAGCTCCAAGGCGCAGGCCGCGATTGTTGTGATGAGTGCGGATGGTGCGGTGCGTGCGATGGTCGGCGGACGCAAAACAAAAGTGTCGGGTGCGTTCAACCGCGCCACGCAGGCGCTGCGGCAGACCGGATCGGCGTTTAAGCCGTTTGTCTACGCCGCCGCACTCGATCTGGGCTACTCACCTAATGATCTGGTCGATGACAGCCCTTATTGCATCAACATCCGCGGGTCGGGCGAGTGGTGCCCCAAGAACTATACAAACCGCTTTGTGGGTCAGACCACGATGACAAATGCGCTTGCGCAGTCGCTCAATATCCCTGCGGTCAAGATATCGGAATCCGTAGGGCGCGAAACGGTGAGCGCTGTCGCGTCGCAATTCGGGATCAAGAACGATCTGGCTGCTGGTCCCGCGATGGCGCTGGGGGCATCGGAAAGCACGCTGATCGAGATGACGGGCGCCTTTGCCGGTATCCTCAACGGGGGCTCGTCGGTCACGCCTTATGGCTTGGTTGATCTGCGTCTGCGCGGGGATGCCGAGGCGCTGATGGGCAGCGGTGGCGGTATTGGCGAGCGGGTCATTCAGGAAGGTGCGGCGGGCCAGCTGATCTATATGATGGAGAAGGTTGTCTCGGAGGGCACTGGTACGCGCGCTAAATTTGGCGGCCGCCAACTGGCAGGAAAAACGGGCACGACGTCTGCCGCCAAGGATGCATGGTTTATCGGATTTTCAGCTGATTACGTTGCAGGCGTGTGGATGGGTTATGACGACAACACCCCTCTCAAAGGGGTGGCTGGCGGCGGGCTTCCTGCTGAAATCTGGCGGGAAGTGATGATGCGCGTGCATGAAGGTGTGCCGGATCGCCCTCTGCCCATCGTCGCACCTGCTCCGGCTCAGGTGGTGTTCGAGGGCGGCGTGAACGAGGTTGCGCCGATTGATCAGGCCGTTCCGGTGCAGCAAGTACCCCAACAGCAACAACAGCGCCCTGCCAGCTTCATTGATCAGGTGTTGCAGGATATTTTTGGCAACAGCGGTGGTGGTAACGGTGCACCCGCGCCCAATGAGGGTGAAAGGTAGTCGGCCCCAAACAGCATAATTTGCGCTGGTGGCCGGCTGTGTATATGTGTGGCATGCATTGGGAACTTGACTATGGTCGGGATCAGGAACTGGTATTGCGCAGTTTTACGGACCATTGCGTGCAGAATTTTAAGAGACTGCCGGATTGGCGGCGTTCGAAAGGGTATTGATGCAGACGGATGTAATCAGACGCGGGCGCGAGGAATTGCGTCAAATACGCAAGCGCAGTCGCGCGTTATACTGGGCAGTCGGTATTTTCTCGGCTTTTGCGAATTTGCTGATGCTGACCGGCCCTCTCTATATGTTGCAGGTCTACGACCGGGTTCTAGGATCGGGTAGCGAAGAAACGCTGGTGGCGCTGACGCTGTTGGTGGTGTTCGCTTACAGCGTCATGGGACTTCTTGATTACACCCGTGGCCGCATCATGGCGCGTGTGGGCGCGCGTTTTCAGGATGATCTGGACCGCCGTGTGTTTGATGCTGTGGTTCGAAAGTCTGCTGTGGCGCCGGATATCAAGACAAATGCCAGCCTTGCCGATCTGGAAGCTGTGCAGCGCACCATAACTTCTCCTGTATTGATGGCCGCGTTTGACCTGCCCTGGACACCGATTTTCTTCGCTGCAATTTTTGTTTTCCACGTTTGGCTCGGATATCTGGCTCTTGCCGGTGGTGCCGTTCTGATCGTGATCGCCATAGCTAACCAATATTTGTCGCGTGGGGCGCAGGCCCGAGCGGCTATCGCGGGGCAGCAAGCATCCGGCATGTCTGACCAGATCCGCACAGAGGCGGAGATGGTTCAGGCAATGGGTATGCGCGATGCGGCCTTTACCCGCTGGTAAAAGGCCCGCAGCGAGGCGCTTGCGGGGCAGGTGCGTGCCGCTGATGTTGGCGGGACCTTCACCTCCATGACCAAGACAATCCGCCTGTTCTTGCAGTCTGCCATGCTGGGGATGGGCGCCTATCTGGTGCTACAGAACGAACTAACGCCGGGTGCGATGATTGCGGGCTCGATCCTGTTGGGCCGCGCGCTGGCCCCTGTCGAGATGGGGTTGAACCAATGGCCAGTAGTGCAGCGTGGCCTGACCGGCTGGCGCAATCTGGTGAACTTGCTGGGCGCTGTGGCGCCAGAGCCTGCGCGCACCGAGCTGCCCAAACCACGCGCGAAACTCGTTGCCAAAAACCTTACCGTTGTGCCTCCGGGCGAAAAGCAGGCCTCGCTCAAGTCGATCTCGTTTTCGGTCGAGCCGGGGCAGGCCGTCGGTGTGATCGGCCCGTCGGGCGCGGGCAAGTCCACACTTGCACGCACGTTGACGGGTGTGTGGCGCCCTGCCGGCGGGTCTGTGCGCCTGGATGGTGCGGCTCTTGAGCATTACGGGAGTGAAACGCTGGGACGGCATATCGGGTATCTGCCGCAACGGGTATCGCTGTTTGACGGAACCATTGCCCAGAATATCGCACGCCTGCTGGACACGCCCGATGATGCCAAAGTTGTCGCAGCCGCTAAAATGGCTGCGGCACATGAGATGATCCTTGAGCTAATCGACGGCTATGACACCATGATCAGTGCGGGACAGGTGCGTCTGTCAGGCGGGCAGATGCAGCGCATCGGGCTTGCCCGTGCGCTCTATGACGATCCGGTTATTCTGGTGTTGGACGAACCGAATTCGAACCTTGATAATGACGGGTCACAAGCGCTGAATCAGGCGATCCGCGCGATGAAGGCCTCGGGCCGCTCGGTTCTGATTATGGCGCACCGGCCTGCGGCCATTCAGGAATGTGATACGTTGCTGGTGCTGGATGGCGGTGTCAGAATGGCGTTTGGCCCCAAAGATGAAGTGCTCAAAGGCATGGTGAAGAACCATCAGGAAATCCAGAAATCGCCGAAAGGCACGGGGGGCGTGACATGAGCGGCACCAATAAATGGAGCGCGTGGCGCCCCGTGTTTGTGGGTTTTATCAGTATTGCTGTTTTGTTTGGTGGCTTCGGGACGTGGTCGGTCATGTCGAATATCTCGGGTGCTATTGTGGCTTCGGGCCGGATCGAGGTGGACCGCAACCGTCAGGTTGTCCAGCATGACACCGGCGGCACGGTTGCGGAAATTCTGGTGGACGAGGGCGATCTGGTCAAAGCAGGTGATTTGCTGCTTCAGCTGGATCCGCGGCAAGCCAGTTCCGAGTTGACGCTGATCGAGGGGCAACTGTTCGAGCTGATGGCACGGCGGGGCAGGCTTGAGGCGCAGCGCGACGAGGCTGATGACATCAGATTTCCGAAGGACCTGATCGAAATCGCGGCAACCAACGACGACGCACAAGAGTTGATGGAGGGCCAGCGCAATCTGTTTGATGCCCGCCGTGACAGTGTGGCCCGCGAACGCGAGCAGCTGGCAAAACAGGCCAACCAGATCGAGGACCAGATTACCGGTATTAGGGCGCAGGAAACTTCGTTGGCAGCACAGCTTGAGCTGATCGAGCCGCAGTTGGTCAATCAGCAAAAACTGTTGGATGACGGGTTGGCGCAGGTAGCCTCCGTGCTGCGACTTAAGCAAGAAAAGGCCAGCCTGACCGGCGAGATCGGACGCCTGATTGCATCCCGCGCGCAAGCAGAGGGCCGCATTACCGAGATCGAGATTATTGGCCTCAAGCTGGGCACGGCCGGGCGCGAGGAAGCAATTACGCAGCTGCGCGAAATCCGCTATCGCGAGCTGTCCTTGGTCGAGCAACGCCGCGCCCTGATGGCCACGATCGACAGGTTGGACATCCGCGCACCGGTGTCCGGCGTGGTTTATTCCATGCAGGTCACTACGCCGCGCTCGGTTATCCGGCCGGCAGAACCACTGTTGTACCTGATACCGCAGGACCGCCCGCTGGTCATTGCGGCGCAAGTCAGGCCCACAAATGTTGATGAAATATCGGTAGGGCAGGAAGTAAACCTCCGGCTGTCGTCACTCGACCAGCGCACGACGCCTGAGTTGAAGGGGCGTGTTATGGTGATATCCGCTGATTCATTAACCGATGAGGTGACGGGGGGCAGCTATTTCCGCGCCGAAATCACCCTGTCTCCGGGTGAGATCGAAAAGCTGGATGAAGGCACGATCCTGCTGCCGGGGATGCCGGTGGATGCGTTCATCAAAACCGGTGACCGCTCGCCGCTGACATATCTGCTCAAACCGGTGACTGACTATTTCATAAAGTCGTGGCGCGAAAGCTGATGCAGGGTCTTTCACCCGTGCATCAGGCGCGCTAGCATCTGGCCAACCTAACCGATCAAAGGAAAATACCATGAGCATTGCAAAACGTCTGTCCGACCAGGGCATCACTCTACCGGATACTTCGGCTCCCGCAGCCAACTATGTGCCCTTTGTGCAGGTGGGCAGCACGGTCTACGTCTCTGGTCAGATCTCGCGCGATGACGCGGGTTTGATCACCGGCGTTCTGGGCGACAATATGAGCGTTGAGGAAGGTGCCGCCGCTGCAAAGACATGTGCGCTGCAACTGCTGGCACAGGTCAAAGCGGCTTGTGGTGGTGACATCGACCGCCTTGTGCGTGTTGTAAAGCTGACCGGCTTTGTGAACTCGACCAAGGATTTCACAGACCAGCCCAAAGTGATCAACGGCTGTTCCGACTTTCTGGTCGAAGCGCTGGGCGATGCGGGCCGTCATGCACGTTCTGCGGTCTCCGCGGGTGCGCTGCCGCTTGGCGTTGCCGTAGAGATCGAAGGCATCTTCGAGATATCATGAACACCCCGGCCCTTCCCCGCAGCTTTGTCACCATACCATTGACACACCGTGCCTTGCACGATGTGGCGAAGGGCCTTCCCGAAAACTCGCGCGCGGCGATCCGCGCGGCGATTGCGGCGGGATACGGGATTGAAATCGATGTCCAGCTGAGCGCGGATGACGCGGCGATGGTGTTCCACGACTACCACCTTGAGCGTCTGACAGATGCGCAGGGGGCCATACGTTTGTTCACCGCCGATGTGCTGAAAACCACGCCCTTGCGGGGCGGCGATGAAGGCATTCCGGATCTGCCCGAGGTGTTGGATATTGTGGCCGGACAGGTGCCGCTGTTGATCGAGTTGAAAGATCAGGACGGTGATATGGGTCCCAATGTGGGACCGCTGGAGCGGGCAACCGCACAGGCGTTGAAGGGGTATCAGGGCGACGTGGCTGTGATGTCGTTCAATCCCCATTCAGTCGCGATGATGCGGGAGTTGTGCCCGGATGTGCCGCTTGGATTGACCACATCGGCCTACCGGCGTGAGGATTGGCCGCTCTCCGAGGCGACCTGTACAACCTTACGGGATATTCCGGATTATGAACGCGTTGGGGCTAGTTTTATCAGTCACGAACACGACGATCTGGACCGCCCGCGTGTGGCCGAGCTCAAGGCGGCGGGTGCTGTGATCTGTTGTTGGACCATCCGCAGTGCTGCGCAAGAAGCGCAGGCGCGACAAGTTGCGGACAACATCACCTTTGAGATGTATCTTGCGTCGATAGACGCTTGAACATCGCCTTGCGCATGCCACCTTTAGCGGAGAGGCAAGCAACAGGAACACCGTCATGAGCGCGCAAGAAGTCGAGATTACGATCGTTGGGTCGTTGTCTGAAGTAGATGCGGCAGAGTGGGATGCCTGCGCCTGCCCGGAAGCTGTGGATGGCGCACGCCCGAATGATCCATTCACGACGCACCGTTTCTTGAAGGCATTGGAAGACAGCGGAAGTGTTGGCGCTGGCACGGGGTGGCAACCGCAATACCTCACTGCGCGCATTGCGGGGCAGATCATTGCTGTTGCGCCGCTATATGCCAAACAGCATTCGCAGGGCGAGTATATTTTTGATCATTCATGGGCCCATGCCTATGAGCGGGCAGGGGGGCGGTATTACCCCAAGCTCCAGATTGCTGTGCCGCATACGCCCGCGACGGGGCGGCGTTTTCTGACGCGTGAGGGGTTTGAGGAGGTCGGGTTTAACGCACTGGTGCAAGGTGCCGTGCAGTTGACCGAAAACAACAATCTCAGTTCGCTGCACGCGACGTTTTGCACTGCCGAAGAAGCCGCGCGCGCCGAGGCACTGGGGTTGATGGCGCGCAAGAGCCAACAGTTTCATTGGCGCAATCAGGGGTATGCGGATTTTGACGCTTTCCTCGATACGCTGAGTTCACGCAAGCGCAAGAATATGCGTAAGGAACGCGCCACAGCGCAGAGCTTTGGCGGAACGATTCAGACGTTTACAGGTGACGAAATCCAGCCCGAGCATTGGGATGCGTTCTGGATATTCTATCAGGACACAGGTGCGCGCAAATGGGGCCAGCCCTACCTCACGCGGGCGTTTTTCGACATCGCCCAAGAGGTGCTGCGGGACGATATGGCGTTGGTTCTGGCGCAGCGGGATGGCAAATGGGTGGCCGGCGCGTTGAACTTTATCGGCGCTAATGCGTTATACGGCAGGTATTGGGGCTGCGTGGAGCATCATTCATGCCTGCACTTCGAGTTGTGCTATTACCAAGCCATTGATGTAGCTATCAAGATGGGACTGGGAACAGTAGAGGCTGGTGCGCAGGGCGAACACAAACTGGCGCGTGGGTATTTGCCAACGCCCACATGGTCACTGCACTGGATGCGGGATGCAGGTTTTGCCCGCGCTGTGGGGGATTATCTGGAGGCTGAACGCGCCGCCATTGATGAAGAAATAGAGGTGCTGACCGAGTACGGCCCCTTCAAGAAGACAGAAGTTGAGGAACAGGAATGACCGAAAAATTAAGCACCGAGACGCGGGGGCCCTTGTTGGACCCGCTATTTGCCACCGGCTGGGCGATGGTTGAAGGGCGTGATGCCATTGTTAAAACCTACAAGTTCAAGGACTTTGCCGATGCTTTCGGCTGGATGACCCGCGTGGCGATCTGGGCCGATAAATGGGATCACCACCCCGAATGGGAGAACGTCTATAACAAGGTGATTGTGACGCTGACCACCCATGATGTTGACGGGCTGAGCACACTGGACGCCAAGCTGGCGCGCAAGATGGACGGGCTGTAAAGCATGGAAACGGTTCACAAGTTGATGACCTCCGAGATCTGGAATGGCCGCACGCTGTCAGATTTGCTGACGCTGGAGTTTCTGGCCACGGCTGCGGGGTCGGTTTTGGGTGCGGTGGCAATCCTGCTGGTGGGCTGGATTTTGTCGGCTTGGGTGCAGCGCCGCATTGTCCAGCTGAGCAAGAAAAACAGACACCTTGACGACATGCTGTTCGAGTTTCTGGCCTCGATCATGCGCTATGTCATCATGGGCTTTACGGTCATGTTTGTGCTCAACACATTTGGGGTGAAAACCACATCTGTTGTGGCGATCATCGGTGCGGCAGGTCTGGCGATTGGTCTGGCGTTGCAGGGCACCCTGTCGAACGTGGCAGCGGGTGTGATGCTGATCCTGTTCCGGCCCATAAAGATCGGTGATTTCGTAGAAGTTGCAGGCAAAATGGGGACGGTCAAGGAAATCAGCCTGAACTTCACCGAGATGGCGGATGTCAGCAACGTTCAGGTGATTGTGCCTAACGCGCAGGTCTGGGGCAATATCATCACTAACTATTCGACCAACCCCCAGCGCCGTGCGGAGTGGGTGTTTGGCGTCGGCTATGGCGCGAACCTGAAAGACGCCGAGACGATTATTCGTGATACCATCATGGCGGACGCACGTTCACACGCAGAGCCTGAGCCGTTCATTCAGGTGACCAACCTCGGCGAAAGCTCGGTCGATTTTCTGGTGCGGGTGTGGTGCGACGGGTCCGTCTATTTTGCCTATCGTGCGGATATGACACGCAAGGTGAAAGAGGCGCTGGATGCAGGCGGGATCGATATTCCGTTCCCGACCCGGACAATGATCCAGGCCAAGTAATGCAAAAGGCCGGAGCTGTTAACGCTCCGGCCTTTTTCGTTTTACATGTTGGCGAGCAGGCTTTCGCCGCCCGAGACGTCGCAGACGCCGGGGCTTTCTTCGGCTTGCAACAGCGTTACCTTGCCGTCCTCGACCAGCATCGCATAGCGCTTGGAACGCGCCATCAGACCAGCGGGTGCTGCATCAAAATCCATGCCGATGGCTTTGGTGAACTCGGACGATGCATCGCCCAGCATGGTGATGCCGGCGGCTGTGGCACCTGTGGCTTCGCCCCATGCTTTCATCACAAAAGGGTCGTTACACGAGACGCAGATGATCTCGTCGACACCTTTGGCGTCGAATTCACCTTTGGTACGCACAAAGCTGGGAACGTGGGCCGAGTGGCAGGTGGGTGTGAACGCGCCTGGAACAGCGAAGACAACAACCTTGCGGCCTTTGGTCTTCTCGCTCATTTTGACCTGCATTGGGCCTTCAGCGCCCATTTGGACCAGTGTCGCGTCGGGTAGCGTGTCGCCTTGGGAAATTGGCATGGGGTAACCTTTCATATGATTGTGTTTGTCCTTATGTCAGATATAGGGTCTGCGCATAGTCGCGGCCAGTGTATCAAGGGAGATTTCCATGCGCCATATCATCGTTGTCGGAGCAGGGCAGGCCGGATCATCGTGTGTGGTCAAGCTGCGCAATGGCGGATTTGACGGCAAGATCACCCTTATCGGGTCCGAGGCGCAACCACCCTACCAGCGCCCGCCTTTGTCCAAGGCGTATCTGATGGGCGACATGGCGCTGGAGCGGTTGTACTTACGCCCTCACAGTTTTTACGGGGAGCATGTTATCGATCTGCGCCTTGGCGTGACGGTGGATGCAATCGATGCAGCTGCGCAGGAGATTACCGTTGCGGGCGAGGTGATGGCCTACGACGATCTGGTGATTACCACAGGGTCGATCCCGCACCGTTTGCCCGCGTCCATCGGGGGGGCGATGGAGGGTGTCTATGTGGTGCGCGGCCTTGCCGATGTGGATGCGATGGCGCCCCGTTTTGTGGCGGGTGCGCGGGTGCTGATTGTGGGCGGTGGCTATATCGGGCTTGAGGCGGCATCGGTCGCGGCCAAGCTGGGGCTGAAGGTGACGCTAGTAGAGATGGCACCGCGTATTTTGCAGCGCGTCGCAGCGCCCGAGACCTCCGATTTCTTCCGTGCCTTGCACAGCGGCCACGGGGTTGACCTGCGCGAAGCTGTCGGGCTGGAGCGGTTGACAGGTGAGGGCGCTGTGAGTGGCGCGGTTCTGACGGATGGCACAACGCTGGACGTGGATTTTGTCATTGTGGGTGTGGGTGTGGCACCCGCAACGGCACTGGCCGAGGCGGCGGGTGCAGCGCTGGAGAACGGCATTGCTGTCGATGCTTTTGGCAGGACTACCGTGCCGCACGTCTGGGCGGCGGGCGATTGTGCGTCCTTCCCGTACCGTGATGCACGCATCCGGTTGGAGAGTGTCCCGAATGCGATTGAGCAGGCTGAAGTGATCGCCGAAAACCTGATGGGGGCGGAGAAGGAGTATCTGGCCAAGCCATGGTTCTGGTCGGATCAATATGATGTGAAGTTGCAGATCGCCGGATTGAACACCGGCTATGACCGCGTGGTGACCCGTGGTGCAGCACCCGGTCCGGTATCGTTCTGGTACTACCGTGGAGAGACCCTGCTGGCGGTAGACGCGGCTAATGATCCGCGCGGATATATGATTGGTAAACGCTTGATCGAAGGGGGGAAATCCCCTGCGCCGGCACTGATAGCTGACCCTGATACCGATATGAAAGCGCTGTTGACCGCGTGAGAATTATCGCGGGAAAAAGCCGTGGAACGGTTCTGGCAGATGTAGGGGCAGGTGACGCGGCAGCGCATTTGCGGCCCACCTCCGACCGTGTGCGCGAGAGCCTGTTTTCCATGCTCGCCCATCTGGGTGTGATCAACGGTGCGCGTGTTCTGGACTTGTTTGCGGGCACGGGTGCGCTGGGGCTTGAGGCACTGTCACGCGGCGCGCGCGAGGTTGTGTTTGTCGAGAACGGGCGCGTCGCGCAGAAGCTGGTGTTGGAGAACATCAAGAAGCTGCGGGTGCAGGAGCAAACGACGCTGATGCGCGTTGATGCAACTGCTTTGGGTGTTTGCGCTGCGACCCCCTTTGATCTGGTTTTTCTGGACCCACCCTATGGCAAGGGCATGGGGCAGCAAGCACTGGCGGCCGCGCGGGCAGGTGGTTGGCCGGCAAAAAGCGCGTTGATTGTCTGGGAGGAAAACGCCCCGATGGATGCGCCAGATGGATTTACCCGTACCGACCGGCGCAAGTACGGCGATACGCATGTGACGCTTTTGACAGCAGATTAACGGGCGGCACAGGCTGTACACCCTGCGTACACCGCCGGAGCATACGCCTGCGAAGAGGCGGGCGCTGCACCATTTGGGGGGGACGGCGTGAAAGCCCGTCACCTGCCCAGTCCGACAAAGGTCACTTCTGGTGCGGTGACCCGGCTGATCATTTCGCCAGCGTTGATCGCAGAGTAGATGGGGCGCGGCGGACGGGCAAGGTCATTGACGCTGCGGCGCACCCAGTTCCGGTCTTCCATCATCATCAGCGATTGGGACAAAGCCCGATCTGTGATGGTGGACAGGGTGCCGCGAATTTCAGTGAAATGACGGGGCCTGTTGAGGGAGGTCAGAATTGGCAAGGTCCAGCTGCGTCTGAGCAGGGTTTGATCCTCACCCATGGTGAGGCTCTGGACTCTATGGGCAAGTGCGGCTGCCTGTTTGCCGAGCGGCGTCAGGCGAAATTCGGGGCGCAGGGGGTGGCCGTGGCCGGGGTTGCGCTCTAGCAGGCGCAACTCGATCAGGTGTTCCATGCTTTGAGCAAAGGCTGTCCGGCTGGCACCAGTTGCGGTCAGCAGCCGTGCCTGCCGGCCTGCTACACCGGCGTGAAGGTGCGACAGGATGGGCAATGCCCATGCCCTTGAAGTAATATTGACAAGAAGTTTTATGTCCACAAAGTATAGTTAGTATATTTTGAGTCGAAAGGAAAGACTATGCCGCTCGTTTCTTTGGAAGACACCATCACAATTGCGTTGTCAGTCTCGGACAGGCATGCAAGCGAAGACTGGTATGAGGCGATGTTGGGGTTTGAGGTTATCTACCACGCGGATGATGCCGGTTGGTCAGAGATGCAAACAAAGACCAATGGCGTCACCATCGGCCTTGGCGAGCATACCAAGCAGGTGCCGGGAAACTGTGTTCCGGTCTTTGGTGTCGCTGATCTGGACGATGCCCGCCAGAAGCTGGAGCAGGCAGATGTAAAGTTTGACGGTGAAACCGATGTTGTCGAAGGCATGGTTAAAACCGCAACCTTTTATGACCCCGACGGCAACGCGCTGATGCTTGCCCAAGACCTGACGAAGGAAGGCTGATTGCCAGTGGCATCAGATGCTGCCGCCTGATCCCTCAATACGTCGGGTGGAATTTACCTGCTGGCGATAGCGTGAAAATCTCGCAGCCGTCTTCGGTCACACCGATAGAGTGTTCGAACTGAGCTGACAGAGATTTGTCGCGGGTGACGGCGGTCCAGTCATCGGCCAGCGTCTTTGTCTCGGCGCGGCCAAGGTTCACCATCGGCTCGATCGTGAAGAACATACCCGGCTCCAACACAGGCTTGGTGCCCGGTTTGCCATAGTGCACCACGTTTGGCGGGGCGTGGAACACGCGGCCAATGCCGTGACCACAGAAATCGGTGACCACAGACATGCGGTGACCTTCTACAAAGGTCTGGATGGCGTGTCCGATGTCGCCGAATGTATTGCCCGGTTTGACGGCTTCGATCCCTTTCATCAGCGCTTCATGGGTGACTTCGATCAGGCGCTCGGGCTTGCGCGCGAGCTTGCCCGCCACATACATGCGGCTGGTATCGCCGAACCAGCCATCGACAATCACGGTGACGTCAATGTTAACAATGTCGCCGTCTTTCAGCTTTTTCTCACCCGGTATGCCGTGGCAGACCACATGGTTGATCGAAATACAGCTGGCATGCTGGTAGCCTTTGTAGCCGATTGTGGCTGAGGTCGCGCCCGCCGCGTTCACCTTTTCCTCGATGATGCGGTCCAGCTCGCCTGTGGTTTGGCCTACGGTCACATGCTCGGCTATTTCGTCAAGGATCGTGGCGGCCAGATGACCTGCTACGCGCATACCCGCAAAATCCGACGCCTCGTGAATGCGGATGCCGTCTTTGGTTGTGCGACCATTGTGGATGTTTGTCATTGGTCTCTCCGTCCTGTGTTTGGGCCTGTCTAGCGCGCGGGGCGGCCAAGGGCCAGAGGGGCCGCAAGGGTGATGCCTTGGGGTGTGATGTGGGTGCCGATGCAGATGGTTTCAACGCCTGCTTTTGTGGCATCCGCGTGGGCGGCAGCGTATTTGGGGTCAATATCGGCTGCGATGTCCACATGGGTGCAATCGGTGCGTTGCACCAGATAGAGCAGCACGGCGCGGTGGCCGGCGCGTGCGACCTGCGCCAGCTCATGCATATGTTTTGTCCCGCGTGCGGTGACTGAGTCAGGGAATTCGGCCTGCCCGCGCGTCCGGCTGAGGGTTACCGATTTCACCTCAACATAAGCATCGGGCAGCCCGTTCTGGCTGAGTAGAAAATCCACGCGAGAGTTTTCGCCGTATTTCACTTCGGGCCGCACGGTGGTGTAGGCGGCGAGTGCTTCAATTGCTTGCGCCTCTAGACCCGCGCGAAGGACGCGGTTGGGCAGCGACGTGTCAACGCCGGTAAAGTGGCCGTTTTCGTGATCCACCAGACGCCAGCCGTATTTCAGCTTTTTCTTGGGGTCATCGTTGGGTTCCAGCCATATTTTGGTGCCCTCGTCTTTGAGGCCCATCATCGAACCGGGGTTGGCGCAATGGGCTGTCACTTCGCGCCCGTCGTCCAATATACAATCGGCCAGAAAGCGTTTGTAGCGTTTCACAAGGCGGGCGGGGACAAGTTCGGTTTGAAAGAGCATGGCATCTGGCTATACCGTTCAGGGAACAGGCTCAAGGAGTGGCGATATGGCGAATCCAACGGCAGCGATGCTGGTGATCGGGGATGAAATCCTCTCGGGGCGGACGCGGGATGCGAATATGCATTATCTTGCGGGCAAATTGTCAGAGGCGGGGATTACACTGGCCGAAGTGCGGATTGTTGCGGACGAGCGGGATGCGATTATCGCGGCGGTGCGGGCGCTGGCAGCGGGGTATGACACTGTGTTCACCTCTGGCGGTATTGGCCCCACGCATGACGACATCACAGCCGACTGTATGGCGGCGGCGTTTAACCAGAGCATTGACGTGCGCGATGATGCCCGCGCGATCCTGCAAGCGCATTACGACAAGGCAGGCACCGAGCTTAACGAGGCGCGGTTGCGCATGGCGCGTATTCCGGCGGATGCGAAGTTGATTGAAAACCCCGTCTCTTCTGCCCCCGGTTTCACTATTGAGAACGTGCATGTCATGGCGGGTGTGCCCAGTGTGTTCAAAGCGATGGTGGCAAGCGTTTTGCTGACGTTGACGGGCGGTGCGCCGTTGATCAGCAAGACGCTGACTGTCTACCGTGGAGAGGGTGACATCGCGGGGCCCTTTGGTGCGCTTGCGCTTGAATATCCTGATCTGTCCATGGGCAGCTATCCGTTCCAGAAAGATGGCAAATACGGTGCCAATCTGGTGGTGCGCGGGCAGGATGCGGCATTGCTGGATGAGGCGATGACCAAGCTTGCGGCGTTTTTCGCATGAGCGTGGATGCGGCGGCATTGTACGAGGTGTCGGATGCCACATGGCCCGCAGCCCGCAAATGGGACGATGGCCCCTGGACCCTGCGCGACGGTGCAGGTGGCGGTAAACGCGCCAGTGCGGCGACGGCGCGCGGCGATGTAACGGATCAGGATATTCCAAAGGCCGAAGCTGCCATGAAGGCGATGGGACAGCGCAGTCTGTTTATGATCCGCGAAGGCGATGACGCATTGGACGCCATGCTGGCTGCACGCGGCTATGACCTGATCGACGAAGTGGCTCTCTACACCGCCCCGATCGGGATGCTGACGGATATCCCGATCCCGCCTGTGACATGTTTTACCATTTGGGAACCACTGGCGATCATGGCCGAGATTTGGGCCAAGGGCGGCATTGGCGCTGCGCGTCTGGCTGTGATGGGCCGCGCGGCGGTCAAGACGGGCATCCTGAACCGCTGGAATGAACAACCGGGCGGGGTGGCTTTTGCTGCGGTGCATAACGGCGTGACAATGGTGCACGCGGTTGAAGTGCTGGAGCATCAGCGCAAAGTGGGCGTGGCGCAATGGATGATGCGGGCGGCCGCCTTTTGGGGGGCCAAACAAGGTGCGCAGCATATCGCCGTTCTGTGTGCCACTGCCAACAAACCGGCCAACGCGCTCTATACCAAGCTGGGCTTTACCAGCGTTGGCACCTATCATTATCGTCAAGCACCTCAATAAAGGAACATTCATATGTCTGATGACGCCCCAACAGCCCTCGACCTGCCAATGGTCAACCCGCTGCCGCCCGAGACACAGAAGTATTTTGACATCTGCACGGACAAGCTGGGCATGATCCCCAATGTTTTGCAGGCCTATGCATTTGATATCGACAAGCTGAATTCGTTCACCGCGCTTTATAACGATCTGATGCTGGGCAAGAGCAACCTCAGCAAGCTTGAGCGCGAGATGATTGCTGTTGTGGTGTCTGCTGTGAACAAGTGCTTTTATTGCCTGACAGCACATGGTGCTGCGGTGCGCGAATTATCGGGTGATCCGATTTTGGGCGAGCAGCTGGTGATGAACTACCGCGTTGCCGATCTGGACGACAAAACCCGCATGATGCTGGATTTCGCGGTCAAGCTGACCGAGGCGCCAGAGATTATCGAGGAAGATGACCGCGAAGCGCTGCGTGCCATTGGTTTTAGTGACCGTGATATCTGGGACATCGCATCGGTGGCGGCGTTCTTTAACATGACCAACCGGGTGGCCAGCGCATCCGACATGCGCCCGAACAAAGCCTACCACGCGCAGAACAGATGAAACCCATCCTAGGTGCGGTGCTGATTGGTGTGGCGGGGGCAGCTCAGGCGGTTGAGTTGACCCTGCCCACAGGCGCACACCAGATGATTACCCGCGATACAGCGCAGGACCGCTTTCTGGCGCCTGTTGGTGTTTTTGCGGACGGAGATTTGCCCAATTTGGTGGTTGAGGGACCGATCGCGCGCAGTGCGTGGCGCATTGAGGTGGCGGACCTGACGCCTTTGCAATTGATTGCGCCGTTGCGGAGCCAGCTGGAAGAAGCCGGGTTCAGGATTGTTCTGGATTGTGAGGCGCAGGCCTGTGGCGGCCATGATTTCCGCTTCTCCGCAGAGGTACTGCCAGCACCCAATATGTATGTGAACATCCGCAGCTATCATGCATTGACGGCCCTGCGTGGTGAAGAGGGTGGCGCGATACAGGCCGTGTCGGTTATGGCAAGCGCTGCCAGTGGCGCATCCTTTGTCCAGATTATTCAGGCAGGTACGGATGCGGTGGAGACTACTGTGCAAACCACTGCGCCGACACCGTTGCCATCGGGTGTGCCCGTGGCCGGACCCATCCCCGAGGCGCTGGCGGGCAACGGGCATGTGGTTTTGTCCCAACTGGATTTCGAGAGTGGCACGTCCCAATTGGGACAGGGGCCGTTTTCAGTTCTGGAGGAGCTTGCGCGTGCGTTACAGGCACAGCCGGAAATGCGCATTGCGCTGGTCGGGCATACGGATAACATCGGCGGTCTGGACGGCAATATCGCCTTGTCCGTCAGTCGCGCGCAAGCTGTGCGCGAGCGCTTGATCACGCAATACGCCATATCCCCCGACCGGCTGGAGGCACGCGGAATGGGATATCTTTCACCCCATACAACCAACACAACCGAAGCAGGCCGCGAGGCGAACCGGCGTGTCGAGGCGGTGGTACTGGCGCAATAGGTCACTGACCAACGAAAAAACCCCGATAGCGCTTGCGCGGTACCGGGGCCGAGTTTCACCGAGGGGAGATGGTGTCTTAGGTCTGGCTTACCATTCGCTTGGGCCTTTTTCGGCAAACGAGTGGACCAGAAAGTCGATAAAGGCGCGGACCTTGGGCTGGGTAAACCGGCCGGGAGGATAAACCGCGTAAATGCCTTGGGTCTCGAGCGGCAGATCGGGAATGGCATCCTCGATCAGGCCTTTTGCCATTGCATCCGCATAGAGAAAGCTGGGCAGATAGGCGATGCCGAGGCCGGAGATGGCCGCGTTGAGCAGGGATTGCCCGTCATTGACCGAGAGCCAGCCTGCGGTGCGCACTTGGCGTTTCTCACCTGAAGGGGCGGTCAGCTTCCAGACGTTGCCGCTGGACTGGTTGGAGTAATGCAGCAGCTTGTGGTCGTTCAGATCGTCGATCTTTTCGGGGCGGCCGTATTTCTCGAAATAGGCAGGGGAGGCGATCATACGTTTGGTCGTCTCGGTCAGTTTGCGGGCCCGCAGGGTGCTGTCTTCCAGCTCTCCGATGCGCACGGCCATGTCGAAGCCTTCCGAGATCAGCTCAACGTAGCGGTTGTTGAGGACCATGTTGACGGTGATGTCAGGGAAGTCACCTAGGAATTCAGAGAGGACCGGCGAGAGGTGGTTCACACCAAAGTCGGTCGCGACCGAGATCCGCAGCAAGCCTGAAGGCGCCGATTGCATCTAGGTGACAAGCGCGTCTGCTTCGCCTGCATCATTCAGAACGCGGCGGGCGCGGTCATAATAGGCAAGGCCGATTTCCGTAGGGGAGACGCGGCGTGTTGTCCGGTTGAGAAGGCGTGCGCCGAGGCGGGCCTCAAGCGAGGAGACGTGCTTTGAGACAGCGGATTTAGAAATCCCCATCTTCTTGGCGGCGTCGGTAAAGCCCCCTTGATCCACCACAGTGGCGAATGCTTCCATTTCTGTCAGGCGGTCCATATGCCGTCCCCTTCCATTCTTATTTCGAGGATCAGCTATGAAGGTGGAATGGGGCGCAATCGGGGCAGGGGTGGGACAGTAGCAAGGTAATTGCGGAACCGTTGCAAGGCAGGAAACAGGGGAACAGTGTGTTTCGGGCGATTCTGCTAGATCCACTTTTTCCAGCGAATGACGATCAAAAGCAGCACGGCAAGGAGGGCCATTGATGCGCAAAGTATTGCAAAGGCCCAAGGGCTGTTGAGGCCCGGCATCCCGCCGATGTTGACGCCGAACAGACCTGTGAGAAAGCTGATGGGCAGGAAGATCCCTGCGCCAACCGAAAGAATAAAACTGTTGCGGGCCTGTTTTCGGGCGACATCGAGATCGTGATCGTCCTGCACGGCATTCAGCCTTTCGCGCTGGGCGTCCAGTTCCTCTACCGCCATTGTGGTGCGGTTTGCCAGTTCGCGCAGAGAGGGTTGATCCTCGGAAGGGATCAGGGGTTCTGCGGCCAAGGTATTCAGGGCGGCGCGCTGGGGGTCCAGATAACGGCGCAAGCGAATGACGCGGCGGCGGGCCAAGGGCAGCTCGGACGGGATGGGGGTTGAGCCGTCGTCCAGATCGGCTTCGAAGAATTCGGTGAGTTTACTGATGGACATGACTTCGGCTTGCACACGGGCGGTGAGACGGGTCACCAATGCTGTGACAAACGCGGCAGGGGTTGGCGGGGCCATATCGGCCTCGGCGCTCTGGCGGATTTCGTCTATGGCGAAGACCCGCCGCACGCGGGCTGTCACCACGACGTTGTCCGTTACCCACATGCGGATTGAGACCATCTCCTCGGCGGGCTGGCCGGCATTGAGGTTGATGCCGCGCAGGTTGAGGATCAGGCCGTCTTCGTATGTATCACAACGCGGCCGTGTTTCCGGCTGGACCAAGGCGCCTGCGGGAATTGCAGGCAGGTTCGTTTCGCACCAGTCGGCCAAGTGAGGGTCGGATATATCGAAGTGCCACCAGCGATAACGCGCCGGCCCATTGAGATGTGTATCGGTGGGGATTGTGGCACTGCCATCGGCAGCAATGTCGAAAACACACAGGGGCACGGCGCATCCTTTGGTTCAGGTGTTGCGCCATTGTTTACTTCTAGCACGCGGGTTGCAAGTGCGGTTAGGGGCCAGCCCCCTTGGCCCAAGGGCCAATCCCCCGGAGGATATAGGGCCAAGAAAGATAGGGGGGCTGGCTGGTTCCTTAGAGGGTGGCGGCGAGGCGGGTGCCTTGGTCAATGGCGCGTTTTGCGTCCAGCTCCGAGGCGACGTCTGCGCCGCCGATGACGTGGCAGGATTTGCCGCGTGCCTCTAGCGCATCGGCGAGTGAGCGGTCGGAGAGCTGACCTGCGCAGAGCACGATTGTATCGGCGGGGATGGTTTGCGGGTTCTCGCGGGCCTCACCGAAGCTGATGTGGATGCCTGCGTCATCGATCCGCTCGTAGTTTACGCCTGCTATCATGGAGACGTTTTTCATGGTGAGGGAGGCGCGGTGAATCCAGCCGGTGGTTTTGCCGAGGCCTTTGCCGGGTTTGGAGGGCTTGCGCTGCATCATGGTGACCTGACGCGCGGGGGCGTGGGGTTGCGGGCCGTCGGGGGCGAGGCCGGAGCGGTGTTGGGCGGTATCGGCCACGCCCCATTCGCGCATCCATTCGGGCAGGTTGAGGGTGGTGCTTTCGCCGCTCTGCACAAGGTGTTCGGAGACATCAAAGCCGATGCCGCCTGCGCCGATGACAGCAACGTGGTTGCCGATTTTGGCGGTACCGTTCAGGACGTCTATATAGGAGAAGACGTTATCGCGGTTCTGGCCTTCGATTTGCGGATCACGCGGGGTGACACCGGTGGCGATGATAACTTCGTCAAAGCCGTCCAGATCATTGGCGGAAACTTCGGTGTTCAGCTGTACCGTGATGCCGTGGTGGGCGACCATGGTGCGGTACCAGTCGACGAAGCCCCAGAACTCTTCCTTACCTGCGACCTGTTTGGCGAGGTTTAGCTGGCCGCCGATCTCGGACGCGCGGTCGAAGACGGTGACGGTGTGGCCGCGTTCCGCAGCGGCGATGGCAGCGGACAGGCCTGCGGGGCCAGCGCCTACAACGGCGATTGATTTTGGTGTGTCGGTGGGTGTGAGGACCAGTTCGGTCTCATAGCAGGCGCGGGGGTTCACGAGGCAGCTGGAGATTTTTCCGCCGAAAGTGTGATCCAGGCAGGCTTGGTTGCAGCCGATGCAGGGCGCGATATGGGAGGCGCGGCCGCTGGCGGCTTTGTTCATAAACTCCGCGTCTGCCAGCATGGGGCGGGCCATGGAGACCATATCTGCACAGCCGGTTGAGATGACTTCTTCGGCGACTTCGGGTGTGTTGATGCGGTTGGAGGCGATGAGGGGGATCGAGACTTTGCCCATCAGTTTTTTCGTGACCCATGCAAAAGCTGCGCGGGGGACGGATGTGGCGATGGTGGGGATGCGGGCTTCGTGCCAGCCGATGCCGGTGTTGATGATGGTCGCGCCTGCTTTTTCGATCTCGACGGCCAGTTGCACAACTTCGTCGTAGGTTGAGCCGTTGGGGACCAGATCGATCATCGAGAGGCGGTAGATCACGATGAAATCGGGGCCCACGGTTTCGCGGACGCGTTTCACAACTTCGATCGGCAGGCGCATGCGGTTCTCGTAGGAGCCGCCCCATTCGTCTGTGCGTTTGTTGGTATGGGTGACAAGGAACTGGTTGAGGAAATAACCCTCGGAGCCCATGACCTCCACGCCGTCATAGCCTGCCTCTTGGGCGCGGCCGGCGCAGGCGGCGATATCGGCGATTTGTTTTTCAATCCCTGCTGCGTCAAGCTCGGTCGGGGGGAAGGGGGAGATCGGGGATTTGATCGCTGAGGGGGCGACGCATTTTGGGCCGTAGGCGTAGCGGCCGGCGTGCAGGATTTGCATGGCAATTTTGCCGTCTGCGGCATGGACGCGGTCCGTTACAACCTTGTGGTTGGCGACGTCCTGATCGCTGACCATCATGGCCGCACCCGGCAGAACCGAGCCTTCGAGGTTGGGGCCGATGCCACCCGTCACCATCAGCCCCACGCCACCGCGCGCGCGGGCTGCGTAGAATTCGGCCACGCGGTTCCAGTCTTTCGTTTCCTCCAGACCGGTGTGCATCGAGCCCATAAGGACGCGGTTCTTGAGCGTGGTGAAGCCGAGATCGAGGGGAGCGAGCATATGGGGATAGCTGGACATGGGGAGACCCTTTTTGGAGGTATGTGTTTTACAGGCAGCATGGCGGGGGAGCAGCGGTATGTCACCAAAAACGCCGCGTCAGCCTGAGGGTGCTTTCGATACCTGTGTGGGTGATGTAGGTTGGCCGGGAATATGATCAACAAAAGTGACCTGAGCATGACGCCCGAAGAAATTGAAAAACTGCCCTACCGTCCTTGTGTGGGATTGATGCTGTTGAACGCCGCGGGCGAGGTGTTTGTAGGTCAGCGGCTGGACCGTGATTATGAGGCCTGGCAGATGCCACAGGGGGGTGTTGACCCCGGTGAAGACCCGCGCGATGCGGCGCTGCGCGAGCTGGAAGAGGAAACCGGCATCACCCGTGATCTGGTAGAGATAGAAGCAGAGAGCGCAGGTTGGCTGCCGTATGAGTTGCCGCGGGAGTTGGTGCCAAAGCTGTGGAAGGGTAAATATCGCGGGCAGGAGCAGAAGTGGTTTTTGCTGCGGTTTAACGGGACGGATGATCAGGTGAACATCCAGACGGCCGAGCCGGAGTTCCGCGAGTGGCGGTGGCTGGCGGCGGCGGAAATGCTGGACGGGATTGTGCCGTTCAAGCGCGATGTTTACGCGCGTGTTGTTGAAGAGTTCGGGGAGTTTTTATGAAGTACCTGGTTCTTGCGGCGTTGGTCGCTTGCGTGCCTGTTACGGCGACAGCGCTGTCGTGCAGGCCCCATTCCGTTGTGGCGGCGTTTCAGCAGGCCCAAGCATCAGAGTCACATTTTGTTGTTGTACGCGGCAAGCTGAATTTTGATGTCCGCAAGCTGCCGAAGGTAAATTATAATAATCAGGGCGCAACACCGGAGCTGACTTTGATCAAAGCCAAGCTGACGGGGATGCCCCTTTCGAAGACCGGCTTCAACGCGCCTTTCAGCAAGCCGGTGACGCTTGCGGTTTCCTGTTACGGGCCGTGGTGCGCAACTGTTCAGCAGGGGACCGAAGTGCTGGCCTTTGTTGAACTGGGTGCGAAGGGGAATGTGGTTTCGACCAATCCGTGCGGGGGATACCTGTTTGGCACACCCACACCACGCATGATCCGTTCCGTGACGGGATGTTTTTCAGGAAAGTCCTGCGCGCCGCTTAGATGATCGGGAAGGCGGGCGCTGCATCGGCGGGAAGAAACCCTGACAGGCGGGGATCGTCGTCGATGTCGATCTCGCGTTTGAAGGGGGTAAAACCCGAGCGGATGTAGAATGTCAGCGCCTGCGGGCTGTCGTTTGTGCAGGTATGGACATGAAAGCGGGTGATGTCTGCGGCCCACGCGCGGCGGATGGCCTGTGTCATCAGATAGCGCCCCGCACCTGATCCGATCAGTGCTTTTGTCAGGCCGAAATACGCCAGCTCGCATTCACCTTCCTTGCGAAAGTCCAGCTCCAGCAGGGCTTCGTCCTGCCAGTCTTTGGCGAGGGTATAATATTCGATAGACGGATTTGCCAAACCCTCTGCGAGGGCTGTCTGGTCCAGCATCAGGCGCCCGTACCAGAGCCAGTCTTGCCCCACGCGCGAAAATACATCGCGGTACCATTCTACTGTTGGCATCACACGCCGGAAGGTGATGCCGTCGGGCAGGGGGAGATCGGCAAGGGCCGGGGGTTTGTGCATTTCCAGATAGGTGACGACCACAGGCATTTTGCCCGCAGGGACGGCGTGCAGACCGTTTGACAGGCTCATACCAGACCTTCTTTGCGGAAAATCTCCATCATGTCCCTTTCGGGGCGGGGGCCGATGTGGCTGATGACTTCGGCGCCGCATAGATTGCCCATGCGCCCGCAGGTTTCCAGATCACGGCCCGTTGCCATGCCGTAGATGAAACCGGCGGCGAATTGATCGCCGGCGCCCGTCGCATCAACAGGGGTAACGCGGGCAGGGGCCGGAATGTCCACCCGCTCGGATCCGGCGATAAGGGTTACACCGTCCCCGCCACGGGTGCAGACCATCACGGGGCACATGGCGGCAGTGCGGGCCATGGCGTCTTCCAGATCATCGGTCTGGAATAGGGATTCGATCTCGGCCTCATTGCCGATGACAAAGTCCAGCTCGTGTTCGATCATTTGCAGGAAATCGGCGCGGTGGCGTTCAACGCAGAATGGATCGGAGATTGTAATGCCTGCTTTGCCGCCGCCCGCTTTGGCTGCGCGTGCGGCCTCGCGGAAGGCGGTTTTGCCGGCGTCTTCGTCAAAGAGATACCCTTCGAGGAACATGATCTTGGCGTTGCCAGCAACAGGGGCAGGGACATCGGCAGAGGACAGGCCGGTGGAGATACCCAGATAGGTGTTCATCGAGCGCTCCCCATCGGGGGTGACAAAGATCATGCTGCGGGATGTGGGTGTGTCGCCATCTGTAACGGGGACGTTCACAAAGTCGATGCCGTTGTCTGTCATCGCTTTGGCGTAGAAGCGGCCCAGACCATCATCGCGTACCCGCCCGATAAAGGCGGTGTTCAGGCCCAAGGCGCCAACGCCCGCAACGGTGTTTGCCACAGCGCCACCCGGCGTTTGAACACGGTCATCCATCGCGGCGTACAGCTGTTCAGCGCGGTCCTGCGGGACCAGCTGCATGATGCCTTTTTCGATGCCCATGTTATCCAGAAACGCATCATCCGAATGGCTGATGACATCCACCACGGCATTGCCGATGCCTACGAGGTCATATGTTTTCATGTCGTCTTGTCCTTGTATGCGCAGAGGTCTTTGATGATGCAGGTGCGGCACTGCGGATTGCGTGCCTTGCAGTGATACCGGCCATGCAGGATCAGCCAGTGGTGGGCGTGCAGCTGGAAGTCTGCGGGAATGTTGTCTTCAACCGCGCGCTCGACCGCTTCGACGGTTTTACCCGGCGCGATGCCGGTGCGGTTCCCCACGCGGAAGATATGGGTGTCCACCGCCTGTGCAGGTTGCCGCCACCACATGTTCAGCACGACATTGGCCGTCTTGCGCCCGACACCCGGCAGTGATTGCAGGGCAGCGCGGGAATTGGGAACGATGCCGTCATAGTCATCGACCAATATCTGGCTCAGCTTGATGACGTTCTTGGCTTTCTGGCGGAACAGCCCGATGGTCTTGATGTGCTCGGTCACACCTTCTAGGCCAAGGTCCAGCATTTTCTGCGGTGTGTCTGCGATCTGGAACAACGCGCGCGTGGCTTTGTTGACGCCCACATCGGTGGCCTGCGCAGATAGGGCCACGGCCACAACCAGCGTGTAGACGTTCACATGCTCCAGCTCGCCTTCAGGCTCTGGATCAGCATCCCGAAAGCGTTCCATGATGGCGCGGATGGTGTGATAATCGAGTTGTTTCGACGGTTTGCTCATGGCGGGAAGGTATGCGCAGGTTTCGGGTCGCTTGCAAGACAGCGGGCGCATATTGTGGCGCCATGACACAGATGATCCATCAGCCCGACGATTCCGGAACCGCCTATCATTACGGCGTCATTGCCCGCGCTATTGCGTTGATTGACGGGGCTGCGGAACCGCTGAGCCTTGAGGCGCTGGCGGCGAAAATGGGGATGAGTGCTGCGCATTTCCAACGGGTGTTTTCTGCTTGGGTAGGCGTATCGCCTAAACGCTATCAGCAGTACCTGACGCTGGGCCATGCCAAGACGCTTCTGCGCGAGCAGTTCACGACGCTGGAGGCGGCGCATTCTACGGGGTTATCAGGCACGGGGCGGTTGCACGATCTGTTTGTGCGGTGGGAGGCGATGAGCCCCGGAGAGTTTGCTACCGGCGGGGCGGGGTTGCAGATATTCTGGGGCTGGTTCGAGAGCACCTTTGGCCCTGTGGTGGTGATGGCAACGGAGAAGGGAATCTGTGGCCTGTCACTGGCTGCCGAGATGGGCGAAGAGGCGGCGATGGCTGATCTGCTGGCGCGGTGGCCTGCTGCGACGTTTACAGAAGATCCTGTGCGGTTGCGCCCTTGGGTGCTGGCTGCATTCGGGATTGAAAGCGGCTTGGACCGTGCGCCGCTCTACCTGATTGGCGCGCCATTCCAGATCAAGGTTTGGGAGGCGCTGCTGCATTTGCCGGAGGGGCAAGTGACAACCTATGGCGCAATTGCGCAGGCCATTGGCAACCCCAAGGCGGTGCGGGCGGTGGGCACGGCGGTAGGGCGCAATCCCATCGGCTATCTGATCCCCTGTCACCGCGTGTTGCGCAAATCGGGCGGTTTGGGCGGCTATCACTGGGGCTTGCCGGTAAAGCGCGCGATGTTGGGCTACGAAGCTGCACGCCGTGAAGGTGCGCGGGATGCCGCTTATTCCCCGCAATCCGGCATTTAGTCAGGAACGATTCCGCCTTATATTGGGTTTACCGAAAAGATGCTTCGCCCGAACGGAGCCGAAACAGTAAGGCAGTATACTATGACATTTATAAAATTCCCGGCACTGGCCGCATTGGTGACGGTTGTTGCGCTGGGCGCATGTACCAACCCGAACGGCTCCATTTTGGCCCAGCCGAATGATCCGAACCAGAAACTGAAAAACGGCGTGCTGATTGGCGCGGCGTCAGGTGCCGTTATCGGTGCGCTGTCCAAAGGGGATGGCAACCGTGACAAGGGTGCGTTGCGTGGTGCAATCATTGGCGGTGCGCTGGGTGCAGGAGCGGGTGCGCTGCTGGACAAGCAGGAGCGCGATCTGCGTGCCAGCCTCGGCAATGACAACGTGACCATCAACAACACCGGCGACCGTCTGATTGTGACGCTGCCGCAGGACATCCTGTTTGCAACAGGTTCCAGCGCTGTGCGCCCTGATTTGCAGCGTGATCTGGGTGCCGTTGCGGGTAACCTTCAGGCCTACCCTGACTCGACCATCCAGATTATCGGTCACACCGACAGCGATGGTGATGCAGGTTCCAACCAGCAACTGTCCGAGGACCGTGCCAACGCGGTTGCAAACGTATTACTGAACAACGGCATCTCGCGCTCGCGCGTGCAGGCCTATGGCCGTGGCGAAAGCCAGCCCGTGTCCAGCAACCTGAACCCGCAAGGCAAGGCGCAAAACCGTCGTGTGGAAATTGTGATCCTGCCAAACGCGGCGTGATCCTACTCTAATCCGGATTAAGGCCCTGATGCAGTTTCGCATCGGGGCCTTTTTTGTTGCCTGCGCAAAAGCGCACATCCGGTGTGTTGTTGCGTACCTTGAGAGTGAGGAAAAAAGCCACACATATAAGGACAAGAGACATTCAATTAAGGACGACACCCATGGCTTCTCCCAAACTCCTCGGCATTTCAGGTTCGCTTCGCAAGGACAGCCACAATTCACTGTTGTTGGCAGAGGCCGTGCGGCTGTTCGGGGATGCGCAGTACACGCAGGCCGATATCAACCTGCCGCTGTACAACGGCGATGACGAAGAGGCGCATGGTGTGCCTGCCGCTGTGGACGCGTTGGCGCAGCAAATCGCGGGTGCGGATGCGGTTTTGATCTCGACGCCCGAATATAACAAAGGCCCGTCAGGCGCGTTGAAAAATGCACTGGACTGGATCAGCCGCTCACAAATCAAGCCGTGGGGCGGCAAGCCTGTGGCGGTCATGTCCGCCGCAGCAGGCCGCGCGGGTGGCGAGCGTGCACAGATGGTGCTGCGCGGCTTTATGGTGCCCTTCCGTCCGCGTATCCTGCAAGGGCCGGAAATCCATGTGGCTGCCAGCTATGAAGCGTTTGATGCCAATGGCCAGCTGACGGGCGAGGTGTACATCAACGAGCTGACCCAGTTGATGGCTTCCTTGCGCAGCGAAATCCGCTAGGCGGGTGTGCTGACCTCGATCAGGTTTCCATCAGGATCCCGCAGATAGAGCGACAAGATAGGTCCGGTAGCCCCCGTGCGGGGCACCGGGCCTGTTTCTATTTCAAAACCTGTTTGTGCAAAATGGTTCTGCCACACCGATAGGGGCGTATCGGACAGAAAGCACAGATCGGCCGAGCCCGTCTGGACGTGGCGGGCTTTGGGTTCAAACTCTGCGCCGTGCTGGTGCAGGTTGATCTTCATTGTCCCGAAACACAGGGCGTGGCGGGTTGTGCCATCCGCGACTGTGAAGGATGTCGGGGTCATGCCGAGGGCCTGTTGGTAAAAGGCAAGCGTGGCAGGGATATCGGCCACTGTCAGCACAAAGTGGTCCAGCGTTTTTAGGCGGGGTGTCATAGGCTATCCTCCACACGGAATCCTTTGGGAATGGTGTCTTTGGCGTCCAGCAGTAGGTCAGCCATAACTTGAGCCACTTTGGGGGCCATGCCAAAGCCGATCTTGAAGCCGCCATTGGCGATGTAATGGCCGCTGCGGTCCGGCCAAGGCCCCAGCATCGGGGCACGCGACCGTGCGCGCGGCCGCACGCCTACCCAGCGTGCAATCACGGGCGCCTCGCGCAGGGCCGGCACGGCGGCGCGGGCGGCAGCGATGACATTGTCCAGTTGCGGGTCTGTGCTGGTGGGGTCATCGTATGTGTTTTCGGAGGTGGAGCCGATGGCGACAGTGCCGTCCAGATGCGGGATCAAATGCACCCCGCCGGCAAACAGTTGCGGCAGTCCCGCAGCATCATAGCGGAGCAGGGCGGCCTGCCCTTTGACGCCGCTGCCCATAGTGCGCGTGTGTCGTGCGTTTAGCGCCTCCAGTCCGGCAACACCTGTCGCCCATAGCACGGCTCCTTTGTCCGGCCCATCGTGCTGGATGTGAACGCCTGCATTCAAAAGGGCGGCAACCAGCGCGTCGCAGGCCTGACGGGGGTGTATATGCGCGCTGAGGGTGTCGCGGATCAGGTGGCCATCGGGGCTGGCTGGTTCCCAATGGCCTAGGGGCGCTGTGATGACTTCCCAAGTGGCGTTGTCACTCCATAATTCCTGCGCAGTCTCGACACGGCGCAAGGCCAGTGCGCGTGCATGCGCGTCAGCGATGGGTTGTAGCCGTCCGGTGCGGGCGTAGCCTGCGCTTTTGCCGCCCGCTTTTGCCACATCGCCCCAGAACTGTTCTGCCATAAGCAGACTTTCGAGTTGGAACGCCTTTTTCGGGTTCCAGTTTTCCGGCACATGCGGGGCCAATGCGCCCACTACCCCGCCGCTGCTGCCGGCACCCGCGCCGCCCGGATCAATGATCTGTACGGATGCGCCGCGTTGCACGCAGGCCCATGCAATTGACAGTCCGAAGATGCCGGCGCCTTTGATGGTGATATCGGTCATTGCCCCTGCCTCACTTTGCGCGCAAGTTGCGCCGGAATGACAGATACAGGGCATATGCGTGCAGGACCAGACGGCAGATATTGAATGGCGTGACGGCGTGATTCCGGTCTCGACCATGTTCGATGACCCCTATTTCAGCCTCGACAACGGGATGGAGGAGACGCGGCATGTGTTTCTGGGCGGCAATGACTTGCCCGCACGTTTTGTCGACGGGTTCCATGTGGCCGAGCTTGGCTTTGGCACGGGGTTGAATTTTCTGGTGGCCTTGCATGCGTTCCGTGCCTGTGGCTGCGGGGGCACGCTGCGCTTTACCAGTTTCGAGGCCTATCCGATGGCAATGGACGATCTGCATGCGGCGTTGCGTGCCTTTGACGGGTTGCCGGATGATCTGGCACGGGCTGATACCTTTCCGCGCCATCTGGAGGGTGCTGACTTTGAATTACGTGTTGTGATCGGGGATGCCCGCGAGGCCTTGCCCGAGTGGTGCGGGGCGGCTGATGCATGGTTTCTGGACGGGTTTTCGCCTGCGAAAAATCCTGAACTCTGGTCGCCCGAGTTGATGGCGCAGGTCGCACAGCATACGGCCAAAGGTGGCACAGCGGCGACCTACACAGCGGCAGGATTTGTACGGCGCGGGCTGGCGGATGCGGGTTTTGACGTGCGCCGCGTGCAGGGCTACGGGCGGAAAAGACATATGACACAGGCGGTACTGACATGACGACGGCGCAGAGCAACAACATTCCGCTGGGCATTGGCCTGATGATTGCCACAACCTTTGTGTTTGCAGTGCAGGACGGTCTGTCGCGGCATCTGGCGGGGGAATACAACGTCCTGATGATTGTAATGATCCGCTACTGGTTCTTTGCGGCCTTTGTGATCACCATCGCCAAGCGGCGTGCCGGTGGTATCCGAGCAGCAGCGCGCACGCAGCAGCCGTTGATCCAGATCACCCGCGGCCTGCTGTTGTCGCTGGAGATTTGTGTGATGGTTGCCGCATTCACCATTCTGGGTCTGGTGGAAAGCCATGCGGTGTTCACCTGCTATCCGCTGTTGGTAGCCGCCTTGTCAGGGCCGGTGCTGGGCGAGCGTGTTGGCTGGCGGCGTTGGGCGGCGATTGGTGTGGGGTTCATCGGGGTGATCATTATCTTGCAGCCCGGCCGCGAGGTTTTTGACATTCGCGCGCTGATCCCGCTTTTGGCGGCTGCGATGTTTGCGGTCTACGGGTTGCTGACCCGCTATGCCGGACGGCGCGACAGCACGGCCACCAGCTTTTTCTGGACCGGTACGGTGGGGGCTGTTGCCATGACCGTGCTTGGCGCGTGGTTCTGGGAACCGATGAGCGGGCAAGACTGGATCTGGATGGGTTGTTTGTGTCTCACTGGCGTGACGGGCCACTGGCTGTTGATCCGCTGCTATGAGGTGGCAGAAGCCAGCGCGGTGCAGCCTTTTGCCTATCTGCAACTGGTGTTTGCCGCCACAATCGGCATCACCCTGTTCGGGGAGACCATCAGCACCAATGTGGCCATCGGTTGTGTGATTATTGTGGCGGCGGGGCTATTCACCTTTTGGCGCGAACGGCAGCAGCGTTGAGCCGGTCAGCTCTTCGTAGAAGGGAATTGGCAGTGGCTCTTTCCCCAGTCGTGCGCGGTAGACGGGCAGGGACTCTGTCACACGCATGATGTAGTTCTGCGTCTCGCGGAAGGGGACCATCTCAACCCAGTCCACGATGTAGATATCACCATCGCGCGGATCGCCGTAGTCTTCTATCCAGCGGATAGGGCGGCTGGGGCCGGCGTTATAGGCGGCGGAGACCATGACGACATTCCCGTCAAACCGGCCTGCCAGTTCGGATAGATATTGCGAGCCAAGGCGGGCGTTATAGACCGGATCAGCGGTCAGGCGGTCCGTTGTATGTTGTGGCCCGATTCCTAGTTTTTGTGCGACTTCCTTTGCGGTGGCAGGCATCAGCTGCATGAGGCCACGCGCGCCCACGCTGGATTGTACAACCGGGTCAAACTCGCTCTCGCGGCGGGCGATGGCCAGCGTCATTTCGGGGGCCATCGGCAAAGCCGCCTCGCCCGCTGGGTGCAGCGCGTAATATGCCGAGGCAATTTCCAGCCCGCTTTGTGCGGCACGTTTACCGATCATGACGGCGATGTGGGGTTGATCCACGTCAATGGCGGCTTGTCCCAACAGCTCCAGATCGGGTTCCAGCAACTGGCCCGCAAGGTGGGTCCAGAAACGCTCTGCGAGGTTCAACTCGCCCGAAGCTTGCAGCAGAAGGCCCGCCTCGAACAGCGGGGCAGAGGCCAACGGACTGATGCGCCAGTCCTGCGCGGGGCGGGCGCCGCGCAGTTTTTCCGGGAAGGGAATGCGCGCGCGTTCGGCGGCCAGCAGGCCGTAGAAAGAGGTTTGGAAATTCGCACCTGCCTGATAGGCCGCAGAGGCACCTTCGTTGTCGCCGGCTTCTTCCAGTGCGCGGCCCTGCCAGTATCCGGCGCGGCCCTGGCTGATGGGCGATTCAACAGCGCCATCGTGACTTTTGAAATGCTTGAGCGCCCGAGCGGGGTCTTTGAGGAACCGCAGAGCGATGTAACCGGCAAGCCATTCAAGGTCGGCAAAATCAGACCCTGCCGTGAGAAAGTGCTGTGAGGCCATTGCATAGGCCAGCTTTGGATCACCCGAGCGCATTTCGTCGCGCGCCAGTGCACGGCGGCGGTTGCCCCATGCGGTGGGGTTTCCGAGGGTTTCGATGCTTTTGGATGCTTCCAGCAGCAGGTCTTTTGCGTCCTGTTCACGGCCCGAACGGATGCGCCACTCAAAGCGTGCGTGGTTGACACCGCCCGTGACCTTCAGGGCGGCAGGCAGGTCTTCATAGGTTTGCACGGCACTGTCCAGCCGGCGATAGAAGGCAATGCGCGCTTCGGCTGCCTGTTCCGCACCCTTGCTGGCAATGCCGTACATCTGGCGGGCTTCGTCGTATTCACGCTCCCAAACCATGGCATCGAGCCGGGCGTCGTGGTGGGGTTTCAGCAGCTCTGCATGATCGGCCAGAAAGGCAGCTTGCTCGAGGGTGTCCATAGGCATCGTCCGCCATGCCAGAACCAGATTTGCCTGTGCGGGCCCTGTAAGGCCTTTGGCGGTCAAAGCGCGGGCGTGGGCCAGAACACCCATAGGAGTCTGTGCTGCCATCCCTTCAAAGAAAGCTATGATCTCGTCATCGCTTTGTTCAATCACAACCGGTTCGGAGCGGCGGCGGAGGTAATCCATGCCGGGCCAGTCGGGGCGGCGTTTGAGGAAGTCTGTGATTTGGGCATAGTCGCCTTGGGCGTTGCGCAAGCGGTGCCAGACGATCACATCACGCGCCACGGCGCCGTCCCGTTCTGCGATCCTTTCGGCGGCATCAAAATCACCGCCGCGCATGGCGTCCAATGCCCAGCCCAAAGGCCTTGGCCGTTGCTCCGCAGCGAGGGGGAATGCAGTGGCACACAGCAGCAACAGGGCGGTCAGATAGCGTCTCATGGCTTGCATTTCCTATGTCGCTCACAGTACAGGCTATCACCATAGACTATCTAAGCTCGGGTTCAATTCACGCCTTCGCGCGCAGGCGGTCTTCCCCCTATGTCCCGTATTGGCGGGGCGTTTCATCCCCGGTGGCCTTTCGGTCTCCAGCACATAAAGGAGCGTGCACATGTTTTCAGGTTCTCTACCTGCCCTCGTCACGCCGTTTCGCAACGGCGAGCTGGATATCGAAACACTGAAGAAACTTGTCGAATGGCATATCGGTGAAGGCAGTAACGGGTTGGTGCCTGTTGGCACTACAGGCGAATCGCCCACGTTGACCCATGCAGAACACGAAGCCGTTGTGGAAGAAGTGGTGAAAGCCGCCGCTGGCCGGATTCCCGTTATCGCGGGTGCAGGCAGCAACAACACACTGGAATCCATCCGCCTTGCCCAGCATGCGGAAAAGGTGGGCGCGGACGGTATCCTGCTGGTCACGCCCTATTACAACAAGCCGACCCAGCGCGGCTTGATTGCGCATTTTACGGCCGTGCATGATTGCTGTGCGCTGCCGATCATCATCTACAACATCCCCGGCCGTTCAGTTGTGGACATGTCGCCTGAAACCATGGGTCAGTTGGCCAAGCTGGAGCGGATTGTCGGCGTCAAGGATGCCACAGGCGATCTGGCGCGGGTTTGCGACCAGCGTATGACCTGCGGTCCGGATTTCATCCAGCTGTCGGGCGAGGATGCAACCGCGCACGGGTTTAACGCCCAAGGCGGGGTTGGCTGTATTTCTGTCACGGCTAATGTGGCGCCCAAGCTGACGTCGCAGTTGCAGGCCGCTTGCGCTGCGGGGGATTATGCCGCTGCGCTGGCCATTCAGGATAAACTGATGCCGCTGCACAAAGCCATCTTCACCGAGCCGGGTCTGGTTGGCGTGAAATACGCCATGTCGCGTCTTGATTTGTGCGCAGAAGAGGTGCGTCTGCCGCTGACGGGTCTCAGCGACGAGACACGCGCGCTGGTGGATGCGGGCCTCAAGCACGCGGGCCTTTTGTAAAATTCTCCAGGGCGCGTAACAGCGCCCTACACATGTGCGGTTTTCGGACGTAGGCTGGGATCAAACCCCTTACGTCCGGAGCCAGCACCATGAATATCCTCCCCATTATTTCCGATAGCACTGATGAGCTGAACGCGATTTTCCGCGATCTGCACGCGCATCCTGAAATCGGCTTCACCGAAGAGCGGACCAGCGGAATCGTGGCGGAGAAGTTGCGCGAATATGGTGTGGACGAGGTCCATACCGGACTGGGGAAAACCGGCGTTGTCGGGTTGATCCACGGTAAGCAAAAAGGCAACCGCCGTGTGGGTTTGCGGGCGGATATGGACGCGCTGCCGATCCATGAGATCACCGGGCTGGACTATACCTCGACCAACGATGGCGTGATGCATGCCTGCGGCCATGACGGGCATACAACGATGCTGCTGGGAGCGGCGAAACATCTGGCGGCGACGCGGGATTTTGACGGGACAGCGGTGATTGTGTTCCAACCGGCGGAGGAAGGTCTGGGCGGCGCGCGCCAGATGATTGAAGACGGATTGTTCGAGCAGTTCCCCTGCGACGAGATTTACGGCATGCACAACATGCCCAACGGCCAGCATGGCAAGGTGGGCATTTGCAAAGGTGTTGCCATGGCGGGGGCTGCGTTTTTCGACATCAAGGTGACGGGTAAGGGCAGTCATGCGGCGCGGCCGTCGGATGGGCGTGACGCGCTGATCATCGCGGCCAGCTTGGCGACCGAGCTTCAGACGATCCTCAGCCGCAATGTACCTGCACTGGATGCTTGCGTGTTATCGGTGACGCAGTTGCACGCGGGGTCGGCTTATAACATCGTGCCGGAAGTCGCCACGCTGGCGGGCACAATCCGCTATTTCAAAGACGGGATTTACGAGCTGGCCACAGGCCGGATGCAGGCGATTTGTGACGGCTTTGCTTTGGCGCATGGGGTGCAGATTGCGCTGGATCTGCGCAACGTCTTTGACGTGCTGATCAACGACAACGATCTGTCAGACGCCTATATGGAGGCGGCGACGGATATTGTCGGGGCGGAGAACATCTTTCACAAGGAAGAGCCTTCGACGGGGTCGGAGGATTTTGCGGATATGCTGAAGGTGGTGCCGGGGGCTTACTGCGTTGTCGGGCATGGAGGGACTGTGCCGCTGCACAATCCCTCGTTTGTATTGGACCCTGCGATCCTGCCCATTGGCGCGTCCGTTATGGCGCGCATTGTGGAAAAGCGCCTGCCGCTTTAGCGCTTGCCGTAGTACAGGCCGACAACGTGTTCGGCCTGTGCAAAGAACAGCCAGCGTGCTGCCAGCACACCTGCGACATGTGAAACCACGGCCAGCAGGGCGAGCCAGTGGCTGAACGGCAGCAGCAGCAATATCACGGGTAGAACGGCCATCAGAACAAGCGCAATGATCCGCAGCTTTTGTGCGTGTTTGCGACCGATCACATAGACAAATTCGCGCAGCAGATAGTTGGTGCCTGTATGGGGCGGCTCAAACGCGCGGACTGTGCCGATGCTGCCAAGGCCCGTAGCGGTGGCCATATTGGTGCCGCTGGTTGCAAAGGCGGTATCACCGCGCAGCCATGTGGCGAGCTGAATTGCGCCCGCGACCACCATCAGGATCAGCGTCAGGTTGCCTTGGTCGGCCAGCAGGGCACCGCCTGCAAGGCTAAGCGACAGGAAGTTGGCAGAGGTGTAGTAGGTGTTCCAGCGCGGAACGGTTTTTAGCTGTCCATAGATCATCGACGTGGTGAAAACCGTTGCCAGTGACGCAATCGCGCCGAGCATGCCAATCAGGGTCCATTGCTGGGCAAAGAAGACAAGACCAGCGCCGTAAATCGCCATCAGCACAAGGGCCGCAACAGCGCACCATGCTTCACGCGAAAGCCAGCTGGAACGCCATTGGCTGAAGGCCTTCAAGGCGCGTTCCGGGTGGCCGAGGTGGAAGGTGGAGGAGATTAATCCGCCCACTGCCAGCACATAGGCGAAAGCGAAGAACACAAACGCAACCCAGCCTGTTGGCACAAACATCCCGAATCCGAGAAAGCCTAGAAGGCCAAAACCAAGACCCGAAAAGGTGGAGAAGAAGATGACGGAAGGTGCCGGATGCATCAGAGTTTCTCCAGTGTCTTGTCGAGCCAGCTGAGGAAGCCTTTGGCCTCTGTCGCTACGGGTTCAAGGAAGGGGGCGAGGATATCAATCTGTTCGTCGTTCTGCGTCAGCTGGTCTTTGGGACGCGGGGGCAGGTATTTGTTGACGGGTTTGGTCCCTTGTTCGGGCATCAGGTCCATCCCGCCGCGTTCCAGCACCAGCTGGCTGACGGCGGAGTCTGGATCTGCGAAATCACCGAAGTGACGGGCGTTGGACGGGCAGGTCCGCACGCAGGCAGGTTCCCGGTCAACCTCGGGGAGGTTTTCGTTGTAGATGCGGTCGACGCAGAGGGTGCATTTCTTCATCACACCTTCCGCCTGATCCATCTCGCGCGCGCCATAGGGGCAAGCCCATGCGCATAGACCGCAGCCGATGCAATCGCTCTCGTTCACCAGTACGATGCCGTCTTCGACGCGTTTATAGCTGGCACCTGTGGGGCAGACGGTGACGCAGGGCGCGTCCTCGCAGTGCAGGCATGACTTGGGGAAGTGGATAAGCTGGGCTGCGCCTTGGTCCGGCTGGACCTCAAAGCTGTGCACGCGGTTGAGGAAAGTCCCCGACGGGTTGGCCCCGTAGGGGTCTTGGTCACTGAGCGGTGCGCCGTAGTTTTCGGTGTTCCAGCCCTTGCAGGAGATCACGCAGGCATGGCAGCCGACGCAAGTGTCCAGATCAATGACGAGGCCCAGCTTTTTCTGGGTCTGGGTGGGCAGTTGTGTCATGTGTTCTGCTCCTTGAGAGAGGTTGTTTGGGGGCCAGCCCCCATTGGCCAAAGGCCAATTCCCCCGGAGGATTTAAGGCCAAATGAGAAAGGCATCATGATCCTACCTTCCATTTCAGCTCGGACGGGGCGTTGGGCACCGGAGAGTTGATGGGCGGGAGAGCGGGTTGCGAAAGAGCATCCTTTGGCGCGTCGACTTTGCGGACTGCGACTTTCAGGTCGAACCATGCGGCCTGTCCTGTAATCGGGTCAGAGTTGGCCCACCGCATGCCGTCGCCTTTTGGTGGCATCAGCTCGTGAATGATATGGTTCAGCAAAAAGCCCTTGGTCGCTTCTGGTGCTTTTTCATCCAAGGCCCAGGCACCTTTGCGTTTGCCGATGGCGTTCCATGTCCAGATTGTATTTTCGTTCAAAGCGGCCATTTCCATCACGGGGACTGTGATGGCGCCATGGGGCGAGGTGATCTCGGCCCAGTCGCCATCTTGCAGCACGTGGGCGCGCATCAGCTTGGTCGGCAGATACATCGGGTTGCGGCCGTGGAGTTGGCGGAGCCATGCATTCTGGCTGCCCCATGAGTGGTACATTGCCATGGGGCGTTGTGTGAGTGCGTTGACGGTGAAGCCTTCGTTGCCTTGCTGGTCTGTCTCGTACCAGATCGGCAGAGGCGACATCTTTTCCTTGATGCGGGCGCGCAGGTGATCCGGCGGCTGGCGTTTGCCGTGGCCTTCGGCGGCCAGTTGGAATTTGCGCATCGGTTCCGCGTAGAGTGTGAACAGATAGGGTTGCGGTGTATCGAACAGGCCAATTTTCACGGCCCAATCCTGATAGGCTGCGTTCCATGGTTTGTAGTAGTTGGCACCATCGGGGATGTGTTCAACGAAGAAGCCGCCGTTCTCGATGTAATTGTCCAGCTGGGATGCGTTTGGGCCGCCGCGCCCGCCTTGGGGCCCGTTTTCGCCCATGCGCCATCCGGCAAGGGGGCCCACACCCGGGCGGCGTTCGTGGTTGACGATGTAGTCTGCGTAATCGGCGTATTTCTGGCTGCCGTCTTCGTTGGTGAAAGCGGGCAGGCCCAGCTTGGCGCCCAGATCACATAGCGCTGATTGGAAGCCTTTTACGTTGCGGTCAGGCTCTACCACAGGCCAGCGGATGGCATCGGCCAGTCCGTCGGCCTCGCAAATGGGGCGATCCAGCAGGGAGATGCAGTCATGCCGTTCGAGATAGGTGGTATCGGGCAGGATCAGGTCCGAGTAGGCGACCATCTCGGAGCTGTAGGCATCGGAATAGATGATGCGGGGAATGACGTATTCGCCGTTTTCGTCTTTATCCGTCAGCATCCCCATCACGCCTGAGGTGTTCATGGAGGAGTTCCACGACATGTTCGCCATATACATGAACAGGGTGTCAATTTTGTAGGGATCTCCGGCGTGGGCGTTGGAGATGACCATATGCATCAGGCCGTGAACGGACATGGGGTTTTCCCATGTGAACGCCTTGTCGATACGGGCGGGTGAGCCGTCTTCCTTGAGCGCAAGATCATCAGGGCCGTGCACAAAGCCCAAGTGTGGGCCGTTGAGGGCAGCGCCCGGATTTACGCCGGTATGGGGTTTGGGATGTGCCGTGGCGGGTTTGGGGTAAGGTGGCTTGAACCGGAAGCCGCCGGGCACTTCGACGGTGCCAAGGATGATTTGCAGCGTGTGAAGCGCGCGGCAGGTCTGGAAGCCGTTGGTATGGGCTGAGATACCGCGCATGGCGTGGAAGGAGACGGGGCGGCCTGTCATCGTCTTGTGATGCTCGCCGCGGAAATCGGTCCACTCGTGGTCCAGCTCGAAGGATTCCTCGAATGCGACGCGGGCCAGTTCGGCGGCCAGCGTGCGGATGCGTTTGGCGGAGATGCCGCAACGCGCGGCCACGGCCTCGGGCGCGTATTGGTCGTCCAGATACATTTCCGCCATCTGGTGGAATACGGGACGGTGGGTGATGCCGGCATCGCGGTAGGTGGCGGCCAGATCGGGGCGTACGCCCTTTTGATCGTAGGGGGCGAGCTTGCCTGTGGTGCGGTCGATCACCAGTTCCTTGCCGTTTTCGTCGCGCAGTTTCAGGCCGAACTCGGGTGATTTTTCGTCGCCGTTGATCAGCACAGCGGCGTCTGTGTATTGCGCGAGATAGTGCAGGTCCATCTTGCCCGCCTTCATCAGGCAGTGGATCATCGACAGGATGAACAAGCCGTCGGTGCCCGGTGTAATGCCGACCCAGTCATCGGCCACGGCGTTATAGCCGGTGCGGATCGGGTTTACGCCGATCACACGCGCACCGCGTTTCTTGATCTTGCCGATGCCCATTTTGATGGGGTTGCTATCGTGGTCTTCGGCGACGCCGAACAGCATAAACAGCTTGGTATGGTCCCAATCGGGTTGACCGAACTCCCAGAACGCCCCACCCATGGTGTAGATGCCAGCAGCAGCCATGTTGACCGAGCAGAACCCACCGTGGGCTGCGTAATTGGGCGTGCCAAAGGACTGTGCCCAGAGCGATGTAAAGCTTTGCGACTGGTCGCGGCCTGTGAAGAACGCCAGCTTCTCGGGGTTCGTCTCGCGGATGGGTTTCAGCCAACTTGCGGCGATCTCATAGGCCTCGTCCCAGCTGACTTCCTCGAACTTGCCTTCGCCGCGCTCGCCCACACGTTTCATCGGCGCGCGCAGGCGCGACGGCGCGTTGTGCTGCATGATGCCGGCGGAGCCTTTGGCGCAGAGCACACCTTTGTTCACGGGGTGGTCGCGGTTGCCCTCAATGTAGGCGACCTTCAGATCGCCCAGCGGGTCTTTTTTCATGTGGACGTTGATGCCGCAGCGGCAGGCGCACATGTAGCAAGTTGTCTTGCGGATCTCGTCGGAGACTTTCGGGCTCAGGTCCAGCGTGGGCTGTTTGTGGGTCATGGTCTCTCCTGACGGGTTATGTGGCGGCCTGAAGCGTGGTTACAGCGATCATGTTGGTCACATCGGCGGCGGTACAGCCGCGCGACAGGTCGTTAGCCGGTTTGGCAAGGCCCTGAAGGACGGGGCCGATGGCGTCGCACCCCCCGATCCGCTGGGCAATTTTGTAGCCGATATTGCCGGCATCGAGGTTCGGGAAGATCAGCACGTTGGCATGGCCCGCCACTTTTGATCCGGGCGCTTTGGAGGCGCCGACGGAGGGCACAAAGGCGGCGTCGAATTGCAACTCGCCATCGGCGGGCAAATCGGGGTGACTGGCGTGCAAAAGTGCAAGCGCGTCGGTGACTTTGGTCACCCGTTCGTGACGTGCCGACCCTTTGGTGGAAAAGCTGAGCATGGCCACCTTGGGCATATCACCCAGCAGTTGGGTGCACGACGCCGCAGATTGCGCGGCAATGGCGGCCAGTTCAGCAGCGTCAGGGTCAATAACCAAGCCGCAATCGCCGAAGATCATGGCCGATCTTCCGCTGGGATGGTTCGCAGGGAGTGCCATCAGAAAGAACGAGGACACAAGTGCCGCATCGGGGGCTTTGCCGATCATGGTGAGGGCGGCGCGTACCGTGTCCGAGGTGGTCGCGACGGCCCCGCCCACGGTGCCATCCGCATCGCCGTTGCGCACCATCAGGGCGGCAAAAACCATCGGGTCGCGGGCCTGTTGGGCGGCAACTTCTTCGCTCACGCCCTTGTGCTTGCGCAGGTCGTAGTAGAGCGCGGCATAGGTTGCGGTCAGCGTCGAGTTTTCGGGGTCTTGGATGTGCAGACCTTCGCGGCCTGTGGCGCCTGCGTCCGCGAGCCGTTCTTTGATCTGCGCTGTCGGGCCAACCAGAGTGATCGGACCCATTCCGGTATTGAGTGCATCCAAAGCGCCGGCCACAACCCTTGGGTCGTGGCCTTCACTCAGGACGATGTGGGCAGGCCGGGCGGCTGCGCGGTTTTGTAGATCACGCAGAACATTCATTCCGGCCTTACCCTTTTGTCTGACACGTGGATCGTCACTTAGACTGTTTGCTCACGCATGTCGGCGGCGTCGATGCCTGCAACCTGCACTGGCTGCTTCATCGCGTCACGGCGGAAAGGGTCACCCAGTTCCTGATTGATCATCGCTTCGATCAGGGTGGTCTTGCCGTGGTTCATCTGGTCGTCGATCGCTTTGGCGAGGGCTGCTGTCAGCTCTTCCTGAGTGCGGGCGACAACACCTTGCAAGCCGCAAGCTTGCGCGATGCCGGCGTAGGAAACCTGCTCGTCCAGCTCGGTGCCGACAAAGTTATCATCGAACCAAAGGGTCGAGTTCCGCTTTTCCGCGCCCCACTGGTAGTTGCGGAAAACGATCTGCGTGACCGGAGGCCAGTCACCACGGCCAATCGCCGTCAGTTCGTTCACTGCGATGCCAAATGCGCCGTCACCGGCAAAACCGACAACCGGCACGTCAGGCTGGCCGATTTTCGCGCCAACAATGGCGGGCAGACCGTAGCCGCAGGGGCCGAACAGGCCGGGTGCGAGGTATTTGCGGCCCTCATTGAAAGAAGGATAAGCGTTGCCGATGGCGCAGTTGTTGCCGATGTCGGAGGAGATGATCGCCTCTTGTGGCAGCGCCTGCTGGATCGCACGCCATGCCATGCGTGGGGACATCCAGTCAGGCTTGGCCGCACGGGCGCGCACGTTCCAGTCTGTGCCGGGATCGTCCTGCTCTTCTGTCATGGAGGTCAGTTCCTGCGCCCATGCGGATTTTGTCTGGGCGATAAGGGCTGTGCGGTCCTTGCGTCCTGTGTCGCCTGCGGTCTCGGCCAGTTTGGCCGTGATGGATGTTGCGACTTTGGCGGCGTCACCTACGATACCCACGGTGACCTTTTTGGTCAGGCCGATGCGGTCGGGGTTGATGTCGACCTGAATAATTTTGGCATCTTTGGGCCAGTAATCAATGCCGTAGCCGGGCAGGGTCGAGAACGGGTTGAGGCGGGTACCGAGGCAGAGCACCACATCAGCTTTCGCGATCAGCTCCATGCCGGCCTTCGATCCGTTGTAGCCCAGTGGGCCTGCAAACAGGGGGTGGTTGCCGGGGAAGGCATCGTTGTGCTGGTAGCCGACGCAAACAGGCGCATCCAGCTTTTCAGCCAGCACGCGGGAGGCTTCGATACCGCCCTTGGCCAGAACCACACCAGCACCGTTCAGGATGACGGGGAACTTGGCGGTCGACAGCATCTCGGCTGCTTTGGCAACGGCGTTTTCGCCACCCTGTGGCAGTTCAAAATCCACCACTTCGGGGATTTCGATGTCGATGACTTGGGTCCAGAAATCGCGCGGCACGTTGATCTGCGCAGGGGCAGAGGCGCGCTTGGCTTGCATGATCACGCGGTTCAGTGTTTCGGCGATGCGCGATGGGTCACGCACTTCTTCCTGATAGGCCACACAATCGGCGAACAGGTTCATCTGCTCCATCTCCTGGAAGCCACCCTGACCGATGGTTTTATTCGCGGCCTGTGGGGTTACCAAAAGTAAAGGAGTGTGGTTCCAATATGCTGTCTTTACCGCAGTTACAAAGTTGGTGATGCCGGGGCCGTTCTGGGCGATCATCATGGACATTTTGCCAGTGGCACGGGTGTAGCCGTCAGACATCATACCGGCGGAGCCTTCATGCGCGCAGTCCCAGAACTTGATCCCCGCTTTGGGGAAGATGTCCGAGATCGGCATCATGGCAGAGCCGATAATGCCAAACGCATGCTGGATGCCGTGGCGCTGCAGCGTTTTTACGAAAGCTTCTTCGGTGGTCATCTTCATAGCGGGTGATCCTTGATGTTATGTGAATACGAATCTTGTTTTGCTGTATGGTACGGAGTCTGGGTCTAAAGGGTTAGGGCCAGATTTTAAGACGGAATATGACCAGCATGTGTCATTGCTTCTATCTCTGACGCAAGCGCTTGCAGTCCGTCAGGTATCCGGCTCGACGGGATCGAGGAATACCCGAGCCGGTAGAAATTGCGGGGCTGTTCTTCGCCGTTGAAAAATGAATGTCCGGGTTCGATGAGGACACCGCGGGTGCGGGCGCGGGCCGCCAGCTGTTTAGCGTCAATCCCTTCGGGGGCGCGCATCCAGAAGGACGAGCCACCATGTGCGCCCTGTCCTGCAATTTGCAGGTCGTATTTCGCAATCGCCTCTTCCATCTTGGTGCGGCGTTCATGCAGCACGTTGCCCATCCGACGGACCAGCGCATCGTAATGGCCCAGCGACAGGAAGTAGGAGGCCGTGCGTTGGATGTGGCCGGGCGGATGGCGCAGCACCGAAGCGCGCAGGGCGCGGGCCTCGCGAATGAACGGCTCGGACCCGACCAGATACCCAAGGCGCAAACCGGGAAACAGCGATTTGGAAAAGCTGCCCACATAGATCACGCGGCCATCGGTATCGAGCGATTTGAGGGCGGGTGAAGGCGGGCGCAGAAATGACGTCTCGAACTCGTAATCGTCCTCGACGATGATGGCATCCATCTCGCGCGCACGGGCCAGTAATTCGCGGCGGCGGGCCATAGGCATGGTCGCGTTGGTGGGGCATTGGTGGCTGGGGGTGGTGAAAATCACATCCGTATCAGGCGGAATGGCCTCGGGGGGCAGGCCGTCCTGATCCACCCGCACAGGCGACACATGGCAGCGTGATTGCACCAGAATATCGCGCAGAGCGTGATAGCAGGGGTCCTCCAGGGCTGCGCGTCTGCGTTGTGTGAGCAGGACCTGTGCGGTCAGCCACAGCGCGTTCTGTGCGCCCATTGTGATCAGGATTTGTTCGGGGGCAGCGGTGATGCCGCGGCGCGGCAGAGTGTGGCGCGCAATAAACTCGATTAGCTGGGGATCATCCTGATCGTAGTAGTCGGAGGTCATCGAGGTGAAGTCACGCTGGCCCAGAGCCTGCAACGCACAAAGGCGCCAGTTGGCATGGTCAAACAGCGTTTGATCGGCCTGCCCATAGACGAAGGGATAGCGATATTGGGACCAGTCTTGTGGCTTGCGCGGGGTGACGCCGCCGCTGAACTTTTGACCGATGGCGCGGGTCCAGTCGACTGAGTCCAGAGTATCAGGGCTGGGCGTGAAAGAGGGTGGACTGGGCGCATTCTCGGACACAAAATAGCCGGAGCGCCCTTTGGAGGCGAGGTAATCATTGGCCAGAAGTTCGGTATAGGCGATGGTCACGGTGATCCGGCTGACCCCGAGATGTAGCGCCAGTTTTCGGGTGGAGGGCAGCTTTTCCCCGCGTTGGAAACGGCCCGACAAAATGCCCTGCGCGATCATCTGCTGGATCTGCGACTGCAAGGTGCCCTGAGCATCGGGCTTAAGGAAAAACGTCTCTACCGGAAGGGCCATGAGGCATCTTGTATATTGGACCTAATTGGAAATCAATCTGGACCTAGTGAGGGGTGAAATGAAGTTTCACAGGACATTTAGCATAGGGAATTCTGAAGATAGTGAAATTAATAATTGAGACTATGGGTTTCAAAAGTGATGCCATTTCGTGAGTTGGATGCCGGTGCCATCGGTACACCCCCTGTACACCGTGCGGTGTCTTTTGAGAGTTTTAGCTTTGGGGTTTCATGCTTGGGCCGGAAATTGAGGGAGAAGGCAAATGAACCGTAAAGACGCACATAGCCAGATGATCCACGAACTGGAGCGGTTGCAGGAGGAGATGTCGGCGCAGTGGCTCGACAAGAGCCTGCCAGATGATTGGAGCGGGCTGGATTTCTGGGACGAGGTGAAGCGCAAGAAAATGCGGGTCACGATCCGGCTGGATGCCGATATGGTCGCGTGGTTCCGCAAAATGGGCCCCAACTATGGCCCGCGCATCAACAAGGTTCTGCGGATCTATTACGCGGGTGTCGTATCGGGGAATGTGTCTGCCTACCCCAATGACCGGGTGGTGCCGCGTTTGCAGTTGGCGGCGCAGAGAGATGGACAAGCTGCGGGCTGATTTGAAGAGGTGAGGGACGTGTGGCAAGGCCTTTGGCTGTTGGGGTGATATCGGCAGAATACGGTGAGCGGCAGGTTTGAGCTTAGTTCGCCGAATTCTGCGTGATGCATGGATGTCTTTTGTCAAGAGAGAGCCAAAAACCTTCCACAACTGGTTAGGTTTTGAACTGGGTTTGTGGCGGCGCGGATTTGGGTGGTTTTGGGCACTTCCAAAAAGGAGCGTTTTTGGAAGAGCCAGAAGTGTCACCGATGCAGGCGTTCTTCGCAATCGAACTGTGGCGGCTTTCCCAGACCTAATTCCTCACTTACACATTGGCCTTTAGAAGACATCTAGACTGCGGAGGTGAATTTTGGCGCAAGGAAATAACTCGAAGAACCATCACTGGTGGCCAGTTGGTTTGCAAAAATATTGGACTGACAGGCGTGGAGATCTTTCGTGGATTGAACCAAACGGCGCAACAAAAAAAAAGAGGTCAGCGAACAAGAAAATTGGTTATAAACGTTATGGTCATACGATGCTCAAGGGTAGTGTCTGGGAAAGTAATTTTGAGAGTAAATTTGATGTTGATAACGAGGTTCATCACATAATCAGTGGTATTTGTGACCTAAAACCTTTCGGACGAACGCCTTCAGAATTCTTTACCATGCTCAGACTCACCCGAAAGAAGGACCGCACACTTCGGGATATGTGCAAGTTCTATCATCTAGACGAAAAACTTCACCGCAATTTACTTTTGCTTCTACACTCGCTCCTTATCAGAAGCCCTTCTAATAGATCCCAATACGAAGGTACTCCGAGATTGATCTGACTGCCTCCCAATGAAGACGTTGGAAAAGCCAACGTGATTCAGAACTACAGTATCGCAAAGAAGCTTTGTCAGAATGGGTTTATCTCAAATCAGTATTTCGTACTTTTACATTCACCTCTGAAAAAGTTTGTCTTCGGTGATGGAAGCCTCGACTGGTTGACCAGTGGTTTGATCGCAAATCGTATCAATGGGCGCGCCCTTCTACCGCTTACACCCCACATCTGCGTGTATTTCTGTACGCCAATGTCGATGCGGACAACGCCAAACTGTGCGTCTCTAAGTGCAGCCCCATGGATGGTGGATTGGGTAAACCAGATTACTCAGACCTACTCCAAGGATCAGCTCTTCTTTCTTGGGAAACCTCCCAAACTGATCGACGCTTTTCATCAGCAGAAATTCCTTGAACACAAAGAAAAAACTGACGCTTTAATCGGCATGCTAGATGAGGTCGCAGGCATCTGAAGGCGGCATGGTTCGTTATTTATGGGCTTTAGCAAACTTTAGTTACATGCGCTGTATCCATAATCATGGATGTGAAACGGCGATGTATGACCTTCCAAAAACGACCGTTTGTTGAACGGTGCGCCGAAGCAGACTTTGGCGCATGTTGAACTATGGTCCGAAAAGTCCCGCACAGCGGGCCAGCGGGTAGGGTCGTCCCGTATTAAGGGGCAGTCAAACAATTGCGCCCATGTCTGAACAGAAAAAAGGCCCCGCGTTTCCGCGAGGCCTTTTGTTTGTCGGTGTGGGGCGGTTTAGCCCAGAACGCGGCCCAATGCGGCGTCGACGGCGCCGACGATTTGGTTGATATCGTCTTTGGTGCAGATCAGTGCGGGCGAGAAGCACAGGGTGTTGTTTTTACCCGGCAGCGAGCGGTTGGTGGCGCCGATGATCACGCCTTGCTGCATGCAGTCTGCGACGACGGCACCGACCAGTTTTTCGGGCAGGGGTTCTTTGGTGGCGCGGTCTGTGACCAGCTCGGCGCCAAGGAACAGGCCTTTGCCGCGCACTTGGCCGATGGACGGATGCTTGTCTGTCAGTGCGTTCAGCTGGTCCAGCATGTAGTGGCCCATGGCTGTGCAGTTGTCCAACAGGCCTTCACGCTCGATGATCTTCATGTTCTCGATGCCCGCAGCGGGGCCTGCGGTGCAGCCGCCAAAGGTCGAGATATCGCGGAAGTAGCTGAGATGATCGGTTGGATCGTCCTTGAACATATCGAACACGGCTTCGGTTGTGACGCAGCACGAGATTGCCGCGTAGCCGGAGGCGACACCTTTGGCCATGGTCACGATATCCGGCTTGATGCCGTAGTGCTGGTAGCCGAACCAAGTGCCTGTACGGCCTACACCGCAGACAACTTCGTCGATGTGCAGAAGGATTTGGTACTGGTCGCAAATCTCGCGGATACGCTCCCAATAGCCGTCGGGGGGCGTGATCACGCCGCCGCCTGCTGTCACTGGCTCAAGGCACAGCGATCCTACGGTGTCCGGGCCTTCGCGCAGGATGACTTTTTCGATCTCGTTGGCAGCCCAGACGCCGTAGTTCTCTTCGGGGGCGCCGTCCTGCTCGTGCTTGCGGTACTCAAGGCAGTGAGGGACGCGGATAAAACCATCGGGGAAGGGGCCGTATTGCGCGTTCCGCTCGTCCTGACCGCCTGCGGCCATCGTGCCGATGGTGCCGCCGTGGTAGTCGCGCTCGCGGTAGAGGATTTTGTGCTTCTTGCCGCCATAGCGCTTGTGCGCGATCTGGCGGACCATCTTGAAACCCTTCTCGTTCGCCTCGGAACCGGAGGAGGCGTAGTAGACGCGGCTCATGCCCGGCATCTTGTCGATCAGCATTTCGGAGAAGATGGAGCCGGGGATGGAGCCCGCTGTGCCGCCGAAGAAGTTCAGCTTTACCAGCTGGTCGCGCACCGCGTTGGCGATTGATTCGCGGCCGTAGCCTACGTTTACGGTCCAGACACCGCCGGCGACGGCGTCGATGTGTTCCTTGCCGTGCTGGTCCCAGACGCGCAGGCCCTTGCCTTCGACGATGATGCGCGGGTCGTTTGTTTCATACTGTTTATGCTGGCTTAGGTGGTGCCAAACGTGGGCGCGGTCCGCCTCCACGATGCGGGAGATGTCATTTTCGTTGAATGTACCGTCCATGATGGTGACCTTTCGAATGAGCGAGAAATAGGGAAATCAGCGGCATGCCGCGTGACTGATACCATACTAGACGGAGAATATGGGCAAAAAAATAGGGCCAGCACCGGGCGATGAATAAGGCCACTTTGCGCTGGCTTTGGAAAACACCTTGTTTTTGATGTTTTTGTGTCGCCACCATCGGGCCACGGATGGTGCGGGATGCCCCTGTGCGGAAAACTTGGGAGCGGGTTGTGACGGAGCAGGGCATCTTTTGGCAGCAGACTGCGGGTGCGGCACAGGACGCCCAGCGGTTGGGGGGCGATGCCAGCTATGATGTGGCTGTTGTGGGCGCAGGGTTTACGGGGCTGAATGCGGCGCTGCATCTGGCCGAGGCAGGTGTGAGGGTTGCCGTGTCCGAGGCGGGCGCGGTGTTGCAATGAGCCATGTCGTCGGGCGGGAAATGGCGCGTATGGCGCTGGGAGTTGCGCGGTCCGAAATCCCGATTCCCGTCACCGCAATGCCCCGGCACCGCTTTCGTGTTTCGCAGGTTTTGGGGGCAGGTCTGGCGATGGCTGCCTTGCGTTGGAAGGATGAACGAGAGGCGCGTGCGACTGGACTCATCGCGGCTGACGAACTGGACATTTGAATTTCGTTGGTAACGGAGAGAGTGGCTGTCACGGTAAAGGGAGGGATGTAGTGCCGAAATTTTGTGCACACCGGCGTGTTGATTTCTTATAGAAAGAGAGCGGGTTTCTAGCGCTAATACTTTGCGCTGTATCAGAGACCAAATCGCATGCTCTAGCTGCACTATTGGTGAATTTCTGGCCAAAATGGATATGCTCGTTCCGATCCCGCGTGAAACCTTGTTGCAAGTGGCAGGGGTATAGATAGGGTACCCACGCTAGGTGTAATCAACGCGAGATACGACACCAACCAATCCCGAGTTCTGATCAAGGGGCCGGGTAATAAACAACTGGGAGACTATAAGAATGATGAAGAAAACAGTAAGCGCATTTGTCGCTGCCGCCGTGATGTCCATTGCTGGCACATCCGCATTTGCCGAAGGTGAAATCACCGTTGGTTACTTCCTGGAATGGCCAATGCCGTTCATGATTGCCAAAAATGCAGGCACATATGACGAAGCGCTGGGCATGAAGGTAAACTGGGTTTCCTTCGAGACTGGTACAGCCATGTCCGCTGCAATGGCGTCCGGCGATGTACAGCTGTCCGTGTCCCAAGGCATTCCACCTTTTGTGGTTGCAGCCTCCGGCGGTCAGGACATCCAAGTTCTCGACGTAGCGGTATCCTATTCCGAGAATGACAACTGCGTGATCGCGGCTGGTCTGGAAATCACCAAAGAAACAGCCGGCGAGCTGGCAGGCAAGAAAGTGGCTGTGCCATTGGGTACCGCTGCGCACTACGGCTTCCTGCGCCAGATGGACCATTTCGGCATCGATGTAGGCACCTTGCAGGTTGTCGACATGGCGCCACCGGAAGGTGCAGCAGCGCTGGGTCAGGGCGCGGTTGATTTCGCCTGCGGTTATGGTGGTGGCCTGTCGCGCATGCGCGAATTCGGCAACTCTCTGCTGACAGGTGCCGAAAAAGAAGAGCTGGGCATTCTGGTGTTTGACGTAACATCCGGCCCTGCCGGTTATGTTGCTGAAAACAGCGATACAGTTGCCAAGTTCCTGAAAGTGACTGCTGACGCAAACGCCGAGTGGGCTGCAAACCCGTCGGACGAGCATCTGGCGGTGATCGCAAAAGAATCTGGCATGGATCTGGAAGGCGCGCGTGCGTCTATTGCAACGATGAAGTTCCCGACCGTTGACGAGCAACTGTCCCAGAAATGGTTGGGTGGTAATGCCGCGACCTTCATGAAGGGTGTGGCGGATGTATTCGTTTCCGCAGGTTCCATCGATGCGGCGCTGGATGACTACTCTGGTGCGGTAAACGTTGGCCCGTTGACTGCTGCGAACGGCATGTAATCCTTTAGCGGATTAAGCGGGTCCGGCGTGTACACTGTGCGCCGGACCCTTTTCTACCGAAAACGAGGCGGGGCCAACCCCGTCCTACCGGCTGTGGATTTCAGCCAGAAAGCAGGGACATGTCCGGACTTTCCATTGATAAACTCTCCATGCGATTTGATCTGCCCGGTGGCGGATCGGTGCAGGCGCTCAAAGACGTATCGCTGGACCTGAAGGCGGGCGAGTTGCTGAGCGTGCTTGGGCCGTCCGGTTGTGGCAAGACAACGCTGTTGAATATTGTTGCGGGCTTTCTGGCGCCGACCGAAGGTGTGATGACGCTGAACGGTCACAAGATCACAGGCCCCGACGCCGAACGCGGTATGGTGTTCCAGCACGGTGCGCTGTTCGAGTGGATGAGCGTGCGGGACAACGTTGGTTTTGGTCCTTCGATGAAGGGCATGCCAAAGAATAACAAAGCCGAGATTGTGAACCATCTTCTGGATGTTGTCGGTCTGCAGGACTTTAAGGAAAAGGCGGTTTACGAGCTGTCTGGCGGTATGCAGCAGCGTGTGGCACTGGCCCGCTGTCTGGCAAATGACCCCGATGTGATCCTGATGGACGAGCCGCTGGGTGCGCTGGATGCGCTGACCCGTGAGAAGATGCAGTCGCTTGTGCTGAAGCTCTGGAAAGAAACGGGTAAGACGATCATCCTGATCACCCACTCGGTAGATGAGGCATTGCTGCTGGGCGAGCGCGTGATTGTCATGGCACCGCGTCCGGGGCGTATTCACAAAGAGTACCGCCTGCCGTTTGCTGAAATGGGCGTGAACGCGGACCTGCGGGATGTTAAAAAACACCCCGATTTCGCGCCAAAGCGTGAAGAGATCCTCGCTATGATTTGGGCGATGGAGGAAGAAATTATGGGCCGCACGGAGGAAAAAGCATGACCGGTTTTATCGTACTGGCTGTTTATGTCGGCATCTTTGTTGGCTCGATGATGCTGTTTACCCGCATTGGAGCGGGCATTCGGGATTATACATCGCTCAAAACCGTTACATTTGGCGATGAAAGTGCTGTGCGTCCCAATCGCGCGGCGGGCATCATCTCGATCCTGACGCTGTTTTTGCTGTGGGGGATGTTCACGGGCTCGTCTTTGATCCCCGGTTTTCTGCACGCGCCTGGTCCTTTTGCGGGACAGACATCGTTTGAATATACGGTTGAGGCAAATGGCCAGACCGATACGGCGACGGTGACCGTTCTGGTGCACGACCGTGAGGAGAATCCGGACCCGATCAGTGTTGAAGAGGGGGACGGCATTGCCAAGAACGACAGCATCACGGTGGCGCAATACCGCAGCCAGCTGGTGTCTTTTGACAAGAACGACGATGTGAAAAAGAAGGACGGTGCGACAATCGTTGCGATCAACGGGAAGAAGGTACGTCCGGGGGACCGCGTCGAGATTGAGGGCGGGTCGGTAACGATTTCCGACAAAGGGACGCCAAACTTCTCCCCCGAGAACGGGTTGCAGATGGAGCCGCTCTATCTGCCATCGCCCGAGGCGGTGTTTGACCGGACGCTCAAGGTTCTCGATGAAGGTTTCCGCGGTACGTCGCTGTTAGGCCACCTTGGATGGTCGCTGTTCCGTGTTATTGCGGGCTTTGTCTGTGGCGCCGTAGTGGGTATCCCGCTGGGTTATGCGATGGGTCTGAGCAACTGGTTCCGTGGCTGGTTTGATCCGATTGTAGAATTTATGCGCCCTGTGCCGCCGCTGGCCCTGATCCCGCTGGTGATTATCTGGGCGGGGATTGGCGAGACGGGCAAGATCATCCTGCTGTTCCTTGCGGCGCTCTGGATTATGGCGATTGCCGCGCGTTCGGGGGTGTCGGGTGTGAACATCGCCAAGGTGCATGCGGCCTATTCGCTGGGGGCCAGTAAATGGCAGATCATGCGGTATGTCATCATTCCGAACTCGCTGCCCGAGATCTTCACGGGTGCGCGTGTGGCGATGGGTGTGTGTTGGGGCACTGTTGTTGCGGCCGAACTGGTTGCAGCAGAGAAAGGGGCGGGCATGATGATCATGGTCGCGTCCAAGTTCCAGAACACGGATATTGTTATTCTGGGTATCATCCTGATTGGTGTGATCGGTTTCGGCATTGATATGCTGATGCGCGGCGCCGAGCGGATTTTGGTGCCTTGGAAGGGCAAAGCCTGAGCCAGAGATTGGTTTGACCTGATGAAGTGAAAAGGCCGGAGCAGATGCTCCGGCCTTTTTCGTTGGTCTGACAGTGCGGCGGGAACCGATTTTTTGAAAAAATCGTGCCGGAATTTTTCACAAATTCCGCTCCCCGTAGCGCGTGTCTTACTTCTTCGGGCCTCTGGGGCCTGTAGGCTTTTTGCCTTTGCCCGGAGGGGTGAACCGCTTGGACGCATCTGCCGCGCGGTTGTAGCCGCCTTCGGGTTTTGCATCACGGGATGGCGCGCCTTCCTTGGTGGGTTTTTTCCAGACTGCTTTTGCGCCTGATTTCGCTTTGGCGGCACTGTTGTCGCTTGCGGCACCTGCCGGCTTGTCTTTCCACACCGGCTTGGACTTGGGCTTGTCACCCGCCTTCATCGGTGTCCGCTCGGTCTTGTGGGACTTTGGCGGGCGGGCTGCATCGCGTTTCGGCTTGGCCGGTGCGGCCCCGCGTGGTTTGTCGCTGGCGGGACGTGGTTTGTATTCCGCTGCTGGCGCCTCATCACGGGAGGGGCGTGGCTTGGAGTAGGCGGGCTTTGGTGCATCCGGATCATAGGCAGGTTTGCCGCGGTGTGCGGGTTTCTTGTCGTATGCCGGTTTTGGGCCACGGTCTGGACGATCCCCGCGATCGGGGCGGGGGCCACGCTCAGGGCGGTCGCCACTGCCTTTGTTTTCCGGGCGGCCTGTGCGTGGGCCAAAATCTGGTACACCGTCAAGACGTGTCAGGGTAACGCCGTCTTCTGCTTTCATATCGGCACCCAGTGCATTGACCAGTTTCGGTACAGCACCTTCGGCGACTTCTACATAGGAATGGCGGGGCTGCACGCGGATGGCACCAATGTCATCGCGGGTCAGGTCCGCGACGCGGCAGAGCATCGGCAGAATTGTGCGCGGCTCTGCGCCATCGTTGCGGCCGGTGGAAATGGTGAACCAGATGGATTTACCGAACTCCATACGGGGCGCGTTTTCTTTGCCGTCACCAGGATTTGACAGCTCTTCCGGCGCTGAGCCGCGCGAGCGGTGCAGGTTTACGAAAGCGGTTGCAAGCTGCTCGGGTGTGTAGCGCTCTACCAGAGTGCCAACGAACTCGACGGCATCGTCTGGCGTTGGTGTTGTCCATGCATCATCGTTCAGCAGGCGTTCCTGATCTGCGGCATTCACTTCCGAAGCGGAAGGGGGCAGCGCCCATTCGACAGACAGTTTGGCCCAGCCCAAAAGGCGTGTGGCCTTCGAGCGCATCTTTGGCGGTACGATCAGTGCCGAGACACCTTTGCGGCCTGCGCGGCCCGTCCGGCCGGATCGGTGTAGCAGCGTGTCTGCGTTGGTGGGCAGATCGGCGTGGATCACCAGCTCAAGATTGGGAAGGTCGATGCCGCGTGCGGCAACATCGGTGGCCACACAGACGCGGGCGCGGCCATCACGCAATGATTGCAACGCGTTTGTACGTTCCTGTTGGGACAGTTCGCCCGACAGGGCCACAACCGAGAAGTTGCGGTTTGTCAGACGTGTGGTCAGGCGGGCGACGGCAGCGCGGGTGTTGCAGAACACAATTGCGTTCTTGGCTTCATAAAAGCGCAGGATGTTGAGGATCGCATTTTCTGTATCACGCGGGTTCACGGTGAGTGCGCGATATTCGATATCCGAGTGTTGTTTGCCATCGGAGACAACAGAAACCCGCTGCGCATTGCGCTGATAGCCTTTTGCCAGCTGGGCGATAGCCGCCGGAACAGTGGCCGAGAACATCAGCGTGCGGCGTGTGTCAGGGGATTCGCCGAGGATAAACTCGAGGTCCTCGCGGAAGCCCAGATCCAGCATCTCATCTGCTTCGTCCAGCACCACGGCGCGGATGTCGGTCAGGTCGATGTTGTTGCGTTTGATGTGGTCGCACAGGCGGCCGGGAGTGGCGACAACGACGTGCGCGCCACGGTCCAGCGCGCGGCGTTCCGTGCGGGTGTCCATGCCGCCGACGCAGGTGGTCACAATTGCGCCTGCCTTGCTGTAAAGCCATGTCAACTCACGACTAACTTGCATCGCCAGCTCACGCGTGGGGGCAATTACAAGGGCCAGAGGTGCGGCGGCGCGGCCAAATGTTGTTTGGTCGCCCAGCAGTGTGGGGGCGATGGCCATGCCGAATGCTACGGTTTTACCGGAGCCGGTTTGTGCGGAAACCAGAAGGTCTGCGCCGTCGAGTTCCGGGGCAATTACGGCCTCCTGAACGGGTGTCATTGTCTCATAGCCTTGGGCGGCCAGTGCGTCTGCGATCGTTTGAATCAAGGGGTATTCCTGAGCGGATAAAGGTGGAGTTCGCCCGCCCCTAAAGGGTTGTGGCGCATTTGTATACGGGCGATTTCGCGCAGGCGGCTTTGCGTTGTGCGCAGATCGGCGGTGTATTGCCCTTTGTGGGGGGTAAAATCGATGCTGTCAAATTGGGGTATTTCATTTAGAACAAAAAGTGAACAAAATGGAGGGATGGATGATGGGCGATTCTTCATATGGACAATTGGTGCAGCTGGATGCGGCGCGTGGTGTGGTGGATGTGCCTGCGCCCGATGTGTCGCAAGGGGTGCTCAAGGATGCATTGTCAGCCAAACCGTTCGATGCGGCGGTGACGGCGTTTGTGCTGGCTTGTCTGCCGCGCACGGCGGCACCTGTGCTCTGGGTGCAGGACCGCGCTTCGCGGTTGGAGAACGGGCGGGTCTATGGGCCTGCATTGAGGGGGGTGACCCTGTTACGCGTAGACGTCAGCAATGCGCGCGACGTTCTGTGGGCGATGGAGGAAGGGGCCGCGTGCAGTGGTCTGGCGGCTGTGGTGGGCGAGGTGCACGGCGCCCCGCCGGTGCTGGATTTCACTGCGACCAAACGGCTGGCGCTGCGGGCCGAGACATCGGGTGTGCCTGTCTGGCTGATCCGGTCTGGCGCTGTGGAGGGGTTGAGTGCGGCGCGCGAGCGTTGGCGCATCGGCGCGCTGCCGTCGCAGAGGCATCCGCACAATGGGGCAGCTCCGGGTGCGCCTGTTTGGGAGGCCGAGCTGTTTCGCGCACGCGGGCGCAGTCCCGGTGTCTGGGCGGTGCAGTATGACGGAGGCAAGAGTAGTCTCCGTTTTCTGCCCCGATCTGGCGATGGACCGCTGGAAGCGGATCACAGCCGCGCAACGCACGCTGCCGGATGAGGCACTGCCGGTGGTGTTGGCTGCGGCGGGGCGCCACGGGCCGGTGGTGCATGCGGTGAATGCGGCTGGCATGGCGCGCGGAATTATGGCTGGCGCACGGGTGGTTGATGTACAGGCGATCCACCCTGATCTGCATGTCGAGCAGGCGGATATCGAGGGCGACCGCGCACTGTTGGAGCGGTTGGCGCTTTGGGCGCGGCGCTGGTGCCCTTGGACGGTGGCGGAAGCGGACGGGATACTGATGGACGTGCGCGGTGCGGCGCACCTGTTTGGTGGCGAGGCGCAGATGCTGCGCGACATCCACAGGCGGTTTGCGATGCAAGGGCTGCGCGTGCGGCTGGCGCTGGCGCCCACACGCGGTGCGGCACAGATGCTGGCACGGTTCGGGCCGCAGGGGGTGATGTGTAGCGCCGGGGATGTGGGGCAGATGTTGGCGCCGCTGCCGGTCGTGGCGCTGCGGTTGCCGCAAGACACGGTGCGGTTGCTGGAGCGGTTAGGGCTCAAGACCGTTGGCGCGCTGGCAGAGGTGCCGCGCACGGGGCTGATGCGGCGGTTTGCGGGGATGGCAGGGGCGGCGCATCCGCTGGTGCTGTTGGACCGCGCGCTGGGGCGCAGTGCCGATCCGCTGGATGCACCGCGAGAAGCGCTGCGGCTGATTGCGCGGGTGCGCATGGCAGAGCCTGTGATGGACCCTGTGCCGTGGCTGGACGGGCTGGCCGAGGATCTGGCGGCGCAATTGGCACAGGCGGGGCAGGGCGCGCGGCGCTTGCGGATGACTGTTTACCGCGTGGATGGCGAGTGGCGGTTCCGTGATGTGGCCACGGCCAGCGCCAGTCGGGATGCGTTGCATTTTGTGCGGTTGGTTGCGGACAAGCTGGAGGGATTGGACGCGGGTTTCGGCTTTGACCTGATGACGCTGGAGGCGGCACGGATGGAGCCGCTGGCCCTGCGTCAGGTGCGGCTGGATGGGGTGCGGGATGCTGCGGCTGATGTGGCCGCATTGCTGGACCGGCTGACGGCAAAGCTGGGACCGGACAAGGTGACGTGGTCTGCGTGGGTGCAAAGCCACCGTCCCGAGCGGGTGGAAGGCCGGATGCCCGTGCTGGCGGGCGGGACCGCCCAGATGCCCGAATTGATGCGGGAGCGGCCCTTGCGCCTGTTTGATCCGCCCGAGGAGGTTGTGGTCCTTTATGCGGTGCCCGAAGGGCCGCCTGCGCGGTTCTCATGGCGGCGGGTGGCGTTTTTGATGACGCGTTTCGAGGGGCCGGAGCGGATTGCCCCCGAATGGTGGCGCGACCGCAGCGGTACACGTCTGCGCGACTATTATAAGGTCGAGGTGACGGACGGGCGGCGGTTCTGGCTGTTTCGGGAGGGGATTGTGGGGGACGCGCGGGGCGGTGATCCGCGCTGGTTTGTGCAGGGGGTGTTCGGGTGACGACGCGCGCGTGCCGCGACGCCCCGCCCACCCTCCCGCAGAGCGTTAGAGACTGTTTTTAAGGTGCAATATGCCACAGCAGGAAGGATTCAAGCGTCGCTCTCTTGAGGCGGATAATCCGTTTCAGGCCAACCCGCCCGCACCCTATGTGGAGCTGGGACTGGCTTCGTGTTTCTCGTTTCTGCGTGCGGCGTCGGATGCTGTCGATCTGGCGGTGACGGCGAATATGCTGGGTTATGACGCCATAGGTGTGGCGGATCACAACACGTTGGCGGGGGTGGTCCGGCTGCATGTCGAGGCGCGCACGGCCAAGGTGCGTCCCTTGATCGGGGCGCGTCTGGTGCTGTTGTGCGGGACACAGTTGCTGGCCTATCCGCGTGACCGCGATGCCTATGCGCGGCTGAGTACGTTGCTGTCGAAGGGAAAGATGGCGGATGTGGAAGGGGGGTGGCAGCTGAAGGGCGAGACGCATCTGACGCTGGAGATGGTGGCGGACCTGAGCGAGGGTGTGCAGCTGATTGTGATGCCGCCCGATAATCTGGATGTGTTCGAGGCGGGGCTGGCGCGTTTGTGCCGTGCCTTGCCGACGTTGCGGCATGTCGGGGCGGCGTACCTGTATCGCGGGGATGATGTGGCGCGGATTGGCCGTCTGGACAGCATCGCGCGCCGCCACGGGCTGGGGATACTGGCGACAAATGACGTGCTGTATCACCACCCTGCGCGGCGCCCCTTGCAGGATGTGATGACCTGTATCCGCCATGGCAAAACCATTGAGACGGCCGGTTTTTTACTGGAGGCAAATGCCGAGCGCTATCTCAAGCCGCCCGCCGAGATGTGCCGCCTGTTTGCGCCATGGCCCCATGCGATTGCGGCGACACGGGCAGTGGCGGATGCCTGCGGCTTCAGTCTGGATGATCTGAAGTACGAGTACCCGCACGAGATTGTACCGCAGGGGCGCACAGCTATGGAGGAGTTGGAGCGGCTGACATGGGCGGGGGCAGAGTGGCGGTATCCGCAGGGCGTGACCGACCGCGTGCGCGGGATCATCGAAAAGGAATTCGATCTGATCCGGCGCAAGGAAATCGCGCGCTACTTCCTGACGATCAACGACATCGTGCGTTTTGCCCGCAATGACGCCAGCCCGCCGATCCTGTGTCAGGGGCGCGGATCGGCTGCGAATTCGGTGGTGTGTTTTTGTCTGGGCATCACGGCGGTGGACCCCGAGGAGCATGACGTATTGTTCGAGCGTTTCCTGAGCGAGGAGCGGGACGAGCCGCCCGACATCGACGTGGATTTCGAGCATGAGCGGCGTGAAGAGGTGATCCAGTATATGTACGCCAAATACGGGCGGGAACGCGCAGGGCTCTGTGCGACTGTGATCCACTATCGCCCGCGCAGTGCCATCCGTGAGGTGGGCAAGGCGATGGGGCTAAGCGAGGATGTGACCAGCAAGCTTGCCAGCACGGTTTGGGGCAGTTTCGAGGGGCAGATGGGCGATGAGCGGGTGCGCGATGCGGGGATGGACCTGTCCGACCCGTACCTGCGCCGCGTGATTGCCATTGCACGGCAAATGACCGGCATGCCGCGGCATCTGTCACAGCATGTGGGCGGGTTCATCCTGACGGAGCGGCCGCTGACGGAAATGGTGCCGATTGGAAATGGCGCGATGCCCGAGCGGAGTTTCATCGAGTGGGACAAGGACGACATCGACGCGCTGGGCATCTTCAAGGTGGATATTCTGGCGCTTGGGATGCTGACCTGTATTGCGAAAGTGTTCGACCTGATGGAGGCGCACTATGGCGTGCGGCATGATCTGGCGTCTGTGCCCAGTGATGATGAGGACACCTATGACATGTTGTGTGCGGGCGACTCATTGGGCGTGTTTCAGGTGGAAAGCCGGGCGCAAATGGCGATGTTGCCCAAGCTGCGGCCACGCAAGTTTTATGATCTGGTGATCGAGGTTGCGATTGTGCGGCCCGGCCCTATTCAGGGGGATATGGTGCATCCGTATTTGCGCCGCCGTCAGGGGCTGGAGGGGGTGTCCTACCCCGCGCCGGGGCCGGAGCATCCGCAGGACGAGCTGCTGAAGATATTGGGCCGGACGCTGGGCGTGCCGATCTTTCAGGAGCAGGCGATGAAGATTGCCATTGATGCCGCAAGGTTCAGCCCGAAGGAGGCGAACGAGTTGCGTAAGGCGATGGCTACGTTCCGCTCGCGCGGGACAATCGAGACATTGCAGAACAAGATGGTGGGCCGGATGACCGAGCGTGGCTATGACGCGGAGTTTGCACAGCGCTGTTTCAACCAGATCAAAGGCTTTGGTGATTACGGCTTTCCCGAGAGCCATGCGGCGAGTTTTGCCAAGCTGGTTTATGTGTCCAGCTGGATGAAGTGCCACTATCCGGCGGCCTTTGCCTGCGGGCTGCTGAACAGTCAGCCGATGGGGTTTTATGCGCCTGCGCAGATTGTGCGCGATGCCCGTGAACATGGCGTGGAGGTGCGCGGTGTGGATGTGAATTATTCCGATTGGGACTGCACGTTAGAGCCTGATAACAAGGGGTTTGCCCTGCGATTGGGGTTGCGGCAGGTGGACGGGATGCAGCGCGTTGCGGCATTTCGGATCATGGGTGCGCGCGATGCGCCGTTTGTGGATGTGGCAGACCTCAAGGCGCGGGCAAAGCTGGATCGTGGGATGATGGGGAAACTGGCAGCGGCGGATGCGTTCCGTTCGTGCGGGATAGACCGGCGACAGGCCTTGTGGCAGGCGCAAGGGGTGCGCGATGCGCCCGCGCTTGCGCTGTTCGAGCATGCGCAGGCCGCGGGCGAGGGGCCGGAGCCGGAGGTGGTCCTGCCCGCAATGGCGCAGGCGGAGCATGTGGTGGCCGATTACCAGACGCTGCGGCTGTCGCTCAAGGCGCATCCGATGAGTTTCTTCCGCAGTTCCTTGAAGGCGCAGGGATTTGCCAGCACCCACAACCTGATCCACATGGGCCACGGGCAGCGGGTATCGCTGGCGGGGCTGGTGTTGGTGCGGCAAAAGCCGGGCAGTGCCAAGGGCGTGTGTTTCATCACGCTGGAGGATGAGGACGGTGTGGCCAATCTGGTGATCTGGCCCAAGCTATTCGAGCAGTATCGCGCCCTGATCATGGCCGCGCGGCTGTTGGTGGTGCAGGGCCGTGTGCAGACGGACGGGCGGGTGATCCATGTGGTGGCGGAAAGGTTGGAGGATAAGACCGCGCGGCTGGATACACTGGCGGACGGGCGTGTGCCAGCAACCAACGTGCGGGGGGATCATATGAACCATCCGTTGCCCGCGCAGGTAGGCGGGGGGCGCAAGCATCCGCGTGATGTGCGGGTGATCCCGAAATCTCGTGATTTTCACTGACGGAATGCTGGGGTAAGGTGCATCGAAACAGACGAAGGCCATAGCATGCAGAACCCGCTTTATGATACGATGTTTGCCCCCCACACAGGTAAGGCTACGCCCTTTTTGCACCTCCCTGATGGTGAGGTGATCACCCACGAAGCCTTTATCGGGCGGGCGGCGCAGCTGGCCCATGCGCTGGTGGCATTTGGTGTGCAGACGGGTGACCGTGTGGCGGTGCAGGTTGAAAAATGCCCCGATATGCTGGCGCTCTATGCGGCTTGTGCACAGCTGGGGGCGATCTTCCTGCCGTTGAATACCGCTTACACAGCTGCCGAGCTGGCGTATTTCGTCGGCGACAGTGGTGCCCGTTTGCTGGTTGGTGATCCGGCGCGTGCGCAGGAACTGGCGGAGGTGGCTGCGGCCTGTGATGCGGGATTTGCCACGTTGGACGCAAACGGCGGGACGTTGGCAGAGCGTGCGGATGCGCAGGCCGTGACCTTCGAGACGGTTGCGCGCAGCGAGGATGATCTGGCGGCGTTTCTTTATACATCGGGTACGACGGGCCGCTCCAAAGGTGCGATGCTGAGCCAGAAAAACCTGATCAGTAATGCGGCGACGCTGACGGAGCTGTGGCAGTTCACGGATGCTGATGTGCTGTTGCACGCCTTGCCGATCTTTCACACGCACGGCCTGTTTGTGGCGACAAACGTGATGCTGATGGCGGGCGGGGCAATGGTGTTTATGCCCAAGCTGGACGTCGACCAGTTGATCACATGGATGCCGCGCGCCACGGCGATGATGGGGGTGCCGACCTTCTACACCCGTCTTCTGGATGATGTGCGGTTTGATCGTGAAATGGCGGCGGGCATGCGGTTGTTCATCTCCGGTTCTGCCCCGTTGCTGGCGGACACGCACATCGCATTCGAGGCGCGGACGGGCCACCGGATTCTTGAGCGTTATGGTATGACGGAAACGAATATGAACACTTCCAATCCTTACGGCGGGGATCGGCGCGCAGGCACAGTGGGGCTGCCGCTGCCGGATGTGGAGCTGCGCGTGGCGGATGCCAGCGGCACGGAACTGCCGCGCGGCGAGACGGGTGTGGTCGAGGTGCGCGGGCCGAATGTGTTTCAGGGCTATTGGAACATGCCGGAAAAGACGGCGGAAGACATGCGCGCAGACGGGTTTTTCATCACCGGTGATCTGGGTGTGCAGGACGCTGAGGGTTACGTCACAATCGTCGGGCGCGGCAAAGATCTGATCATTTCGGGCGGGTACAACATATACCCCAAAGAGCTGGAGCTGCTGCTGGATGCACAGGACGGCGTTTTGGAGAGTGCCGTGATTGGGGTGCCCCATGCCGATCTGGGGGAGGTGCCTCTGGCTGTGCTGGTGCCGCAGCCGGGCGCGGAGATTAATCTGGAGGCGGTGAAGACCGCGGTGGGTGCAGCACTGGCGCGGTTCAAGCAGCCGCGCGAATACCGTGTGCTGGAGGCGTTGCCGCGCAATACAATGGGCAAGGTCCAGAAGGTGGCCTTGCGGGCGGAGTTCGGGGAATGATTGATTCAACCAAGCAGGCATTTTTGACAAAGTTGTTCGAGGCGGCGGTAATTGCGGCAGATGCCAAGGCAGCCCTTGCCCCGCATCTGCCCGCGCGGCCCAAGGGGCGCACGGTTGTGGTGGGGGCGGGGAAAGGGGCGGCACAACTGGCTGCCGCGTTTGAAGAGCTGTGGGCCGCGCCGCTGGAGGGTGTTGTGGTCACCCGCTACGGCTATGCCTGCCCGACACAGCACATCCGTGTGATGGAGGCGGCGCATCCGGTGCCGGACGCTGCGGGGCTTGCTGCTACGGCTGCGCTGTTCGATGCGGTGTCCGGTCTGGGGCCTGATGATTTGGTCGTGGCCCTGATCTGTGGCGGGGGCTCGGCACTGCTCCCTTGCCCGCCTGAGGGGCTGATGCTGGCGGATGAACAGGCGTTGAACGAGGTGCTGCTGGCCTCGGGTGCGCCGATTGGTGTGATGAACGCGATCCGCAAACATGCGAGCGGGATCAAAGGCGGGCGTTTGGCAGCGGCAGCGCATCCGGCGCGGGTGGTGAGCCTGATTGTCTCGGATGTGCCGGGCGACAATCCGGCACAGGTGGCATCCGGCCCCACAGTACCTGATTCTGTCACGCTGGAGGACGCACAGGCGATGATTGCGGCGCGGGGGCTGGAGTTGCCCGCGCAAGTGATGGCACGGTTGCAGCCTGCGCCCTTGCCGGATGATCCGGTGTTTGACGGCAACGAGGTTCACGTCATTGCCTCTGCACGTCTGTCACTGGAAGCGGCGGCGCGGGTGGCAGAGGCGGCGGGTGTGCCTGCGGTGATTCTGTCAGACGCGATCGAGGGTGAGGCGGAAGTGATTGGCCAGATGCACGCGGCGATAGCCCACGAAGTTGTCGCACAGGGGCGGCCCTTCAAGGCGCCGGTTGTGATTCTGTCGGGCGGAGAGACGACGGTGACCCTGCGCCACAAAGACGGGCGCGGCGGGCGCAACACGGCGTTTCTGCTGGGGTTTGCACAGGCGATTGACGGTATTGCAGGTATCACCGCGCTGGCGGCAGATACGGACGGCGTCGACGGGTCAGAGGATAACGCGGGTGCTTTTGCAGACGGAGGCACAGCGGCGCAGATGCGGGTGGCGGGTGTTGATCCTGCGGATGCGCAGCGGCGCAATGATGCCTGGGGGGCGTTTGACGCGGCAGGCACGATATTCCGACCCGGCCCTACAGGCACAAACGTGAATGATTTTCGGGCGATATTGATCGAAGGATAGACAAACAAGCGTGCGGTGCTGTCGTCGTCAACCTGTTGTTGCCTAGGTGCGCTTTTTCCTTCTGGTCCCTTTCGTGCTCTTTGCTTTGCAAAGACACTGTCGGGACGAGGCGTTTTATATTTTGTAAAAAGCGCTTGGTGGAGCATAGCGGGATCGAACCGCTGACCTCCTGCATGCCATGCAGGCGCTCTCCCAGCTGAGCTAATGCCCCAAAACACGCAAGCGTGGTTGGTATCCCGTGAGGGACCTGAGTTTGGCCTCCTGCGAGGCCGATCGTAATGTGCCGTGTATTAGGCACCCGCGACGGCGGGATCAAGCGAAAAACGCACGCCCCGCCGTCAGAGTTGTTTAGTCGTCGTCGTTTGCTGCAACGTCCGCGATTTCTTCGAGCGGAACTGTATCGTCTTCGTCTTCGTCGTCGTCCAGCAGATCATCGTCCAGATCTACGTCAACATCATCGTCATCTACCAGATCATCATCATCGACGACCTCCGATGCTTTTGCTTTTGCTGTCGCTGCATCTTCCGCGTCAGCGGCGATCATGCGGGACTTGGAAATGTCGATTTCCACGACCTCGCCCGTGTAGGGGCTGATGATCGGGGTTTTGTTCAGGTCATAGAAACGCTTGCCCGTGGTGGGGCACAGGCGCTTGGTTCCCCATTCTTCGTTGGGCATGTATTTCCCCTTTTTTTTGGTGTTGTGTCTAGATGATTCAGGGGAATTGCCATATGCAAGGCATGCTGTCCAGCCCTAAGCCATTTGTCCCCACCCCGAGAGCCCCGCATGTCCGACCCGCATTTGCCCGGAGATCCTCCGATTCCCCTGATCTTGCGGCGTTCGGCGCAGGCCAGACGCATTTCTCTGCGGATCAGCCAGTTGGATGGGCGGGTGACGTTAACCATGCCAAAACGGTTAGCCGAGCGCGAGGCGTTGGATTTTGCGCGCAGCAAGGAAGGCTGGATTCGCCAGCATCTGGAGGCGCGGGGCGATGATGTGGTGGTTGGCGACGGCGTCGAGATTCCTTTGGGCGGCAAGATGTACTGCGTGCAGGCAAGCAAAAGCAAACGCGTCCAGATCACACCTGAGGGGATTTTTGTGCCCGGCCCGTCCGAGCGAATGGGCAAGCGGCTGGCAGCCCATCTGAAAGAAATCGCCCGTGACCGGCTGGCAGGTGCCAGCGACGATTATGCCGCACTGCTTGGGCGTAAGTATACGCGGCTGAGCCTACGGGATACCCGCTCGCGCTGGGGGTCGTGTACGTCTGATGGCAGTCTGATGTATTCATGGCGTCTGGTGATGGCGCCGCCCGAGGTGCTGGATTATGTCGCGGCCCATGAGGTGGCGCATCTGGCTGAAATGAACCATTCGGCGGCGTTCTGGGATGGGGTGACGCGGATTTACGGCGACTATGCGCAGGCGCGTGGCTGGCTTCGCAAGCATGGCAGCACGTTGCACCGCTATAAATTCTAGCAGTATACGGGGGGCTGCCTTGCGGAGTTGCTTGACGGAATGCCTTTTTGTGATCACAGAAAGGCATGAACCTATCACCGCGTCCCGCTGACCCCGCCCCGCTGGCACATGATCGTGTCTATCGGCATTTGCGCTCGCGCATCATGCATGGAAATATTCCACCCGGACACGCGCTGACGTTGCGGGGGATTGGCGCGGAATATGAGGTGTCGATGACGCCTGTGCGTGAGGCCGTGCGCCGTTTGGCGGCTGAGGGGGCATTGAGCATGTCGAACTCGGGGCGTATTTCGACGCCGTTGCTGAGCAACGAGCGGATCGAGGAGCTGGCGGCGTTGCGGGCGTTGATCGAGGTTGAGCTGGCGTCCCGTGCGCTGCCGCGTGCGCATCTGGCGCTGATCGAGCGGTTGCAGAACATCAATGCTAAAGTTGGTGAGGCAGTCGCCCACCGTGATGCGGTCAGCTATATCAGGACAAATCTGGAGTTTCACCGCGCTTTGTATCTGCGCGCTCAGGCCCCCGCGATGTTGGCGATGGCCGAGACGGTCTGGCTGCAGATGGGGCCGACGATGCGTGCGCTCTATGGGCGTCTGCGGCGCACCGACCCGCCGCAGTATCACAAGTTGATCATTGCGGCTTTGCGGGCTGGTGACGAGCCGGGGCTACGGCTGGCGGTGCGGTCTGACGTGACGCAGGGGTTGCGGATGTTGGCGACCTGACTGTTAACGCTGCTGTTGCGCGCGCTGAGACAGCAGGATTGAGTTTATGGGCAAAATGAAGCCGGGCGTGGTGGAAGATCAGGCCTGTGGTGTCATGATCTGACGGATAAAAGCGGCCTGTTCTGTCGTATCCGGCACGGGGACGCCGCGCATTTTGCTGACATGTGCGAGGGCAGTGGGGGCTGTATAGCCGAAATGGCCCAGTGTGGTGCAGGCCAGCATGCCCGAGCGGCCGATGCTGGCGTGGCAGTGCACGGCAACCTGGGCGCCGCGGCGCATGCGGGCTGCGATGTCGGTTGCGAAAAGCTGGAAGGCGGCAGGATCGGGGAGATGCATGTCGCGGATCGGGTGGTTGAGGAATATGATGCCCAAGCTGGTGCAGACTTGTGCTTCGCGGGACAGGCCGACTGCTGCGGCTTCGGCGGGTTCCAGCAGGGAAATGATGGTATCCACACCTGCGTTTTTGACTGCGGCGAGATCGGCGTGCAGGTCTTGCGGGCGCGCCATGATGGACAGCGCACCCGGCAGGTTGCCGATGAGAGGGTAGAGCGTGCTCAGGCTGCTAACCCGCGGTCGCCCATATCGAGATATTTGTCGCGGCGGTCTTTGATCAGGGCTTTGGGAGACTTGCCTTCGAGGGACTTCAGCATATCGGATATGGCTTCGGCCACAGCAGCGATGGCTGTTTTTGGATCGCGGTGAGCGCCGCCTTTTGGCTCCGGAATGATCCGGTCGTTGACGCCCAGCTGTTTGAGGTCTTGTGCGGTCAGGCGCAGCGCTTCGGCGGCTTCGCGCATTTTGTCGGCGTCTTTCCACAGAATGGAGGCGCAGCCTTCGGGCGAGATAACCGAGTAGACGGAGTGCTCGAGCATCGCGACGCGGTTGGCGGTGGCGAATGCCACAGCGCCGCCGGAGCCACCTTCACCGATGATCACGCTGACCATTGGCACGCCGATTTCGAGGCATTTCTGGGTGGCGCGGGCGATGGCCTCGGACTGGCCGCGTTCTTCTGCGCCTTTGCCCGGGTAGGCGCCGGGGGTGTCGACCAATGTGATCACCGGCAGGCCAAAGCGGTGGGCCATTTCCATCAAGCGCACGGCCTTGCGGTAGCCTTCGGGGCGGGCCATGCCGAAGTTACGCTCGATCCGCGACTTGGTGTCATTGCCCTTTTCATGGCCGATCACCATCACCGGTTTGTCGTTGAAGCGTGCGAGGCCGCCCATCACGGCGTGGTCATCGGCAAAGTTTCTGTCACCGGCCAGCGGGGTGTATTCGGAGAACAGTGCGTCGATGTAATCTTTGCAATGGGGGCGGTCGGGGTGGCGGGCCACCTGACATTTGCGCCAGGGTGTGAGGTTTTTGTAGAGATCGTCCAGCATCTTGGCCGCCTTGACGTCGAGGGCTTTTGCCTCTGCTGTCATGTCGGTGTCAGGATCACGTCGCGCCATCGCGCGCAGTTCTTCTGCCTTGCCTTCGATTTCTGCAAGGGGTTTTTCGAAATCCATATACTGGGTCATCATACGCTCCACACAAGTATTGCGCATTATATGGCTGTCAATTTGGCGGTTTGCAACGCGTGGCGTTATTGTTAGGCCAAGCGGCCTAAATGGAGTGGCGGGAGGGCCAGCTTTTTATTGTGGCTGGTTTGAGTGGTCTCATAGCAAATCAGGGCGCTGCCCCCTCTGTGTGGTTCAACAGACAAGGGGCTGATTGCCTGCTGCGGGACTACTGACCGATCCCCAGCACCGGATAGAGTGATGCCACCAGTAGGCTGGCCATAGTCCAGTTGTAGAGGCGCAAGCGGCGTGGATTTGTGAGAAAGCGCTGCATCTGTTGTCCTGCGACCGTCCAGATAGAGACGGAGGGCAGATTGACCAGAGCGAAGATTAAAGCGGCAGTGGCAAGCCAGATCAGGCCTGCGTCACCCACATAAACGGTGATTGCTGTCAGGGCCATGGCCCATGCTTTGGGATTGACCCATTGGAAGGCGGCTGCTTGGAAAAACGTCATCGGTGCGCCTGCTTCAGCGTTTTTGGTGACGGGGGCGGCGTGGGCAATTTTCCATGCGAGCCAGATCATGTAGATTATGCTGACCACTTTGAGCACATCGTAGATCACGGGAAAGCGGTCGAATATCTGGACCAGACCTGCGCCGACCGAGAAGAGCATGACCATAAACCCGCCAGATATCCCAGACATGTGCGGAATCGTGCGCCAGAATCCGAAGTTTGCGCCCGATGCAAGCAGCATGAGGTTGTTTGGCCCCGGGGTGGCGGAGCTGACGAAAGCGAAAATAGCGAGGGCGGTCAGGGTTTCAAAATTCATGGGGACGGTTTGCGCCATATTTTGGCGAGTTGAAATTCCAAAATGTGTTTGGGTCGTTTCCATGGGGGAAATAATTTGCGAAATCCGGCGGCTTTGCATGGCAAATCCGTGTGAAACAGACTGTTTCCATCGGATTTCTGGCGAATTGAGGCAAGAAGTTGTCTGAATAAGGCAGGAATGTGTTTCGAAGGCGTCAAAATATGAATCTGGTAAATTATGTATTGATGGGGTTGCTAGGTGCGATCTTTGGTATCGGGCTCTATACGGTCCAGACTGATATGTCGCGCAGCAGTGATCTGGGGCAGCGGCCTGCGGTTGTTGTGATCGTCTAGCCCAATCGACAGTCCAAAACAAAACGGCCCGCCATTGGCGGGCCGTTTGTCGTTTGAAGGGGGTTGTTTTAGCCTGCAATCATCTCGGACTGGCGCACGATCACTTCGGCTTGTTTGATGGATGCGATATCCACAAGGCGGCCTTTGTAGACGGTGGCGCCTTCGCCGTTTGCCTTGGCGGTCTCCATCGCGGCGAGGATTTCGCGCGCTTCGGCAACGGCTTCCTCGGAGGGGGTGAAGACCTCGTTTGCGAGACCGATCTGTTTGGGGTGGATGGCCCATTTACCAACCATGCCAAGTGTTGCAGAGCGGCGCGCCTGTGCGCGGTAGCCTTCATCATCGGAAAAATCACCGAACGGGCCGTCCACAGGCAAGATACCATGGGTGCGGCAGGCCGCAACAATTGCTGTCTGCGCCCAGTGCCACGGATCGGACCAGTATTTGGCCCCTTCACGCAGCATGTAATAGTTTTCCTGCGTGCCGCCGATGCCGGTGGTCTGCATGCCCATGGAGGCGGCGAAATCGGCGGCACCCAGACTCATCGCCTGAAGGCGCGGGGAGGAAGCCGCGATGGCTTCGACATGGGCGATGCCTGCGGCAGATTCGATGATGACCTCAAAGGCGATACGTTTTTTGCGGCCCTTTGCGGTTTCGATTGCGGAGACAAGCGCGTCGACGGCATAGACGTCTTCCGCACAGCCAACCTTCGGGATCATGATCTGGTCAAGGCGGTCGGAGGCCTGTTCCAACAGGTCCACCACGTCGCGGTACCAATAGGGAGTGTCGAGGCTGTTGATGCGCACGGACAGGGTTTTTGTGCCCCAGTCTACGGTGTTGATTGCTTCGATCACATTGGCGCGGGCCACGTCTTTGTCGTTGGGGGCAACGCTGTCTTCGAGATCGAGGTTGATCACATCGGCGGCGGAAGCGGCCATTTTGGCGAAGAGTTTTGTGTTGGAGCCCGGGCCGAAGAGCTGGCAGCGGTTGGGGCGGGCAGGTGGTGTCGGCTGGAGGCGAAAGCTCATGCGGGCTGATCCTTTTGAGACATAAAGTGTCGTATACTTGCTTGGCACGGTTATAAAGTTACGCGGGACCGCTGCAAGGGTATTTTGCAGGTGCAGCAATTTTGAGTGCGCAAGAATTGTGCGTCGATAGGTCCAGTTTGAGGAAGTTTGTGCGCCCAGAACGGCAAGTGCGCCAAATATGAGATTGAATTGCGCCTGTTTTGCCTCAATCTGCAGATCAGTCATTCACTCACGGAGATTCGGACCATGATTCAAACACCTTACCTGCTGTTCCTGGGCGATGCGCCGGATCAACTCTCTGCGAAAGTTGCGCAGGGCATCAAGGACTGGCGTCCTGACAATGCTGTTGGCCAGATCCGTATGGACGGCTGCAAGGCGAATGTGGGCCTTGAGGACATGACGCTGGAGCAAGCGCAGGCTGCGGGCGCCAAAACGCTGGTGATCGGTGTGGCCAACCGTGGTGGCTATATTTCGCAGGCGTGGAAAGCTGTTTTGATCGAAGCGCTGGCGATGGGCTATGATCTGGCGTCGGGTCTGCATAACCTGCTGAGCGAAGAGGCCGATCTGGTAGAGGCCGCCGCGAAGCATGGGCGCGAATTGCACGATGTGCGCATTCCATCCGTTGAATACCCGATTGCCAGCGGTGTGAAGCGTACGGGCAAGCGTGTGCTGGCTGTGGGCACAGATTGCTCTGTGGGCAAGATGTATACGGCACTGGCGCTGGACGAGGCGATGCGCGCGCGGGGTATGAAAAGCACGTTCCGCGCGACGGGCCAGACGGGCATTCTGATCACCGGTGAAGGTGTGCCGCTGGATGCTGTTGTGGCGGATTTTATGGCGGGTTCGATCGAGTATCTGACGCCCGACAATGATGCGGACCACTGGGATGTGATCGAGGGGCAGGGCAGCTTGCACCACGTCAGCTATTCCGGCGTCACTCTGGCGTTGGTCCATGGTGGCCAGCCTGATGCCCTTATCATCTGTCACGAGCCGACACGCCCGCATATGCGCGGTCTGCCGGATTACAAAGTGCCAACGATGGAAGCGATCCGTGATGTGGCGCTGTCCTTGGCGCGGGTGGCAAACCCCGCCTGTCAGGTTGTTGGTGTGTCGATCAACACGCAGCACATGTCCGATGAAGAAGCGCGGGCCTATCTGGCGAAGGTCGAGGCGGAAATGGGGTTGCCTGCGGTTGATCCGTTCCGTCACGGCGCAGAGCGCCTTGCCGAGGCGTTGGAAGCTCTTTAACCCCCTGTGCCCGTTGAGAGTGCGGGATTTGGGATATGGAAAAGGGTGCAAGCGGGAATGCTTGCACCTGTATAGCGGGGTGAGTGATGCAAATTGAAGTGACGAGCGATGTGTTTCGTCTGGCGCAGGTGTTCACCATCTCGCGTGGGTCGCGGACAGAGGCCAAAGTGTTGACCGTGCGGATTACCGACGGCGGCGTGACGGGAGTTGGCGAATGTGTGCCTTACGCGCGTTATGGTGAGACGTTGGAGAGTGTGACGGCGCAAATTGCGGGGTTGTCCGGTGTTCTGACCCGCGAGGGGTTGTATGATCTGTTGCCTGCGGGGGCTGCGCGTAATGCGGTTGATTGTGCGTTGTGGGATCTGGAGGCCAAGCGGAGTGGCACACCTGTGTGGCAATTGGCGGGGCTGGCGCCTTTGAAGCCGGAGATGACGGCCTATACATTGTCGCTGGATACGCCCGAGAACATGCGCGCGCAGGCGGCCAAGAATGCATTCCGGCCTTTGTTGAAGATCAAGCTGGGGACGCCGGATGATATGCCGCGGCTTGAGGCTGTGCGCGCTGGTGCGCCGGACAGCACGATTATTGTAGATGCAAACGAGGGATGGTCGGCGGCGGTCTATGCCGACCTTGCGCCGCATCTGGTGCGTTTGGGTGTGGCCTTGGTCGAGCAGCCGTTACCTGCGGGGGAGGATGATGCGTTGATCGGGATGACGCGGCCTGTGCCTGTTTGTGCGGACGAGTCGTGCCATGACCGCGCGAGCCTGCCTGCGTTGAAGGGCAAGTATGACGTGGTGAACATCAAGCTGGACAAGACGGGCGGGCTGACCGAGGCGCTGGCCTTGCGCGCGGATGCACTTGCGCAGGGGTATAGCGTGATGGTGGGCTGTATGGTGGGATCATCGCTGGCGATGGCACCTGCGTTGTTGGTGGCGCAAGGAATGAGCTTTGTAGACCTTGACGGGCCGCTTTTGTTGGCGGAAGACCGCGATGCAGCGATGACATTTGATGCGGCGGGGATTCATCCGGCAAGCCGCGCACTTTGGGGATAGACAGATGCGGACAGTTTATGTGAACGGCGAATACATGCCGGAAAATGAAGCCACGATTTCGATCTTTGATCGCGGGTTTCTGATGGCCGATGGCGTGTATGAAGTGACGTCTGTGCTGGGCGGCAAGTTAATTGACTTCGAAGGGCATGCGGTACGTTTGGCCCGGTCGCTGGGCGAGTTGGACATGCGCAATCCGATCAGCAAGGAGGACCTGTTGGAGGTCCACCGCGAGCTGGTGCGTGCCAATGACATCGACGAGGGCCTGATCTATTTGCAGATCACACGGGGGTCCGATGGGGACCGTGATTTTGCGTTCCCTGATCCCGAAACCACAGAGCCTACAATTGTGATGTTCACACAGAAAAAGCCGGGCATGGCGGATAGTCCTGCGGCCAAACGCGGGGCCAAGGTGATCAGCATCGAGGACATCCGCTGGGGTCGCCGTGATATCAAGACAGTGCAGTTGCTCTATCCGTCGATGGGCAAGATGATGGCCAAGAAGGCCGGTTGTGATGATGCGTGGATGATCGAGGACGGTTTTGTAACCGAGGGCACTTCGAACAACGCGTATATCGTGAAAGGCAACAAGATCATCACCCGCCATCTGGGTAACGAGATTTTGCACGGAATCACGCGGGTTGCTGTGCTGCGTATGGCGCGTGAGGCGCAGATGGAAGTGGAAGAGCGGTCGTTCACGATTGATGAGGCCAAAGCGGCGGATGAGGCGTTTACCACCTCGGCCAGTGCGTTTGTGATGCCTGTGGTCGAGATTGACGGTGTCGCCTTGGGTGACGGGACGCCGGGAAAAGTGGCTGTGCGTCTGCGGGAAATCTATCTGGACGAGATGCGCAAGGTTGCGATCTGACGATGGGCGGGCAGCTTGGGGGTGCCGGGCTGCCTGCGCCTGCTTTGGGTAGGGATTTTGGGTCTCGAACCCAGTGGCGTTGTTATTCGGGGCGTTTGTCGGTTTTAGGCTAGATCGGATTTTTGAAGTGATCTCGACTGTTTGGAAATGGCAGGGAGGATCTCATGAATTATCACGCCGCAAATCTGATTAATTTGGCCCAGTATCCAATTCAACGCGATTGCGCGGAGCGCGACGCAATTCTTGAGCAGGTGCGCTGTGACCTTGCCCGTGATGGCTGTGCGGTGTTGAAAGGATTCCTGACCCAGGACGGCATTGATGCGCTGCGCCAAGAGGCGGATGGGGTCGCGGAAAAGGGGCATAAATCCCGTAGCCGGACAAACGTATATTTCACAAAAGATGACCCCAACCTGCCCGAGGATGACCCGCGTCGTCAGTATTTTGATCGCTCCAATGCGTTTATTCCGGCGGACAATTTCACCACTGATGGCGCTTTGCGCACAGTTCACGACTTTGACGGGTTTGATACTTTTATCCAAAGTTGCCTACTGGAGGATAAATTCTATCGCTATGCCGATCCGCTGGCCGATGTGATTGTGAACATGGCAGATGAAGGCAACGGCTTTCCTTGGCATTTCGACACCAATAATTTTACAGTTACCTTGGCGATCCAGAATGCCGAAGAGGGCGGGGCGTTTGAATATGCTCCCGGTATCCGTGAGGGTGACGAGAACTTTGACGAAGTCAAACGGGTGCTGGATGGCAGATCCGATAAGGTCAAGGTGCTGGAACTGGAGCCGGGCGATTTGCAGCTGTTTCGTGGCCGCTATTCCTTGCATCGGGTGGCACCACTCAAGGGTAATACGCCGCGCTACGTTGCTATCTTCTCATATGTAGAGGAGCCAGACATGGTGGGGAACCCAGAACGGACAGAGCAACTGTATGGTCGCACGCTGCCGATCCATTGGGAGCGCGCGGGCAAGCGGGCAGATTCCTATATTGACTGATCTCTAGCACGGTTCGGTAGACCGCAGGCGCAGTCCGCCAGCGGGGGATATCAGAAGCTACCGTTGGCAAGATCCTGCGCGTCGAACACAGCAACTTGTACGTTGGGGATGTCCGCACTGGTCAGGCCATTCAACACAGCGACTTCGTCACCGCGCCAGAAGGCCCGCACGAGGTTTTCAGAAGGATCATAACGCAGATCAACGGTTTCGGTGTCGGAATTCCCGTCAGGAACAAACAGGGCCAGCGTATCATCTGTTGTGCTGAAGTCTGTGATGATGACTTCTTCCGAGGGCGAGTTGGCGGGCTTGATGATCGAGAAGACATCCGTGCCTGTGCCGCCGGTCATCACGTCTGCATTGTCACCAAATAGGGCGTCATCGCCAGCCCCGCCATCAATTGTATCAGGCGCATCAGGGGTTTGGCCGGTGCCGAAGGTTGCCAGGATATCATCGCCGCTGTCTCCGTAGATGGTATCGCTGCCGCTTAGATCGATGACACCGTCATCGCCTGCGCCGCCCCGAACAAAGTCATTGCCCCGGTCGGCATCGGCATCATCAATCGGAGTGTAGGTATCATCGCCATCGCCAAGAAAAATGCGGTCATTGCCGAAGCCGCCCTCGACAGCATCGTTTCCATCACCTGCGTAAATTATGTCGTTTCCGGTGCCGCCGAAAATGGAATCGTTCCCGCCAAATCCTTGCAGAAAGTCGTTGCCGCCCTGTCCGGAAATCTCGTTTGCGGCGTCGGAGCCTTCTACACGGTCGGGGCCTTGAAAGCCGCTGAAGTCCTGATTGCCGGTTAGGACGGTTGTTGTATCCGGACCCGTCTGTGGCGGGTCAATTGGGTCCACATCTTCGGCAATATCATTATCTGCTTCGGTATCATCACCGCCATCCATGATCAGGGCGAGTCCAAGAAGGGCGGGGATGAGGAAGAGTGCGAGCATAGGTACAGCCTTGATTTCAGAACAATTTGATTTGAAATCAACCTAAGGGCGAATGATGGCGGGGTTGTGGAAATCGCCCGTTTTTTAAGAGGTAGGCCGCTATGGCTTGTTTACGTTTTCCTCGAATGCGACTGTAAATGCATCCTGCTGGGCACCTGTTGCCTCGGTCTGATAATTGGCTTTCCATTCGTCCATGGTCATTCCGTAGAACAGCTCGCGTGCTTCCATTTTGCCGATTTCGATGCCGCGGTCTGCGGCGGCCTCCTGATACCAGCGCGACAGGCAGTTGCGGCAAAAGCCTGCCAGGTTCATCATGTCGATGTTTTGCACATCTGTGCGGTCTTGCATCAGGTGTTTTTGCAGGCGGCGGTATGCAGCGGCTTGGAGTTCGATTTCTTGCTGGTTGTACTCGGTCACGTTGGCGGCTCCTGTAAGGTATGTTTGATAGATAGGCGGAGCGGGCGTTTCGGGCAAGGCGGGGTTCCTGTCATAAGATTGAAACTGTTTTGGTGTTTGCGTTAGACGTTACGCGCGGTTTACTGATATGTGAACGCTAACAGTTGTGTAGAAGTGATGTAGAGGAAGACCTGAATGAGACGCCAACGCAATGTAAAGATCGTGGCAACGCTGGGACCGGCCTCTGACACGCATGAGATGATCGCGGCGCTGCACAAGACGGGGGCGGATGTGTTCCGCCTGAACATGAGCCATGGCAGCCATGAGGATATTCGCGCAAAACACGCAATCATTCGCGCGGTGGAAGCGGAACTGGGTTCGACCATTTGTATTCTGGCGGATTTGCAGGGACCCAAGCTGCGTGTCGGCGTGTTTGCCAATGAGAGTGAAGAACTGGTTGAAGGGGCAATGTTCCGGCTGGATCTGGATACTGCCGAGGGGGACGCAACGCGCGTGTGCCTGCCGCATCCCGAGATTTTTGCAGCCCTGAAAGAGGGTGCGTCGCTGCTGGTGAATGACGGTAAAATCCGGCTGAAGGTAAAGGCCTGTGGCGTTGATTTTGCGGATTGTGAAGTGGTTTTCGGGGGGACGATCTCCAACCGGAAAGGCGTGAACGTGCCGGACGTGGTGCTGCCGTTAGCCGCGCTGAGTGACAAAGACCGTGCCGATCTGGAGTTTGTCTGCGAGCTGGGTGTCGACTGGCTGGCGCTGTCGTTTGTGCAGCGGCCTGAGGATGTTGCGGAGGCGCGTGCGCTGGCGAAGGGCCGCGCGGCGATCCTGTCCAAGATTGAAAAGCCGTCGGCGGTTGAGTGCTTTGACGATATTCTGGCCGTCAGCGACGGGATCATGGTTGCGCGCGGCGATCTGGGGGTTGAGCTGCCTGTGTCCGCTGTGCCGCCGATCCAGAAGCGTCTGGTGCGCCGCTGCCGCGCGGTGGGCAAACCCGTGATCGTGGCGACGCAGATGCTGGAGAGCATGATTGACAGCCCGATGCCGACGCGTGCCGAGGTGTCAGATGTGGCGACAGCCATTTACGAGGGTGCGGATGCGATCATGCTTTCGGCTGAATCCGCGGCGGGCAGCTATCCTCTGGAAGCTGTGACCACGATGGATAACGTGGCGATCGAGGTGGAGCGTGATCCGACCTACCGCCAGATTATCGAGGCGAGCCGCACAGCGTCACGGTCCGGCATTGCTGATGCGATGGTGTCTGCCGCGCGCGAGATTGCCGAGACGACGGATGTGAAGGCGATCTGTTGCTTTACCCATTCCGGTACAACTGCGCTGCTGACTGCGCGCGAGCGCCCGCGTGTGCCGATCATCGCGCTGACCCCGCTCAAGCGGACGGCGCGGCGGCTGGCGCTGAGCTGGGGTGTGAACTGCGTGATGACCGAAGAGCTGGATCGCTTTAAAAAGGCGGTGGTCAGTGCGGCGCGTGCCGCGCGTGAGGAAGGTTTTGCCGAGGCGGCGGATTTTGTTGTTGTGACAGCGGGTGTTCCGTTCAACGTACCCGGCAGCACAAATATCCTGCGGGTGGCCCCGTGTGATGAACGTTTGATCTTTGCCTCCGATCCGGAGTAACTAAACCAAGTTTTGTTACTATGAGGTCTTTTTATGGACACCGATCTGGTACTCCTTGTGGGTATTGTCATTGCCGCGCTCTCGGTTCCTTCCGTGTTGTCGGCTCTCAGTGACAAGCGCGCGCCGCGTGCGTCTGCTATCACGATCCTGATTGCAGGCGGGCTTATTCTGTTTGCGATGCAGGGCAAGCCTGGTGGCTACCGGCTGGCGGAATTGCCTGGCATCGTGGTGAACGTCATTGCGCGGTATATGCCCTAAACGCCGGACCTGCTGTGCATTCGCCTATTGCCTTATAAGGCGGTGCATCCTATAGCAGCGTCTCATTCCTGCGCGGCCGGCCCAAGTGGCATGCCGAGTCGCGCTTAAACTGTAGACTTATAGGAGACAGAAATGCCCAAGATGAAGACGAAGTCGAGCGCCAAAAAGCGCTTTAAGATCTCGGCGACCGGCAAGGTCATCGGTGCTCAGGCTGGTAAACAGCACGGCATGATCAAGCGGAGCAACAAGTTCCTGCGCAACGCACGCGGCACCACAGCACTTTGTGCAGCCGATGCCAAGATCATCAAGGGCTTTATGCCCTACGACCGTTAAGGAGAGCCGATATGTCCCGTACAAAAGGTGGTACAGTTACCCACGCCCGTCACCGCAAGGTCATCAAGGCAGCCAAAGGCTATTATGGCCGTCGCAAGAGCACCTTCAAGGTCGCGCGTCAGGCCGTCGACAAGGCCAACCAGTATGCAACCCGTGACCGTAAGGTTCGCAAGCGTAACTTCCGCGCATTGTGGATCCAGCGTATCAACGCGGCTGTTCGTATGCACGATGCAGAGCTGACATACTCCCGCTTCATCAACGGCCTGAACCTGGCCGGTATTGAAGTGGACCGCAAAGTTCTGGCCGATCTGGCCGTGAACGAGCCGGAAGCGTTTACAGCGATCGTAAAGCAAGCACAGGCGTCTCTGGCAGCCTGATAGGCGCCGACGCTCTGAAAATTGAGAAAGCCGCGCCTTCGGGGGCGGCTTTTTTCGTTTGTACAAGAGGGACACCAAACGCCGCATGGGTTGCGTTTGGCGGCGGTTCTGGTAGCAGGATTGCAACATCGAGAGGACGCGGGCGACATGGACGATCTCAAGCAAAAATACATTTCAGCGATTGCAAATGCAGCTGATGAATCGGCGTTGGAAGACATCCGGCTTGCCGCTGTTGGCAAGAAGGGCGAAGTAGCCCTGAAGATGCGTGAACTGGGCAAGATGAGCCCTGAGGAGCGCCAGACAGCCGGCCCCGCGCTGAACGCGCTGAAGGACGAGATTAACAGCGCCTTGGCCGCCAAGAAGATGGCGCTGGGCGATGCGGCGCTGGACGAGCGGCTGCGCAGTGAATGGCTGGATGTGACCCTGCCCAGCCGTGGCCGCCCTGCGGGGACGCTGCACCCTGTGTCACAGGTCACCGAAGAGCTGACGGCGATCTTTGCCGAAATGGGTTTCAGCGTTGCCGAAGGGCCGCGCATTGATACCGACTGGTACAACTTTGATGCGCTCAACATTCCGGGCCACCACCCTGCACGCGCAGAGATGGACACGTTCTATATGGCGCGTGCAGAAGGCGACGACCGCCCGCCGCACGTCCTGCGCACGCATACCAGCCCTGTGCAAATCCGCACGATGGAGGCGCAGGGCGCGCCGTTGCGCATCATCTGCCCCGGTGGGGTTTACCGTGCCGATTATGACCAGACCCACACGCCGATGTTCCATCAGGTGGAGGGCTTGGCGATCGATAAAGACATCTCCATGGCGAACCTGAAATGGACGCTGGAGGAATTCTTTGCCGCGTTCTTCGAGATCGACGGCATCAAGACCCGCTTCCGCGCCTCGCACTTTCCGTTCACCGAGCCGTCGGCAGAGGTGGATATCCAATGCTCATGGGTCGATGGACAGCTGCGTATTGGTGAGGGCGATGGATGGATGGAAGTCCTCGGTTCCGGCATGGTCCACCCCAAGGTGCTGGCGGCGGGCGGGATTGATCCTGACGTCTATCAGGGCTTTGCCTTTGGTATGGGCATCGACCGGATTGCGATGCTGAAGTACGGGATACCCGATTTGCGCGCGTTCTTTGATTCAGACCTGCGCTGGCTGCGGCACTACGGGTTCGCGAGCTTGGACCAGCCGAATTTGCATGGTGGGTTGAGTAGGTGAGGGTTGAGTATGTTATCGCTCTCTTCCGGACATTCAGGATTTCACAAGAGGAAAGAAGGATTGTTCAACATCGAACTGCTCCACTAGGCAATGAACTGAATATGGCTGGTCAGGTGGAAAACGCCGAGCGATGGATATCTGCTCTAGAAAGCAAAACGGGCACTCTACTAACTCACATATCAATGATGATTGCTATCACAGGGCTTATGCTTGCAATCAGCAACGACTCAATGTGGTATGAGGTGGTCTTGGCTTTAGAGTTGATATTCTATCTTTTGTTGGCCATGCTATGTATCCGCTGCCAAAAACACTATAGAACTGATGAGTTTTCTAAACCGATTTCAAGGGGTCGAGAATCAAAAAATCGCCCTCCTCATAATGTTTATCAGAGTGCTGTTTTTGGTGAGCTATTCTATCGGGAGCGGCTATTTCGCTTTATCCAGAGGACATTGTACGCTCTCACGTTCCTACTAATTCTGACCGTATTTTATGGACTCCTTGCCGATGAGTTTGGTGTTCTTTCTGGAGGAAAATCATGAAATTCACACTCTCTTGGCTCAAAGAGCACCTCGACACCACGGCTTCGGTCGAAGAGATCACCTATGCCCTGACCGATCTGGGTCTGGAAGTGGAGGGGGTCGAGGACCGTGGCGCTAAGCTGCGCGCGTTTACCTTGGGCTTTGTGAAATCCGCCGAGAAGCATCCCGATGCGGACCGGCTGCGCGTGTGTCAGGTCGAGACGGACGAGGGGCTGCAACAGATCATCTGTGGTGCGCCCAATGCGCGGGAGGGGATTACGGTCGTGATCGCCAAGCCCGGCGTTTATGTGCCCGGCATCGACACCACCATTGGCGTCGGCAAAATTCGCGGGATCGAGAGTTTTGGCATGATGGCCTCCGAGCGGGAGCTGGAGCTGTCGGAAGAGCATGACGGGATTATCGAGCTGCCGTGGGGTAATGTGGGCGACAGCTTTGTCGATTGGCTGGCCGAGAATGATCCGGCCAAGGTCGATCCGGTGATCGAGATTGCGATTACGCCGAACCGTCCTGATGCGCTGGGCGTGCGCGGCATTGCGCGTGATCTGGCGGCGCGTGGCTTGGGCAAGCTGAAGCCGCGTGACGTGGATGTGATCAAAGGCGCGTTCCCGTGCCCCGTGAGCGTCAGCATTGACGAGGACACGCTGGAGCAGTGCCCAGTGTTCTATGGCCGCGTCATTCGCGGTGTGAAGAACGGGCCAAGCCCTGTGTGGTTGCAGGACAAGCTGCGCGCCATTGGTCTGCGGCCGATCAGCTTCCTTGTGGATGTGACCAACTTCTACACCTTTGACCGCAACCGCCCGCTGCATGTGTTTGACGCGGACAAGATTGCCGGCAACGCCCTGCGCGTTCATCGCGCCAAAGGCGGCGAGACCTTGGTGGCGTTGGACGACAAAGAATACACAATGCAAGAAGGCATGACGCTGATTTCCGACGCCAATGGTGTGGAAAGCATCGGCGGCGTGATGGGCGGTCTGCCCTCTGGTGTGACCGACGAGACGGTTAATGTGTTCATCGAGGCGGCGTATTTCGATACGGTGCGCACGGCGTATACGGGCCGCGCGCTCAAGATAAATTCGGACGCGCGGTACCGGTTCGAGCGGGGGATCGACCCCGAGTGGACGCCCTACGGGATCGAGCATGCCACGCGGATGATCCTTGACCACGCGGGCGGTGAGCCGTCGGATGTGGTGGTTGCCGGCAAGATACCGGATACAGCGCGCGCCTACCGTCTGAACGCCAAGCGGGTGGTTTCGCTGGTGGGCATGGAAATTCCTGAGAGCGAGCAGCGCCAGACCTTGACCGCGCTGGGGTTCCGTCTGGAGGGCGATATGGCCCATGTGCCCAGCTGGCGCCCCGATGTGCAGGGTGAGGCCGATCTGGTGGAAGAAGTGGCGCGGATTGCGTCCTTGACCAAGCTGGAAGGTGTGCCTTTGCCGCGTCTGACGGCGGGTGTGCCGCGCCCTGTGATGTCCCCCGTGCAGCGGCGTGAAGTGGCCGCGCGGCGCACTGCGGCGGCACTCGGCTATCATGAGTGTGTGACCTATAGCTTTATCGACCAGCCCTCGGCGGCGCTGTTTGGCGGCGGTACCGATGCGACACGTCTGGAAAACCCGATCAGCAATGACATGAGCCACATGCGCCCTGCGTTGTTGCCCGGTCTGTTGCAAGCCGCGGCACGTAATCAGGCGCGCGGCTTTGCCGATATGGCGCTGTTCGAGGTTGGGCCTGCGTTCAGCGGGGGCGAGCCCGGAGAGCAACACATGCTGGTGACGGGTTTGCTGGTTGGCCGGACCGGCCCGAAAGATGTCTTGGGTGCCGCGCGTGATGTTGATGTATTTGATGTCAAAGCCGATGCAGAGGCAATTCTGGCCGCCATTGGCGCGCCCGCCAAGGTGCAAATCCTGCGTGGGGCCGAAGAGTGGTGGCATCCAGGCCGTCACGGCAAAATCTGCCTTGGGCCGAAGAAGGTGCTGTGTGTCTTTGGTGAAGTCCACCCGAAGGTATTGGCCGCGATGGATGTGAAGGGGCCTGCGATGGCCTTTACCATCTGGCCTGCCGAAGTGCCGCTGCCGCGTAAGATTGGGGCCACACGGCCGGCGCTGAAGATTAGCGACCTGCAAGCGGTCGAGCGTGATTTTGCATTTGTGGTGGATGCGGATGTGGATGCGCTGACCTTGGTAAATGCTGCGATGGGTGCTGATAAGGTACTGATCGAAGACGTGCGTGTGTTTGATGAATTCATTGGCGGCAGTTTGGGGGAGGGTAAGAAGTCCCTCGCGCTGACCGTGCGTTTGCAGCCGCGTGACCAGACGTTGAAGGATGCGGATATCGAAGCCGTTGGCGCGCGGGTTATCGCATCGGTCACCAAGGTCACGGGCGGTGTTTTGCGCGGGTGATCTAACGCCGCTGCTGTATGTGTGGCGGCGGCGGGATTGAGTTTAGAGGCACAATAAAGAAGGAGCGTGGCGCGCGTTCTGCAAAGGAGTAACTATGTTGAAGGTATACCTTTCTGGAGAAATCCATACCGATTGGCGCGAGCAGATTACGCGTGGGTCGCAGGGGCTGGATGTTGTGTTTTCGGGACCTGTGACGGATCACGCGGCCAGTGACGATTGTGGCGTGGCGATCCTGGGGGCCGAGGCAGACAAGTTCTGGCATGACCGCAAGGGTGCGCAGATTAACGCAATCCGGACCCGTAAGGGGATTGCCGACGCGGATGTGGTCGTGGTGCGGTTCGGGGATCAATACAAGCAGTGGAATGCCGCATTTGATGCGGGTTACGCGGCAGCACTGGGCAAATCGCTGATTATTTTGCACGGGCCGGATCACGCGCATGCGTTAAAAGAAGTGGATGCAGCTGCCCTTGCGGTGGCGACAGAGCCAGCGCAGGTAGTAGATATTTTGCGCTATGTTTTGACGTCGAAACTGGGGTGACGGGCGCCTGAGGAATGCAGGTGCCCGTCATTGCGCGTCATTCTCGTGGGGGCGTTACCAGCCCTTTTTGCATCGCCGGACGTTCCAGAAACCTGTCCAGGTAACGGACGAGGTTTTTGTGCTGGTCCCATTCCAGAAGCTCTTTCACCCCATAGAAGTCCAGTGCGCGCAGCCAAGGCCCGATGGCGATGTCGGCGATGGTATAGTCCTTGCCGATGATCCAGTCTTTGCCCTCCATTTCACGCTCCAGCACATTGAGCAGGCGCCGCGCTTCGGTGAGGTAGCGTTGCTGGGGGCGTTTATCTTCCCACTCGGATCCCGCGAATTTGCTGAAAAATCCCATCTGGCCAAACATGGGCCCAAGTCCGCCCATTTGAAACATCAGCCATTGGATGGTTTTTGCTTTGTCTGACGCGGTCTGGCCCATCAGCTGACCTGATTTTTCAGCTAGATAAATCAGGATTGCACCGCTTTCGAAAAGTCCGATCGGGCGCCCGTCCGGTCCATTGGGATCAATAATCGCCGGAATTTTGTTATTGGGGTTGAGCGACAAAAACGGGGCAGATTTCACATTGGCATCGGACAAAGTAACTGTATGTGCCTCGTAGGGTAGTCCTGTTTCTTCCAGCGCAATGGAGACTTTTACACCATTGGGAGTAGGGAAGGAGTAGAGCTGGATCGCTTGCGGGTTTTGGGCGGGCCATCTTGTTGTGATTGGAAATGTTGCAGCGTCAATCATGGTGTGAACTCCTGTTAGATCTGCACAATGATACTGCGATTTCCCCATAAATACAGGCTGCCGGCAGTGCTCCCAGAGGTGGTCGCGGATTTTCGGACCAGTTGTTAAGGTGGATTGCATGACGAAAGAAGTGATCCCAAATGACAAAACGAAAGAACCATTCGCCCGATTTCAAAGCCAAGGTTGCGCTTG
>JAQXCD010000023.1 GCA_029252045.1 Sulfitobacter sp.
ACATGAAAAGCTAATATTACCAAAGATTATTATAATTTTAGTTTGGCACGCTTCCTGCACAACGAACATGATACTTTAACCGAGCGAGGAATAATATGTACGGGATTATCAGAACTGGCATGGCTACAGCGATGCACGAAATTGCAGTCGTTTCCAACAACATCGCAAACTCGGGTTCTACGGGCTTCAAAAAGAGCGACGTATCTTTCGCTGATATCTACGGCTCTGCCACGCCTGATACTGTGGCCCGCACTACGACGGGCTTTGGCAGCTCAATTTCGAACACGCGCCGCAACGATGGGCAGGGCACAGTTGTCACGCGAGCTGGGGCTTTGAATATGGCTTTGGTTGGCCCTGGCTTGTTCGCCATTTCTCCCCCTGACGAAACCGGGGGAGCTTCTGAGGGTATGCTTTTTACGCGGAATGGTGAGTTTTCGTTGGATAAAGAGGGCTTCTTGCGCTCGGCAGACGGATCTTTCGTGCGCGGCCTTGTTGGTGGTGAAGAAGGAGGAACTTTAGAAACAATCCAAGTTCCTTTCTCTCTGGAAGGAGAAAACATGAGCCAGCTGGAAGTTGGTTCTGACGGGCTAATTTCTGCGACTTACGGCAACAAGACCGTTGTGGAATCTGGTCAGCTGGCTATCGTGAACTTCTCCAACCAAGGCGGTTTGCGAAACGTTGGTTCCGCGCGATTTGCCCAATCTTCTCAGTCCGGAGATCCGATTTATGGCGTAGGGGGGCAAAGTGGTTTCGGCACAATTCAGTCAGGCGCCTTAGAAGGATCAAACGTAGATATTACTCAGGAAATGACGGTGATGATCCGTGCACAACAGCAATTCAGCGGGTCTGCTCGGGTTTTGCAGGCAAATTCTGACTTGGTCGAAAAGCTGACACGTTGACTGATTTGGGGCTGGGTCATGCTCAGCCTCATATGTTCACTCGTCTGGTCGGTCCACGATTAATTTAAAGAAGAAACCTAATATTCCGATACCCCAAATGAGTGCAACGAAATGCCAAGCTGAAAGGTTTTGTAGAGGTTGGAATTTTTCCTCCGCAAAGGGAATGCACAATATCCCTATCGCCGCCGCAAAAAGGAAATAGCGTATAACCATACATTGCCTGCATACATGCGCTTTTCTTTTCTTTTTTGGGGATGGTGTGTTGATCAAGATTAGTGACCACCTTTGGCAATTTTGAGCGATACCCAAACATTAACAGCAACACGGTCAAAAATGTTATATCTAGACCCAAAATAAAATATTATGTAGCGTCATCGCAACTCAAATGTGGGGTGATGCTTTGCTTCCAATGAATATGACATATAACTCTGGTCCTGGATCAACTGCATCGGTGCCGTTGACCGAAGGACTGAGACCGGCTGCGCGGCCGCCTTTTGGGGCTCAGACGCTTCGACAGACAAGTCAGGGGTTGCCTGCGCTAGATAAGCTTGATGCGCCCGCAACATATTCGGCCAATCACCCTAGAGTGCAGATTTACCACCCAAGCCAAGCGCCTTCTGCGCAAAGCACTGAGAACGCCTTAATGGCTCGGGCACTCTTATCTCAGCCATTTGCTCATTCTGGGGCGGCAACAAAAATTGCTCGAATTTCCAATATGTTCTTGGATGCGCCACGGTTTGGGGCGGCTGTCAATCTGCTGTCATAACCACGGCGTTTACGTTATTGTCTAGCAGGGCGCTGAATTAGTCGCTGCTCGGGAACGTTGTTCTGCCTATGGGGTGAATACGCCCTGCGCGCGGCAACAAGGGTCCGAGATTTTCGGCCCCCATTCAGTCGCCTTCCGCCTCATGCTGCCAGCAATCTGGGCAGTCGGGCCAGGTTATTGGCGGCCATCGTCAGAATGAAGCGAGATCGCACCCTTTCGACGCCGCGATAGACGGTTTGCGCCATGCCACCGACGGTCTTGGCCCAGCCGAAGGCTTCCTCAATCCGCTTTCGGTGCTTGATCGACAGGGCGTAGCCCTGATGTCGGGTAGTGCGTCCGTCTATCGCTGAATATCGCGATTTCTGCGCGACATGCGGGGTGACGCAGGCCTCGCGGAGGTCGGAAACGAACTCGGCAGCGTCATACCCCTTGTCCGCCCCAAGTGTCAGCCGCCGGGTCGATCCGGGGGAGTGGCGATGCACCATGTCCAAGGCGGCACGCCGTTCGGCATGACCGTCAGCCTGGGTGAGGTCGCCCTGAACAATCAGCCCGTGCCGGTTCTCCATCAGCGCGTGTCCCATGAAGCACAACGCCGCACCGGTGCCGGGTGATTTCTTGTAGAGCCGTGCCTCTGAATCCGTGGTCGAAGCGTGTGTCGCGTTCGAACGCTTCTCGCCCTTGAAGTCGACCTCGGCGTTACGGTTACGGTGATTGGGGCGCGGCATCGGTTCGGTCTCGGGTTCGGATTGGGTGGGTTGATTGTCAGAGTCGATGGAAGGCGTTGGCGGATCGCCCGGCCCCTTGTCATCGGGCGGGGAGCCCTCTGCCTTCGGCTGGAAACTCTTCATCGAGGCCCAAGCCTTGATCAGTGTGCCATCAACCGAGAAATGCTCATCCGATAACAGCGGTGCCACCTCGCGGTGCGCCAAGATCGCCGCCATCACCTTGCGCGACATGTCGGTCGTCAGCAGTCGGTCTCGGTTCTTGGTGAACACCGTTGCGACCCAAACCGGGTCGTCGATGCCAAGGCCGACGAACCAGCGAAACATCAGGTTGTATTGCATCTGTTCCATCAACTGACGCTCGGATCGAACAGAGAATAGGATTTGGATCAGGCTGGCCCGGATCAACCGCTCAGGTGCAATCGAAGGGCGGCCGAAATCGGCATAGAGCGGGGCAAACTCGCCATCAAGGCTGGCGAGAGCATCGTTGACCACTTGCCGGATCTTGCGCAGCGGATGTCTGGCGGGAATGCGATCCTCAAGATCGACGTAGCTGAACAGCGACCCGCTCGTTTCATCTTTCCCGCGCATCTTGCCCCCCCACTGTTCTCATGCGGAGGAGGAATCATGTTCTCAAATCGTTGTCCAGAAGGGACTAATTCAGCACCCTGCTAGACGATGGTCTCGCTGGCACAGATGAAAATGATCTGATTGTGACAGGGGTGGGAAACGACACTCTTTCGGGTCGTGAAGGGAATGATGACCTGCAAGGCGAGGCGGGAAACGATTTCCTGTTCGTCAATGCCGGTGATGATACACTACGCGGCGGGGAAGGCATTGATGACCTCTTCGGAGGGGATGGCGACGACCTGCTGCTTGGCGGAACCGGCAACGACCTGTTTGACGGTGGTGCGAGCGCTGATACGATGATCGGGGATGTCGGACAGGATATTTTCTACAACGTAAATGCAGGGGATGTCATCGACGGGGGCGAAGGGGGAGATGTAGATTTTGACCGCATCAACCTCGACGGATCCATCCCCGAAGGGGGGCAGTTTCACAATTGACCGCAGCGCCGATAATCCCGAAAATGGCACGATCAAATATTTTGATGCGGATGGTAACGACGCAGGCAAGATTGTTTTTACCAATATCGAAAAAGTCGTTCCATGCTTTACGCCCGGTACGCGCATTGCCACGCCACGGGGGCAAGTTGCTGTTGAAACGCTGAAGGTTGGTGATCTGGTGATGACCCGCGATAATGGCATGCAACCGATCCGCTGGATTGGAACGCGCGCTCTGTCAGCCAGAGATTTCTACGCAGCCGAGCATTTGTACCCGATCCGGATTGCAAAAGGCGCGCTGGGGAATGATCTGCCCGAGCGTGACATGTTGGTTTCTCCAAATCACCGGATGCTTGTCGCCAGCGACAAAACCGTTCTCTATTTTGAAGAGAGTGAAGTCCTGGTTGCGGCAAAACATTTGACCGGTCTGGTTGGAGTGGGCGCTGCCACATGTGAAGAGGCCAAATATATTCACCTGATGTTCGACCAGCATGAAGTTATTCTGTCGGACGGCACATGGAGTGAAAGCTTCCAGCCGGGTGTTCAGGCCTTGGCGGGGGTCGGCAATGCCCAGCGCCTTGAACTGCTAGAGATTTTCCCCGAGCTGGCCAACTATGGAGGTATTGCTGGATATCCTTCGGCGCGGCGTAGTGTCAAAGCACATGAAGCGGCTTTGCTGATCAGGTAGCGCCCTGTTCGGCGCGCCATTTGGCCCAGGCCTCTGGCGTGTCCAGATCGGTGCGCGCATGTGTATCGGGCAGGAGGATTTCCACTGTCCGGTCGCGGTAGGCTTTGGCCACAGCCCCACCACCTTGATCCCCTCTGAGGGCCAGCAACTCAGGCAGCAATTCCCGGTGGAACACAACCGGATGGCCCGCCTCACCCGTGCGGGTGACCGCACGCCAGATCCGTGTTTCAGATTCAGGATCAACGGCTTGCAGGACGGTTTTCATGTCATCGGTGGTGATGTCCGGCATATCGGCCAACAGGACCATCACTGCGCGCGCCCTGTCAGACAACGCCCGCAGCCCAGCGCGCAGGCTGGCGTTCATCCCCTCTGCGGCATCAGGCACCGGAATAGCGGCCACGTCCAATCCCTCTAGGGTCGCATATCGCGCGTGGGGTGTAGCGGGCAGGGCAACCAACACCTTGCAGCCCGTTGCAAGCGCCCGCATCACAGAGCGGCGCAGAAGCGGCATGCCGTCTACGTCCTCCATCAGCTTGTCGCGGCCTTGCATGCGGCGGGACGCACCCGCCGCAAGGACCACTATGGCAGTGGTGTTCACCCGCGCATCCGCGCGCCATCCGCATCAAACAGCGGTGTGGTGATCAGGCGGGCAGGGCGCATCTGGCCGAGGATTTCGATCTCGACCGCCAACCCGTCCACAGCCTGTGCCACAGGGACAAAGCCCTGTGCGACGGACTTGCCCGCGTAGTGCGAATAGCCACCCGAGGTGCAGAACCCGACCACGGTACCGTTCAGCCAGATCGGCTCGTAGCCCTGCACATCTGCGTCAATTGCATCCACCTCGAAGGCCACCAGTTTACGCGCTGCACCCTGTGCGCGCTCGGCCTCGGCCGCTGCCCTGCCGATGAAATCAACGTTCTTCTTGAAGCTGATAAAGCGGTCCAGACCGGTTTCGGCGGCAGTATAATCCGGCCCGAACTCCAGCAGCCAGCCGCCAAAGAATTTATCCAGCCGCAGCGACATCATCGCCCGCATGCCAAAGGGCACCATGCCGTGCGGCTCGCCCGCTTTCCACAGGGTCCACCACAGCTGGCGCTGCGCCATGGCGTCACAATAGATCTCATAGCCCAGATCACCGGTGTAGCTGACGCGCTGCACCAGACAGTTGGTCATGCCGATGGTCATTGGGCGCACATCAAGGAACTCCATGCCGGCCACATCGTCCAGCGTACAGGCGGCCAGCACCTCACGCGCCTTTGGCCCGGCAATCTGGAAGCCCGTGCGGCGGTCCGAGATATTCTCGACCGTCACGCCTGCGTCCATGTTCTGGGCAAACCAGCGGCTGTGGTAATCCTGTGCGCCGTAAGACGCGGTCAGCTGGAACAGCTCTGCGCCCAGACATGAGATGGTGAAATCCCCGATCAGGCGGCCCTTGGGGGACAACATCGGTGTAAGCGAGATGCGCCCCTGTGCAGGCACGCGGCCCGCCATGATCCGGTCCAGCCACGCGCGCGCACCTGCACCCTTGACCAGATATTTGCCAAAGTTCTGGACTTCGTTGATGCCGACGCCGTCGCGCACACCGCGCACTTCGCGGCCCGTGGCATCAAACGCGTCAGAGCGGCGGAAGGACGGTGTCTCGAACGTAGGCTCGCCCTCGACGGCAAAGTAGTTGGGCACCTCGAGGCCAAACTGCTGGCCCCAGACAGCGCCCAAATCGCTGAAGATGTCATACATCGGCGTGGTGTGATGGGGGCGTGCGGCGGGCAGTTCCTCGTTCGGGTAGGAGACGGAAAAGCGCTTTTGATAGTTCTCGATCACCTTGGGAAGGGTATAGCCGGGGCTGATCCATTTGCCGAAACGCGCCACGTCCATGGCGAAGACATCGCGCTCCGGCTCGCCTTCGATCATCCATTGCGCAAGGGTGAGGCCAACGCCGCCACCCTGGCTAAAGCCGGCCATAACGCCGCACGCAGACCAGTAGTTGCGCAAGCCCGGTACGGGACCGACCAGCGGGTTGCCGTCAGGCGCAAAGGTGAACGGCCCGTGGATTACGTTTTTCACACCCGCACGCTCCAGATCGGGGAAGCGGCGATAGGCAAAGTTGATGCTTTCCTCGATCTTGTCGAAATCATCGGCCAGCAGATCCTGACCAAAGCTCCAAGGTGTGCCACCGACCGCCCATGGGCGACAGGTCTGCTCATAAAATCCGATGCACAGGCCCATGCCTTCCTGACGCAGATAGGACTCGCCCGCAGGGTCCATCACATGCGGGTGTTCGCGCCCGTCCGCCATCATCTCTTTGATCAGCGGCACTTCCTCGGTCACCAGATATTGGTGTTCCATCGGGTGCAGGGGCAGATAGACACCCGCCATGGCGCCCACTTCACGCGCCCACAGGCCACCCGCGTTCACAATATGCTCGGCGTGGATGGTACCTTTGTCGGTCACCACGTCCCATGTGCCGTCCACGCGCTGGTTGGTCTCAACCACCATGGTGTGGGTGTGGATCGTAGCACCGCCCATCCGCGCCGCTTTTGCATAGGCGTGGGTGGTGCCGGACGGATCAAGGTGGCCGTCCAGCGGGTCGTACAAACCGCCGATGATGCCCTCAAGGTTGGTTACGGGGGCAATCTTGGCGATTTCTTCGGGGCCGACAATCTCGGTCTCCAGCCCCATAAAGCGGTGCTTGGCCCGCTCGGCCAGCAGCATGTCAAACCGGTCCTGATTATCGGCCAGCGTCACACCACCTACATGGTGCAACCCGCAGGACATGCCGGTGATCTCTTCCAGCTCTTTATACAGTTTGATCGTATAGCCCTGAAGGGCCGCCATGTTGGTATCACCGTTGAGCGTGTGAAACCCGCCCGCTGCGTGCCATGTGGAGCCTGATGTAAGCTCGGAGCGTTCCAGCAGCATCACATCGGACCAGCCCAGTTTGGTCAGGTGGTAGAGAACGGATGCGCCGACAACGCCGCCGCCGATGACCGCAACGCGGGTGGTGGTTTTCATGTGCTATAACTCCCAAAGCTGTTGTCTGAACAAAAGGCCAAGCGCGCTACAGTCGCAAGCAGTTTTGCGACACTTTATGTCGATTGGGGCACTTGGTTTGCCGCTGGTCAGGGCAGGTGACCTGCGCTAATTTCAAAGCATGAAGCATTTGAACGCGTTGATCGCCACCGCCTTGCGCCGCACCCGCCTTTACACTCAAAAGCTTTGGGTCAGGGTGGTTTTGATGGGACTTCTGGCTGTGGTGGCCACAGGGGTTAGTAAACTTCTGGAGCTTTATGTCCCCCGCGAACTGGGCCGGTCCATCGACGGGGCTGCTGCGGACCTGCTGCTGCAATTAATTGCTGCTGCCATGCTCTCGGTTACGATCTTCTCGATCACGGTGATGGTGTCGGTCTATCAGTCCTCCTCCAGCCAGTGGACGCCGCGGGTCAGCCGCTTGATCATGACTGACAAGACCACGCAAAATACGATGGCCGTGTTTATCGGGGCTTATGTCTATGCTTTGATCGGCATTATCCTGCGGGAGCTGGACATCTACGGCGACCAAAGTGCCTTTGTGCTGTTCTGGATGACTGTGATTGTGTTGGTGGTGATTGTGGTGTCGCTGATCCGGTGGGTCCTGCATTTGCAAGGTTTCGGGCAGCTGTTGGATACCACACGGCAGGTCAAGAGGGTCACGCGGCAGCAATTGCGTGAGCGTCCGGAATCCCCTTGTCTCAGGGCGCATCCTCTCAGGGGGGAACTGCCTGCGGGGACACGGCCGCTGGCGGCTTGGGAAAGCGGGTTCATCAATCAGGTTCACCCGGAGTTGCTGAACACTGCTGCGCAAAAACACAATGTACGTCTCTATATGACGCGCAACATCGGCGAGTATACGTTCCTCAACGGCGCAATCATGCAGGTGGCGCTGTGCGGCGATGAGCCGGATTGGGACGCACTCCGGGCGGATATCAAAGTGGCGCTGGTGATCGGGGATATCCGTAATTATGAGCAGGACCCGCAGTTTGGCCTGATTGTGATGGGAGAGATCGGCTCCAAGGCGCTATCGCCCGGGGTGAATGATGCAGGGACTGCAATAGATGTGTTCACCCGCGTCGGGCGTGTTTTGTCGGATTACCGGGATGAGACAGCGGATACTCCGGAAACCCTGTTGTCGGGCTTGTATGTGGCACCGTTGGACCCCGCCGCGCTGTTGCGCGACGGCTTTGGTGCGATGTCGCGGGACGGGGCAGGGACGCTGGAGGTGCAGCAGTGGCTACAGCATACGCTGCGCGGACTGATGGGGCATCCGGACAAACACATGTCCGCTGCCGCGCGTGATTTTGCCACTCAGGAACTGGCGCGCGCGCTGGAGGTGCTGACCTTTGCGCCTGACCGTGCAGCATTGATTGCGTCTGCCGCACCTGAAATCTGGCCGAAGTGAGAACCTTGTAGAAGGGCGACGGAACATGTCGCAATAATACTATCAGCGCCCGCGTTTGACCGTCACGGTAGAGGGCGAACATAGCTACCAACAGGATCTATTCCATGCGCACCCATGCCCAGGCCGTCATCATCGGAGGCGGCGTTATCGGCTGCTCCATCCTCTATCACCTGACCAAACTGGGGTGGACGGATGTAGTCCTGCTGGAGCGTGACGAGCTGACTTCCGGCTCGACCTGGCACGCGGCGGCCAACATCCATGGCCTGCATGACAATAACAACATCACCCGTATCCAGAACTATACGATGGACCTCTATAATGCGCTGGAGGCCGAGACGGGCCAAAGCTGTGGCGTGTTCCAGCCCGGATCGCTCTATCTGGCGCAAACGGAGGCGCGCGAGCACCAGTTGCGTCTGCAAGCGGCCAAGGCGAAATACTACGGGTTGCCCTTCCGCGAGGTGGACCGCGCCGAGGCCGAGGCGCTTCACCCGCTAGTGGATTACGATGGCATCCGCTGCATCATGTTCGAAGAAAATGGCGGCAACGTGGACCCCTCGGGGGTGACCAACGCTTATGCAGCCGGCGCGCGCCAGAACGGGGCCGAGATCATCCGCTTCTGCCCCGTCACAGGCACCGAACAGCAGCCGGATGGCACTTGGATCGTCCGCACGGCCAAAGGCGACATTAAAACCCAGTGGATCGTGAACGCAGCAGGCCTGTGGGGCCGTGAGGTAGCGGCACTGGCGGGCATCACGCTGCCGCTGCAACCGACCGAACACCAGTATTTTGTGACCGAGAGCATCGTCGAAATCGAAGGGCTGGACCGCCGCCTGCCATCGGTCGCGGACCGCGATGGCGAGTATTATCTGCGCCAAGAAGGCAAGGGTCTGTTGGTCGGAGCCTATGAAAAAGACCTGCGCTTCTGGGCCGAAGAGGGCACGCCGCAAGGCTTTGGCCACGAGCTGTTTGCCGATGATCTGGAGCGGATCGAGGACAACATGATGCGCGCGATTGCGCGGGTGCCTGCGGTGGGAACTGCGGGCATCAAACGGGTGATCAACGGCCCGATGATCTGGTCACCTGATTCCAACGTGCTGTTTGGCCCCGTGCCGGAGCTGAGCAATTATTTCTGCTGTAACGGCATTATTCCGGGGTTCTCGCAATCGGGCGGTATGGGCCTGCTGGCCGCTGACTGGATAGTCACCGGTGAGACGCGCTATGACATGTTTGCTTGGGACGTCGCGCGCTTTGGCGATTGGGCGGACAAGGCCTTTACCAAGGCGCGGGTCGGCGACCAATATGCCAACCGCTTCAAGATCCACTTCCCGAACGAGGAGCGCAGCGCGGGCCGGCCCGCGCGTGTGCGCCCGATCTACGAAACCCAAAAAGCGATGGGCGCTGTCTTTGGCCTGAACTACGGGTGGGAGCATCCGCTGTATTTCGGCACGGAAGTGGGCGCGCAAGACCAGACCCACGGTTTTACCCGCCAGCCGTGGTGGGATATCGTCGGCAGGGAATGCAAGATGCTGCGCGGACACGCAGGCATCATCGACATCTCGAACTTTGCCAAATACGTTTGCAAAGGTGCTGGCGCCGAGGACTGGCTGAATGCCCTGTTTGCCAACACCATGCCGCGCGAAGTCGGGCGCTCGTGCCTTACCCCGCTGATCGGCAAGCGCGGCGGGATTGCCGGCGATTTCACAGTGACGCGTTTGGCCGAGGACGAGTTCTGGATCATCGGCTCCGGCATGGCAGAACGGTATCACCAGCGTTTCTTCAAGGAAGTGCCATTGCCCGCAGGAACGACGTTCGAGAGCCGCACCAATACCATGTGCGGGTTCAACGTGGCGGGGCCAAAGTCGCGCGATATGTTGCAACGGCTGACCAATACCTCGCTGGCCACACCGGACTTCCCCTTCATGCGCTCCAAATGGATCGAGCTGGGTGGCGTGAAGTGTCTGGCCCTGCGGGTGTCGTTTACCGGCGATCTGGGGTGGGAGTTGCATTGCGCCGAAGGGGATCAGGCCGCGCTTTATGCCGCACTTCTGGAGGCCGGCAAGGACGTGGGTGCAGGCCCTGTTGGCGGTCGTGCGTTGATGTCGCTGCGGGTCGAAAAGGGTTATGGTTCATGGGGCCGTGAATACAGCCCCGAGTACTGGCCGCAGGAAGTGGGCCTTGCGCGGTTGTGCAAGACCGACAAGCCGTTCCTGAATCGCGATGGGGTGGTGGAGACAATGGCAAAGCCTGCGCGCGAAGAGCTGGTGTTGCTGGCACTGGACGCGGCCCAGACCGATGCGTCAAACGCGGATGCAACAGGCGGCGAGCCGATCTTCAAAGACGGCGTCGGGATCGGGCGGGTGACATCCGGCACCTACGGCTATTCCGTCGGCATGTCGCTGGCGCTGGCCTATGTGAAAGGTGTGGCGGCGGGGGATATGGTGGATGTGATGGTGCTGGGTAAGCCGCACACGGCAACCGTGCTTGCCGAGCCACCCTTTGATCCGGCAGGCGTGCGTCTGAGGGCGTAAAGCAAGAGGGGCTCTGCCCCGTCCTTGCCCCTGAGGGGGCAAGGACACCCCGGAGGATTTAAGGCCAAGAAAGAGAGGTGGTCCTAGATTTTAGACCAGTTTTCAGCCTTGTTAAGGTGGATCTGGGTTTTATTTAGGCTGCTAATCTCATTGGTTCGGTTTTGCTGACATAGGCCTCATCTGGGGTCA
>JAQXCD010000024.1 GCA_029252045.1 Sulfitobacter sp.
GTCCTCTTCTGGGCACCAATTTTTCCGAAAAAATTGAACACTTACAAAGACCGGAAGGCTGAGAGCGCCGGAGCGCACCCCTTCACCCCAATACTTCCTGAACGGCCAGCTTGGTTACCCCTACCACCTCATCCGCTTGTGCGCGCGTCAGCTGGAAGGGGGGCGCGAAACCGATGATATCGCCTTGCGGCATCGCGCGGGCGATAATGCCGCGCTCGAACATGGCGGCAACGATACGGGGGCCGACCTTCTCGGACGCGTCGAACATCACATGGGCGTCGCGATCACGGACCAGCTCAACTGCGCAGAGCATGCCTTCGCCGCGGATCTCCCCGACATTTGCATGCCCTCCCAGCGCGTCACGCATCGCGGAGTTGAGATAGCTTCCCACCGCACCTGCATTGCTGACCAGATCAAGGCTATCCAGCAGCTTGAGGTTTGCCACCCCTGCGGCAGCGCCAATGGGGTGCGCAGAATAGGTCCAGCCATGGCCGATGGGGCCAAACTCATCCGTGCCGTCTTTCAGTACCTTCCACATCTTGTCCGACACGATAGAGCCGGACAGTGGCGCATAGGCTGAAGTGAGGCCCTTGGCGATGGTGATCAGGTCGGGCTTCATTCCGTAGTGGGTGCTGCCCATCATCGTGCCCAGACGGCCAAATCCGGTCACAACCTCATCCGCAATCAGCAGGATATCGTATTTATCCAGAACCGCCTGAATGGCTTCCCAATAACCTGCGGGCGGCGGAACGATGCCGCCCGTGCCCAGAACAGGTTCACCAATAAACGCCGCTATTGTGTCCGCGCCTTCGCGCAGGATCAGTTCCTCAAGTTTGGCCGCGCAATCGGCGCTAAACGCTTCTTCGCTAATGTCACGATCGGCACGGCGGAAGTAGTAGGGCGCCTCGGTATGAACAACATGGCTCAGTGGCAGGTCGAACTTTTTATGGAACAGCTCCAGACCGGTCAGCGAGCCTGTCACCAGCCCCGATCCGTGATATCCCCGCCAGCGCGAGATGATTTTTTTCTTCTGCGGGCGGCCAAGGACGTTGTTGTAGTACCAGACCAGCTTGATGTTGGTCTCGTTCGCGTCCGATCCGCTCATCCCGTAGTAGACGTGGTTCATACCGTCGGGCGCACGCTCGGCAATCATGCGCGATAGGGTGATCGACGCTTCGGTGCCATGACCCACGTAGGAATGGTAATAGGCCAGCTCATGCGCCTGTTCTGCAATCGCCTCTGCAATCTCGCTGCGGCCATAGCCGACGTTGACGCAGTAGAGACCGGCAAAAGCATCCAGATGGCTGCGCCCTTCACGGTCGGTAATGTGTACACCGCTGGCTGTCTTGATGATCCGGTTGCCCATTTCGCGGCGGGCGAACTGACCCAGATGGGTAGAGGGATGGAAGAAGTGATCGTGGTCCCATTGGGTCAACACATCATTTGTCAGGGGTTTATTCATCGGAATGTCCTCGGGCTGCGTTAGATTTGTTGCGCGCACCCTAGCATCCTTTGCCCCGATAAATTCTCTCTAAATGGCAGGCAGTGGCGAAAAACTATCGCTGGAACAGGGCCTCAAACGGCAGCGGCGCATACTTGACAGGTTTCGTCACGATATAGCTAAAATAGCGCGCCACATCCGCACCTTCCGCCAGTACGGTATCCATCAGGCGCTGGTAGCTGTCGATGTCGCGCGTCACGACCTGCATCAGGTAATCGAACCCGCCGCCCAGCGCCCAACAGCCTGTGATCTCGTCATGGCGGGCCACTTCACGCTCGAAGCGGTCAAAGTTTTGCACACGGTGTTCGCTCAACTCCACCATCACAAAGACGGTCACGGAGGGGCCAAGCGCGCGCAACGAAAACTCGGCGCGGTAGCCGGTGATCACACCTGCTTCCTCCAGCCGTTGCATGCGCTCCCAACACGACGTCGTGCCAAGACCTGCACGCGCGGCCACTTGCGTCTTTGACAGACGCCCGTTGCGCGCAAGGATCGACAGGATCGTCAGATCGATTTTATCAAGACGGTGGTTCATAGCCGCCATCCTTTCAGGTGCATTTGCACGCTTGTCAATTATCGCAAATCGGTCAAACCTCTTGGCAATGCATCATGCGATGGACAAGGGAGCGGCAATGACCACCTTCGAGAAGAACTTCACCACAGGCGAATACCAGATCCGGCTTGCCAAAACGCGCGCCGCAATGACCGCCGCAGGGCTGGACGCGATTGTGGTCTGTGACCCGTCCAACATGTCATGGCTCACCGGCTATGACGGCTGGTCGTTCTACGTTTATCAGGGTGTGATCCTGACGCTGGAGGGTGATCCGGTCTGGTGGGGTCGTGCGATGGACGCGCTGGGCGCTGCGCGCACGGTGTTCATGGAAAGCAGTGACAGCATCTGCGGCTATGACGACACGTTTGTCCAAAACCCCCTGAAACATCCGATGCAGGAACTGGCCAAACTGCTGACCGAAATGGGGCTGGATACCGCGCGCATCGGTGTGGAGATGGACAACTATTACTACTCCGCCGCTGCCCATATGGCACTGGTCAAAGGTCTGCCCAAGGCTGACCTGCAAGACGCCACAGGACTGGTGAACTGGCAACGCGCCGTAAAGTCCGAGCGCGAGATTGAGTACATGCGCCGCGCTGCGCGGATCGTCGAGGCAATGCACGCCCGTGTGCTGGAAGTGGCCGAACCCGGCATGCGCAAGAATGATCTCATCGCCGAGATTTATGCCACAGGCATCCGCGGTGCGGATGGCCATTGGGGTGACTACCCCGCAATTGTACCCATGGCGCCTTCCGGCCTTGATGCCACTGCCCCCCACCTCACATGGGACGACCGCCCGATGCAGGCGGGCGAGGCGACGTTCTTCGAGATTGCAGGCGCGCACCGCCGCTATCAATGTCCGCAATCGCGTACGCTGTTCTTCGGCAAGGTCCCGCAGAAATTCCGTGAAGCGGAAAAGGCCGTGCTGGACGCGATTGAGGCGGGACTGGAGCAGGCCAAACCCGGCAATCAGGCGCAAGACATTGCCAATGCTTTCAACGCCACGCTCAACGCTGCCGGCTTCCAGAAAGACAGCCGCTGTGGCTATGCCATCGGCATCAGCTATCCGCCTGACTGGGGCGAGCGCACCATCTCCTTCCGCCGCGGTGACACAACGATCCTGCAACCGGGGATGACATTCCACTTTATGCCGGCCCTATGGCTGGACGATGGCGGGCTGGAGATCACCGAGCCGATCCTGATCACCGACACCGGATATGAATGCCTGTGCAACACGCCCCGCGAACTGTCGGTGAAAGCATGAGCGATAGCGCAATTGTACCGACCATTCCGCTTGATGCTGACGGCGTGCATCACGGATTTCTCAAACTGCCCTACAGCCGCAATGACAGTGCATGGGGGTCCGTGATGGTCCCTATCACCGTCATTGCAAACGGCGCGGGGCCAACCGCCCTGATGACAGGCGCAAATCACGGTGATGAATACGAAGGCCCGATTGCCTTGCAAGAACTGGCCATCACGCTAAAGCCCGGGGATATCAAAGGGCGGGTGATCATCCTGCCGATGATGAACATGCCCGCCTTTGCCGCTGGCGCGCGATGCTCTCCCATCGACGGGGCAAACATGAACCGCAGCTTTCCGGGCCGCGCGGATGGCACCGTGACGCAAAAGCTGTGCCACTACATCACCACACATCTAGTCCCACAAGCCGACATCGTGCTTGATTTCCACTCGGGCGGTAGCACGCTGGATTTTCTGCCCTTCGCCGCCGCGCACATCCTTGAGGACAAGGCCCAAGAGGCCGCTTGTATGGCCGCGATGCAGGCCTTTAACGCACCCTATTCCGTCCGTATGCTGGAAATCGACAACGTCGGTATGTTCGACACCGAAGTTGAAAACCAGGGCAAGGTTTTTGTGACAACAGAGCTGGGCGGCGCAGGAACTTCCAGCGCGCATACCGTTGCCGTCGCGCGCAAGGGCATACAAAATCTGTTGATACATGTAGGCATTTGCAAGGGTGAGTTGGAGGTCGCGCCAACCGTTCAGCTGGATATGCCCGACGCCAGTTGTTTCCTGTTCTCGGAACAGGCGGGACTGATCGAGTATTTGGCAGAGCTGGGTGATACAGTCACCCTTGGCCAGCCTATTGCGCGCATTTGGCCAAGTGACCGCACCGGTGTCGCCCCTGTTGAATGCTGCGCCTTGCGGGACGGTGTTCTGACGGCGCGTCACGTTCCGGGCCTTGTCAAAATCGGTGATTTTGTCAGCTTGATTGCCACACAGATTGCCTAGGATTGCGAGGGACAAACCGTTAGAAACGCGCCATGACATGTTGCCCCCCCTCTGACCGCACAGCTTCGGCACGCAAACAGACCAGCTTTCCCGCTGCCGGATCAGACCTCTCGGAGGTTGTCGAACTGGCGGGGGGCAAATTCCTCATGGGCGCGAGAGAGCGGGTCATGCCGGAAGATGGCGAATACCCTGCACGCGCAGTGAAAATCTGGCCGTTCAAAATTGACGCCTGCGCCGTGACCAACATCCGCTTTGCCAAGTTTATCAGTGAAACCGGATATATCACCGATGCCGAAAACTACGGCTGGAGCTTTGTCTTCTTTAGTCTGCTTGCCAGACCTGACGCCCACGAACGCTTGGCAGGTTTGGAATGGTGGCGGCGCGTGGAGGGTGCCCGCTGGGACCGCCCCGAAGGGCCGGGAAGCGATGTGCAAGACAGAATGGATCACCCCGTCACACAAATCTCGTGGAATGACGCAACCGCTTTTGCGTCTTGGGCAGGCGGGCGTTTACCCACCGAGGCCGAATGGGAGTTCGCAGCACAAGCGGGCCAGAAACAGGCCCGTTATCCATGGGGAGATGCCGAGCCGGACGACACCACATTCCTGCCCTGCAACATCTGGCAGGGCCGTTTTCCGCATAACAACACAGGCGCTGACGGCCATATCGGCACAGCCCCCGTACGCAGCTATGACCCGAACCCTTTTGGCCTCTACAACATGGTTGGCAATACATGGGAATGGAACGCGGATGCCTACCGCATTCGCTCCCTGTCCAAGTCCGCCAAACTGATCAATGCAGAGGCTACGCAAACGGGCGGGCGTGTAGTGAAAGGTGGATCTTTCCTGTGTCACAAAAGCTATTGTAATCGTTACCGCATCGCTGCGCGGAGTTTTAACACACCCGATACAACGCTCAGCCATACAGGGTTCCGGCTGTGCTATTCCTAGCATAATGAACAGCCAAATCGCGTGATAGAACTTGATTGGGGCCAACCTCAACATCACTATTTGCCAGAGACTGTGCCACTGGCACTATAGCCTAATTCGTTTATAAAGCAGAGTAATAGCCCCAACGGAACATCCAGATGCCCATTGACGCCTTCGACCAGACCAAAGCAGCTCTGCTGGCTCTCGGCGGGCAGCGGGTTTGGTCGCTTATGGTGACCTTGTTTGGTGATCTGGTCCACGCAGAAGGAAGTGCAATCGACGGCCCTGTCCTGTCAGACATTATGACCGGAATGGACATCCGTCCCGAAGCCGTCCGCGTCGCACTACACCGTTTGCGCAATGACGGGTGGATCGTGTCGACAAAGTTTGGTCGGACGCGGCGACATTCCCTGACCACTAGCGGCCGACTTGAGACCTTGAAAGCCAGCGCGCGTATCTATGCCAATCCTACGGCACATGATCCGGCCTGGCAGCTGGCGCTGCTGGAAGACCCAGCAGATGTCACGCGAGAGGACATGACCAAACACGGCTTTGCGCTTTTGCAGCCCCGCGTCTACTTGGGCAGCACTTCGGCGCGCCCGCCCGATGGGGCATTGACCCTTAGCGGCGGCGAGGCGCCTGCCTGGCTGCGCCAACAGATCGCCCCGCAAATGCTGGAGGCTGAGTACAAGGCGCTGCTGCCTCATTTGCAAATGGCAGAGCAGTCCTTGGCGCGCGGCATGATCGACCCGTTGCAAACCGCGATTTTGCGGTGTCTTATCGTACATAACTGGCGACGCATCGTGCTGCGTCACCCCACGCTACCACCTGCCCTGCTGCCCGATAACTGGGCAGGTCACAAATGCCATACCTTGGTGAACTCACTCCTCGTGCGTTTCCCCAGACCGCCTTTGATCCATATGCCGCCGACGTGAATAGCCGTCGCTTCCCCCTTCCCTTTCATGCCTGTATAGGACGCTCTATGACAAACACAGTATACCAGAACGACTTGCCCGATGGCCTCGACTTGGGGCCAATGGTCGCCATTGATTGCGAAACGATGGGGCTGCACCCCGACCGTGACCGGCTGTGCGTTGTGCAGCTGTCCGGCGGCGACGGCCATGCACATTTGATCCAGATCGCGCGCGGCCAGACCGAAGCACCCAATCTGTGCCGCCTGCTGGAAGATCCAAAAGTACTCAAACTCTTTCACTTTGGCCGCTTTGATATTGCCGCCATGCTGAACGCGTTTGGCGCAGTGACGGCGCCAGTCTATTGCACCAAAATCGCCAGCCGTCTGATCCGAACCTACACGGACCGCCACGGGCTGGCCAAACTGCTGCAAGAGTTGCTGAACGTCGACATCTCCAAACAACAGCAGTCCAGCGACTGGGGCGCGCCTGAGCTGACAAAAGCACAGGTGGATTATGCCGCCTCGGACGTCCTTTACCTTCATCAGCTCCGCCATATCCTGAACGGCATGCTGGAGCGGGAAGGCCGTATGGAGTTGGCCCAGTCGTGCTTTGATTTCCTGCCCACACGCGCGCAACTGGATCTGGCAGGCTGGCCTGAAACGGATATTTTTGCGCACGCATGATTCAACCTTGATAGCGCGGGACCGCTATTCCAGAACGGTAGCGCTACTTAAGGTGGCGTTCCCGTTGGCTGCACTTGCATTGCTATCGACGCTCTTCCTGATCTCGCAAGCGATGGATACGGATACCGCCATCCCCTTTGCCCAAAAAGAAATCGAAGAACGCCTGCGCGATCAGCAGATCACCGGCCCGTTCTTTTCTGGCACGACAACAGGAGGCGACCAGATGTCGTTTTCTGCGAAAAAGCTGGTGACGCTGCAAGGCCGTGTCGGGGCAAACCGCGCCGAAGAGGTATCCGCCATGCTTGAGACAGCGCAGGGCGCTACCTTCCATTTGCAGGCAGATGTGGCTGAACTGGATATTTCTGGCGATGCAGCTGAGCTGCGCGGCAAAGTCTCGATGACCACTTCAACCGGCTACCGCGTTACCTCGGATCAGATTATCACGCTGATCTCGAAACTGGATGTGACTGCGGCAAACGGCGTACAGGCAACCGGGCCGCTGGGTGAGCTGACGGCGGGAAAAATGCGCGTGTTCACAACAAATGAAGCAGTTTCTACGCAAATGCTTTTCAGTGATGGCGTGAAACTGTTATATACCCCTTAACCAAGCAAGAAAGTACGATCAACTATGAGCCTTCGTTTGTTGCTGTCAGCGCTTTTCGCTGTGCTCGTGTCGACTTCGGCTATGGCACAAGGTGCCAGTGTTGCCTTTGGTACCATCGCACAAGATACCAGCTTGCCCGTCGAGGTCAGCTCGGATGAATTGTCTGTAGATCAGCAGACAGGCACGGCCGTTTTTACAGGTAACGTCGTGATTGGGCAGGGTGACATGCGCCTGTCCGCCCAACGCGTGATGGTCGTGTACCGGGCCACCCAAGACGGAATTGCCAAGATGGAGGCAACAGGCGGCGTGACGCTTGTCTCTGGTGCGGATGCCGCCGAATCCCAGCGTGCCGACTATGATATTGATGATGGCACCATCGTGATGCGCGGCAATGTGTTGCTGGCCCAAGGTGCCAGTGCGCTCAGCGCCGATACGATGACAATCCGCCTGAAAGACGGCACTGCGCGCATGTCCGGTAACGTCCGTACCCGCCTGCAAACCGGTGGCAAAAACTGATGAGCCTGACAGTTCAAGAGGGTGGTGCGGGGCTGCGCATCTCTCATCTGCGGAAATCCTACCGCAAGAAAATCGTGATCCGCGACTTTTCGATGGAGTTGATGCGGGGCGAAGTTGTGGCTCTGTTAGGGCCAAACGGCTCTGGTAAGACGACAACGTTCTATTCCATCGCTGGCCTTGTGACACCCGAAAGCGGATCCGTCACCATCGACGGCAAAGACATCACCACCTTGCCGATGTACCGCCGCGCCCAACTGGGGATCGGCTATCTGCCGCAGGAAATGAGCATTTTTCGCGGACTATCAGTGCAGGAGAATATCCTGGCCGTGCTGGATATCGTCGAGCCCGACCGCTGCAAAAAACTGGTACGCCTTGATGAGTTGCTAAGCGAATTTTCTATCGAACACCTGCGGCGCGCACCTGCATTGGCCCTATCCGGAGGCGAGCGGCGGCGTGTCGAGATTGCCCGCTGTCTGGCCGCGAACCCAAAATACCTGCTGCTGGACGAACCGTTTGCCGGCGTTGACCCGATCTCGGTCGGGGATATCCGACATCTGGTGGCGGATCTGAAAAAGCGGGGCATCGGTGTGCTGATTACCGACCATAACGTCCGTGAAACGCTGGAGATTGTTGACCGTGCCTATATCCTGCACGAAGGTCGTGTTTTGATGTCCGGCACACCCGACGAAGTTGTGCAGGACGGTGACGTACGCCGCGTATATCTTGGCGACAATTTTAAGATTTCTTGAACCATATCACGGCCAGAAATCGCGCGCGCTCTTCTTAAATGATTGACTTTGCACAAGCTCTGCCCGTCTAATCAGGTATGGCGAACAGGCTGTTCATGTATGACAAGGGTGCGCTACCTGCGGGTGGAATGGCATCTTTTTTCGAACGCCTGCCGTCATTTCCCTTGTCTGATCCCATCTGTTCGCGCCCCTTCCGGGCGGAGCCTTTTGGATTGGAAACAATATTGAAGGAGACACTATGCGGTACCAAATCAGCGGAAAACAAATCGACATCGGCGAAGCACTGCAGACGCATGTAAAAACCGAATTGGGTGTCGTAGTGAAAAAGTATGCAGAGCGGCCCACGGATGCTTTGGTCATTTTTTCCAAATCCGCTCATGAATTTGTATGCGAAGCCACAGTGCACCTGTCCACCGGACTGACCGCAACCGCCAAGGCACACGCGACCGAGATTTATGCGGCATTTGACGCCTGTGCCGAGAAAATGGAAAAGCAGCTGCGTCGCTACAAACGCCGCTTGAAGGATCATCACCGCGAGCGCTCGGAACCGGTTGAACTTTTGGGGGCTTCCTCGTATATCCTCGCTTCAGAACCGGATACTGACGGGGACGAGCCGGACACGGCGCACCCGATGATCATCGCGGAGATGCAAACAAAAATATCCACCCTCTCTGTCGGAGAAGCGGTGATGCATATGGAGCTGTCTGGCGCACCAGTTTTGGTGTTCAGGAAAGAAGGTAAAGACGGGGTTAACGTCGTATACCGCCGTGAAGACGGCAATATCGGCTGGATTGACCCAGCATAGAGACTGAGCTATGGCGCGCGCTGAGGCGCGCGTTTACAGGGATACGCTAGACCATGAATTTTGCGAAACTTCTGACGCCGCAAGCGGTAAAGGTATTGTCCTCTACCACCAGCAAAAAAAGGCTGCTCACGGAGCTGGCAGAACTGGCAGAAACTGCACATGGCCTGAATGCGGCCACCGTTGTGGAGGCACTGCTTGCCCGCGAAGCATTGGGGCCCACAGGTGTGGGTCATGGCGTAGCCCTGCCGCATGCCCGCCTTGAAGGCATTGATGTGGTGACTGGTCTGTTTGTATTGTTGGAAAAGCCCGTGGATTTTGGGTCGGTCGACAGGCAGCCGGTAGACATCGCATTCGCCTTGTTCGCACCTGAAAACGCTGGTGTAGAACATCTTAAGGCGCTGGCCCTTGTCTCCCGGACCCTGCGCGATGCCAGTATCTGCACCAAATTACGGTCAAACCCCAGTGCGGAAACGCTCTACACGATCCTGACAGAAACCGAAGGCGCCAAAGCCGCCTAACGCCAGCGATCGAAGCCGAACATCACATAGTCGCGCTGATACACATCAGCACACAGTGCTTCCACTTCGTCATCATAGATGTCTTCCAGTGCAAACGCACCGTGGAACGATGATGCCTCAATTTGTGCTGCATCTTGATAGCCCACAGAAGCAGCCAGTCCGGTCAACGCTTGGGGCAATTCCTCTTCGCGCAGGATCACATCCGGCAAGGTAAACTCCCCAAAGCCCTGAACAGCCTGAGCCTGCGTACACCAGGCCGCATCAACCCGAACCGCCGTTTGTCCAGCCAGATTGCCTTTCAGGAACTCAAGAAACGCCATAAAGGCCGCACGGTGAGTGACCACATCAATATGCGCTTTCTGCCCCTCTTCTGGCAGCGGCAGTTTGTAGCGGCGTACCAGTGTACGACGCAGCTGTAAAAAGCTGCCCTGACCGGAATTCAGAATACGGTTACAGAACACATCGTGAGCCCGCAAAATCGGGTGTCGCAGCACTGTAAAGCTCCGGTGCCCCTTGTTCCGGCGCTTCCATTCCCGCAGCTCTTTCTGGTTCATCTTCATGCCCAGTTTGTTCTGCTTCTCACCGTCCAAAGCAGCCAGCCAGCGCCGCACCTCCTGATAGGGTGCGCCCGCAACTGGCATAAACAGCAAGGGAGCTACAACGCCTGTCACATAGGCCGGCACATTCGGTCCGCGGCGTGGTTCAAAATTCGGGGTGCGAGTCAAATCAAACCGGTCCAACCGCCCCAATGCCTGCACCATCTGTGCATAATTGCTGACCTTCTCGGACAGCGGGCTCGGGTTTTGCTTTTTGAGGTTATTGTCCAACTCTTCCAGCGTCTCGTCGACACCCAGATAAGTTGCGATCCCGTTCATCACATCGACGCTCTGCAGGTCTTCATAGGCGACATAAAACGCCGTCTGCCCGCTGGTTTGTAGCCGGTTCATCAACAGCAACTGAAAGGATTGAAGCGCCTCCAGATGGGCCTCGAACTCATCAGGAATAAACTCTGCTTGTCCGTCCTTGCGCGCCTTCATATCAGTCAGCTTCCACTGACCAGTTGCCTGCGCGATTTTCCAGCTGACATAGCTTTCCACCGGATTGCGCGTCAGGATAATTTTTGCACATTTCGGATCGTTCAACACTGCATCCAGAACGCGTGGATCATGGTCATGGAAGTAACGGAACCCACCCATAACAGCCGGTTCATATTTGATGGCCCGGAGCAGTGCACCGGGATCGCTATCGCGCGCAGCCTGATCCACACCCAAAATCTGGGTCGTGTTCGGATAGCCAATGAAATGCGGGTTAAACGCCTCGCCGTGGCACTTGATGCCCGCAAAAGCGTTCAGATTTGCCTCCAAAAAGTTGGAGCCGGTGCGCATTTCTGCGAACACTACAAAGCTGTCAAAACGTGCTGTCATTTCACTTCACCAGATAGGGTTTACGGGGCTCTTCAAGGTTTGAATTCGGCCCACGTTCAACCGGAAAATCGCCCATCAAATACGGGTGCATGCCCTGATTTTTGAGGTTCTGAAGGAACTGCCCGAAACCGTGCAAATCCACCATTTTGGGGGCCTCGGAAAGCCTGCGGATGCGGGCCTGCCCGATTTCGTCCAGAATACCCTGTAGCGGCTCCATTGGCGCCTCAATAAACTCCGCCATTGTCCAGATACGCACACGCGCCTTTGCAAAAGGCGAGCGCAGAACATCCATATGCTCGCTCTCGATTTTCTGCATCTTTGCCGCGATCCGCCCGATATCTGCAAAATCCATGTTCGACCGGAACAGCGGCACCGCCCATGCGCCCGTAATCACCGAGATTTGCGCATTAGGGTCACGCGCAATCCGCCAGTTTACGGACATCCGTCAGCGCACGGCGCGCTGTGTCATGCATCCCCCGTTGCAGACGCGACAACAGATCAGGTGAGGCGTAAGGGACATTACCTGACAGGCGGTCATAAAACGC
>JAQXCD010000025.1 GCA_029252045.1 Sulfitobacter sp.
ATCAACGCGTTGTCGACCTCGGCTCTTGGGAAAGAACGGTCGGAGCCGCACCATTTGCGCTTCTGTCAGCCAATAGAGATTACTCATCTGTCCCCCAAATCATTGGGGTTCGTGAAACATGACAACAACTCAGCATCAAGCCGTTTAATGGGTCCTGACCCTAGGATGGCTTTATCTCGCCCGAGGTAAACGTCGGCGGACGTGACGTTGTTGATGCTCTCGTAGTAGCGCTGATGATTGTAATGATCGACAAAGGCCTCGAGATCACCGCACAGACCACTTAGAGGGCGCAGGCTCACGCCAACGACACACAGCCGCGCGTGTGCAGGCGCGCGTGGCATAAATTGGGTGTAAAAAACAAGTCATACATAACGCTGAATAGCGTAATTCTACGACACTTTGTCTCGCTGAGTGTCTCGCTGAAAAACACGAAGTCCTGATCGAAAACTGCTAAGTCATTGATTTAATGGTGCCCCCACACGGACTCGAACCGCGGACCTATTGATTACAAATCAATTGCTCTACCAGCTGAGCTATAGGGGCACTGGGCGGTTCTCTAATGCCTATCCGAGAGGCGCGCAAGAGGATTTTATCATCCTTTCGCAGGTTTTACAGCAGGAGTATAAAACACTATACGAGACTGAAAACAGATGGGCGGCTGAGAATGAAACTGGTCTTACACGTTGGAGTACATTTTACGGAAGAAGACCGTTTGATGAAGTGTCTTTTGCGCAATGCAGACGAGTTTGCTGCGCAGGGGGACATGGAAAGTACCGCGATCTTTTACGCGCAACGTTGAACGCAATGGCCAAGGCGCCGGCGTCGGATATGGCGCGGGACGTGTTGATGGATGCGATTCTCGACGAGGGCGAGGCGCAACGGGTCATCTTGTCATATGCGAATTTCTTCAGAACGCCCAAGACAGCGGTGAAAGGGGGCGTTCTCTATCCTGATGCCGCCGTGCGTATGATGCATATGGCCGAGATTTTCGATGAGGACGAGATCGAGATTTTTATGGGCATTCGCAATCCGGCGACCTTGCTGCCCGTTCTTTACAACAAGTCCGGCGACTAGAGTGCAGCAGGTTTCTGGGGCGGGCGTGATCCGCGTGATCTGCTGTGGTCCGATCTGATCAAGCAGTTGCGCGAGGCGGTGCCGGGTGTGCCTTTCACCGTTTGGTGTAACGAGGACACGCCGCAAATCTGGGCCCATATCATCCGCCAGATGGCGGGGTTGCCCGATGGCCAGAAGATCATCGGCGGTTTTGATTTGCTCAGCTCGATCATGAGTGCGGAGGGGATGAAGCGTTTTCGTGCATATCTCAAGGATCATCCCGTGATGACCGAGCACCAAAAGCGTCGCGCGATAGCAGCATTTCGGGACAAATATGCGCTTGATGACGAGGTCGAGGAAGAGCTGGACATGCCCGGTTGGACCGAGGACGTCGTAGACGAGATGAGCAAAACCTATGACGAGGACGTAGCGACAATTGCTGCGATGCCGGGGGTCCGCGTGTTGATGCCCTAAGGGGTTCAATTTTGTTGTATGCGTACAACTTGGATGTTGGCGCGGGTTTGGACCTTGTGCTAGGCACTGTTCATCCGCCAGCAAAAGGTCCGCGTGATGAGTGATTGTGAAAATGCCGCCGAGGGCGCCAAAATGGATTTCTCAAAGGATATGTCCTACGGAGACTATCTGGGGCTGGAGCCGATCCTGAACGCCCAGCATCCGCTGTCGGGTGCCCATGACGAGATGTTGTTTATCATCCAGCACCAGACGTCGGAGTTGTGGATGCGCCTTGCCATTCACGAGCTGGAGGCGGCGCGGGCCGCGATGCTTGGCGGCGAGTTGCCCACTGCCTTCAAAATGCTCAGCCGTGTGTCGCGGATTTTCGAGCAGTTGAATTCCGCGTGGGACGTGCTGCGCACGATGACGCCCAGCGAATACACTGCTTTCCGCCCCAGCCTGGGCAATTCCAGCGGCTTTCAGTCCCATCAGTACCGTCTGGTAGAGTTTCTTCTGGGCAACCGGAACGAGGCGCTGATGAAGCTGCACAAGCACACCGAAGTTGCCTATGCGCGGCTTGAGGAGGAACTGGCGCAGCCGAGCCTGTATCAGGTGGCCGTTTCTCTTCTATGTACGCGGTTTGACCATGCGCCATTGGCGGGTGCGCCGTCCCATAGCGATTGGGCTGCTGTGCCAGCTGTGCAAGACCTATGGCAGCGGGTCTATGAGGACCCCCGCGCGCATTGGGATCTATACGAGCTGGCCGAGAAGCTGGTCGACCTGGAGGACTATTTCCGCCGTTGGCGTTTCAACCATGTGACCACAGTCGAGCGGATCATCGGGTTCAAACGTGGGACCGGCGGCACAGCAGGGGTGGCATACCTGCGCAAAATGCTCGAAGTTGAGCTGTTTCCAGAATTATGGCATGTCAGAGGAGCCCTATAAATGTCGAATATCCTGAAGAAAGAGGCATTTATCCTGCCGGAGGGTGTGATCTACCTCGACGGTAACTCACTCGGGCCGATGCCAAAGGCTGTGGCGGCGCGGGTGCAGACCATGCTGGCGGATGAGTGGGGCGAAATGCTGATCCGGGGTTGGAACGGTGCGGGCTGGATGGACCAGCCGTCGCGCGTGGGCAATCAGGTGGCGCGCATTGTGGGCGCGGCGGAAGGTTCCGTTGTGATGGGGGACACGCTGTCGCTCAAGGTGTTTCAGGCGCTGGCCGCTGCGATTAAAATGAACCCCGACCGCCGTTTGATCCTGAGCGATACGGGCAACTTCCCCTCTGACCTCTATATGGCCGAAGGCCTGGTCGGACTGATGGAGCAGGGATACGAGCTGCGCACGGTGGCCCCCGAAGAAGTGGCAGACGCTATTGATGACAGCATTGCCGTGGTGATGCTGACGCAGGTGGACTACCGCACAGGCCGCATGCACGACATGAAGGCAATGACCGCGCAGGCACATGCCTATGGTGCGGTGATGCTTTGGGATCTGGCGCATTCGGCGGGCGCGTTCGAAGTTGATCTGGCGGGGTCCAACTGCGAGTTTGCGATTGGCTGTACTTATAAATACCTCAACGGCGGACCGGGCGCGCCTGCGTTTATCTATGTACGCCCAGACCTGACGGACACCATCCAGCCGGCGCTGAGCGGATGGTTGGGCCACCGCCAGCCTTTTGCCTTTGATCTGAACTACAAGGCTGGGGCAGGGATCGAGCGGATGCGCGTCGGCACACCCCCCGTAATCCAGCTGACCGCGCTGGAAGTCGCGATGGAGCTATGGGCAGATGTGGATATGGCTGAATTGCGAGCGGAATCGATCAAGCTGCAAGAGCAGTTCATCGCGGAACTGGAGCGTGATGTGCCGTCCCTGACGCTGGCCAGCCCGCGTGACAGCGCGGTGCGCGGCTCGCAAGTGTCGTTCCGCTTCCATGAGGGCTATGCCGCGATGCAGGCAGTGATCGCGCGCGGGGTGATCGGAGATTTCCGCGCGCCGGACATCATGCGTTTCGGCTTTACCCCGATGTATCTGGATGCTGCCGACATCAGTGCAGCAGTGGCGATCATCGCGGATGTGATGAACAATAACCTCTGGGATCAGGACAAATACAAGGTCCGCTCCAAGGTCACTTAACTTTATGGCGCGGCTGCACGCGATGTGTCAGCCGCGCCGGAGCAAGGGCGCGAAGGTGGCGCTCAGCACAAACAGGGCAGCGGCCATGGTGACCATGCTGGGGCCTGCGGGTGTGTCAAAGGCAAAGGCGCCCGCCAAACCGCCCAGTGCGGCAAGCCCGCCGATGGCGATGGCATAGGCGGCCATGGCTTCGGGGGTGCGTGCAAAGGGCCGCGCGGTCGCCGCCGGGATCACCAGCATGGCCGCAATCAGCAGCGCACCGACAACCTTGATGGCCACAGCCACAGTCAGCGCCAGCGCCAGCGTCAGGATCAGCTGTTCGCGGCGGGGCGAGATGCCGCTGGCCGTCGCCAGATCCGCCGACAAGGTCGAGGTCAGCAGCGCCTGCCAGCGCCATGCCAACAAGGCCAGCACCAGACCGGCTCCCGTCCAGATCACGATCAAATCATGGGCTGTGACGGCAAGGATTTCACCAAACAGATAGCTTTCAAGGTCCACCTGCACACCGTCGATCAGCGAGACAGCCACCAACCCCAGTGCCAGTGCCGAATGGGCCAGAACCCCCAGCAGCGTATCGGGACTGACCTGGCGGCTGGAGAGGCTGCCGATGATCAGCGCCATTGCCAACGACACAGCCAGAACGCCTGCAAACACGGGCAGATCTGTTGCCAGCGCCAGCGCCACGCCCAGAATGGCCGCGTGACTGGTGGCGTCGCCGAAGTAGGCCATCCGGCGCCAGACCACAAAGCAGCCTAATGGTGCCGCTGCAAAAGCGACCCCCAATCCGGCGAGCGCGGCGCGCACAATAAAATCATCCATCATTGAGCGGGCTCTTTCTCGGCGTGGTTATGGTCATGATCATGGTGGTGGTGATGATGGTCGTGGTCGTGGCGGTAGAGCGCCAGTGCCCCTTGGGTGCCCGTGCCAAACAGGGCGCGATATTCGGGGGCATCTGCCACCACATGCGGCGCGCCTTCGCAGCAGACATGCCCGTTCAGGCACAAGACACGGTCTGAGGCAGCCATCACAACGTGCAAATCATGGCTGACCATCAGCACTGCACAACCGCGCGCGCGGCGCACCGCGTCAATCTGCTGGTAGAACCGCGCTGCACCGGGCTGGTCGAGCCCTTGGGTCGCCTCATCAAGGATCAGGATATCTGGCTTGTGCAGCAACGCGCGCGCCAGCAGCACGCGCTGGAACTGCCCCCCCGACAAAGCACCCAGTTGGCGCGCGCCCAATTCCGGCACACCTGCATCCGCCAGTGCTGTGGCTGCCGCCTGTGCGTCCACCCGTACGGGCAGGTTCAGGAAACGTGCCACAGTGAGGGGCAGTGTGGTGTCAATGCTCAGCGTTTGCGGCACATAGCCGATACGCAGCCCCTGTTTGCGCAGCACATGCCCCGACACAGGCGGGATTGCCCCGATCAGCGCGCGCAGCAGTGAAGATTTGCCCGACCCGTTCGGCCCGACAATGGTGACAATCTCGGACGGGGCGATGGACATGTTCACATCACGCAACACCGTGCGCCCACCATAGGCCAGTTTCAGGCCCTGTGTCTGGATCAGCGCGCTCATGCGGCATTTCCAAAGCAGTCAGGGCACAGGCCCGTTGCCTCGACAACGGTATGCTCAATCACGAATCCTGCCGCGCGGGCTGCATCGCCCAAACGGCCTGTAGCGGGTGCTGTGTCAGCTTCGGCCACAGTCTGGCAGTTGCGGCAGATCAGGAAGGCAGGCGTGTGGGTGTGCCCTGGCTGCACGCAGGCCGTATAGGCATTCAGCGCTTCGATCTTATGGGCAAAGCCCGCTTTCACCAGAAAATCCAAAGCACGGTATGCCACGGGGGGCTGGCTACCCAAACCCTCAGCGGCAAGGCGGCCCAATACGTCATAGGCACCCAAGGCGCGGTGCTCGGCCAGCAAAAGCTCCAGCGTGCGGCGGCGCACAGGCGTCAGGCGCAGGCCCATTGTCTCGCAGTGCGCTTGGGCTTGGGCCAGCATGGTTTGTTTGCAGGCACTGTGATCACGACACTGGAAGCCGATGGGGTTTGTCATTGGGGTACTACTCCGGCGGGGCAGAAGGGCGGTAACTTTTCATATTGATATGTTATAACATACAATTTAGCAAGTGCTGGACTTTAGAGAGAAGGATTCGCTCATGCGTCCGTTGCTTACTGCATTGTGTTTAGTTTCAACCCCGCTTGCCGCGCAAGATGCCCCGCAGGTGGTGACCGACATCGCGCCCGTTCGCGCGTTGGTGGCCCAGCTGATGGAGGGGGTGGGGACACCGGACCAGATTATTCCGGCCGGATCGTCACCGCACAGCTATGCTATGCGCCCGTCCGAGGCACGGGCGCTGCGCAATGCCGATCTGGTTGTTTGGGTAGGGCCTGCCCTGACCCACTGGCTGGAAGAGCCGCTGGACACACTGGCACCGGATGCCGCGCGTCTGACACTGATGGCGCAAACAGGGACCCAAGTCCTGCCGATGCGGGAGGCGGAGGGGCTGGAGCAAGGCCACGCGCATGAGGACCACGCCAACGGCACGGACCATGAAGATCACAAAGGCCATGATGATCATGAGGACCATGCAGATCATGAGGACCATGCAGATCACGATGCTCAAGAGGATGGGGCGCACGCGGAAGAAGCGCACGATGATGCCGGCCATGCGGGCCACGATCATCAGGGGGACACAGACCCGCATGGGTGGCTGTCACCCGTCAACGCGGTTGTCTGGGCAGAAGCTATCGCAGCAGAACTGACAGAGATTGATCCTGAAAATGCGGCGATCTACACGCAAAACCTGACCACCTTGCGGACCGAGGTCGCGGGTGCTGTTGAAGACATCACAGCCCTGTTGGCGCCGCTGAAGGACAAGCCCTTTATCGTCCTGCATGACGGCTCGCATTACTTTGAGGAAAGCTTCGGGATTACAGCGAAAGCATTTATTGTACCGGGAGATGGTAGCACACCGGGTCCTGCACGCCTCAAAGCGCTGCGCGATCACCTAACCCAGCAGCAGATTGTTTGTGCGTTCACCGACCCGCAAGAGAATGCAGCCTTGGTGGATACGGTCACGGAAGGCCAGAACACCCGTGTCGTAGCACTGGACCCGCTGGGCGATGGCCAAGCGTCCTATGCGGTTTGGCTGCGCAAGTTTGCGGATGATATGGCAGGATGCCTGAAGGGCGACTAACCCGCGCTGCAAAAAATCGGCCCCGCTATGTTTTAGCGGGGCCAAAGACACTAATCAAAAACGATTTTTTAAAATACGGCATTAGACGGCTATCTTCCCGCCCCCTTGTTTCGTGATCACCACCACCGCAGGGCGCGGCGGCATGGCCGGATCAAAGTCGGGCCAGCGGGTGGCAGGATCCTCAAAGGTGCTGTCCCGCTCGAAACCGGCCAGCTCTTTGGTGCCGTCGGTGCCGGGGTGTTGCACGGCGACAAACAGCGTCTCCTGATCATCGGTGAAGTAGGGGCCGCACATCTCGCCGCCCACGGGGCAGCGGAAGAACAGCTTGGACGTGCCGCGTGCCGTGCCTTCGGTTTCTAGGGCATAGAGGCCGTCGGACTTGCCGGTCTTGCCCCAGTTGCCGCCCTGATCGGTAGAAGTCCACAGACGGCCATCGGCGTCGATAGCCGCGTTGTCCGGTGAGCCGAACCAGCCGTTCTCGGAGGTTTCAGGGTTCCAGACAGCACCGACTTCTGCCACCGACGGGTCGCCACATTGGACAAGGATGGACCATGTGCCGGCCGCTGCGCCGTGGTCGCCACCGGCTTCCTTGATCTCGATGATATGGCCAAAAGCGTTTTTTGGGCGGGGGGTGGCGGCATCCACCTGATCCGGCTTGCGCTTGGAGTTGTTGGTCAGCATCAGATAGACCGAACCATCGCCGCGCGGCTGCGCGTCCTCTGGGCGGTCCATGGGCGTGGCGCCCAGCAGATCGGCGGCAAGGCGGGTATCGATAAGGACATCGCCTTGGTCGTTGAACCCGTTTTCCGCTGTGAGTGGCCCTTCGTCATGGACCAGCGGCAACCACGCCACTGTGCCATCCTCGTCAAAGCGCGCCACATAGAGTGTGCCATCCGACAGCAGCTTGGAGTTTGCGGCTTTGTCGTCGCCAACCGTACCGCGCGAGACATATTTGTAGAAATAGTCAAAGCGGTTGTCATCGCCGGAGTAGATCACCAGACGGCCATCAGAGGCGAGTGTTGTCTCACACCCCTCATGGCGGAACCGGCCAAGGGCGGTGTGTTTGACAGGCATCGCAGTGGGGTCACGCGGATCAACCTCGACGATCCAGCCAAAGCGGTTCGGCTCGTTTGGTTCCTTGTCGATGTCAAAGCGTTCGTGTTTGGTGCCCCAGTTGTACCACATGCCAGGCACGCCGTACCGCTCATGCCGCTTGGCATCCTGCGCGGGGAGGGGGGAGAGGTCCGGCTTGCCGTCTGCATCCAGCGTCGTGGTCCAGAAATAACCGTGGAAGTTCTCCTCGGCCATCAGGTAGGTGCCCCAAGGGGTCATACCACCCGCACAGTTGTTGAGCGTGCCGATGATCGTCATGCCTTCGGGGTCTGCATTGGTTTTCATCCGCGCATGGCCCGCAGCAGGACCCGAGATAGTCATCGCAGTGTTCAGCGGCGTGATACGGCGGTTGTACTTGCCGCCCCGCTCAACACGCCATGCGCCTGTCGTCTCTTTCTCGATCTCTACAACGGTGCCGTCATGGGCTGCCATCTCGATGTCGATCAGTTCAGGCGTCATGCCTGCAAAGGCCTGTTTGTCCTGACGGCCCAGACCGGGGAACATCACCTCTTCGTTGGTGTATTCGTGGTTCACACAGAGCAGGCCGCGAGTGCCTGCCTCATTGAGCGCGGTAAAGCCGACGTAGTCGTTGTTATAGCCGAACTGGCCCAGCTGTGCGGCGGCGGTCTGGTTCATCACATCGAAATCGGGTGCGTCTGCCGTAATAGGATCGCCCCAGCGCAGAAGGATTTCAGCGTCATAGCCCTCCGCCACATGGTGCATCGTGTCATTGCCCCACTGCAATTCGGTAAAGTTATAACGCGAGGTGCCAGAGGCGGCGGCCTGTTTGGGCGCGATCATCGCAGAGGTGCCGAATAGCGCTGTGGTGGTTGTGACTGCCAGCGCCCCCTTGAACATGTCGCGGCGCGAACAGCGGGCGGCGACAACCTCGCCGATGGTGCGGCTCAGGCTCGGGTTTGTGGGGATATCGTCAAAGGCTTCGTAGGCTTCGGCTTTGTTACCGATGGAGGGATCGTTGAGAATGTCTTTACGGGTCATTGCGTGCTCTGGCTCGCGTGGAAGATGCGCGCAGGATCGGCGCTGGGCGTAACAGATATGCGACGCTTGTGTTACGCTATCATGAAGATGGACGATGTCCCGCAAAACGTGCCAGCAGGTCGGGGATATGTTTGCGGAACTTGAAAAAGCCAGCTGTAGCCAGCGGCCAAGCGGCGCTGTCAATCTCGCGGCGGACTTCTGTGATAGGGATGCCGGATGTCTGGAACGCCGCGCGTAAGGCAGTACGGACGGGCCCCACAGGCGTATGGGGGATGATGACCTGATCCAGCTGTTGCGCTTTGGCCCAGTAGGTAATGGATTGCACATTTGCCAGCAGTTCTACGTCAGGAGCAATATCACAGGCGAGGGCCTTGCGGAATGTGCTGATCATCGGCGCGGTATGCCATGGGCTTTGCAGGGCAGTGCCATCAAAGTACGCAGTGCTAACGGGCGTGACACCAATCTTTGCCAGATCGGGTGGCATCAGATCATCGGAATTGAGCAACAGGCCCGCACGGTCGGAAGGCGCGCCTGTGTACGGCGCAAGCCGGGAGATATCGCGTCGCGGAGGCAGAGGAGGGGCAGGGACAGGCGGGGCGCTGGGCGCAAGACCTGTGACACCTACAAACCGCCCCTCGGTAAACTGGGCGATGTTGTCTGCATCTGCCAGATAGGTTTTGCCCTGTGTCTGGATGCCCGCCACCCAACGCCAGCTGAGCGTATTCACAGCGGCATCCCCGTCCAGCAGATGCCGCAAAAAGAAATCCGCGCCCAGTTGCCACGGCAAACCCAGCGTGAATATCCAGATCGAGGCGAACCACATCCGCGCGTGGTTGTGCAGATAGCCCGTCTGCGCCAGCTCTTGCGCCCAATGATCAAACGGCGCGATGCCTGTGTGCCCCAGACAGGCGGCTTCCCACCGGGCGCGCAGGCCGGATTGGGTTTGAACCTCATTGTGCAGCCGCGTCAGATCATCGCGGTAGGCGGACCAAACGGACGGGCGCTGCTCCATCCAGCCTTTCCAGTAGGTCCGCCACCAGACCTCGGTCAGTAATTTATCTGCCTCCCGCGCGTCCAGCTGCGCCAGCACCGCGCGCGATACATCCGCCTCATCCAACACCTTCATGCGCAGATAGGGCGAGAGGGTGGACACATTGCTGTGATCCTCCGCACCCAGATCAAAGTTGCGGCGCCGGGAATAGGCCACACCCGCGTGCGGCACAAAACGGGCCAGTCTGGCATGGGCCTGCGCGGCGCTGGGCGGGAAGGCGGGCGTGTGTGTATCCATACCCGCGAAGGTAGGGCGCGGTTGGGGCGGTTCAAGCCGAAGGGTAATCCCCCGTCAGCCCCCCTTGAAGCTCCCTGCCGCCGCGACTAATCTTGTGTAAACGCTTGTGCGGGTATGGTCCCGTTCAACCCCATTGAAGGCAGACGCATATGCAAGACCCCGTAGAGACGTACATGAACCTCGTGCCCATGGTTGTGGAGCAGACAAGCCGCGGCGAACGCGCATACGACATCTTCTCGCGCCTGCTGAAAGAGCGGATTATTTTCATCAACGGCCCGATCCACAGCGGCATGAGCCATCTCGTGGTTGCCCAGCTGCTGCACCTCGAATCCGAGAACCCTTCTAAAGAAATCAGCATGTACATCAACTCGCCCGGTGGCGAAGTGTCTGCCGGTCTGTCGATTTATGACACGATGCAGTACATCCGCCCGAAAGTATCCACATTGATCTGTGGTATGGCTGCGTCAATGGGCTCGGTCATTGCGATTGGCGGCGAAAAGGGCATGCGCTTTGCCCTGCCGAACTCCGAGGTGATGGTACACCAGCCCTCCGGTGGCTCGCAAGGTAAAGCATCCGACATCCTGATCTCGGCGCGTCACATCGAAAAAACCCGCGAGCGGATGTACCAGCTCTACGTCAAGCACTCCGGTCAGGACTATGATACCGTGCAAAAAGCGATGGATCGCGATACCTGGATGACCCCGGACGAGGCCAAAGACTGGGGCCACATCGACGAGATCGTTGAAAACCGTGGCAAATCCGAAGACACAGATGCCAAGAAGCCCAAGAAGGGCAAGTAAGACACAACAGCGCGCGCCCCTGTTTATCCGATTGCAGGACAGGGGTGCGTGACTTAGACTTGTAGCGAAATCTTTCCGTGCTGCCCTGAGGGGCGGTGCATCCAAGCTTTAGACCTGAGAGGGCTCACATGGCCAATTCAAACAGTGGCGACAGCAAAAACACCCTCTATTGCAGCTTTTGCGGCAAAAGCCAACATGAGGTGCGCAAGCTGATCGCAGGCCCGACCGTGTTTATCTGTGATGAATGCGTCGAGCTTTGCATGGATATTATCCGTGAAGAAACAAAGGCATCCGGCCTCAAGGCCACCGACGGGGTGCCAACGCCAAAAGACATCGCGGACGTGCTGGACGATTATGTAATCGGTCAGGCCAAGGCCAAGCGGGTTTTGTCTGTTGCGGTGCACAACCACTACAAACGCCTGAACCACGCGCAAAAGGGTGGCGATATCGAGCTGGCAAAGTCCAACATTTTGCTGATGGGCCCCACCGGTTGCGGTAAAACGCTGCTGGCCCAAACGCTGGCGCGTATTCTGGATGTACCGTTCACCATGGCCGATGCGACCACCCTGACCGAAGCCGGTTATGTGGGCGAGGACGTGGAAAACATCATTCTCAAGCTATTGCAGGCCTCTGAATACAACGTCGAGCGGGCACAGCGTGGCATCGTCTACATCGACGAAGTTGATAAAATTACGCGTAAATCGGAAAACCCCTCGATCACCCGTGACGTATCGGGCGAGGGTGTTCAGCAGGCGCTGCTGAAGCTGATGGAAGGTACCGTGGCCTCTGTGCCGCCGCAGGGCGGGCGCAAGCACCCACAGCAGGAATTCCTGCAAGTGGACACCACGAACATCCTGTTTATCTGTGGTGGCGCGTTTGCCGGTCTGGACAAGATCATCGCCGCACGCGGCAAAGGTTCGGCCATGGGCTTTGGTGCCGATGTGCGTGACAACGACGCGCGCGGCATCGGCGAGATTTTCACCGAGCTGGAGCCGGAAGACCTTTTGAAATTCGGTCTGATCCCTGAATTCGTGGGCCGTCTGCCTGTGCTGGCCACGCTGGAAGATCTGGACGAAGATGCGCTGGTCACCATTCTGACCCAGCCCAAGAACGCCTTGGTCAAGCAGTACCAGCGTCTGTTCGAGCTGGAAGATACCCAGCTGACCTTCACCGAAGACGCGCTGACCGCCATTGCCAAACGGGCCATCCAGCGCAAGACAGGAGCGCGCGGGCTACGCTCGATCCTCGAAGATATCCTGCTGGATACAATGTTCGAGCTGCCTGGTCTGGATACGGTGACCGAAGTGGTTGTGAACGAAGAGGCTGTGACATCGGATGCCAAGCCGCTGATGATTCACGCCGACGCAGAGAAAGAGCCTGCAACAGCAGGTTAAGGCGCTACATGCGTTAGTCGGATGATTTCGGGCAGGCCTTACGGGTCTGCCCGTCTTTTTGAGGAATAGTCATTTATGCATTATACCCGCGGTAAATCTGCACTGGTGCGCGCAGCCGCACTGGCGTACCGGCGTTCAAAATATGCGGTCGCAGCCCCAGTGGTCTCGGCGATTATGACACATACGACGTGGCTGGACGGGGGCGATGCACCGCCAAAGGCGCTGAACTATGCGGCAGATGGCGATTTTGTCAGTCAGGGTGATGAACTGGTCCGTACCTTGCAGCGGGATTTTTCGCTGTCGGACGGGCAGCGCATTCTGGACATCGGATCGGGGATTGGCCGGATCGCAACCGCACTGCACCGTGCCAAGCGTGACGTGCGCTATGCGGGTTTTGACATCGTCAAATACGGCGTGTTGTGGTGCAAAAAGAAGCTTTCCGAGAGCGAGGGCTACCACTTTACCCACGCCGATATTTTCAACCCCTTCTATAATCCGCGGGGCAGGATTGATCCTTGCGCCTATAGTTTTCCCTATGCCGATAACAGCTTTGATCTGCTGATTGCGGTGTCGGTTTATACCCACCTGCTGGAGCAGGAGACCCGCGCCTATTTCAAGCAATCCATGCGGGTGATGGACCGCGGCGGCAAAGCCTATTTCACAACATTCCTGATTGAGGATGCGATCCCCGATCAGGCGCATTTTGCCTTTAACCACCAGATCGGCGCCGCCTATGTCGAGCGGATAGAGGAGCCGGAAATGGCGGTGGGGTACACCCGCGACTTCTGGGAAAAACTGGCGGCCGAGAATGGTGCGCGCATTGCACAGGTCAATCGCGGCAGCTGGCAGGGCGAAGCGGGACTGAGAGACTATCAAGATTGTCTGATTTTTGAGAAGGTTTAAGGACATGAAAAGAATATCATCGGGCGGCGAATTCGAAGCCAAACTGGGGTACTGCCGCGCGGTTGTCGCCGGTGGCTTTGTACATGTAGCGGGCACCGTGGGGCAGGGCGATGATGTGGTGGCGCAATGCCGCGACGCGCTGCGGGTGATCCGTGAGGCGCTGGAGAAGGCGGGTACGGACATGACGCGCGTCGTGCGCGTGACCTACATGCTGCCCGACCGCGCCGAATTTGCGCCGTGCTTCCCGCTTTTGGCCGAGACCTTCGGCGCGCACCCACCCGCCGCTACGATGATCGAATGCGGCTTGATCGACGATAAATACCGGATCGAGATCGAAGTGACCGCATTGGCCGGTGATAGCTGATCCTGAAAGCGCGGCGCGGCCAGCACGCCGCGCCGGACGGTGCGACACAGCGCAGTGGTGTGTGACGGCTGGACCTTCACACACTTTCATAGCATAACCCGTGCAACAGTAGTCGGAGTCTCTCATGGGCATTCTAAGCAAAGTCTTTAGCGCATTCACCTGGTGGAACGGTCAAACGCTCAACACCCGTTTTTTCACTTGGCGCAAGGGTGAGAAGGTTGGCGAGGACGAGCAGGGTAACATCTATTACCGCAACAAAGATGACAGCAAACGCTGGGTGATCTTCAACGGCGAGATTGAAGCAAGCCGGATCAGCCCTGACTGGCATGGCTGGATGCACCACACCTATGACGAGCCACCCACAGATAAACCGATGGTCCATAAAGTATGGGAAAAGCCGCATCAGGAAAACCTGACCGGCACCATGCTGGCCTATGCGCCAAGTGGCTCTATCCGCCGCGAGAAACCCGCAGACCGCGGTGATTACGAGGCATGGGCACCTAAGTGATGCGTGCCCTAGCACTTGTCTGTGCGCTTTGCGCGACCTCTGCCACAGCAGAGCAAACCAGCAACGGGCAGGGTGCAATCCTGCGCGCGCTGGACAAGACATCCGGTCAGACAGTGGATCTGTCGATCCCCAGCGGGCAAGTTGCTTCGCTAGGGCGGCTCAAAATCGTGTTGAACGAATGCCGCTATCCGGCGGGCAACCCGTCGGGTGACGCCTATGCCGAGATGGAAGTCTCCGAGATCGGCCATGCGGGCACTGTGTTTTCGGGCTGGATGATTGCGTCCGCTCCTGCGTTGAACGCGATGGAGCACCAGCGTTACGATATCTGGGTCATGCGCTGTATCACGTCCTGAGGTGTCGCGGCTGGTGCGGCATTGAATGATGCGTACCGGTTTTTTGCGGCAGCCAGTTGCGCGTGATACTGCGCGCGGCTAATCTCGACCCCGCCAAGGGATGCCAGATGGCTGGTGATGAACTGCGTGTCAAACAGGGTAAAGCCACCGGTCTGCAAGCGGTCTACCAAACAGGCAAGGGCCACTTTTGATGCGTTGGTGCGACTCGAGAACATCGACTCGCCAAAGAAGGCAGCGCCCAGCACAACGCCGTAAACCCCGCCCACCAACACATCACCTTCCCAGACTTCCAGCGAGTGTGCCTGCTCGCGCTCATAGAGGGCGGTGTAGAGGTTGCGAATCTCGGCGTTGATCCATGTGTCCTCGCGATCGGCGCAGCCGTCCAGAACGCCGCTGAAATCCGTGTCTGTAGTGATGGTCCATGTGCTGTGGCGCATGGCACGCCTGAGCGAGCGCGAGATGTGAAAACCATCCAGTGGCATCACACCCCGCTTGCGTGGATCGACCCAGAAGATTTCCGGATCGCCGCGCGATTCACTCATCGGGAAAATGCCGACGCTATAGCCGTGCAGCACTAACTCCGGTGTCAGGTCGCCCATAGGGCTCAGCTCTCTCCGAGGTTCGTTTCCAGCCAATGCTCCAGCCAGTGAATGTTATAGCCACCGGTGTGGATGTCCTGCTCTTGCAGCAAGGCGTGAAACAGGGGAATCGTCGTATCCACACCGTCTACAATCAGCTCGCCCAAAGCGCGGTTCAGACGCGCCAGCGCCTCGGGCCGGTCGCGGCCATGCACGATCAGTTTGCCGATCAGGCTGTCGTAATAGGGCGGAATTTTATATCCGTCATAAAGCGCGCTATCCATCCGCACACCCAGACCGCCGGGCGCGTGGTATTGCGTGATCTTGCCGGGGCAGGGGGCAAAGTTGGGCAGCTTTTCCGCGTTGATACGGACCTCGATGGCGTGGCCGTTGATTGTGAGGTCTTCTTGGCTGAAGGACATCGGCAGGCCTGCGGCCACGCGGATCTGTTCACGCACGAGGTCCACACCAAAGATAGCCTCGGTGACGGGGTGTTCCACCTGAAGACGCGTGTTCATTTCGATGAAATAGAACTCTCCGTTTTCATAAAGGAATTCGATGGTACCCGCGCCGATGTAGTTGATGTTAGCACAGGCATCCGCACAGACCTTACCGATGCGCGCACGCTCCTCGGGGGTGATTGTCGGGCCGGGGGCTTCTTCGAATACCTTTTGGTGGCGGCGCTGCAAGGAACAGTCGCGCTCGCCCAAGTGCACGGCACGACCCTTGCCATCGCCGAATACCTGGATTTCGATGTGGCGCGGCGTGGTCAGATATTTCTCGATGTAAACTTCGTCATTGCCGAAGTTGGATTTACCCTCGGCGCGGGCGGTCTGATAGGCTTTTTCCATGTCCTTGGCGCTCTGCGCCACTTTCATGCCCTTACCGCCGCCGCCAGCCGTGGCTTTGATGATGACCGGATAGCCGACTTCTTCGCCGATGCGCTTGGCATCTTCCAAAGTCGCCACACCCCCGTCAGAGCCGGGCACACAAGGCACGCCGAGCGCCTTCATGGTGTCCTTGGCGGTGATCTTGTCGCCCATCACGCGGATGTGGTCGGCTGTGGGTCCGATGAAGGTCAGGCCGTGATCTTGGATAATTTGCACAAAGCCTGCGTTTTCCGACAGAAAGCCGTAGCCGGGGTGGATCGCTTCGGCGCCGGTGATTTCACAGGCGGCAATGATGGACGGGATCGACAGATAGGATTGCTGTGAGGAGGGAGGGCCGATGCATACGCTCTCGTCCGCCATGCGCACATGCATCGCGTCACTGTCAGCAGTCGAATGGACCGCGACCGAGGCGATGCCCATTTCGCGCGCGGCACGGATGACACGCAGGGCAATTTCACCACGGTTGGCGACAAGGATTTTGTTGAACATGGAACGCTCCGCTTATTCGAGGATCACAAGCGGCGTGCCGAATTCGACGGCGGCCCCGTCTTCGACCAGAATGCGTTTAATGGTGCCGGAACGCGGTGCCGGAATATGGTTCATGGTCTTCATGGCTTCCACGATAAGCAGCGTATCACCCTCGGCAACTTGTTTGCCGACAGCAATAAACGCTGGCGCACCTGGCTCGGGTGAGGTATACACTGTACCCACCATCGGCGACGCGACGGCGCCGGGATCAGAGGCCGGATCAGCGCTTGCTGCTACAGGTGCCGCTGCGGTAGCGGCGGCTGGTGCAGCGGCCATCATCGCTGGTGCTGCCTGCATTGCGGCAGGGGCCATGATCTGCTGTGGCGGTTTGCGGGAGACGCGCACATTTAGGCTGTCATCCTCGGCATAGTCACGTTTGACCTGCAATTCTGTCAGGTCATTTTCGTTCAGCAGTTCTGCCAATGCCCGAATAAAGGCGACGTCTGCATCATGTGTGTTCTTAGTCATATCGTACCTCGACCGTTGCGAAGGGGGCGCTTTGTGCACGTCCGTTTCAAGCGCTTATATGGCATGGACAGGGGCATGGAAAGGCGCGTCTTTACCCAAGGGTCAGGCGCGTATTCTGATTGCCTGAGGAGGGGGCGATTGTTCGCGGGTGGTCGGGCATAGGATCGGTCGGTCAGGGCTGTCAGCATTGGGGGCAAAAGCGTACGCGACAGCGGGGTATTGCCCGCGCCTGAAAGACGCGGACAATATGGGTTTGTTATTCGGCAATAAAGAAGTTGTTCAGCAGAACAAATGCGGAGGCATCCAGATCGGCAAGTGTAACATTGTCGATAGTCAGAGTGGAGCCATTGTCATTGCCCGCGCCAAAGTCACCCAGATTGAACAGGGCGCTTAGATCAATAGAAGCGTTACCGCCGGAGAAATCGGTATTGGCCAGAATATCGGCGTAGAGAACATTTGACGCGTCATCGACGAATATCTCGATCCGGTCGCCTGCGTCGAAGTCGACAATGCGGTCACGACCGGTGCGTCCCATAAAGACAAAGGCATCGTCACCCGCGCCGCCGGTCATTACGTCATGGCCGGCACCACCTTCGATAACATCATTGCCGTCATTTCCGGACAGACGGTCATTGCCGGCATCGCCCGCAATGTAATCCGACCCTGCGCCACCGGAGACGAAATCGTTGCCGTTGCCGCCATAGATTGCGTCATTCCCGCTGCCCGCATAGATGCGGTCATTGTTGTTACCGCCGTCAATTAGATCATTGCCGATGCCTCCGATGATCTTGTCGTTACCATTGCCGCCAAAAATCGGGTCATTTCCTGCAAGGCCATAAAGCTGGTCCTTGCGGTCGCCGCCGTACAGTGTGTCGCTGTCGCCGCCGCCATAAAAACGGTCATCCGCTGTGCCGCCCGAGAGGACGTCATTGCCGCCTTCGCCGCGCACGTCACCCGCAACGCCACGTGGTGTGCCGCTTTCGAGGACGAAGAAATCTTCAGCGCCCAGATCGGTCACGGAATAGGTGTCGTTGCCGGCGCCAAGGCGGACATCGTGCAGGACACCGAGGTTGAGAACGGTATCATCGCCATTGCCCATGTTAACTGTGCCGGTGATCGTGCCGATGGTTTCGCCGCCATCAATGCCGCCGATCAGTTGGTTTACCAGACGGTCGTTGCCGCTGCCTGTGTTGACCTGACCCTGAATATAGCCGCTGTTGATGATGCTGTCCCAGCCGTTGCCGGTCGCAACTGCGCCGATGACCCTACCATCGTTAAAGAAGTTGCGCCCGCCGTTGCCTTGAAGGTCTACAGCAAAGGCTGTGCCGGGGGCTTTGCTGAGTGGCCGAAAAGGGTGTTCGTCAACTCGATCCCTGCGTCCGAGTTGGCAGTGACGGTTGTGGTGATGGCCCCGGAATTGGTGATCATGCCGCCAAACACGGAAAAATCAAATCCGGCAAGCGATGTGCCGAAGGCGTTTGTGCCCTCAAAGGCATTGGTTTCTTCGCTAAAGATAAATGGCATTTCTATGTCCCCATGATTGTTCGCTGACACATTTACGCCTTATTTACGCATTCCCATAGGTAATTCGGTCTTTGTTGCCCCTTCGAATACAAAGAGGAAAAACAAGACCAACTATATTGCGGGAGGCATGAAAAACCCCGCAAAAGCGGGGCAATTCTGGGATATGCTGTGGGGAGGAGGCCTTAGATGGCGAGATATTCCGCCCGCAGCGATTCGTTATCGAGCACCTCTTGGGCACTGCCGTCAAACACCACGCTGCCTGTGTCGAGGATCACGGCACGGTCCGCCAGCTTGAGCGCGCGCACGGCGTTCTGCTCAACCAGAATGGTGGTGATGCCTTGTTCCTTGATGATCCGCAGCGTCTTTTCGATCTCGTCCACGATGACCGGGGCCAGACCCTCGTATGGCTCATCCAGCAGCAGAACTTTGATGTCACGGCACAGTGCACGGGCGATGGCCAGCATTTGCTGTTCGCCACCTGATAGAGTGGTGCCTTCCTGTTTTTTACGCTCGCCCAGGCGCGGGAACAGCTCGTAGACACGCTCCAGCGACCAGCCGATGGGCGGGGCGATTTGTGCCAGTTTGAGGTTTTCCTCTACCGTGAGGCCTGGGATGATGCGGCGGTCTTCGGGCACCAGTGCCAGACCGGCAGCAGCGGCCTCGTAGCTTTTCATCTTGTGCAAGGGTTGGTGGTCCAGCCATACCTCGCCTTTGGTCAGTTGCGGGTCACCGATCTGGGCGATGGTGCGCAACGTGGAGGTTTTGCCCGCGCCGTTACGGCCCAGCAATGCCAGAATTTCGCCCTCGTGCACGTTAAAGCTGACGCCTTGCACGATGTAGCTTTCGCCGTAGGACGCGTGAATGTCCCAGACCGACAGAAAGGCGGGCGCTGTGGCGGCGTGGTTGGCGTTCTTGTTGAATGGTTCGCTCATAATGTCATGTATCCTTGAAGGGGAAGGGGGACCGCAGGGGTGGCGCGAAAAGATGCGCCTCTATACGGTCTGTGTCTCGCCCAGATAGGCTTCTTTAACCTTCGGATGGCCCTTGATGTTATCGGGGGTATCTTCGACCAACGGGGTGCCCTGTGCCAACACGGTGATACGCTCGGCCAGCGAGAACACAACATGCATGTCGTGTTCGATGATGGCGATGGTGATGTCGCGCTCTTCCTTGATCTGCTTGAGCAGGTCGATGGTGTTGTTGGTGTCCGCACGCGCCATGCCCGCAGTGGGCTCATCCAGCAGCAACAGACGTGGCTCCTGAGACAAGCACATCGCAATTTCCAGGCGCCGCTTGTCGCCGCGTGACATAGAAGAGGCGTGCATTTCGCGTTTGTCATAAAGCTTCATGTCTTCGAGCATCGCTTTTGCTTTCTCGAACACGTCTTTTTCGCTCTCTACGCTGCCGATGGCATGCAGGCTGAACGCCCCGTCGCGTTTGGCAAAGCAGGGGATCAGCATGTTTTCCAACACCGTCAGATCCCCGAAGATTTCGGGGGTCTGGAACACGCGGGAGATGCCCATCTGGTTGATCTCGTAGGGTTTGCGCCCCAGCACCGACTGGCCGTCGAACATGACGGAACCGGTGTCCGGGATCAGCTTGCCCACCAGGCAGTTGAGCAGGGTGGATTTACCGGCCCCGTTGGGGCCGATGATCGCATGAACTGTGTTCTCCGCGATGCTGAGGTTGACGTTCCCCAGCGCTTGCAACCCGCCGAAGCGCTTGTTGACATTTTTGACTTCAAGAATACCCATGTCGTTCGCTCCTTATTCGGCAGGTGTGTCGGAAGATTTCGGATCGGCACTTTCGCGACGGAAGAGTTTTGCGATGCGTTGACCGCCCTCGACCAAACCACCCGGCAGGAAAATAACGACCAGCATAAACAGCAGACCCAGTGTCAGGTGCCAGCCTTTGCCCACGAAGGGGTAGACAAGGGCGACCATAAAATCGGTGAGGCCATCGGGCAGGAAAGAGAACCACTGCTCCAGAACGCTTTCGTTGATCTTGGAGACGATGTTTTCCATGTACTTGATGAAACCCGCGCCCAGAACCGGCCCTATCAGGGTACCTGCACCGCCGAGGATCGTCATCAGGACCACTTCGCCTGACGCAGTCCAGAACATGCGTTCCGCGCCCACTTGGGTGTCCATCGCCACCAGCAGACCACCCGCCAGACCCGCATACATGCCAGAGATCACAAAGGCCGCCAGTGTGTAGGGTTTGGAGTTGAGGCCGGTATAGTTCATCCGGTTCTGGTTGGATTTGACCGCGCGCAGCATCATACCGAAAGGCGAGCGGAAGATGCGGATCGACAGGTAGAAGGCGACCAGCATGATGATGGCGGCAAGGTAATAGCCTGCGTTGAAGGTAAAGACCCAATCGCCGATGTGCAGGTCCGTGCTGGCTTTCATATCCAGACCGAACAGGTTCGCGCTGGGGGTTCGGCCATCGGTAGAGGCGGAGTCCAGAATACGCGGATCGGCTAGTTTGGGCTGAAGGCCAGTCTCGCCACCCGTGATGGGCGTGAGAACAGAATAGGCCAGCGCATAAGACATCTGGGCAAATGCCAGCGTCAGGATCGAGAAGTAGATGCCCGAGCGGCGCAGCGAGATCCAGCCGACCAGCAGCGAGAAGGCACCGGCAACGATGACCGAGACAAGGATCGCAGGGATCACGTTCATCGTCAGCAGTTTCATCATCCAGATGGCGGCATAAGATCCCACACCCAGAAAGGCGGCGTGTCCAAAGCTGAGGTAGCCTGTGAGGCCGAACAGGATGTTGAACCCGATGGCGAAGATGCCAAAGATCACCAGACGTTGCATCAGGTCGGGGTAACCCCCGTTGAACTGTGCCATGCCCGACCCTTCGGGGAAGGGGTTGAGGATGAAGGGAGCTGCGAGGGCGAGAATGGCCACAACGATCAGCAGGCTAAAGTCGCGTTTTGTAAGTCCTAGCATTTTCTTAATCCTCCATCACGCCTTTGCGACCCATAAGGCCACGAGGACGCGTCAGCAAAATGATGATCGCAACAAGGTAGATGATGATCTGGTTGATGCCGGGGATGACCTCCAGCACGCCTGCCATCGAGGCAAAGCTTTCCAGAATACCCAGCAGGAAACCTGCCAGCACCGCGCCGGGCAAACTGCCCATACCACCGACAACCACCACAACAAAGCTGAGAACCAGAAAATCCATACCCATGTGATAGTTGGGAGAGTTGATTGGCGCATACATCACACCCGCCAGACCCGCGACTGCCGCCGCAATGCCGAACATGATAGTAAAGCGTTTGTCGATGTTGATGCCCAGCAGGCCCACGGTTTCGCGGTCGGCCATGCCGGCCCGAACAACCATCCCGAATGTCGTAAACTGGAGGAAGGCAAAGACAGCACCGATGATCACGGCTGAGAAGGAAAAATAGATCAGGCGCCAGTAGGGGTAGATGATCGTGTTGGGATCAAAGCCCAGCATCGCACCGAAATCGAACGAACCTGCAAAAGCAGCAGGCGCGGGGGTCGGGATCGGGTTGGCGCCGTAGAAATATTTGATCACTTCCTGCAACACAATCGCCAGACCGAAAGTCACAAGGATCTGGTCGGCGTGGGGGCGGCTGTAGAAGTGTTTGATCAGGCCGCGCTCCATAATAAAACCGATGGCGATCATGACAGGGATGGCGAACAGGATCGACAGGGGTACGGCCCAGTCGATCATCCAGGCACCAGTCGATTCCCCGAACCATTGCTGGATATAGAGAACATCGTCGAACTTTGGATTACCCAGAAAGTCGGTTCCCGTAGGTTCGGTCGCCTTGTGGCTGAGTGTTAGCAGTTTTGAGAAAGTCACGGCGCAGAAAGAGCCGATCATGAACAAGGCACCGTGGGCAAAGTTGACCACGCCGAGTGTGCCGAAAATGAGCGTCAGACCAAGGGCAATCAATGCATATGCAGATCCCTTGTCGAGGCCGTTGAGAATTTGAAGGAGAATTGCGTCCATGGTCCGTCCCATCTGTCACAAGTTCACAGCGCCCCCCGAAGGTGGGTGGCCGATTTGCGGGCTATTGGTTTGTGAGTTTAGTCAGAAGTGCAGGGCGGGCACATAACCCGCCCTGCTATGCAGGCAGACGCTTATGCGCCCGGGTTGCAAGCGCCCAAAGAGCCACCGGCGAACTGCGGGTGATCGGGTGCGTATGTAACTGCTTCGGTTGGCGTAACTTCCACAATTTCAACCAGATCGTACTGGTTTTCTGGGTTCTCTTTACCCTTCACAACCAGAACGTCTTTGAAACACTGGTGATCGTCGGCACGGTAGAGTGTCGGGCCGTTGCCCAGACCGTCAAACTCGAAACCCGCAAGCGCTTCTGCAACCGAGCATGGGTTGAAGGATTTACCGCGTGTAACCGCATCCGCATAGAGCAGGGTCTGAACGTAGCATGTGTGCGCCGCCTGTGAGGGAGGGAAGCCATACTTGGTACCAAACGACTTCACGAAGGCATTTGTACCTGCGTAACGTGCGCCCAGTTTGTCCTCAAGCGACCAGTCCCAGTTCTGGGAGCCGATGATGCCCTTGATGTTGGCGCCCGCACCGCGAGCCATCAGCTCGGAGTAGAGTGGAACAACGATCTCGAACTTCTTGCCGTTAACCATCTGGTCACGCAGGCCGAACTGAACCGCGTTGGTCAGCGAGTTTACCATGTTACCGCCGTAGTGGTTCAGAACCAGCACATCGGCGCCGGACTGGATCACGGGTGCAATATAGGCGGAGAAGTCTGTTGCGGTCAGCGGTGTTTTTACTGCTGCAACGGTTTCCCAACCCAGTGCCTCGGTGGAGGAACGCACGGCTTCTTCTGTGGTGTAACCCCAGTTGTAGTCGGCTGTCAGGTGGTATGCTTTGCGGTCCGCGCCGTATTCTTTGGTAAGGATCGGTGCAAGTGCTGCGCCGGACATATAGGAGTTAAAGAAGTGACGGAAGCCGTTGGCTTTCTTGTCTTTACCCGTTGTGTCGTTGGAGTGGGTCAGACCGGCCATGAAGATAACGCCGGCCTCTTGGCACAGCGCCTGAACAGCAACAGCCACACCGGAGGAGGAACCGCCGGAGATCATGACCGCGCCGTCTTTTTCGATCATCGACTTGGCGGAAGCGCGTGCCGCGTCGGATTTTGTCTGTGTATCACCGGTAACGAACTGGACTTTCTTGCCCAGAATGCCCGTGCCGTCCAGCACCTTGGAGCTGAATGTGGTCAGCATGCCGCCGTCGCCCATCCCGTTCAGGTGCTCGACTGCCAGTTCGAATGCGCGCAGTTCGTCTGCGCCCTCATCCGCGTAGGGGCCGGACTGCGGTACGTTGAATCCCAGAGTTACGGTGTCGCCCTGTGGCGCGTTTGTAAAGCCGGAGTGGCCGTCGGCGCGTAGATATGTAGGCAGTGCAAGACCGGCGCCGGCAACTGCACCGGCTTGGATCAGACCGCGACGTGTCGGATTGAAGATTGACATGGATGTCCTCCCGAAAGTTTCAAACAGGCACCACTACCTTCTCCCGGGTGTTGGTGCTGGCACGCATTGTGTGCAAAACCACTATCGGGGTGGGAGGGCGCGGTCGCAATAAGGCCCTTGATTGAATGCATTTATTTGTAAATAAATGCACATCGAAACCGGTTTGAGTGTAAAGTTAGTGATGTTGCAGTGCAGAAAGTCCCTGAATTCCGTCAATTTTTCACAGGCATCCGATCATGGCGCGTGAGAGCCTGACAGGCAGCCGTATCCGTGAGCGGCGGGTCATGCAGGGTCTGAAGCAGGCTGATCTGGCCCGCACCATCGGCATTTCGGCCAGTTACCTGAACCTGATCGAGCATAACCGACGCAGAATCGGCGGTAAGCTGTTGCTGGGCATTGCAGCAGCATTGGAGGTCGAACCACAGGCCTTAACCGAAGGTGCAGAGGCCGCATTACTGGGCGTTCTGGGGGAGGCCGCACTGGCCGCAAACCTGTCGCAGGACGATGCCCGCCGTGCGGAGGCTTTTGCAGGCCGCTTTCCCGGCTGGGCCGAAGCGCTGGCTGCCAGTCAGCGGCGTGTGGCCGCCTTGGAGCGCACGGTAGAGAGCCTGAGTGACCGGATGTCGCACGACCCCTATCTGGCGGATTCGATGCATGAGTTGCTGACCACTGCGGCGGCTGTAAGGTCCACCGCTGAAATTCTGGCGGGCGACGAAGGGCTGGAGCGCGAATGGCAGGATCGCTTTCACGCCAACCTTGATGCAGACAGCCGCAGGCTGGCGCAGAGTGCGCAGTCTTTGGTGGGGTATCTGGAGCAAAGCAAAGGCGCTGCCGCAGCCGGCCGTTCGCCGCAGGAGGAGGTCGAGGCCTATCTCGCAGCGCAGGATTTCTATTTTCCGCAGTTGGAACAAGGCGGCGGAGATGCGTCTGTTGATGCGCTTCTGGGCGCGCAAGGCGTGGCCCTGTCGGATGCCGCGGTGTTCATCCTGCGCGGCGTGCTGGAGCAGGTACGCGAGGATGCCGCGGCATTGTCACTGGGGGCGTTGCAGGCTGCCATTGACGAAATAGGTGTAAAGCCTGTGACACTGGCGCGGCGGCTTGCCGTTCCCGTGGCCTTGATGTTGCGGCGTCTGGCGGCATTGCCATCACTGGGTGGCGGGCTGGTGGTCTGCGACCGCTCCGGCACAGTGATCTTTCGCAAGACGGTAGACGGGTTTTCGGTGCCGCGTTTTGACAGCTGTTGCCCGCTCTGGCCGCTGTTTGCAGCCCTTGCGGCACCCGGATCGGTGTTGCGCGAACGTGTAGGCCAGCTGGGGCGTGGGCAGATGCAGTTTGATGCTTTTGCCACAACCGAGCTGGCAACCGCCTATGAATACAACACTCCGGTGCCCGCACGCGGTGTGATGTTGTTGCTGCCCGCGCCGACGGGCGATGCAAGTATGCCTGTGCGCGCTGTGGGGGCCACCTGCCGGATTTGCCCGCACGAACGTTGCCATGCGCGGCGTGAGCCGTCGATCATGAGATAGAGAAAACGCAGGCAGGAGGCTGCCTTACATTTTGACACCGCGCCCCGATGGGTGCATCGTACAACAAACTTACAGACGCAGGACTGGCAATAGATCAATCCGCGCCTGTTGTGACCGGGGGGAGGGCACTTGCATGACCAAACATGTCGTGTTGGTGGAGGATGAAACCAATATCGCAGAAGCGATCCGATTTTTGCTGAGCCGTGATGGCTGGCGGGTCGAGACGCTAGCCAACGGGGGAAGTGCTGCGGAGGTTATCCGCGCGGCCAAACCTGATTTGTTGATATTGGATGTCATGCTGCCCGGCAAAACCGGTTTCGAGATCATGGCAGAGCTGCGCAGCGATGATACGCTGGCGGAGATGCCGGTGTTGATGCTGACCGCGCGCGGTCAGGCCCGCGACCGCGAAATGGCGCTGCAAGCTGGGGTGAGCCGGTTTATGACCAAACCCTTCTCGAACGAAGAAATGCTATCGACGGTGCGCGAGCTTACTGCGGGCCGCGTAAGCTGATGCCGGAGGCGCGGCTGTTTCTTGAGCGGCGCAGCTATCGCCGCCGCCGGATCATGGACGCCGTGCGCATGTTGCCGTTTCTATGTGCCCTGCTGTGGATAGCCGTGCCCGCGATGTGGCCCAACGGCGCTGGGGGGACGGAAGCAATGCCGCTCTCTGTTGCGCTGCGATATGTCTTTATTATCTGGCTCCTGACCATTACCGCCTCATTTGCCCTGTGGCGGCGGACCGGCCGCGAGGATAAGGCCAGCGCGGATACATCTGCAAGGCCCAAGGCCTGATGGTCAGCCTGAACCAGTTGATTGCCGTGTGTCTGGTTTATGTGGCCGGATTGTTCCTTGTCGCATTTCTGGCCGAACGAGCGGCATTTCGCGGGCGCGGCGGCTGGCTCCTCCGCTCGCCTTTGGTCTATACCCTGTCGCTGTCGATCTATTGCACCGCGTGGACGTTTTATGGCGCGGTTGGCTATGCGGCGCGGTCGGGGCTGGAATACGTCACTATTTATCTCGGGCCATCGCTGGTAATGATCGGCTGGTGGTGGGTGCTGCGCCGTCTGGTGCGGATCGGGCGGGCGCAGCGGGTCACGTCTGTCGCGGACCTCATCTCGGCGCGCTACGGGAAATCCAACCTGCTGGCGGTGATGGTGACCATCATGGCCGTTGTGGGGGTGACACCCTATATCGCGCTGCAATTGCAATCCGTGACGCTGTCGGTGTCGATTTTTGCGGCCACAGAGACGGCCAGCGGGCAGGGAGGCCAGATAAACGACAATGCTGCCTTCTGGGTCGCGGCCGGACTGGCGGTCTTTACGTTGCTGTTCGGCACGCGCAATCTCAACGCAAACGAGCGGCACCACGGCGTGGTGATTGCCGTAGCGGTTGAGGCGGTGGTGAAGCTGGTCGCGCTGGTGGCTGTCGGAGTGTTTGTGGTCTGGGGGGTTGCAGGTGGGCTGTCGGAGACTGTGGCGCGCATTGATGCCTCGCCGATCAGCACATGGCAGACGGGCGGCGGACGCTGGACGGCGCTGATTGTTCTTTCTGCCGCAGCTCTGGTGTGTTTGCCGCGCATGTTTCAGGTGATGGTCGTCGAGAATGACGACGAAAGGCATCTGCAAATCGCCAGCTGGGCGTTTCCGCTCTATCTGCTGGCGATCAGCTTGTTTGTTGTGCCGATCGCTGTTGTCGGGCTGGAACTGATGCCCGAAGGGGCAAATCCCGATCTCTATGTTCTGACTGTCCCGCTGAGCCAGGGGCAAAACGGGTTGGCGATGCTGGCGTTTCTGGGCGGGTTTTCCTCGGCCACATCGATGGTGATTGTGGCCACGCTGGCGCTGAGCACGATGATGTCGAACCATATTGTGATGCCACTCTGGCTCAAGCTGAACGATGCGGGGGCGACCCAGTCGGGGGATGTGCGCACGGTTGTAATTCGCGCACGACGGTTGTCGATCATGCTGATCATCACGCTGGGGTATCTATATTATAGCGCCTCGGGCGGATCGGGCGCATTGGCGGCGATTGGCCTGATTTCTTTTGGCGGTGTAGCGCAGTTCTTGCCCGCGTTGCTGGGTGGCATTTTCTGGCGTGGTGCCACGCGCACGGGGGCGGTTGCGGGGCTGAGCATCGGGTTTGTTGTCTGGATGTACACGATGTTGCTGCCCAGCTTCGGGCCGGATGCGGCGCTGTCGGCAGCGGTATTTGACCACGGCCCGTTGGGATTGGGCTGGTTGCGCCCGCAGGCGCTGTTCGGAATTGCGGGGCTGGACCCCACGGTGCATGCGGTCTGGTGGAGCCTGTCCCTGAATACGTTGTTGTTCTTTGTGGTGTCCATTTTCAGTTTCCCCACTCCGCTGGAGCGGTTGCAGGGCGCACAATTTGTGAATGTCTTTGACCACTCTTCAGGGCCTGCGCATGGTTGGTCCGCCTCGCAGGGGCGCACCGAAGACCTGATGATCATGTCCCAGCGTATTCTGGGCGCGACCGAGGCGAAGGCGTTCTTTAAGCGTGAAGCGGCGCAGCAGGGCCGGATGGGGGTTCCACCTGTGCCAACACAGGAGTTTGTGCAGGCCTTGGAGCGTGAACTGGCGGCCTCTGTTGGCGCGGCCACGGCAAACGCGATGATCAGCCAGATTATCGGCGGACAGGCGATTTCGGTCGAAGACCTGATGGCAGTGGCCGACGAATCTGCGCAGATCCTCGAATATTCCAGCAAGTTGGAAACCAAATCCCGCCAGCTGGCCGAGACGGCAAACGAGTTGGGCCGAACCAATGAAAAGCTCACCCAGTTGTCCCTGCAAAAAGACAGCTTCCTCAGCCAGATCAGCCATGAGTTACGCACGCCGATGACCTCGATCCGGTCATTTTCCGAGATATTGAGGGATATGGAGGGGTTAAGTGCCGCAGAGAAAACCCGTTATGCCTCGATCATCCACTCCGAGACGATCCGCCTGACGCGATTGCTGGATGATCTTTTGGATCTGTCGGTGTTGGAGAATGGTCAGGTCTCGCTGAATGCACGGCAGGTCAATCTGCATGATGTGATCGAGCAGTCTGTGACCACGGCGCAGGCCAGTTCTGCGCGCCCGATAGATATTCGCCGCAAACCCCGCAACGAGGACGTGACGCTGCACACGGATGGTGACCGTCTGGCGCAGGTTTTCATCAATATTGTGGCAAATGCGATTAAATACTGTGATGCCGCTGCGCCGGTGCTGACCATCGCAGTGCGACGCCATGACGAGGATGTGATTATTGGATTTACCGATAACGGCACTGGTATTCCCGTAGAGGGCCAGAACCTGATATTTGAAAAATTCGCCCGCCTTGGCAATGGCGATGCGGACGGTGCGGGCTTGGGGCTGGCGATTTGCCGCGAGATCATTACGCGATTGGGCGGGCAGATTAGCTATGTCCAGCACGATCAGGGCGGCAGCTTTGAAGTGCGGCTGTCCCGCACAGGATTGGCCAGAGAAGCACAACGTTTGTTGCCTGCATAAAGCTGCTGGTAACCATTCGGCTATACCACCTTTGTAGAAACCATTCGGAGTGGCGCGGCTGAAACCCTTTGGCGGGTAACATCGGCTTACTTTCGGATATGAGGCAAGGGACGTCGGCAGGTATGAGCGCGGAACAGGCGATATCACTGGTGCAGCGCAAAGCGCGCACAGGGCGTGAGGCACAAGCCGCGCGCGCGATGTCGTTGGGGCGTGCGTTGCGCCTGACCGCTGCAAAACAGGCCGATCAGATGCTGGGGTTGGCGCTGGGTATGTTGGGCGTGACCCGCAAGCCTACCGGTATAGAGGATGTGGCGGCCAGTTTTGACGCCACCACGTTGTTTCTGTTGATGGACGGGCCGGGCAGTCAGGTGGCCGCTGCGGTGCTGGATGCGCCGCTTGTGGCCGGTTTGATCCAGCAGCAGACCATGGGCAGGGTCACACCCGTTCCACAAGAGGGGCCCGCGCGGCAGCATACTGCCACGGATGCCGCACTTTGTGCGCCATTTGTTGAGGCGCTTCTGGGCCGTGCGGCGCTGTTGCCGGAGGAGCAGGCAGACCGTGAACTACTGCAAGTTTACCGCTTTGGGGTCTGGGCCGCCGATCCGCGTGTGGCCCTGTTGGCGCTGGAGGCCCCTGCCTTTGAGGTCATAGAAATGACGTTGGATTTGGCCGCTGGCGCACGCGTGGGTAAGCTGACGCTGGTGATCCCGGTACCAGTGCGCGTGGCCGCGCAGGAAGAGCGGGCGCAGACGGACAGTTATGGCCCCCCTCATAGCAAGTCATTGGCAGATAACGTGTTGGGGCTCCATGCGGAGCTGACAATTGCGCTGACGCGGTTGAGGCTACCCTTGCAACAAATAACTGCACTAAAGCCGGGTGATTTGCTGGATATCAATTTGTCGAGCATGGCACAGGCGCTGGTACTAGACAAAAGCGGACGGGCGATCAGCCGGGGAACGTTGGGCCAGATCGACGGGATAAGGGCAGTTCAGGTGGAACAGCAAAAATCGCGGCAGCAAAGCGAGCCGCGCCGCCGCGCCGCTGACCGCGCCGAACTGGATCTTCCGGATGTCACACAGCCGTTTGCCGCGCAACCCGACCGCCGCGAGCGGACAGCGGCCCCTACGCCCGATATTCCGCGCCTGTCGGACGTCGATGTTTTTGGCGATATCTATGCGCTGCCGGAGTTGCCGGATATGGAGGGCGCAGCGCAAGCCGCCGATGCGCGCTATGCCGCACTGGAAGGCGAGGCCAAAGAAGACGTGCAAAAACAGGCCGGATGGTAGTTATGGTGCGTGTTGTTCCAGAAATCTGCGCATGTTTTCCAGATTATAGCCCGCAGAAGCTGCGGCAGACAGGATATCATCTGCGGATTGTGAACCGGCTTGCCCCAAGGCCCAAGCGATGCATGAGCGCGTGCCGGACGCACAATAGGCCAGTGTAACACCGTCCATATCAGCGCCGATTTCGCGGTTTCGCGCAACCACCGGCTCGGTCATCGTTGCTTGGGTGAGGGGCTGGAGGGCAAATTCAAGACCTGCCGCCTCTGCCGCTGCCTGCATCGCGGCTGCGCCAAAAGCAGGAGGCACTTCCTCATCCGGACGGTTACACAGAATGCGCGTGATCCCCGCCTCTTTGAAAGCCGTCATTTGATCGGGAGAGATCTGCGGGGCAACGAAATAGCGGGGGGTGATTTGTCTAATATCCATAGCTCGGTTTTATCCGCCTGCGCAGTGGCTGTCCAGATAGACCATCACGGTGAAGGCGGGCCACTGAATTCAGGGCCAGTCGGGAATCAGGACAGGGAAATTCCGATAATTACCATCATCAGGCCGAGGACGGACGTAAACAGTGCACCGAGATTAAGGGGCACAACCTTCTTCAATTCTGCGCGCATCTGTTCATCGTCAAATTCGGCCCGTTTGGCGCGGCTGACGCGGAGGATGCAATAGACCAGCCCCAGCAACCCCAGCAGGGATATTGCGGTTCCGGCCCAAATGAGCAGATCGAACGGGGAGGTGCCAACAGATTCCATGCGGCAGGGATAGGATAATCCGCTGTGCACAGCAAGAGCACCTTGCAGGGGTGTTGTGAGCAGGGTAGCAAGACGCCTCACATACCCACCCGTCCGAGCAGAATATGGAGCAGCCCATGAGCGATTTCAGCACCAACCCCGCGCCCGCCGAGGACGCCGTTGGCGATGCGACCTACAAGGTCACCGCCAACGAGCTGCGCCAGTTCGTAGAGCGTATCGAGCGTCTGGATGCCGAGAAGAAAGACCTTGCCGAGCAGCAAAAGGAAGTGATGGCCGAAGCCAAAGGGCGCGGCTATGACACAAAAATTCTGCGCAAGGTGATTGCACTACGCAAGCGCGAGCCCAATGACATCGCCGAAGAAGAGGCGGTATTGGACATGTACAAAGAAGCTTTGGGCATGTCGTAAAGGCTTTTCGGGTTTGGCGGGGTTGAAACGGTGCTTGCACGCAGGCGTCCCCGCCCATAGAAGAGCACAAATTTTCTGCCCGCGCGGCGATGCGCGGCCAAACGCTATGGAGCAAACATGCAGGTCAAAGAGACGCTGAACGAAGGTCTGAAACGCGGCTACACAATCACAGTTACAGCAGCCGAGCTGGACGCAAAAGTGAATGAGAAGCTGAAAGAGGCCCAGTCCGAAGTCGAGATGAAGGGTTTCCGCAAAGGCAAAGTACCTATGGCGCTGCTGAAAAAGCAGTTTGGCCCCAAGGTTCTGGGCGAAGCGATGCAGGAAGCTGTTGATGGCGCGATGAACGAGCATTTCGACGCAACCGGCGACCGTCCTGCCATGCAGCCTGACGTCAAAATGACCAATGATGACTGGAAAGAGGGCGACGATGTCGAGGTCGAAATGACCTACGAAAAGCTGCCGGCGATTCCCGAAGTTGACCTGACCAAGATCAAGCTCGAAAAAATGGTTGTGAAGGCTGACGACGCGTCCATCGACGAAGCACTGGCGTCTCTTGCAGAGACAGCGCAGGACTTCAAAGCCCGCAAGAAGGGCTCCAAAGCCAAAGACGGCGACCAGGTTGTCATGGACTTCCTCGGCAAGGTTGACGGTGAGGCATTCGACGGCGGTTCCGCTGAAGACTATCCGCTGGTTCTGGGCTCCAACTCCTTCATCCCCGGCTTTGAAGAGCAGCTGGTTGGCGTGAAAGCGGACGAAGTCAAAGACGTGACTGTAAACTTCCCTGACGAGTATCAGGCAGCGCATCTGGCCGGCAAAGAAGCCGTATTCACTTGCACCATCAAAGAGGTGAAGGAAGCCGTAGCGGCCGAGATCAACGACGAGATGGCAGCCAAGTTCGGTGCCGAGGACCTTGCTGCGCTGAAAGTGCAGATTGGCGAGCGTCTGGAAGCTGAATATGTTGGTGCATCGCGCGCGATCATGAAGCGTGGTCTGCTGGACGCGCTGGACGGCTTGGTTGATTTCGATCTGCCACCCTCCTTGCTGGACGCGGAAGCGGGCCAGATTGCCCACCAGCTGTGGCATGAGGATAACCCAGATGTTCAGGGCCACGACCACCCCGAGATCGAAACCACAGACGAGCACAAGAAGCTGGCCACACGCCGCGTCCGTCTGGGCCTGCTGTTGGCAGAGCTGGGTCAGAACGCCGAAGTGGAAGTTACTGACGCCGAGATGACCCAAGCGATCATGAACCAGGCACGTCAGTACCCCGGTCAGGAGCGCCAGTTCTTTGAATTCGTGCAGCAAAACCAGCAGATGCAGCAGCAGATGCGCGCGCCGATCTTTGAAGACAAAGTTGTCGACTACGTTTTTGCACAGGCAACTGTGACAGAGAAGGAAGTCTCCAAGGACGATCTGCAAAAGGCTATTGAGGCGCTTGACGCAGAATAACCGGTATTGGTTTGAAATAACAAAGGGCCACCCCGTCGGGTGGCCCTTTTGCGTTCTGGGATATTAGCCCTTTCTGAGGCCTGTTTCGACCAGCATGCCACGTCTTTTGGCCTCGTAGTAATAGCCGCGTGAATACCAATTCACGGCTGTATCATGACTGCCATCAGACAGCAGCCACGCACCGCGCAGATATTTTACCGCATATTTGAGATTGGTGTCCGCCACCAGAAGATCAGAATCTGCGCCCTCAAAGCCCATGCCACGGGCAGTCTGGGGCAGGATCTGGAGCAGGCCGTAGTAGGGGCCATTGCGGGCGGTGGGATTGTGGGTGCTCTCGCGGATGGCAAGGCGGTGTACAAGGATGCGGGGGACTTCGTAGTGGTCGGCCCAGTGGTTGATTGAGGCGCGCAGGGCCATCGTCTCGTTCGGGTGCAGCGGAATGTCCAGCGCGCTGATCGTGGCTGATTTCTGCGGCGTAACTTCGGTTTGGCGGGCTGAGCAGGCTGCAAGGGCTGCAGCGCCTACAAGCAGGAAATGGCGGCGGGCGAGAAGGCGCATTACAGGGCGGTCCGTATTTTTTCTAATGCGCCATCTTTGAGGGGGATTTTACGCTACGGCAAGGGTGGGTACGCCCCGTGGGCAGAGGTTTGCCGATGGCCAGCTTCACAGCCGAGCATAAACGAAAAACGCCGCGCAGGGGTGCTGCGCGGCGTTTTAGTGTTGGGTGGTACCGAAGACTTAGTCTTCTTTTGGTGCCGGTGCGTCGTAGTCGTCTTCGCCAGCAGCGCCGATATCATCAAACAGTTCGGAAATCTCGAACTCGGCTGCGGCTTCTTCTTCCGCTGCCAATTCCTGAATGGATTTGCCTGCTGCTTGCAGTTCTGCTTCTTCGGGCGAACGGGCTACGTTCATCTCGATTGTTGCTTCAACCTCGGGGTGCAGGACAACCTGTACCGCATGGATGCCCAGATATTTGATGGGCGCGAGCAGAACGACCTGCTTGCGATCAACTGTGAAGCCTTCGGCTGTTGCTGCTTCGGCCGCGTCACGGGTTGTGACAGAACCATAAAGCGCGCCTGCATCGGAAGCGGAGCGAATCACAACAAACTGCTGGCCGTTGAGCTTGGCAGCCATTGCTTCGGCTTCTGCTTTCGTCTCGAGGTTCTGGACCTCAAGTTGGGCTTTCTGGCCCTCGAATGCTTCGATGTTGGCTTTGGACGCGGACAGCGCCTTTTTCTGTGGCAGCAGATAGTTGCGGGCAAAGCCCGGCTTTACGTCTACGACGTCGCCCATCTGGCCCAGTTTCGCCACACGTTGGAGAAGGATAACTTGCATGATCTCTACTCCTTATTTCACAGCGTAGGGCAGCAGGGCGAGGAAGCGGGCGCGTTTGATGGCACGGGCCAGTTCACGCTGCTTTTTCGCTGATACTGCGGTGATACGGGACGGCACGATCTTGCCACGCTCGGAGATGTAGCGCTGCAGCAGACGTGTGTCTTTGTAGTCGATCGCCGGTGCATTGTCGCCCGAGAAGGGGCAGACTTTGCGGCGGCGGAAAAATGGTTTTGTAGCCATTGGTTAGGTCCTTTTTCTCAAGCCAAAATCAGCGACGTTCACGGCGCTCGGGGCGCTCGTCACGTTTTTGCATCTGAACGGAGGGCAGCTCTTTGTGCTCGTCCATTTTGATGGTCAGAACGCGCATGACATCGTCATGCAGGCGCATCAGGCGTTCCATCTCCTGCACGGCAGCTGCCGGTGCGTCGGAGCGCAGGAAGGCATAGTGGCCCTTGCGGTTCTTGTTGATTTTGTAGGCCATCGTTTTGACGCCCCAATACTCGCTATCCACGAGTTTCCCGCCGTTGTCGGACAGGACGGTACCGAAATGTTCGATCAGGCCTTCGGCTTGTGTATTGGACAAGTCCTGGCGTGCGATCATTACATGCTCATATAGCGGCATGTGTGCTCCACTTATTTCAAGGCGCATTTCATAGGTAGGGCGATGATCCTTTGCGGCCCCACCACGAGAGACTGCGCGGTTAAATCGTCTTGCAAAGGAGTGGCCTACATACACCCTTTGGCGTCTGGCGCAAGCGGTGATGCGTTAGGGGCTGACGATGGCGCGATATCGCCCCGACCATGCCCGTCCTGCGCCCTGATTTGGCCCTGTTTACCAATCATCCATCCTGTGTTGATCAGGAGAAGCCGGATTATGACCGTTATTTCAGATTATGCATTCGAGAGCACACCCGTAAGGAGTATTGTCCATGTTCTGGACGCCTCGCGGATGCTTTTGCGGATGGGGCTGCGGTTTGCGGCCCTGTCGAGTATTCTGGTAGCGGTTTTTGTATGGTTCGCCCCCGGCGCGTCATGGGAAAGTGACTTGATGCTATACAAGCTGGCCCTGTCTCTTGCCGCCACCTTTGTGGCCATCGCTTGCTGGCAGGCTGCCGCCCCGCCATTGCCACCCACAGTGGAAGTGGATGTGCCCCGGGGTGAGTTGCGTCTGGTCCGTGAAGGGGCCCCTGCAGCCCAGCGTTTGGTCAAACGTTGTGCCTTTGTCGATTTGCAGGTGGTTGAGCTGAAAGGCCGCAATATCGCGTTTTGGGTAAAAGGCGGTCATTTGTTGGCGGAAATCACGTTGAGCAATGCAACGGCGCATGCTGTTTTGCTGCATGCGTTGCGCGCAGCGGGTAAGCTGGACTGAGCAGGCAAAACAGACTGGGCCGCGCAGGCTTCCGTTCGCCAGCGCGCACGGTATGTTGATCCTTGCGGGATTGAGATTGCCGCAAGATGCCCCAATTATAGAGCATTAGAAATTCGACATGGAGTGTTCCAATGAGATCTCTAGTTCTCGCCGCCCTGCTGTCTGCCTCTGCTTCAATGGCGTTGGCTGCTGATAAATACACCCTGGATTCCAGCCACAGCCAGATTGTGTTCTCCTATAACCACCTTGGTTTCTCGACCACTTACGGCATGTTCTCCGGCTTTGAGGGCGAGATCATGTTTGATCAGGAAAACCCTGCAAACTCGACAGTTGCAGTTTCCATGCCGACAAAATCCATGTTCACGGGCTGGGAGCAGCGCGATGGCCACTTTATGACAGATGATTTCTTTGGTGCCACTGATGAAGACATGATTTCTTTCACGTCCACCTCGATCGAGCTGACAGGCGATGCCACAGCCAAGATCACTGGCGATCTGACCATGAACGATGTGACCAAGTCTGTTGTTCTGGACGCCAAGCTGAACCAGGTCGGCGATCACCCGATGGCGAACAAGCCATGGGCGGGCTTTGATGCGACCACGACGCTGCTGCGTTCGGACTTTGGCGTAGACAAGTTTGCACCTTTTGTAAGCGACGAAGTCAGTGTGATGATCTCGATCGAAGCGATGAAGGCTGAATAAGCTTACGGCATTTCGGTTTAGGAACCGCGGGGAGGATGCTCCCCGCGGTTTTTTTATTCGCCGAGTGTGGCCGTCAGTTCGATGGTCACTGCCACCGCGAAGGCGAGGGAACTTTCGTCAGGCATGTTATCCCCTATCCCGAAGTCGCGCCTGTCTAGGGTCAGGTTGCTCTTCATTTTTGCTACGCCGTCTACTGCTGACAGTATGAACGGCATGGTAAGGGGGATTGTGCGGTCTTTTATGGTCAGCGTGCCTTCGGCAGTGAAGCCGTCAACGCCTGTGATCAGGTCGGCCTTGAATATCGCCGTCTCGAACTGCTGCGCATCGAAAAAGTCCGGCCCCATGGCCTGATCGGTGACAGAGCCGAGGGTGAGGGAGCCGATGGCAATTTTGACCTCTACCGCGCCCGAACGGCCACTGACCAGATTGGGGTCGTATGTGATGTTGGCGGTCCAGTTTGCAAAGCTGCCGGATACGGACGAGCCGAATTGCGTGACGGCGATGCCGATAGTGCCTTCCTGCACGGTCCAGTCGGAAGTGACGGTTTCCAGTTGGGCCGCTGCGGGTGCAGGTGTTTGCGCATTGCCACTGTAGACGCCCAAACCGCTGCCGCCCGCTAGAGCGATGGCCCAAAGGGCGAGTGCGGTCATTATAGGGTTGGCTGTGGAGGGGCGCGCAGAAGGGAGAGTGGCAAGATCGGGTGCGCCGTTGACCATACGGCGCAGTGTGGCGTCTTTGTCCACCAAATGGTGTTTCAGCGCGCCTGCAATGTGCAGGATCAGCGAGACCACCATTACCTTGCCCAAGACCCAATGCAGCCCACCTGTGAGGGCCGCAAGGGATTCGGATTTGGGGACCAGCGGCAGGTTCTGGCCAAACGGCCACCAGATCGGGGCAAAGCCCGTGGTGGCGGCATGGTGGACCCAGCCGGACAGCGGCACCAGCACCAGCGAGCCGGAGAGCAACCAGTGGACCGTTTCGGCGGCAAAGGTTTCCAGTTGGCGTTTGGGGTGCAGGGAGGTCGGTTTGGTCTGCCCCAGTGCCCAGAGGATGCGCAGCAGGGCCACGAAGAACACGGTCACCCCCAGCGTTTTATGCAGCGAGAACAGCCATGCCTTGCGGGCCAGCTGCTCGGACGTGTCATAGGGCATGTCGGTGGCGATGATGCCAACGGGGATCAAGGTGAGGATCAGCAGGGCGGTAAGCCAGTGAAAGCTCCGGGTCACGCTGCCGTAGGTGGTGTTGGTATTTGAACGGGCCATAGGAGTGTCCGGTATGTCGGTGTCACTTTAAACCTATTCTCCTGAGCGCGCGGGGCAATGGCCGTTTGCGCGCAGGCTTTGTGCACTCTTGTGAGAGGGCGCACGCTTCGCTACACCGTTTTGCACATATAAGGGGGCCTAACATGAGCACAGCATTCGTATTTCCCGGTCAGGGCGCACAAACAATCGGCATGGGCCGTGATCTGGCGGAGGCCTATCCGGCGGCCCGCGCCGTTTTTGACGAGGTGGATGATGCCTTGGGTGAAAAGCTGAGTGCGCTGATTTGGGAGGGCGACATCGAGGCGCTGACCCTGACCGAAAACGCTCAGCCTGCGCTGATGGCGACATCCATGGCCGCGATGCGCGCGCTGGAGGCGGAGGGTATCAGCGTTTCGCGCGCGTCTTTTGTGGCAGGGCATAGTCTGGGCGAATATTCCGCACTTTGTGCGGCTGGCGTGTTTACGCTGGCCGATACGGCGCGTTTGCTGCGCATTCGGGGCCGTGCGATGCAATCGGCGGTGCCCGTGGGGCAGGGCGCTATGGCGGCTATTCTGGGCTTGTCTGCTGATGAGGTGACGGCACTGGCCGCCGAGGCGGCACAGGGCGAGGTCTGCCAGTTGGCAAACGAGAATGACCCAACCCAGAACGTGATTTCCGGCAGCAAGGCAGCTGTGGAGCGCGCTATCGATATGGCCAAGGGCAAAGGCGCCAAGCGCGCGCTGCCGCTGCCAGTGTCTGCTCCGTTTCACTGTGCGTTGATGCAACCAGCGGCCGACGAAATGGCGAAAGCGCTGGCCGAGGTGACGCTGGCCGACCCGTCCTTGCCTTTGGTGGCAAACGTATTGGCGGCAGGTGTTGCTACTGCTGATCCGATTGCGCAATTGTTGGTGGATCAGGTCACAGGCCGTGTGCGCTGGCGGTCCTCCGTTGAATGGATGGTCGAGCAGGGCGTGACCGAGTTCTGGGAAATTGGCACGGGCAAGGCGCTGTCCGGCATGATCCGGCGCATTCACAAGGACGCTGTGTTGCGCAATGTCGGCGTGGCGGCGGATGTGACAGCAGCGCTTGAGGCGTAAACGGATTTTGAGAGGAAAAGAACATGTTTGATCTGAAAGGTAAAAATGCACTGGTAACAGGGGCTTCGGGCGGTATTGGTGCGGATATTGCGCGCGCGCTGCATGCGCAGGGGGCCACTGTTGGGCTGTCCGGTACACGGGTTGAGCCGCTGGAGGCGCTGGCGGTAGAGCTGGGCGAGCGCGCCCATGTGCTGCCCTGCAACCTGAGCGATATGGAAGCTGTGAAGGCGCTGCCAAAGCAGGCAGCAGAGGCGATGGGATCGGTTGATATTCTGGTCAATAATGCAGGCATCACCCGCGACAACCTGTTCATGCGCATGTCCGATGATGAGTGGCAGTCGGTGCTGGATGTGAACCTGACGGCGACTTTCCAGCTGTGCAAAGGTGTGATGCGCGGCATGATGAAGGCACGCTGGGGCCGGATTGTGAATATCTCTTCTATCGTGGGGGCCACGGGAAATCCCGGGCAGGCTAACTATGCCGCCTCCAAAGCCGGGTTGATCGGGATGTCCAAAAGTCTGGCCTATGAAGTGGCCAGCCGTGGAATCACTGTCAACGCTGTAGCACCCGGATTTATCGCCACTGCGATGACAGACAAGCTGACCGATGATCAGAAATCCGGCATCATGGGGCAAATTCCTGCGGGCCGGATGGGCACACCAGATGAGATCGCCAGTGCTGTTGTCTATCTGGCCAGTGCCGAAGCCGCCTATATCACTGGGGCTACCTTGCATGTGAATGGTGGCATGGCCATGTTGTAAAAGCGCTTGCTAAAGCGTTTGCGAACCGCGCATCATATGCTAAAGGATGCGCAGATAAACCCACGCGGGCGCTTGATGTGACCCGTGCCTTGTGCGAGCAAGGAAAAAGAGCCGCCCCTTTTAATAGGGGGCACCTTCTGCCCCATTCGGTAAGTGAATGTGCAGAAACCCAAAAAGGGGCCAACAGCCCGATGAGTGAGGACTATTAGTATGAGCGACGTTGCAGACCGCGTTAAAAAGATTGTTGTTGAGCACCTTGGTGTTGAAGAAGACAAAGTAATTGAAAACGCATCGTTTATCGACGATCTGGGTGCAGACAGCCTCGACACAGTCGAGCTGGTAATGGCATTCGAAGAAGAATTCGGAATCGAAATTCCTGATGACGCAGCCGAGAACATCCAGACCTTCGGCGACGCGGTCAAGTTCATCAAAGAAGCTTCCTAAGCTTCGTTTGTCCGGGTCCGCTCGGCGAAAAAACTCTTTAACGGCGCTTTGATCTGCGGATCGGCGCCGTTTTTGATTCTCCGTTAGATTTGGTCTTGTTCGCGGGTGCGCGCTGCTGCACTTCTGTCAGTCCAAGCCCTTTGTCCGACGTGGAGCAGCCCAACCCATGGCCCGTAATATTCCGACTATTAATACGCCGTCTGTCACGTTGCGTGGGATGCGTGCCGAGGATTTCACGCGGTTTGCAGAAATCTGGGCGACCCCTGAAGTGATGAGCCATATCCGGAGCCAGCCATGGTCGCGCGCGCGCAGTTGGGATTCCTTTTTGCGTAATGCCGGGCATTGGCAGATCACGGGTTTTGGCCAATGGGGTATCCAGATCCACGGCCATAAGGCGTTGGCGGGGCAGACCGGCTTTTTCTACGGTTCTCGTGGGTTTGGTGAAGATTTTGACCCCTATCCCGAAGCGGGTTGGGTTCTGGCGCCAGAACATCAAAATCAGGGGTATGGCCGTGATGCTGCCGGTGCGGCGCATGACTGGTTTGACCGTATCGTGGCGGGCCGGACTGTATGCGTTGTGTCGCCGGACAACGAAGGATCGCTGCGGGTAGCGGAAAAGCTGGGCTATCAACCTTTGCGCGATGCGGTGATTGACGGTGGTGCTGTGCTGTTGATGACCCGAAAGGGGCCGCCGGTGTGATCGTTTTGTGGGGTATTCCTGCTGGTTTGTTCCCAGAGACTTGAACAATGTCCCACCCGCAAGGTATAGCCGGAACCAATAGTTTTACACCAAAGGGCAGAGCATATGCGCAGAGTGGTCGTTACGGGATTGGGTTTGGTCACACCGTTGGCAGACGGGGTTGAGGAAAGCTGGAAGCGGATTCTGGATTGCCAGTCGGGCGCAGGTCCGATCACGGTGTTTGATGCCAGCAATTGTGTGACGCAATATGCCTGCGAAGTGCCCTTGGGAGACGGCACTGACGGGACGTTCAATGCTGACACCTATATGGCCCCCAAGGACCAGCGCAAGGTTGATACATTCATCCTGTTCGGCATGGCCGCAGCACAGCAAGCGATTGAAGATTCCGGCTGGATGCCGGAGGACACGCCAAGCCTTGAGCGCACAGGTGTGTTGATCGGCTCGGGCATCGGGGGGCTGAATTCCATCGCCAATACCGCCGTGATGATGGCCGAGAAGGGCCCCAAGCGGGTCAGCCCGTTCTTTGTGCCCGGCGCGTTGATCAACCTGATCTCGGGTCAGGTTTCGATCAAGTACGGATTTAAAGGGCCGAACCATTCGGTTGTGACGGCCTGTTCCACAGGAGCGCACGCGATTGGCGATGCGAGCCGTCTGATCATGTTCGGTGATGCGGACGTGATGGTTGCGGGCGGCGCGGAAGCAGCGATCTGTGAAATCGGTATCGCGGGTTTCAACGCATGCAAAGCGCTGAGCACCAAGCGCGGCGACGATCCGAAAAAGGCCAGCCGCCCTTATGACGCAGACCGCGACGGCTTTGTTATGGGCGAGGGTGCGGGCATTGTGGTGCTGGAAGAATACGAGCACGCAAAAGCGCGCGGCGCCAAGATTTACGCCGAAGTGATCGGTTATGGCCTGTCGGGCGATGCCTACCACATTACAGCTCCGTCCGAGACGGGCGAGGGTGGCGAGCGCTCCATGCGGTCGGCGTTGCGTCACGCGGGGCTGGAGCCGAAGGATATTGATTATATCAACGCTCATGGCACATCGACCATGGCAGACACCATCGAGCTGGGTGCAGTTGAGCGGATGATGGGGGAGCATGCGGACCAGGTGACGATGTCGTCGACCAAATCTGCGACGGGCCACCTGTTGGGCGCTGCGGGGGCGATCGAGGCGATCTTCTCGATCCTTGCGATCCGTGACCAGATTGCACCGCCGACCATTAACCTTGATAATCTGGCGGTCGAGACCAAGATCGATCTGGCGGCAAATGCGCCGGTCAAGCGCGAGATCAAAGTAGCGCTGAGCAATTCGTTCGGTTTTGGCGGAACAAACGCGAGTGTGCTGTTCGGGAAGGTCGAATAAATGTGGCGCCATGTTGCGGCGAATGCGATCACCTTTATGGTGGTTGCCCTGTTTCTGGTGGGCGGTGTAATCATCTGGGGTAAAGGCCAGTATGACGCGCCCGGCCCGTTGACGCAGGCGGCCTGTGTGCAGGTCGAGAGTGGCAGCAACATGCGCCGTGTCAGCAAAAATCTGGCGGAGCAGGGGGCTGTGAGTTCAGCCTCTATTTTCCGCATTGGCGCTGATTATGAAGACAAGACCGGCCAGTTGAAGGCGGGGAGTTTCCTGATCGAGGCGGAAGCCACGATGAAGGAAATTGTGGATGTGATCACCCGTGGCGGGGCCAGTACTTGCGGTACCGAGATCGTTTACCGCATCGGGGTGAACCGTGTGAGTGTGCAGGTCCGTGAGCTGGACCCGGTGACCAACCGTTTTGCGGAGCTTGCACAGTTTGATCAGGGCGCGGAAGAGATTCCTGCGGAATACACCCAGACGCGCGACAAGGCAGATGTGCGGTTTCGCATTGCAATCGCCGAAGGGGTGACAAGCTGGCAGATTGTGAACGCCATCAGCGGCATGGACATTATGGAAGGCGACGCGGGCGAGGTGCCTGCCGAGGGTACGCTGGCGCCTGATAGCTATGAAGTGCGCAAGGGGGATGACCGCGCGGCATTGCTGGCGCGGATGTCTGCTGCACAAGAGACGTTACTGGCGGCTGCGTGGGAATCGCGGGCCGAGAATTTGCCGATCAAGACGCCGGAAGAGTTGTTGATCCTTGCCTCGATCATCGAGAAAGAAACCGGTGTATCGGACGAGCGGCGGCAGGTTGCCAGCGTATTTGTGAACCGTATCAACCAAGGCATGCGGTTGCAGACTGACCCCACTGTTATTTACGGCATCACAAAAGGTGTTGGGGTTCTGGGCCGTGGTCTGCGGCGCAGTGAATTGCGGGGCGAGACGCCTTGGAACACCTACGTCATTCCGGGCCTGCCACCGACGCCGATTGCGAACCCCGGTCGTGCCAGCCTGATGGCGGCGGCCCAACCGGACGAGACGCCGTACATCTTCTTTGTGGCGGATGGCACAGGTGGTCACGCGTTTGCAGTGACGCTGGACGAGCATAACCGCAACGTGGCCGAGTGGCGCAAGATCGAAGCGGCACAGGGTGCGGCTGCGGCGGGGAATGCTTCAACGGGCGGTGGCGACTAGCCCCTGTTGCGCGTGCGGTGACGTGAGGCCGCGTTAAGATCAACCAGATAAACCAGATCCCATGCTAGGAGATTTGGGGAACGGCCCCTACACTATGCGGGGGCCGTTTTTTCATGTCTTTCGATTGGAGGAATCCAAGCGAAAGGACCGAGAACATATGACTATCCAACCGGTGCCGCAGCTGGACGAGTTGGCGCAGGCGCAGGCGCAGGCGGAGGCGATGTTTGCCTCTGTCGAGCGTTCGCTGGCCGAGCTTAGAGAAGCAGTAGAGAGCCTGAAGGAACGGGCCATAGCCGGAGAGGAAATTGATGCAACCACAACATCAAAGACCGTCACTCAACTATCCGAGACGGTCGCACGTTGTCAGAAAGCTGGATTGATCTTGTATGACTGCCTAAACAAACAGGCCGGAATTGCACGCGGGGGATATGCCCTCGACCTCGACAAAGCGCGGGCTGATATCGGGTGCAAGCTTGATCGGCTCCGCTGTGCCATCGGTTCAGGAGAGTTTCCTGAATGAGCTGGATGAGGGGGAGCTTCGTGCTCTCCCTTACTTGTTCGATTTTTGGGCCATGCCGCACCAGTTGCCTCCCGAGGGTGCATGGCGGTCTTGGGTGATTATGGGCGGGCGCGGCGCGGGTAAGACGCGCGCGGGGGCCGAATGGGTGCGCAGCGTTGTGGAGGGATCAATGCCTTTGGACAAGGGGCGGTGCCGACGTGTGGCGTTGGTGGGCGAGACGATTGGTCAGGTGATCGAGGTGATGATATTTGGCGACAGCGGGATATTGGCCTGCTCGCCAGAGGACCGTCGGCCCGATTGGGAGGCAACCCGCAAGCGTCTGGTTTGGCCGAACGGGGCGATGGCCACGGTGCATTCGGCGCATGACCCGGAAGGGTTGCGCGGGCCCCAGTTTGATGCGGCTTGGGTGGACGAGATTGCGAAATGGAAAAAGTCGCAGGAGACTTGGGACATGTTGCAGTTTGCTTTGCGTTTGGGGGAGCAGCCACAGGTCTGTGTGACGACCACGCCAAGCAATGTGGGGGTGTTGAAGGCGTTGTTGGCCTCGCCCTCAACCGTGGTGACCCATGCACCCACGGAGGCGAACCGCGCCAATCTGGCGGCATCGTTTCTGGAGGAGGTGCGGGCGCGGTATCGCGGCACGCGGTTGGACGGCAGGAGCTGGACGGGGTGTTGCTGGCAGATGCGGAGGGGGCGCTGTGGACGTCCGAGATGTTGGAGGCGGCACGGGTGAAGAGTGTGCCCAAGTTGGACCGGATTGTGGTGGCGGTTGATCCGGCGACGACAAGCGGCGCGTCTTCGGATGAATGCGGGATTATTGTGGCCGGAGTACAGAGTAGCGGGCCGCCGCAAGACTGGCGGGCGTTTGTGCTGGCGGATTCTACGGTGGCGGGCATGGGGCCTAGCGGGTGGGCGCGTGCAGCGATTACGGCAATGGAGTGGTTTGGTGCAGACCGTCTGGTGGCCGAGGTCAATCAGGGCGGACAAATGGTACAAGAGGTGATCCGGCAGGTCGATCCGTTGGTGCCCTACAAGGGGGTACATGCGACCCGTGGCAAGGTTGCGCGGGCGGAACCTGTGGCGGCGCTTTATGAGCAGGGGCGGGTGTTTCATATGCCGGAGCTTCACGGGCTGGAGGACCAGATGACGCGTATGACGCGCCGTGGATATGAGGGGGGCGGATCACCGGACCGTGTGGATGCATTGGTCTGGGCGTTACACGAATTGATCATTGAGCCTGCTGCAACGTGGCGGAGGCCCGGGGTGAGGTCACTGTAGAGCGCCTGTGACTGCGTGTGGGGCTGCTGTGGAATGGGATATGGATAAGGGTGCAAGCAGGGGGTGTTGCGCGAGAGACAGGGGGGCTTTGGCCCTCCTTTTTTTGTTGTGCGGAGGTGTTGCGTGCGCAGCGCGCGCTGTGGTTCGGCAGTGTTAATTCCTTGGTGAGAGAGTGTGTTTCAGAGGCGCCCAAGCAGCGGGACAGCCGAGGGACTTGGGGAATAGGAGAAGCGGTGGTGTTTGATTTTCTGAAGCGCGGAGCGGTGGAAGTAGTGGAGGCCAAGGCGTCAGCCACGGGGCGTGTTGTGGGAGTGCAGACATCGGGGCGGGTGGCGTGGAGCCCGCGTGATACGGTGTCTTTGACGCGGACGGGGTTTGCGGGCAACCCTGTCGGGTTCCGTTCGGTCAAGTTGATTGCGGAGGCGGCGGCGGCATTGCCTCTGGTTTGTCAGGATAGCTGCCAGCGGTTTGATACCCATCCTGTGTTGGGTTTGATTGCGCGGCCCAACGGCGCACAGGGGCGGGCGGAGTTGCTGGAGGCGCTTTATGCGCAGTTGCTGCTGTCGGGGAATAGGTATCTGGAAGCTGTGGGTGGTGAGGTGGGATTGCCGTTGGAGTTGCATGTGCTGCGGTCTGACCGGATGTCGGTTGTGCCGGGGGCGGACGGGTGGCCGATTGGGTATGAGTATTCGGTGAGCGGACGTAAGCACCGGTTCGATGCGACGCAGAGCCAACCGATTTGCCATGTGCGCAACTTCCATCCGCAAGACGATCATTACGGGTTCAGCCCCATGCAGGCGGCGGCCACGGCTGTGGATGTGCACAATTCGGCCTCGCGTTTGAGCAAGGCGTTGCTGGACAATGCCGCGCGTCCGTCGGGGGCGATCATTTACAAGGGCGCGGACGGTCAGGGGGCGATGACGAACGACCAGTACGAGCGTCTGGTGAGCGAGATGGAGAGCCATCATCAGGGCGCGCGCAATGCGGGGCGGCCGATGCTGCTGGAAGGGGGCCTCGACTGGAAGCCGATGGGGTTCTCGCCGTCCGATATGGAGTTCCAGAAGACCAAGGAGGCGGCGGCGCGGGAGATTGCACTGGCCTTTGGGGTGCCGCCGATGCTGATCGGGATCGTGGGGGATGCGACCTATGCCAATTATCAGGAGGCGCACCGTGCGTTCTACCGTTTGACGGTTCTGCCCTTGGCATCGCAGGTGACGGCGGTACTGGCGCATTGGCTGTCGGAGTTCACGGGTGAGTTGGTGGAGCTGAAGCCCGATCTGGATCAGGTGCCCGCGCTCAGCGGTGAACGGGATGCGCAATGGGCGCGTGTGGCGGGGGCGGATTTTCTGACCGAAGCGGAGAAGCGCGCGCTGTTGGGGCTGCCTGCGGTGGCGGCAGATGAATGAGCATCCTGTCGAGCGGTTTCAATGTGCGCCGGGCATGCGGTTGCAGGCGCATGAGCAGGTGAGCGGCATTCATTTCGATAATCTGGCCAAGCGGCTGGACCGGATCGAGGTGATGATGGAGCGGCTGGAACGGCGGCTGTGGTTGACGGTCTATGGCGTGGTGGCCGTGATCCTGGGGCAGGCGGTGCAATCTTTTATGGCGATGACGCCTGCGGGTTAAACAAGAAGGAATATCAAATGGATATGAGTGTTGGGAGCTTCGCGCATTGCGCGGAGAACGGGGAAGGTTTGCCTGCATTGGAGCGCAAGTTCATGCAGTTTGACGAAGTGGCAAAGGTGGAGGGTGGTGTCGAGATCAAGGGCTACGCCAGCTTTTTCGACGCGGTCGATCAGGGCAACGATGTGGTGCAGCGCGGCGCCTATGGTGCGAGCCTGATGGCGCTGAAGGCGGCAGGGCGTGGGGTGAAGATGTTGTGGCAGCATGATCCGGCGCAGCCCATCGGGGTGTGGGACGAGGTGCGCGAGGATGCGCGTGGTTTGTTTGTCAAAGGGCGCATCCTCAAATCCGTCGAGAAGGGGGGCGAGGCGATTGCGCTGATCGAGGCGGGGGCGATTGACGGTTTGTCGATAGGCTACCGTACTGTGAAATCCACAAAGAATACCAAGGGCCAGCGGCTCTTGCAGGAACTGGAGCTTTGGGAGGTGTCACTGGTGACCTTCCCGATGCTGCCCAGTGCGCGGGTGGGGGCAAAGGCGGACGGTTTCGTCCGGCTGGGAGACGTCCTGCGCGACATGGCGGGGGTATTTGATGCGGCGTCTGCCGACATTGCCGCCCGTCCCACCAACCAGAAGGGGAATGCGAGATGAGCGATACCAACGGACACGACGGGGCGCTGTCCCCGGCGGAGGATGTGCGGCGGGCCGTTACCGGCTTTGTCACGCAGATGAAGGGCTTTCAGGCCGAAATCGAGACGAAATTTCAACAAGCAGAAGAGCGAATGAACATGCTGGACCGTAAGACACTGACTGCTGGCCGTACTCCCTTGGCGGGCGCGACCGATGTTGTCGCACCGCACAAGAAAGCGTTTAACGCCTATGTGCGTTCTGGCGATGATGACGGCCTGCGGGGGCTACACCTGGAGGGTAAAGCGCTGTCCACGGCTGTCAACTCGGACGGTGGCTATCTGGTAGATCCGTAGACGGCGGACACGGTGAAATCCGTGCTGAACACCACGGCATCGATCCGTGCGATTGCGACGGTCGTGAACGTGGAGGCCACTTCCTATGATGTGCTGGTGGATCATACGGATGTGGGTGCCGGTTGGGCCACGGAATCCTCTATCATCGGCGAGAGTGACACGCCACAGATTGACCCCATCACGATGCAGTTGCACGAGCTGAGCGCGCTGCCCAAAGCATCCCAACGTTTGCTGGACGACAGTGCGTTTGACATTGAAGGCTGGTTGGCAGGGCGCATCGCCGACAAGTTTGCGCGCGCCGAAGCGGGGGTGTTTATCAATGGCGATGGGATCGACAAACCCAAGGGTTTTCTGGCGCATACGACTGTTGACAATGACGTCTGGGTTTGGGGAAATCTGGGCTATGTGCCGACAGGTGTGTCCGGTGACATTACACCGGACTCCATCGTCGAGGTGGTTTATGCGCTGGGGGCGCAGTACCGCGCTAACGCGTCCTTCGTGATGAACTCCAAGACGGCCTGCATGGTGCGCAAACTCAAGGACATGGATGGCCGCTTCTTGTGGTCTGACGGTCTGGCGGCGGGTGAACCTGCGCGCCTCATGGGGTATCCTGTGCTGACCTTCCGCATGCGCAACGGTTTGCGCGATGTGGCGCTGGACCCCGAACGCTTTGCCGTCAGCAGTGATCTGGACGGTACAGCAGTTCAGGTGCCCGAGGCGGACGCTGCATTGTCGGGGCGTGTGCGCCTGCGGTTCATTCAGGCCGATGCCAGCTATGATGTGATTTCCGAAGAAGCAGTATTGCCGGACGAGGAAACCCATGCGGTGGCCG
>JAQXCD010000026.1 GCA_029252045.1 Sulfitobacter sp.
GCGGACAACCACCAGCGGTGGTCTACTCGCTGAAAGTCGAAGCAACGCAACCCGATCAACAGGAGCAGATCAGAGCTTAAAAAGCGCCAGATCCTGTCCAAGAGATGGGGAGCACCTCAGTTCAGAGAACCATTGAAGCTGAGTATCTACGGCTTGATGCAGAAGTAGATGATCAAGTCCATCGGACCTTAATGTATTTCACTCGATCCGACGTCGGCAATGCGCCGAAAGACAAGCGTAGTGGTGAGAAAGTCAAAATCCACGAAGTAAGTGATAAGGCGCTACCTATTATCTACGCGTCGAGCCTCGCGGAAGAGCGCATTAAGCATGAGATTCGAGAGGCAAATCACAATATTTATAAGAAGGGGTTTAGCGTTGACGTGAGCATTCTCTATCGCGGATCCAAACCAATAGTTTACCGGATCTTAGCGGTATATGAGATCATTGATCTACCAGACGACGAATGAACACCCTCAAACAACCCGCCCCCAAAGATCATACTCGCCGGCTTCTTCCACCTCGACCGTCACGATATCGCCCACGGTCAGGCCCTCAAACCCTTCGTCGATAAACAGGTTCCCGTCGATCTCGGGGGCGTCGGCTTTGGTGCGGCAGGTGGCGGCGTCCTCGTCGATCTCGTCGATGATTACGTCCATACGCTTGCCCACTTTGGCTTGCAGTTTGGCCTCGGAAATCATCTGCGCCTTGGCCATAAAGCGGTCCCAGCGGTCTTGTTTGACCTCGTCCGCCACATGGTCGGGCAGCGCGTTTGACCGCGCACCGGCGACGTTCTCATATTGGAAGCAGCCGACACGGTCCAGCTGCGCTTCGTCCATCCAGTCCAGCAGGGTCTGGAACTCGGCCTCTGTCTCGCCCGGATAGCCGACGATGAAGGTCGAACGCAGAGTGATGTCGGGGCAGACGTCACGCCATGCGGCGATCTCGTCCAGCGTTTTGGAGGCGGCAGCGGGGCGTGCCATGCGTTTGAGAACATCAGGGTGCGCATGCTGGAAGGGGATATCCAGATAGGGCAGGACCAGCCCGTCGGCCATCAGCGGAATCAGCTGGCGCACATGGGGGTAGGGGTAGACGTAGTGCAGGCGCACCCACGCGCCCAGCGAGCCGAGATCACGGGCCAGATCGGTGATATGGGCGCAGTGGCCGCGATCCTCGGCGTGTTTGATGTCAACGCCGTAGGCGGAGGTGTCCTGAGAGATCACCAGCAGTTCTTTGACGCCGCTTTGCACCAGCTTTTCAGCTTCACGCATCACCGCATGGGCGGGGCGAGATTGCAGGCGGCCGCGCATATCGGGGATGATGCAGAACTTGCACTTGTGGTTACAGCCTTCGGAGATTTTCAGATAGCTGAAGTGGCGCGGGGTGAGCGACACGCCAGAGGCGGGCAGCAGATCGATAAACGGATCGGGCGAGGGCGGCACAGCAAGGTGCACCGCGTCCAAGACCTGCTCGTACTGGTGCGGGCCAGTGACTGCGAGGATTTTCGGGTGATGCTCGCGGATGTAATCCGGTTCGGCGCCCAGACACCCCGTCACAATCACGCGGCCATTCTCGGCCAGCGCTTCGCCGATGGCATCAAGGCTTTCGGCTTTGGCGCTGTCCAGAAACCCGCAGGTGTTCACAATCACCGCATCTGCGCCGGCATAGTCGGGCGAAATCGCGTAGCCTTCGGCGCGCAGGCGGGTCAGAATCCGCTCACTGTCCACCAGCGCTTTGGGGCAGCCGAGGCTGACCATGCCGATGGTCGGCTGGCCGGAGCGCTTGGGCTCGCTAAAGGTCGCACGCGGTGCGAGGTCTGGGCGGAGGTTTGGAGGATTTGTGCTCATGTACGCGCTATAATCTACGCGCAGGGTTTGGGCAATCGGTCAGGAGCGGGTAACGGGGAGGCCGGCGGCCAGCCATCCGGGACCGGCACCAGAGCCGAGCATGCCTTCGGGCACGTCGAGAATATGAGTGAAACCCGCCTCGTTCAGGCGGCCCGCCAGATGGCGGGAGCGCACACCGCGCGCGCAAATCAGCGCGATGACGGCATCGGGGCCAGAGACTTGGGCCAGCAGTTTTGTCACAAAATCGGGATCGCGCATGTCGATGGCGATTGCCCCTTCGGGAATGCCGGTACGCGCCCATTCATCGGGGCGGCGGATGTCGACCAGTGTGATGTCACCGCTAAAGGCACCGGTGTGGGCTTCTTGAACGCTGAGCGCGCGGCCGCTCAGATCCGCGCCGACGTTAGACCAACTCGCAGCAGCGACGCCCGCAACTGCCAAAGCGCCCAGCAACAGACCCCGCCGCGCAAAGGCGCGACGGGGCTGCTGGCCGTCAGGAGAGGGAACACCTGACGCCATGGATCAGCCTTTGGGGGCCATGGAGGACCACTGGGGAATGGTCGCATCCGAGGCGGGTTGTGGATCGAGGCTGGGCCAGTTGGCGGTGGATTTATTCAGGTTGGCTGGAATGTCTTCCTCCCAGAAACCCACCACGTTTTTGGTAATGTTGAGAAAGAGTTTGTCATCCACGATGCGCCACAGGGTCGGGTTGCCCGGAACCTTGCCGCCTTTGGCAACGCCGTAGGCGCAGTGGCCATCGTATTGTGGTGCGTATTTTGCAGGGTTGGCTGTGAACAGGTCACGGCTTGCCTCGGAGGAGAAGGCGAAAGTAGCGCCGTTATATTCCGCTGTGATGGACTTGTTGCCTTCGACAGGGGCGGTTTGCGTCTGGCCTATGGCGCTTTGTGGCAGCGAAAAGTAGGCGACGACATCATAGCCGGAAACGGCAAAACCTGTCTCGTCGACAAACTGCTCACCCGCAAAGGCGGCGGTGGAAAAGCTGAGAGCGGCTGCTGCGGCGGCGAGAGTAATTGTGAAGCGGTTCATCATAGTCTCCTGAATGGGGGCGCTGTTGGCCTGTGACTAGAAGGTAGGCGGGCACCGCCCCGATTGCATCTCGCAACTGCGTGACCTCGCGCGGGCGTGACCGTGATGTGAGGAATTCCAGCGATTTCTGCGCAAACGGGCCGGATTATTTCAGGATCGGCGGCGAGTCGGGGTCACTTCCGGGCATACGGGGCGTATTCTGTAACGTCTCCATCTGCGGCAGATCGAACCGCAGGCCGACTTTCATCAGTTTTGTTACAGTCGGGTCTGAGTGGTTGAAAAAGCCCACATCCATTGCGCCTGCCTCAATCCCCGAAAACGTCAATGCCTCGGAGGCGGCACGAACCAAAGCATCCTGTGCGCGCGGGATCGCATCAACAAAGGCGAGCAAATGGCCGCGCCCGCCGCCTTCATATGACACGCCGACCAACCATGCGTTTGCCGCCATGCCTGTCGCGGTGGCGAGTTTTTCATCAATCGCGGTAATCAGGGTTTCCGGCAGGCCTTTGGGGGGCAGGACGCTTTCAATTTTCGCTTCTACCTCGGCGGCGGCATGGGTCAGCGTTTCGCGCAGCCATGCAACAGCTGTATCAGGCAGCAGGATCGCAGAGGGGGCTACATCCATGTTCAGTGCGATGCCAAGGCTCTGCCCCTCCAGCATCGCGGCCACATTGCGGCCCGACAGCGCGACATAGGCCGCCGCATCGCCTGCGTATCCGGCCAGACGTTGTGCACGATCAAAAGCCAGAAGATATTGCGCGCCGTCGGTCTCAAGCACCTGCGGGTTGATCTGGTCACCGACGGGCTCAGCCTCAAGCAGCAAGTACAGCTCTGCATCGGCCATCCGTTCATAGAACCGCAGACGGGCGGCATCATTTTCGGGTGCGGCCATCATGGCGGCATGGGCTGTGTCCAGCGGGGTCTCGTCCATCTCTACATCACCTCGGCAACGGCGGCTTGCAGGCGGGGGATCACATCCGCCTCGAACCACGGGTTTTTCTTGAGCCAACCCGTATTGCGCCAAGACGGATGTGGCAAGGCAAAGACGCCCGCAGGATGGCTGCGCCAATTGCGCACAGCTGCCGCAACGGTGGTGAAATCCGGCAGATGATACCGCATTGCGTGACCGCCGATCAGGAGAGTCAACTGGACGCGCGGGAGCGTCGCCAAAGCCCCGGCGCGCCACGTTTTTGCGCAAATGGGTGGCGGGGGCAGGTCGCTGCCTTTGGCGTTATATCCGGGAAAGCAAAACGCCATCGGGAGGATAGCGACGCGGGTGCGGTCATAAAAGCTGTCCTCGTCCAGCCCCAGCCAATTGCGCAACCGGTCACCGGAGGGGTCGCTGAAGGGCGCGCCGGATTTGTGCACGCGCATGCCGGGCGCTTGCCCTGCAATCAACATACGCGCGCTTGGCTGGAACCAGACCACCGGATTAGGGCGGTGTGCAGTTGCTGTTGCAGCAAAGCGTTGAGCGCAAAGGGTGCAGGCGGATATATCTGTGCGGATATCACTCATAGGGGGTGAAGTAGCGGACATAGTGCGTTTGCCAAAGGGTTAACATTTGCGGACATGCCGAAATGAAGGTGCCGTGCTCAGGCATGGATAAGATCGCGTCAGCCGCCCTTATTGTGCTTGCCATTCGGGGCATGGATAACGCTGCCGTTATTCCCCCTAGGCGGCGTTGTACATTTGTTTCCGAATGGGACATAA
>JAQXCD010000027.1 GCA_029252045.1 Sulfitobacter sp.
TACGCATCGCTGTGCTGAACCGCTACACTGCTCTTGGCATACCTATCACTGAGCCCATAGGCTAAATCCGTCCGGGGTAAGGGGAAGAATGCTCTTCAACTGATTTGTGCAACAAAGCCTATTAAAGTCAGAGACTGGTTCGATAAGAAACTTTGCTCAGCCACTTTCGCTCAGAAAAGAATGACTATGCTGCGTTCCGGGCGCTCGCGCTAACCGCAAGGGTGTTCTAGCGCAAAGCTGGGATGTAGCGCGAAAAATGTGTTGTCCTAAAAACAAAGTTCATTTGTCAGCGCTTTAAACGTGCTGGAGTTCAAACTCGCCCGATGAGGGCACACTTTCATTTAAAAGAAGAGAGCGCGCCAGAAAACCCTCCGTTCAAACGCCTTATACGAAACTCAAACGATGTTTTTGGCTAAAGTTGACTGTTGGGCAGTTTCTACGTTCCTGAGAAAAAGAGCGAATGTTAGCTCGTCACAAGGCCAAATAGCCTCACGGAAACATTCAGCCCCGCTTTGCTCCTTCAGCTTGAAGCCATCTTACAACCGACAGGCGCTTGGAGTTCATATGACCCGTCAGGGTCCGCGCCAGGTTGGGGCCATCCCGCGCAACAAGAAACTCCAAGATGCGTTCGTGCTCCTGCACGGCTTCCTGCCATCGACCTTGCGTCATATTGGCCAGATATCGGGCCCGCTGCATGCGCAGTGACAAGGCCTGGCAGGATGAAGTCAACGTACCGTTCCGGGCGGCAAGCAGAATAGCGCGGTGAATTTTCTGGTTGATACTGAAGTACGCGTCCAGATCACTGTCCCCATAGCTTTGCATCATTTGCGCGTGCAAATCTTTGACCGTGTCAATCTCGGCGTCGGTAATGTTCTGGCAGGCCAACTCACCCGATAACGCCTCCAATGCCCCTAGCACTGGAAACACCTCTTCAACCTCTTCAATTGTAACGCGGGTCACCCATGCACCGCGATTGGGCTCAAGCCGCACCAGACCGTCCGAAGCAAGCACTTTAAGCGCTTCACGCAGCGGGGTGCGCGACACTCCGAATTGGTCGCAGAGCAATTTTTCGGGCACCTTCAACCCCGGCTCCAAGTCCGCATTGATGATCAATGTCTGAAGTCGGCCTACCAACTCGTGATGTAGCGAGGTGCGGGTGATCGCCTGAGGGTTTGTTATTTGATCCATTGGGTCAGTAATTTCACTTTTTCAAAGCCATTTCCAGTAGGCGCGCCATGTGGATGGGTTGGCGTGCAGTCAGGTCTGCGACCTGATGTCGGCAAGAAGTGCCATCTGCAACTATTAGGGTCTCTTTATCTGCTTTCCTTACCGCAGGCGCCAGATCCAACTCTGCCATGGCGCGGGAAGTCTCGTGTGTGTCGGCACTATACCCGAATGCACCCGCCATGCCACAGCACGATGTTTCCACAGTCTCGATCTGTGTATCAGGCAAGAGCGACAGGGTCTTCTCGATGCTGGACATAACGCCCATCGCCTTTTGATGGCAATGGCCGTGCAGTAAAACCTTCGGGGCCGGGGAGACCAACGGAAGATCGAAATCTGGATTGCTTTCCTGATCGGCGATGTATTCTTCCAGCATACGCGCCTTGGCAGCGATCTTTGCAGTGTCTTCACCAGGCAGAAGGGCCGGAATCTCATCGCGTAGGGTCAGCAAGCAGCTAGGCTCCAGCCCGATAATGGGCAGGCCCTGTTCGACGTAGGGCATCATCGCGTCAACCAGCCGCTGCGCTTCTACTTTTGCCTCATTTATTAAACCGGCAGACAGGAACGTTCGGCCACAGCATAGCGGTCGCTCGCCTTTGGGGGCCTGTACCAATTGCACGGGCACATTCGCGGCTTCCATCACCTTGAGGGTGGCGCGCAGGTTTTCAGGTTCAAAGTAGCGATTGAAGCAATCTGCAAAAACAACCGCTTCGGGGCTTTTGTGCGGGGCGACCTCTTTGTCCTTGAACGGGTTCTTGTGCCAGGTTGGCAGTTTGCGGGTGGCCGTAAAGCCCGTCAGCCGCTCTGTCAGCTTTGCCAAACCGGGCACCGTGTTACGCAGGTTTGCAACCGACGGCAGCCGTGCAGCCCATGGAGCATAAAGCGGAAGGAAAGCGGTGAGACGATCCTGCAAGCGCAACCCGTCCTTGCGCACGCGGGCCGCTTGCACTTCGATCTTCATACGCGCCATATCCACACCGGTTGGACATTCGCGCTTGCACCCTTTGCACGACACGCACAGCTTCATCGTTTCGGCCATCTCGTCAGAGGTCAGCGCGTCTGGCCCCAGTTGTCCGGAAATTGCGAGCCGCAGCGTATTGGCCCGCCCGCGGGTAAGATCCTGCTCCTTGCGGGTCACGCGGAACGACGGGCACATGACCCCACCTTTGAGCTTACGGCAGGCGCCGTTGTTGTTGCACATTTCAACCGCGCCCTGAAAACCGCCTGCGCTTCCGGTCCATTCGGACCAATCAAGACCAGTCTTAAACTCCGGCACTGTATAGTCGGGGCCATAGCGGAACAGGCGGCGGTCATCCATCTTGGGCGCATCGACAATCTTGCCCGGATTAAACAGCCCGTTCGGATCAAACCGTTTTTTGACCTCGCTGAAATTAGCCACCATACGGGCGCCGAACATCTTCTCGTGGAATTCAGAGCGAACCAGTCCATCACCGTGTTCGCCGGAATGAGACCCTTTGTACCGCGCCACCAAATCAAAACACTCTTCGGCGATTGCACGCATGGTTTTGACGTCTTGATCCAGCTTGAGGTTGAGGACCGGACGCACATGCAGGCAGCCGACAGAGGCATGGGCATACCATGTCCCGCGTGTGCCATTGCGCTCAAAAATCTCTGTCAGGCCAGCCGTGTAGGCGGCAAGATCGGGCAGCTCCACGGCGCAATCCTCGACAAAGGACACCGGCTTACCGTCGCTTTTCATCGACATCATAATGTTGAGGCCCGAGCTGCGCAGATCAGCAATGCGCGCCTGCATCTTGGGATCGGACACAGCCGTCATCCCGCCCCAGTTTTTACCCGTACCAGACCACGAGAAACCCAAGTCGCCCATCATCTCGTCCAACTCGCGCAGTTTTTGCGGATGCAGGCTTGGGTCTTCTTCGGCAAACTCAACCAGCAACAAGGCGTCGGGCTTGCCTGTCACGAACTCCGCGATGGTTTGGCGGAACATGGGGATATCGCGGGCCAAACCGATCATGGTGGCATCGACCAACTCAACGCCTTGAGGTTTCAGGGTGACCAGATGTTGTGCGGCGTCCATCGCCTGATGGAAGGTGGGGAAGTGGCACACCCCCAGAACCTTTTGCGAGATGATGGGCCAGAGTTTCAGCTCGATCGCCGTGGAATAGGCAAGTGTGCCCTCCGACCCTACCAGAAGATGCGCAAGGTTATTTGGCATATCGCGCGGCACAAGTGCGTCAATATTATACCCGCCGACGCGGCGCGTGACCTTGGGGAATCGGGCGTCGATTTCCGCAGCCTCGCGGGCGCCAAGATGCAGCAGGTCATCCGTCAGGCTTTGCAATTGGGTGGAGACCGCAGATTTAACAGGCCCAAAATGATGTTTGCTACCATCGGCCAGAAAGGCATCAATCGACAGCACGTTGTCCCGCATCATGCCATACCGCAGGGATTTACCGCCACACGAGTTGTTGCCGGTCATACCGCCGATGGTGGCACGGGACGCAGTTGAAACATCTACAGGGAACCACAGCCCGTGCGGTTTGAGCGCACGATTAAGATCATCCAGCACGATACCGGGGCGCACGACACAGCGCTGCCCCTCCACATCAAGCTCAAGAATATCATTAAAGTACTGTGTGTTATCCAGCACCAGTGCTTCGTTCACAGTTTGCCCGCATTGTGATGTACCACCACCCCGGGCCATCAGGGGCAGACCCTGATCGCCCGCAATATCAATGGCCGCGCTGATGTCATCCTCGGACCTCGGAGACAGAACTCCCAGTGGCATCATCTGATACAGCGACGCATCTGTGGCATACCGTCCGCGCGAAAAACGGTCGAACATTAGGTCGCCCTCAACACGGGCTTTCAGGGCATCAAAGAGATCAGACATGTGCGATCCAATAGCGTTTAGGGGCCATCATTTTTTGTTGACTTAATTATGAATTCAAAATTACGCTGGTTCAACTGAAAAGAAAATCTGCGGGTCAAACGGTTCTCCGTTGGCCGCTCTAACCCAGCAAATGTGAGACTGATTGCCATGAGAAAAGCCGGACGCCACTTTTTACAAATCCCCGGCCCGAGCGCCGTACCCGACCGGATCCTAAGCGCAATCGGACAGCAAACCATCGACCACCGCGGCCCCGATTTTGCACGCGTTGGACTAAAAGCGCTTGAGGGGCTTAAAACCATCTTCAAGACAGAGCAGCATGTGTTCATTTATCCCGCGTCCGGCACCGGCGCGTGGGAAGCCGCATTGGTCAACACGTTGTCGCCCGGTGATCGCGTGTTGATGTTCGAGACAGGCCATTTCTCGACCCTGTGGAAAAAGCTGGCCGAAAAGCTGGGCCTACAGGCCGAGTTCATCCAAGGCGATTGGCGCGGTGGCGCCGACCCGGAACAGATCGAAGCCCGTCTGGCCGAAGACAAAGGTCACGAGATCAAAGCCGTTTGTGTGGTTCACAACGAAACTTCAACAGGCTCTGTTTCGCCAATTGCCGAGGTCCGCAAAGCCATTGACCGCGCCGGGCACCCTGCCCTGTTTATGGTCGATACTATCTCTGGTCTCGCCTCGCTGGAATACAAACATGATGAATGGGGTGTGGATGTTACGGTTTCCGGTTCCCAAAAAGGGCTGATGCTTCCCCCCGGTCTGTCCTTCAATGCCGCCAGCGCCAAAGCAGTCGCTGCCAACAAAAAGGCGGGCTTGCAGAGGTCGTACTGGGATTGGGAGGAAATGATCGGACCCAACAAAACCGGCTATTTCCCATACACGCCCGCAACCAATCTTCTCTACGGGCTGAACGAAGCCGTAGACATGCTGCACGAAGAAGGGCTGGACAACGTCTTTGCCCGCCATGCCCGCCATGGCCAGGCGGCAAGGGCTGCTGTGCGTACGTGGGGCCTTGAAGTGCTCTGCAACAAGCAAGGCCAGGAAAGCGGCGTGCTGACGGCGGTAAAACTGCCCGATGGCCACAGCGCGGATGCCTTCCGCGCCTCCACATTACAGCACTACGATATTTCCCTTGGGAATGGCCTGTCCAAGGTTGCCGACAAAGTATTCCGCATCGGTCACTTGGGCGACTTCAACGATCTGATGTTGGTTGCAACCCTTGCCGGCGTCGAGATGGGCCTGAAACAGGCGAACGTTCCGCATGAAGCCGGCGGTGTCCAAGCGGCAATGAAATTACTCACATAAAGCAATGCCTCCGCAGAACGAGGCAAATACTAAAAACAATAAATATCATTCAATCTCTGGGAGGAGAAAGTCATGAAGATCATTGCAAAACTGCTTGCAGCAACCACTGCCATTGGTATGGCCACGGGTGCGTATGCTGCTGATATGACGTTAAAGTTTGGACACGTCGGCAATCCCGGCTCGTTATTCGAAGCATCAGTTGATAATTTTGCAGCCTGTGTGAACGGCGCTATGGGCGATGCGGTCGAGGTTCAAACCTTTGGATCGTCTCAGCTGGGCAAAGACAAAGAGCTGCTGCAAAAGCTGAAACTCGGGCAAGTTGACTTTTCACTGCCGTCCTCGGTGATGTCTTCGGTTGATGACACTTTCGGCATCTTCGAGATGCCCTACATCATCAAGGACCGTGACCACATGCGCCGCGTCCAGGCCGCCATGATGGACAAGTTTCAGGCTGCGGCCAATGACAACGGCTATCACATTGTCGGTCTTGCCGAAAACGGCTTTCGGCACATAACAAACAACGTGCGGCCGATCACATTGCCTGCCGATCTGGAGGGCGTCAAACTGCGTACTCCGAACGGTGTCTGGCGTCTGAAGATGTTCCAGGAGTATGGGGCCAACCCCACACCTATGGCTTTCTCGGACGTCTTTACCGCGCTGCAAACCGGTGTAATCGACGGGCAAGAAAACCCGTATGCCCAGATCGCATCAGCCAAGTTTCAGGAGGTGCAAAAGTATCTGTCTGTGACCGGCCATGTTTATACCCCAGCGTATATCCTCATGTCGAAAAAGAAGTTCGACGGAATGGACGCTGCTATGCAAGCTGGCCTGACAGATTGCGCCAACAAGACGCAAGATTTCACATACGAAAAAGCGGCAGAGCTTGAAGCAAGCCTTCTGAAAGTGATCGAAGATGCGGGCGTCGCTGTTAACACAGCAGATAAGGATGCTTTCATCGAAGCTTCCAAGCCGATTTACAAACAGTTTGCAGACGAAGTCGAAGGCGGTCAGGAAATGATCGACGCGGTGCTTGGTCTCGGCAAGTCAAGCTAAACCAATAAAAGGCGGCAGGTGCATTACTTGCCGCCCCACTTCGCTTCTCAATCCCCTACAACGGCACGCATCCGCAACTGCGGATCATATAGCGTGATATCCGGTATCCCACAGGTTTGAACCCATATGGAACATGCTGCCTACCCGACTCTGTCGCGCATCAACCGGATGCTCAGCAAAGTCCTTGAATGGATCACGATCGGCCTCATGATCTTGCTAACATTTATCGTCATCATGTCCGTGATTGCCCGCCTCATGGGCCAGAGCTTTGCGTGGTATGATGAAGTAGCCGCGATAATGCTCGCCTGGATCACCTATTACGGCTCTGCGCTTGCAGCCCTACACCGTCGCCACATCGGCTTTGACACGGTGCTGCTGGCCCTGCCGAAAAACGTGCGCGTCGCGGCCTTACTGCTAAGCGAAGCGATTGTCCTCACGTTCTTCTTTCTGATGGCCCGTGCCGGCTTGCAGGTGCTTGACGTCCTTGCGGGAGACACCCTCGTCTCGCTGAGATGGGTCCCCATCCAGTTCACCCAGTCTGTCATCCCGATTGGCGCAATCCTTTTCATGCTGTGCCAAATGCTCAGCCTCCCCGGATTTCTCAAACTCACTGCTGCCGGCATTTCGCTTGAGCACGCAGAGATCGAAGAAGAAGTCGAAACCGAACTTGAAAAAAACAAGGACCGTGTCTGATGTTGATGGCCGCTATTTTCATTGCGATGCTGATCATGATTTGCATCAACATGCCCATCGCTGTCGCATTGGCGATGGCTGGTGTGATGGGTCTTCTCCTTACCGAAGGGCCCGGCAGCCTCGTTACCATCGCGCTGGATATGTACGATGGCTCGACCAAATTTTCCCTGATCGCCATTCCGATGTTCGTTCTGGCCGGTGCAATCATGAACGCGGGCGGCATCACCGACCGGCTGATCAACTTCGTCACCGCGATCATCGGGTTCATTCGCGGCGGGCTTGCCATGGTCAACATCGGCGTGTCCCTGTTCTTCGCCGAAATCTCCGGCTCTGCGGTGGCAGATGTCGCTGCAATGGGCTCCATCTTGATCCCACAAATGAAAAAGCGCGGATATTCTAAGGAATTCTCGGCTGCGGTCACATCATCGTCCGCCTCGCTGGCCATTATCATCCCCCCATCAATTCCGATGATCCTCTATGCGGCCTCGGCAAACACGTCGGTGGAACAGCTGTTTGTCGCGGGTGTTGTACCCGGATTGCTGGGGGCAGCGGGTCTTATGACCGTCGCTTATTTCTTTGCCAAGAAATACAACTTCCCGACCGAAGCAGCATTCAACCTCGCCCGCCTCCGTGAAACCTTCATCGACGCGATGCCCGCGTTTACCCTGCCTGTGATCATTCTTGGCGGTATCTTCGGCGGATATGTCACTGCGACCGAAGCCGCAGGCCTTGCAGTTCTGGCAGCGATTGTCGTCTCTGCCTGGTACGGTAATCTGGACGTACGGCACCTGCGCCGCGCAATGTTGGACGGGGGAATCCAGACGGCTGTCGTCATGCTGCTGGTTGCCGCGTCGGTGCTTATGGGCGGTTTCCTGACCCGCGCACAGATTCCCCAGCAACTCGCCGAAAGCATCCTGTCCATCACCAATCAACAATGGGCGATCCTGCTCATCTTGAACTTCTTCTTCCTGATTATCGGCTTCTTCCTGCATTCTGCTGCGGCTATCATTCTTGTCATCCCGATTGTGATCCCGCTTATCACAGCGGCGGGCATTGATCCTGTGCACTTTGGTCTTGTGGTCACACTGAACCTTGCGATCGGGCAGCAAACACCGCCTGTGGCCTCTGTTCTGATCACCGCCTGCTCTGTTGCGCGCGCCAACATCTGGGAAGTATCCAAGGTCAATATCTGGTTCGTCGGGGTTCTTTTGGCTGTGCTCATGCTGTGTACCTATGTGCCCGCCGTACCGATGTTCCTAGTGGAGTACTTCTACCGATGACCGATCAAGCAGCCGAGATCACCGACGATATCCGCGATGGTATAATGTGGATCACCTTCAACCGCCCGCAAGCGCGCAATGCGCTAACCTTCGGGATGTACGAACGGCTGGCGCAACTGTGCCGCGAAATGCCCACAGACGGGACAGTGCGTGCTGTGGTGATTTCAGGGGCCGGTGGAAAAGCATTCGCCGCAGGTACTGATATGACCCAATTCCGCGCATTTGAAACGCCACAGGACGCGCTGGATTATGAGGCGCAGATTGATGCCGTTCTGGAAGCGGTTGAGTGTTGCCCGGTCCCCACCATTGCAGCGGCGCACGGGGCCTGTACAGGTGGCGGCGGCTCAATTGCGGCCGCCTGTGACATCCGCATTGCCTCGGCCAGCCTGAAATTCGGATTCCCGATTGCACGCACGCTGGGCAACTGCCTAGCCGCTGGAAACCTTGCCCGATTGTCCGAACTGATCGGAGCAGGCCGCGTTCGCGAGATCATCTTCACCTCCCGCCTGATCGAAGCCGAGGAGGCGTTGAGCGTCGGGCTTGTCAGCGAAATTCTTCCCGATGAGGCCAGCCTTCTTGTTCGTGCAAGTGAACTTGCCACAACGGTAGGCGGCATGGCCCCCCTGACCCTGCGCGCCACCAAAGAGGCGCTGCGCCGCAACCGCGCCGCATTGAAAGTCGAAGACGCCGATCTGATCGTCTCATGCTATATGAGCGATGATTTCCGGATCGGAATGGAGGCTTTTCTCGGCAAAACCAAACCCGCATGGACAGGCAAATGACACAGAAGACCGGCCCGCTCAAAGGCATGCGTGTGATTGAGCTGGCGCATATCATGGCCGGCCCTGTCTGTGGCTTGATGCTGGCTGATATGGGCGCGGATGTTATCAAAGTGGAAAAGCCCGCAGGCGATGACAGCCGCCGCTTTGTCCCGCCCGAGATTGAGGGCGAATCCGCTGCCTACATGATGATGAACCGTAACAAGCGAGGCATCTCGCTCAATCTCAAAGATCCTGCCGCCGTCGACATCCTGCGCAAACTACTGGCCGAAGCGGATGTGGTGATTGAAAACTACCGCAAGGGCACGATGGAAAAACTCGGCCTGTCTTACGAGGACCTTGCCAAAGTAAACCCGCGGCTGATCTATTGCGAAATTTCAGGTTTTGGCCGTACCGGCCCATATGCTGAACGCGGCGGTTTCGACCTGATCGCGCAGGGCATGTCCGGACTGATGTCCATTACCGGCGAAGGGCCGGGCCGCCCCCCGGTCAAGGTTGCAGCGCCTATATCCGATATCAATGCAGGCATTCTCGGGGCGATGGGTGTGTCTGCTGCCTATGCCAACATGTTGCAAACCGGGCTGGGGCAGAAGGTCGACACCTCCTTGTTTGAGGCCGCCATTACCCAGACGTATTGGCAATCCGCGATTGCTTTCGCCACCGGCGAGAAACCCGAACCGCTGGGCTCTGCCCATCCACTCAACGCCCCCTATCAGGCATTCCAGACCAGCGATGGCTGGATCAATATTGGTGCCGCAAACCAAGCCAACTGGCTGCGGTTCCTTGATGTCATCAAGGAACCCGAACTGGACATAGACCCACGATTCTCCTCCAATGCGCAGCGCGCGCAAAACCTGCCTGCCCTGATCGAGATCCTGAATACCTATCTGGCGCAAGACACGACGCAAAACTGGTTGACGCGTATGGAAACTGCCCAGCTCCCCGCGGGACCGGTCAATGACATTTTGCAAATGCACGCCGACCCGCAAGCGCTTGCGCGCGAGATGATCGTAGACGTTGATCATGTGGTAGCGGGTTCGGTCAAAACGATTGGCCATCCGGTCAAGTTCAGCCGCACGCCTGCACAAGTTTCAGCTGCGGCTCCGATTTTGGGTCAACACACCCGCGAGGTTCTGTCCGAGATGGGATATGACAGCACACAGATTGATAAGTTAATTAAGACGCAGGCCGTCATCGCCGCGTAACCTGACCCATGAAAAGGAACAGCCCATGCCGCTTACTCTCGAACAGGCGCAAAGCATCATCAGCGATTGCCTCAGCTGGCGGAAAGACAACGGATTAAAGCCCTTAACAATTGCGGTCTTGGACGCAGGTGGCAGCCTCATTGCGCTGGCCCGCGAGGATGGCACAAGCGCGCTGAGACCCGAGATTGCACAGGGCAAGGCCCGGGGTGCGATCCAAATGGGGCTAGGGTCACGGGCGCTCTACGAGCGGGCAAAGGTTGAGCCGTTCTTTATTCAAGCAATGAATGCCCTGTCAGATGGTTCGCTTGTCCCGGTGGCTGGTGGTGTGCTGATCAAGCGCGATGGCGTCATTCTGGGCGCGGTAGGCATCACGGGTGACAACTCCGACAACGATGAGGTCTGCGCTATTTCTGCAATCGAGAAGGCGGGTTTTGTGGCGGATGGCGGGTAAGGGACAGTGAATGCTCGTCGGGTGGTAAAAGTTTACAGGTAGTGAATGTTATCTTGACGTCCCATCGTGAAGGATTTCCAGCGCCTGCACTGCGGACGTCAGCATTATGCGCGATCTGTGACGGCGGGCAGACCTTCCCTGCGGGTTCAGGGACAATCTAGAATGTAATCTGGCCGTATGCCTGCAGCCGCGATTGGGGCAGTTACGTCGTGACCCGCAAAAAATCCATATCCGGCGACAAGCGCAGTTTTGATCCCCGCAGCCTGCCCCCCAAGAATATCGGTATGCAAGCTGTCTCCGACCATCACAGTACGGGCGAGATCAAATTCCCCAAGACGGGCAAACGCAATGTCAAAGATGTTCCCGAACGGCTTGCCGAAGAAGACAGGCGCGATGCCCGTCGCATCCGCAAGCGCATGAGCAAAGCTGCCCGGCTCTACCGAAAAGCCGACATCGCGGGGTGCTACGATATCGGGGTTACCGACAAATACAGGGCGGGGACGAGCGCGTATAGCCGCAACCAACAGCGCTTGGCGCTCAGGGGTCCATTTGGCACTGCCCAACAGCAAAAACGCGTCAACGGTGGCATAGACGGCAGGGTCTTCAGCCAGATAAACCGTATCGAACGGATCAAGGTCGCGGTGCTCGAACTCAGGCGTAGCCATCAGGCCCCATTTGTACGCAGGTGCCGCTGCCAGCCCTGCCAATGTAGCATGACGGCTTGTGATCACGTCATCTGTATCGAAGTTATACCCGAGCCGCGTGTATTTTTCCATCAACGTTGTGTGCGGGTATCCGGCAGCGTTGGAGACAACCAGCACCCGCTTGCCCGCAGCCTGAAGGCCCGCCACACGCTCGGGCACACCTGCTATCGCGTTCTCGCCGATGTTCAGAACACCAAAGGCATCCAGCAGAAAAACGTCAACATCATCAGCGATTGCATCCAGATCGGGCACGCGCAGACACGCGCCGCTGCGCACAACGGGCGGCAAGCGGTGTCGCACCCCTTCGTAAATCGAAAACGCCTGATCCGCGTTCAAATGATCGCACCCCGAACTTTCGCTGACACCCACTCCGAGATGACAACGGCGGCGAGGATCACCAAGAGGATCAACGACACTTGCGGCCATGCCAGTACATTAAGCGAAGACGACAACTGCAATCCGATGCCGCCTGCACCCACCAACCCGAGTACCGTACTTTCGCGGATGTTGATGTCCCAACGGAAGACAGCAACGCCTGCAAGGGCGGGCATGATCTGGGGCATGATCCCATAGACCATCACCTGCCAGCGGGTCGCACCTGTTGCGGTGATCGCTTCGACCTGCGTGGTATCAATCTCTTCGATCGCCTCATAAAGGAGCTTGGCACAGAACCCGATAGAACGGATCGCAATGGCGATGACACCCGCAAACACACCGGGCCCGATGATCGCAATCAGCAACAGCGCCCAGATGAGCGAGTTGATGGACCGCGTGGCCACAATGATGAGCAGTGCAATGGGCCGGACAAAATAGCGCGAAGGCGTGGTGTTGGATGCGGCCAGAAATGCCACCGGTATCGCAAGGATCAATGCAATGATCGTGCCCAGCGTAGCGATATTGAGCGTGTCCCAGATCGGCTTGCCCAACTGGCTGATGTATTCCCAGCGGGGCGGGGTTGCACGGGTCCAGATGTCATTGGCAATGCGCGGGGCATCCCAGACAAAGAACCATGTGGTGCTTTCGGAAATCCGCTGCCAGCAGACGGCAAAGATTGCGATGCCAATCAGCCAGAGTACCCAGTGAAACAGGCTTTCCCGGCCTGTGCGAGGTTGCCATATCTGGCGGCCTTTGAGGTCTTTTACCGGCATTATTGCACCCGCGCCCGGACAACGCCCGAGATATATTCAAGTGCCATCACAATGCCGATGATGATCAGCAGGATGGCGGCCGCTGTGTCATATTCATACCTATCGAACGAGGTGTTGAGCGTCGCGCCAATGCCGCCTGCACCAACAAGGCCCAGAATAGCGCTTTCGCGAAAGTTGATATCCACGCGGTAGATGCTGAGACCGATGAGCCGCGGCATAACCTGCGGCTGCACCCCGTAGTTGACCCACTGGGTCCAACGTGCACCCGACGCTTTTATCGCTTCGGCCTGTACACGGTCCATGCTCTCGATGTCTTCGGCCAGCAGTTTGGACAGGAAACCGATGCTGGCAAAGCTGAGTGTGAGAAAGCCCGCCAACGGACCAAAGCCAAAGATCGCAACCAAAAGGATCGCGACAATGATTTCTTGCAATGCACGGCTGATGGCAATGATGCTTCGGCAAATCAGATAAACCGGCAGCGGTGCGATATTACGCGCAGCGCCCAGCGCGATCGGGATAGAGATGGCAATGCCCACCACCGATGAGGCGACGGTCATGACGATACTCTCGATCATGCCGCTCCAGATGTCGGAGGAACGCGAGGTAAAGTCCGGATTGGTAAAGGCCAGAACAAACTGTTTGCCACGCTCCAGACCTTCGTAAACACGGCTCCAGTTCACATCAATCGTCAGGAAGGCCGCGATCAGATAGATCACAAACCCTGCCAGCAACCCGTAGCGCAACCATGCACGCTGGATGAAGGGCGGCTTTTTCCAGCGCTTGCCGATCAGCATAGTGATTTCGGTATCGGCGGCACTCATTGTGCTTCTACCTCGTCTTCATCGTCTTCGACCTTTTCGATGGTCGCTTCCCAGTCTTCCTCGCCGTAGATTGTGGTCAGCACGTCCGGTGTCAGCCCCTCAGGTGGGCCGTCAAATTCAACCGCGCCAAAGCGCAGACCGATGACACGCTGCACAAACATCTGCGCCAGCGCCACATCGTGGATGTTGATGATGGCGGCAAGTCCGCGCTCGCGGCAGAGCTCGCAAATCAGGCGCATGATCTGGCGTGAGGTTTTCGGGTCCAGCGACGCTGTGGGTTCATCTACCAACAGCAGAGCGGGGTTCTGGATCAATGCGCGGCAGATGCCCACCCGCTGGCGCTGTCCGCCCGACAATTCGTCAGCACGTTTGTCAGCCATATGGGCAAGGCCTACGCGATCCAGCAGGCGAAACGCCTCATCCACGTCAGACTGCGGAAACCGGCGCAGGAAGCTGCGCCAGAAACCCACATACCCCAAGCGGCCAGACAAAACGTTTTCCATCACGGTCAATCGCTCAACCAGTGCATATTCCTGAAAGATCATGCCCATGCGCCGCCGCTCACGGCGCAAACCTGAGGAAGACAGGCCCGTGAGCTCTACATCGCCCAAATGCACTGTACCTGAAGTCGGATCAACAAGACGGTTGATGCAGCGGATCAAGGTGGATTTACCCGCACCGGATGGCCCGATAAGGGCCAAAACCTGACCCTCGGGTATGTCCAACGTGACGGCCTTGAGCGCCTGATCACCGGTCTTGTATGTCTTGGTTAGCTTGTTCAGCCGCAGCATGCCCGCTTACACCTTTGTTTTTATTGTTTGGGTAAGGCGGGCCCGAAAGCCCGCCCCGCAGATGCTTATTCGCAAGCGTAGCTTACGTCGTTTGCCGCGTCGATTTTGCGGATCACATCCCAGAACTCTTTGTAGTTCATTGGCAAGAATTGGCCTTCATTCGATTTCTCGAACTCTGCTTTCAGCGTGGTGCCTTCCCACTCGAAGTTAAAGAACGCGCCTTCGATCTTTGCGCGCAGTTCTGGAGTCAGGTTATGGGCTGTTCCAAAACCTGTGGTCGGGAAGGTTTGCGACTTGTAGATCGACACAACCTGCTCCGGCTTGATCACATCACGCTCGATCATCCGCGACATCACGGAATTGGCGATGGCAGCGGCAGGGTAATCCTTGTTCGCAACACCCAGAATCGAGTTGTCGTGCTTGCCCGAATAGACCGGCTCGAAATCAGTATCGGCAATCAGGCCAAACTCGGCTTTCAGGATCGCAGAAGGCGCTTTGAAGCCGGAGTTGGACGTGGGCGACGTGAAGGCAAGCTGCTTGCCCTTGATGTCCGCAGGGGTTGTGATGCCGGAATTCGGATAGGTGATGATTTCCATTTCATAACCGAAACTGCCATCTTCCGAGGCCATGATTGTGAACGGGTTAAAGCCCGCGCAGTTTACTGCCAACGGGTTGGAGCCGGTATTGAAGCCCGCAATATGCAAACGGCCCGAGCGCATCGCCTCAATCTGCGCAGCGTTGTTCTGAACAGGGAAGAACACAACCTCCTTGCCTGTCTCGGCCTTCAGGTGATCCAGAAAGTCGGACCATGCCTCGGCATAAACGGCAGGATCCTCAACAGGTGTGTAGGCAAACACCAATGTGTCAGGATCAACCAACTGCGCAGGATCTGTCGGTGCATCGGCCAGCAAATCACCGTCGACGTCGCAGAACCGTTTATCCAACGTGCCACGCTCGCAATCCTGCGCAAAGGCGGGGCCAGCCAGAGAAAACGCCAGCGTGACAGCCGCGCTTGCCATAAGTGTATTCATCAGTTTCATATTTTTCCTCCCAGGTTTTTAACCAGCCTAGTGGATGGGATCGAAACTGCGCAACAGTTTTTATGCCTCGGCCTGAACTACGCATCGTACCGCCAGTAAACGAATCAAACCCGCGCTAGACTTGGGCCCCTTCGATGGCACTGCAGGCGGAGGGTGTGGCTACCCGCTTCAGCAACTCTAACAGGGTCGGTGTCATCCTTGGGCGGACTAACGGGCATCAAGTGCTAGTGTCGGCACCTAAGCTGCGCTAACCTCACCCGTCCTGCCAGCCGGTCAGCGGTCTATCTGCGCTGTCGCTTCGATTTCCAGCAGCGCCTCGTCTTCGACCAGCTCGGAAACAACCAACATCGACATTGCCGGAAAGACGCGGCCCAGCACGCGGCGATACATGTCACCGATTTCACGCTGATGCGCCAGGTAAGTCCTTTTCGATGTCACAAACCACGTCAGCCGCACAATGTCTTCGGGCGCCCCCCCCGCCGCTTCTACGACCGCGACAATATTCCTCAGGGCCTGCTCCATCTGACCGATGAAATCATGCACCTCAAAGACCTGCTGCGCATTCCAGCCGATCTGCCCCCCGACGTAGAGCGTGCCACCTTCGGTCAGCACACCATTGGCATAGCCCTTGGCCGGTGCCCAGCCTTCGGGTTGGATCACTTTGTGGGTCATGTGTTTTCTCCGGTAAACTGCTCTAACGGCTTTTGAATGGATGGGGGCCACGCCGTGGCACGGCCCGTTTGATTGACATAGACAAGTGTGGACTGCGCGGCAAAGCGGGTCTGATCGCCGCAGGTGGCAATGATGGTGAGCGTAAAACTGCTCCGCCCGAGGCGGACCGGCGATAGCGTGAGGGCCAGCTGATCCCCATGGCGTGATGGTGTCTGAAACTTGACAGTGATCTCTACCGTAGGGATGCCCGCCTCCGGCATTATCTTCTCAAACGGGGTGCCCAGCACTTCGTCGAAGAAACACTCGACACAGTCGTTGATCATCTCGAAATAGCGCGGATAAAAGACGATCCCCGCCGGATCGCAATGCTTGAACAGTACCTTTTGCGGCATCACAAACGACATATCAGGGCTTTGCCTTCAGCATAAACCGCTGGATCTTGCCTGTCTGGGTCTTTGGCAATGCCTCACAAAAGACTATGCTGCGCGGATATTTGAACGGCGCAATTGTCGCTTTCACATGATCCTGCAACGCCTTGATCAAGGCCTCTGACGGCTCGGCCTTGGTCACGATATGCGCCTGCACGATCATCCCGCGTGCCTCGTCCGGCACGCCAATCACGGCGCATTCCACAACATCTGCATGTGACAGCAGCGCCGCTTCCACCTCGGGTCCTGCGATATTATAACCGGAACTGACGATCATATCATCGTTGCGTGCGGCGAAATGCAGATAGCCGTTTTCGTCCATCGAAAACGCGTCACCGGTGATGTTCCATCCATCCACCACATATTTCTCCTGCCTATCGTCCGCCAGATAACGACACCCCGTAGGCCCGCGCACGGCCAGGCGACCGACCTCGCCACGCGGCACTTCTGCCCCGTCAGGCCCGATCACTTTGGCCTGATAGCCGCGCACCGGCTTGCCTGTACAGGCTGGCGCATGATCATCAAAACGGTTGGAAATAAAGATATGCAACATCTCGGTCGCCCCTATCCCGTCCAGCATCGGCTTGCCTGTTTTGGCCTGCCAATCCGCATAGACAGGCGCGGGCAAGGTCTCGCCCGCACTCACCGCGGCGCGGAGTGAGGACAAGTCCGCCCCCTGCTCCATCGCTGCCAACATCGCACGGTAAGCCGTTGGCGCAGTAAAACACACAGTCGCTTTGTACTTCTGGATAATCTCGATCATCTGCGGCGGGGAGGCATTTTCCAGCAAGGTAGCAGCCGCTCCAAAGCGCAGCGGGAACACCGCTAATCCTCCCAGCCCGAAAGTAAACGCCAACGGCGGAGAGCCAACAAACACATCGTCAGGCGTTACGCCAAGCACTTCGCGCGCATAGCCATCCGCAATGATCAACAGGTCGCGATGAAAGTGCATCGTGGCTTTAGGGCTGCCGGTGGTGCCGGAAGTGAAACCCAATAACGCCACATCATCGCGCCCCGTTTGCACAGCATTGAACTGGACAGGCTTTTCCAACGCCAACCGGTCCAGCTCGGCGTCATGGTTAGAGGTCCCGTCAAAACCTGCTACGGTCCTCAGGAACGCGGATGTCTTGGCGCAGGCCCCCAACTCCTCCATCAAACGCATATCACACAGCGCGTGTGTGATCTCGGCCTTGTCTACAATCGCCGCCAACTCTCCCGCCCGCAGCATGGGCATCGTGTTGACCACAACCGCGCCAGCCTTGGTCGCAGCCAGCCAACAGGCCACCATCGCCGGATTATTCGCTGACCGGATCAACACCCGATTGCCGGGCTTTACGCCCAAATCATCAACCATCACATGCGCCAGACGGTTGGTCCAATCCGCCAGTTCCTTATATGTCCGCCGCCGCCCGTTCCCGATCAAGGCAGTGTGATCACCAAATCCGCGCGTAACCATCGCATCCGTCAACTCGACCCCGACATTGAGGTATTCCGGATAGTCGAACCCCTCCAGATCAAACTCCGGCCACTGGTCAAGCGGCGGCAGGTTATCGCGCGTATAGGTGTCTGTATGGCCGGTTGGTCCCAACATTTCCTACCCTTTCAATGCGCCCATGGTTTGGCGCGCAATGATCACCCGCTGCACATCCGAGGCACCTTCATAAATCCGCAAAGCGCGGATTTCGCGGTAGAGGCTTTCAACCATCATCCCGCTGCGCACACCGTCACCGCCGTGCAACTGCACTGCCTTATCGATAACCACCTGCGCGCGATCCGTCGCAAACAGTTTTGCCATCGCCGCCTCGCGGGTCACACGCGGCGCACCAGAATCCTTGGTCCACGCCGCGCGGTAAATCAACAGCGCGGAGGCATCCACATCCACCGCCATATCCGCAATATGCCCCTGAACCATTTGCAGATCAGCCAGCGGCGCGCCCTGAACATGGCGCGTGCTCACACGCTCTACCGCCTCGTCCAGCGCACGGCGCGCGAACCCCAGCGCCGCGGCCGCCACAGTGGAACGAAAGACATCCAGAACAGACATCGCAATCCGGAACCCCGCACCCGGCGCATCCAGCATCGCACGCGCCGGAATACGACAATCCTCGAAACTCAAGGTAGCCAGAGGATGTGGCGCAATGGTCTGCAACCGCTTGGCCACACGCAGGCCAGCAGTCTGCGCAGGGACGATAAACGCACTCAACCCTTTGGCACCTTCACCCTCACCCGTCCGCGCAAAAACGGTGTAGACATCCGCGATGCCACCGTTGGAAATCCACGTCTTCTCACCGTTCAGGATGTACCCAGCACCGTCCCGCGTGGCCGTCATGGTAGAATTGGCAACGTCTGATCCGGACTGCGGCTCCGTCAAAGCAAACGCCGAGATTGCCTTACCCGCCCGCGTCTTTGGCAGCCACTCAGCCTTTTGCGCATCCGTACCGAACAATGAGATCGCACCCGTCCCCAGCCCTTGCATCGCAAAACAGAAATCGGCCAATCCATCATGCCGCGCCAGCGTTTCGCGAATAATGCACAAGCTGCGCACATCCAGCTGACCATCCATCGCACCCGACAATTCCAGCCACCCGCCGTCACCCAGCGCCGTCACAATATTCCGGCATGCCGCGTCCGTATCGCGGTGATCCACGTCGGCAAGGTGCTTTACCGCCCACGCGTCCAATCCAGCGGCCAACGCCCTGTGCCGATCCTCAAAAAACGGCCAATCCAGAAAGCTACGATCCGGCATAATACCCGCCCCGCTTCTTTATTTTGCCACTAAACTCAATCCGCCGCTTCATCGCTCAGTTCCCTTCAAAAACCGGACGCTCCTTCACAACAAACGCATGATACGCCCGCTCGAAGTCGCCCGTTTTCATACAGATTGCCTGCGCTTGCGCTTCTGCTTCGATGGCCTGTTCAATCGACATGGACCATTCCTGCGCCAGCATTGTCTTGGTCATCATGTGACCGAAATTCGGGCCTGCAGCGATGCGCCCCGCCAGATCCGCCGCCGCTTGCTCCAGGCTGTCCGCCTCGACCACCGAGTTATAAAATCCCCACGCGTGCCCTTCCTCCGCACTCATTGCGCGACCAGTGTAAAGCAAATCCGCTGCACGCCCCTGACCGATGATCCGCGGCAGGATGGCACAGGCTCCCATATCACAGCCCGCCAAACCAACGCGGGTGAACAGAAATGCACATTTTGCTTCGGGCGTTGCTATCCGCAGGTCGGATGCCATCGCGATGATCGCCCCCGCGCCCACACATATGCCGTCAATCGCCGCGATGATCGGCTTGCCACAATTGATCATCGCCTTCACGAGATCGCCGGTCATCCGCGTGAAATTCAAAAGCTCCTTCATGCTCATCTTTGTGAGCGGCCCGATGATGTCATGCACATCCCCGCCCGAGCTGAAATTGCCACCGTTGGAATTGAAAACAACCGCTTTCACTTCGTCGTCATAGCTGAGGTCGCGAAACCAGTCGCACAATTCGGCGTAGCTGTCAAAGGTCAGCGGGTTTTTACGCTCCGGCCGGTCCAGCGCCACATAGGCAATTCCGTCTGCGATCTTCAGTTTGAAATGTTTGACATCGGTACGCATAACTTTTCCTTTGTTAGGGCCTTATCCAGCGCGTCGAGCCTGCGGCCCAGTTCAGTCGCTTCGTCTTGGGCAAAATCACCCAGCATCTTGTTGAGCCACGCCTCATGAGCCTCGGCCTGTCGTGCAAATTCTTCTTGGCCCTTCTGGGTTAACCGCACCAAGGACGCGCGCCTGTCTCCCGGCACGGACACACGCACCACATGGCCGTCCTCGGCCAACCGGTCGATGATGCCCGTTATGTTCCCGTTGGAGACGCGTAATGCGCCTGAGATCGCGCTCATCTTCATGCCCTCTGCATTGCGGGACAGGGCCGACATCACGTCAAAACGGGGCAAGGTGGTGGCGAATTCGACGCGCAGTTTTTCCCGCAACGCCGCCTCGATATGGCGGGTGGTTTTCAGCATCCGCAGCCACAAGCGCAGACGGTCCTTCGACACGGGGTCGTTTTGGTGCAGGCGCGGCTGGCTCATATCTCGCCCCCCGATACGCTCATCGCGTGGCCGTTGACCATCGATGCCTCGGGGGATGCCAAAAACCGAACGGCGGCTGTAACTTCATCGGTCGTTATCATCCGACGCATGGGATTACCAGAAACGACCATACCTTCGGCTTTCTCGCGCGGGATATCCAGCCGCGCCATCACGCCTGTAACAGCAGCCTGCCCCATATCTGTATCCACAAAGCCCGGGCAGACGGCGTTGCAAGTGATGCCGCTGCGCGCCACTTCAACGGCCAGTGACCGGACCAGCCCCAGCACGCCGTGCTTGGCTGCAGCGTAGGCAGCGATGTTGGCGCCGCCTTTCAGACTTGCCGTTGAGGCCAGCGCAATGAGCCGCCCGCCGCTTTGCATCCCCCGCAACGCCTCGCGGAACGTCAGGAAGACACCGGTGAGGTTCACATTCAGCGTATTTTGCCAAACATCCAGCGGCGTATCCACTACGCGCATCGCATTGCCTGAACCCGCGTTTGCAACGACAATATCAAAGGGGGTGTTGAACAGTGACCGCACGGCGTCCTCGTCGGTGACATCGACCACTTGGCAGTCCATATCAAAACCCTGCGCCGTCTCTTCCAGCGCGCTGATACGGCGGCCCGCAATGGTAACCTCGTGACCGCGCTGAGCAAAATCCTGTGCAACAGCACGGCCAATGCCCGAACCCCCGCCTGTAACCAAAACCCGGCTCATACCCGATCCGCCATTTCTGCTTCGCGGTCGGCCAGACGCCACGCCTGATCGCGCCCCGGCATATAGGGCAGTGGCCATACCTCGTGACGATCGCCAATGGCAGCCCCGGCATGAAGTGTCCAATACGGGTCAGCCAAATGCGGCCGGCCAATGCACACCAGATCGGCTCGGCCCGCCATCAGGATCGAGTTGACGTGATCCGCCTCATAGATATTGCCTACCGCCATCGTCTTGATCCCCGCCTCGTTACGAATACGGTCAGAGAACGGCGTCTGGAACATGCGGCCATAAACGGGCTGTCCGGTGGTTGAGGTCTGGCCCGCCGAGACGTCGATAATGTCGGCACCCGCCTCCGCAAAACCTTGCGCGATCAGCACAGCCTCTTGCGGTGTAACACCATCGTCACCTGCCCAATCGGTTGCCGAAATGCGGACTGCCATCGGCTTGCCTTGCGGCCAGACGGCACGCATCGCTGCAAAAACTTCCAGCGGATAGCGCATGCGGTTCTCAAGACTGCCGCCATATTCATCCTCACGGATATTCGAGAGCGGCGAGATGAAAGAGGAGATCAGATAGCCATGTGCCGCATGCAGTTCGATCATATCAAAGCCCGCGCGCTCGGCCATTCGGGCGCTTTCAATAAACGCCGCTTTCACCGCATCCATATCCACGCGGTCCATCGCACGCGGCACGGCGTTGCCCTCCGACCATGCAACGGCAGAGGCCGATAGCAGCGGCCAGTTGTCCGCTTTCAAGGGCTTGTCCATCCCCTCCCAACCGATCCGCGTAGAGCCTTTGCGCCCGGAGTGGCCGATCTGGCAACAGGTCATCGCGCCGGTCTCGGTGTGAATAAACGTATTGAGCCGTGCCCAAGCCGCTTCGTGCTCGGGCGCATAAAGACCCGGACAACCGGGAGTGATCCGGCCCTCGGGACTGACGCATGTCATTTCAGTATACACCAGACCGGCACCGCCTTTGGCCCGCTCGCCGTAGTGGATCAGATGCCAGTCGGTTGGCGCGCCATCTAGCGCTTTGTATTGCGCCATCGGCGAGACAACGATGCGGTTGGCCAGCTGCATATCGCGCAGCTTGAACGGCGCAAACATGGGCGAACGGGGCGTGGCACTTGGCTCTCCGCCCGCCTGTTGCTGGAACCAGTCTTCGGCGCTCCCCAGCCATTTGGCGTCCCGCTCACGCAGGTTCTCGTGGCTGATCCGCTGGCTTCGGGTCAGCAGGGAATAGTTCAACTGCACGGGGTCCAGATGCAAATAGCGCTCCACATCCTCGAACCACTCGACCGAGTTGCGGGCGGCCGATTGCAGGCGCAAAACCTCAAGACGCCGCGCATTCTGATATTTGTCAAACGCAGCATCCAGCGTCGGTTCTGTTGCGATGTATTCGGCCAGCGCCATCGCACTCTCCAACGCCAGCTTGGTCCCCGACCCGATCGAGAAATGCGCCGTGGCCGAGGCATCGCCCAGCAGTACAACATTCTTGTGGCTCCAGTTTTCGCACAGCACGCGGGGGAACCTGATCCACGCAGAGCCGCGGATATGGCCCGCGTTGGTCATCAGGGCATGACCGCCAAGGTGATCCTTGAACACCTTCTCACAAATCGCGATGCTGTCTTGCTGGTTGAGGGTGCCGAAACCATAGGCATCAAACGTGGCCTGACTGCATTCCACAATGAAGGTCGCCGTGTCATCGTCAAACTGGTAGGCATGCGCCCAGAGCCAGCCCTTGTCGGTTTCCTCAAAAATAAACGTAAACGCACCCTCGAATTTCTGACGTGTGCCAAGCCAGACAAACTGGCATTTACGGGTGTCGATATCGGGCTGGAAAGTCTCGGCAAATTCTGTGCGTGTGCGGGAGTTCAGGCCATCCGCCGCAACTACAACATCGAAGTCGTCCATATAATCCGCAGCCGCACCCACTTCGGTTTCAAAGCGCAGATCAACGCCCAGTTCTTTGGCGCGCGCGTGCAGGATCAGTAGCAACCGCTTGCGCCCGATCCCGCAGAACCCGTGACCGGTCGAGAGCATCTTTTGCCCTTGGTGGTGCACAGCAATGTCGTCCCAATAGGCAAAGTGATCACGGATGGTCGCCGCACTTACGGGGTCGTTCCCCTCCAGATTTGACAGCGTCTCGTCCGACAGGACCACGCCCCAGCCAAATGTATCGTCAGGCTTGTTCCGCTCGAACACGACAACTTCGGCATCGGGTTGCCGCAGCTTGGTCGAGATTGCGAAATAGAGGCCGGCTGGGCCGCCGCCGAGACAGGCAATGCGCATCAGGATGCTCCAATTTGGTGCTCTTCCTTCAACGCTAGAACCGCAGCAGATTCTTTTCAAGCATTAATATTTTAAACTTAAAGCTTTTTCGTCGGGGGCCTTCAGACATGGTTTAGAATGAAGTCACTGGCACGTTCAGCAATCATGATGGTAGGCGAGTTCGTGTTACCGGATGTGATATTCGGCATCACAGACGCATCCACAACCCGCAGGTTTGACACGCCATTGACCCGCAATTGCGGGTCAACCACCGCACGCGCATCCACCCCCATACGGGCCGTGCCGACGGGGTGGAATATGGTGGAAGCGACGCGGCTGGCCCCCTCCATCAATTCTTCTTCCGACTGATAGTTTGCCCCCGGCTTGAACTCCTCCGGCAGATATTGCGCCAGCGCCGGCTGGCCCATAATCTGACGCGTCTTGCGGATCGCATTTACTGCAACAGCGCGATCACCTGAGGTAGACAGATAGTTGGGTTGGATTTCCGGATGATCCATGTGATCGGGTGAAGTGATATGGACATGCCCGCGACTTTCGGGGCGCAGATGGCAAACGCTGGCCGTAATCGCCGGGAAATCATGCGGCGCCTGCCCGAAGGCCTCCAACGTCACAGGCTGGACATGGTATTCTAGGTCCGGCGTGGCAATCCGCGCGTCGGAATAGGCAAACGCGCCCAGTTGGCTGGGCGCCATCGACATCGGACCCGTGCGGCGCAACGCATATTCCAGCCCGATCTTGGCCTTCCCCCAAAGGGTCGACGCCATCACATTCAGCGTCTTTGCACCCTGAATCTTATACGCACAGCGGATTTGCAAATGGTCTTGCAGGTTGCCGCCCACATCGGGCGCATCATGCACCACGTCAATCCCGAACTTTTGCAGCAAGCCCCCCGGCCCGACCCCTGACAATTGCAGCAGCTGTGGCGTGCCAATAGCCCCCGAAGACAGAATCACTTCGCGACGTGCGCTCACCTTTGAGGGTGCACCTTTGCGTAGGAATTGAACGCCACTTGCCTGCTTATCTGTAAACAGGACCTTCTGCGCTTGCGCGTGGGTCATCACCGTCAAATTTGGCCGCGACCTGGCGGGGCGCAAAAATCCTCTGGCAGCACTCCAGCGCCATCCGGCGCGCTGGTTCACTTTGAAGTAACCAACGCCAAAGTTGTCGCCCCGATTGAAATCCGCAGTTTCAGGCAAACCTGCCTGAACTGCCGCAGCCTTCCACGCCTCCAGGATCTCCCAACTGAGCCGCTGTTCTTCCACCCGCCATTCACCGCCTGCACCATGCAGATCGTCGCTGCCCCCGTAATAGTCCTCGGACTTTTTGAAGAAGGGCAGCACATCATCCCAGCCCCAGCCCGTATTGCCCAACTGCCGCCAGCCATCATAGTCACTGGACTGCCCCCGCACATAAAGCATCCCGTTGATCGACGAACATCCCCCCAGTACACGCCCACGCGGATAGATCAGCGACCGGCCCCCCAACCCCTCACACGGGGCTGTTGAATAGCACCAATCCGTCCGCGGATTCCCAATGCAATAGAGATAGCCAACAGGGATATGCACCCAGTGATAGTTGTCGCTGCCACCAGCCTCCAACAGCAAAACGCGGTTGTCGGGGTTTTCGCTCAGGCGGTTGGCGAGGACACATCCGGCAGAACCTGCACCAACAATCACATAATCGAATTCACCGAAGTGCTGCATGCTGTTTGTCCTTCGTTTCGGTCGGGGTGTCTGCATCCGTACAACAACAACGATGGACTGCCCGTGCGGATTAGTCCAGCATCCGGCAATCAACACCTGCAACGGACGACGGCGTCCACGCAGGCGTCACCGAAACGAGCAAACGCGCGTTTCGCAGAGCCACACACAGGAGCGATCATGTCCGCCACACCCCATCTGTTTCAACCCCTTGCCCTGCGTAGTCTACAGACCCGGAACCGCGTGGTCATCTCGCCGATGTGTCAATACTCTGCGCACGAGGGGCATATGAACGACTGGCATCTGGTAAATCTGGGACGCTACGCGATTGGCGGCGCGGGCATTGTGTTTACCGAAGCGACAGCCGTCCAGAAACGCGGGCGCATCACCCATGGCTGCCCCGGCCTGTGGTCCGATAGCCAGATTTCAGGCCATGCGCGGGTAGCGGAATTCGCCATGCTGAATGGCGCGATCCCTGCGATCCAACTGGGACATGCCGGACGCAAAGGCGGTATGCAACGCCCGTGGTTCGGCAATGGTCCGCTGGATGCGGCTGACACAGCACGCGGTGATATGCCGTGGACCCCTGTAGGCCCTTCCGCCCTGCCAGTGGCGGATGGATGGCCGATGCCACATACACTGACGCAAGAGGACATTAACGCGCTGGTCGCGGATTACGCGTCCGCCGCGCGGCGCGCGCTTGCCGCTGGCTACAAAATCGCCGAAGTACACGGCGCACATGGTTATCTTCTGCACAGCTTCCTGTCGCCCCTGTCGAACAAGCGTGAGGATAGATACGGCGGTGATCTGGCTGGCCGGATGCAACTGATACTGGAAGTGGTAGAGGCGGTCCGCGCCGTCTGGCCCGATGATCTGCCCCTATTCTTCCGCACCTCAGCTGTGGATGGCACGCCCGAAGGCTGGACGCTGGAGGACACAGTTGTGCTGGCCCGCGCCCTAAAGGACTTGGGTGTCGACGTGATGGATTGCTCATCCAGCGGGATTGCCGGATCAGCCACAGCCGGTGCGCCGAAAAAGCGCCAACCCGGCTTTCAGGTGCCCTATGCGGAGCGTGTTCGCACAGATGCGGATATGACCACCATGGCGGTGGGGCTGATTACCCATCCGCAACAGGCCGAAGATATTCTGGCCGCCGGACAGGCAGACCTGATTGCCATTGGCCGCGAAGCGCTGGTTGATCCGATGTGGGCACATCACGCGGCGCAAACGCTGGGGCATGACCCGCAGTTTGCAAACTGGCCCGAGCAATCCGGCTGGTGGCTGGCAATGCGGAACAAGACATCGGAGTATTACACCCCCGACGCCTCATAGAAACCGTTACAGCTTGATGCCGCCCAACTCCGCCACGCCTGTGAAACTGCGGTTCCATGTCGGGCTTATCAACACCTCGTTTATGCAGACATGCGGAGGTGCTTCGGCGATATAGCGGACCATGGCGCCCAGATCATCAGCTTGCAGCATCTTGGCAAGGTCCTCGGCTGAGGGCGGCTTGGGCCGTGATTGCATAATGGGCGTTGCCACCTCACCCGGCATCAGGGCCGTGCAGCGGATACCATTCACGCCTTCGTCCTGATTGATCGAATGGCTGAGAGCGACCACAGCGTGTTTCGACGCGCTATAGGCGGGGCCTGTCAGTTTTGACGGGTGCCGCCCCGCCCACGACGACGTGAGGATCAGCGTGCCGCTACCCCTCGCGCGCATCTGAGGTAGCACTGCGAGCACGCCGTTCATCACACCGTTCAGGTTGATATCCACGACGCGTGCAAAATCTGACGCCGTTACCGCCGCAACGGCGCGGTTCGGCACGTTGATGCCCGCGTTCGCCATAAAAATGTCGATCCCGCCCAGACGGGCCGTCAGATCATCGGCGATGGCCTGTGTCGCTTCTGCATCCACCACATCCAACTGCGCCGTCTCCGCTGCACCGCCCGCTGCTGTGATGTTTGCCGCAACACGCGCAATTTCCTCCTGCCTGCGGCCTGACAGAACCACATGTGCACCGCTGGCTGCGAGCGCTTTGGCCGATGCCTCGCCAATCCCGCCCCCCGCGCCCGTCACCCAGGCAATTTTTCCGTTCAGCAGTCCCATAACACGCTCCCTTTTGTGGATGGCCACAACGGCCTTCTCGGGCAGTCTTGATTGCACCATGCCTGTTTGCAAGTTTTAGCTGACGCGGGATGAATATGGTGAGACAGTTGAGCCAAACAGGGAGATTGAACATGAAGCTGACCAAAATATGTGACGGGCTGGATTTTCCCGAAGGACCCGTGGCGATGGCTGACGGCACAATCATTCTGGTAGAGATCCGCCGCCAGACCCTGTCACGGGTACACCCGGATGGCCGGATTGAGGTGATTGCGCATCTGGGCGGTGGCCCAAACGGTACCGCCGTAGGGCCGGACGGGATGATTTATGTCTGCAACAATGGTGGGTTTGTCTGGACGCAGGGCGACGGCATCACGCGGCCCATCGGGACACCGGACGACTATATCAGCGGCTCCATCCAGCGGGTCGACCCCGCGACAGGGGCCTTCGAGACAATCTATGACAGCTGCAATGGCCACCCGCTGCGTGGCCCTAATGACATCGTGTTTGATGCTGAAGGCGGGTTCTATTTTACCGATCTGGGCAAATCGACGCCCGAGTATGTGCACCACGGCGCGTTCTATTACGCCAAGGCAGACGGCAGCCACATCACCCGTGTACATGCACCTATGATCACCCCCAACGGCATAGGCCTATCACCGGACAACAAGACCGTCCACGTGGCCGAAACGCGAACCGGACGCGTCTGGAGCTATGACCTCACGGATCCGGGCCAGATCGCGCCGCAGCCCTTTGACATGCCCGGAAGGCTGGTCGCAACCTTACCGGATTACCAACTGCTGGACAGTCTGGCCGTTCAGGAAGACGGCGCGATTTGCGTAGCCACCCTGATGCGCGGTGGGATCAGCGTGGTGCCACTGGATGGCGGCCCCGTGGAATTCATCGCCGTTGAGGGTGACCCCTATATCACCAACATCTGTTTCGGCGGCGCAGATATGCGTGACGCCTGGATCACCGCGTCGGGCACCGGATGCCTCTATCACGCCCGCTGGCCCACTGCAGGCCTGCGATTGAATTACAACGGCTAGTCCTTGGACGACCGCTTGAACGCGTCTGCCAGCGCAGAGCCGAACGCGCCCTGACTGGTGGCCGCAGGGGGCGATGCTTTGGCGGGTTTTGGCGAACGCGCCTGTTTGGGTTTTTCGGCTTGGGGGCCACGCGGTGCGACATCCCCGCCATTGTCCTTGCGCATGGTCAACCCGATGCGTTTGCGCGGCACATCCACTTCCGTCACACGCACGCGGACGACATCGCCCGCCTTCACAATCTCATGCGGGTCTTTTACAAAGCGATCGGCCAGCTGGCTCACATGCACCAAGCCATCCTGATGCACGCCAATATCCACGAACGCGCCAAAGGCTGCAACGTTGGTCACGGTACCTTCAAGCGACATGCCCGCCTTGAGGTCTGTGATGCTATCAACACCTTCGGCAAAAGTGGCGGTTTTGAATTCGGGGCGTGGGTCACGGCCGGGTTTTTCCAGCTCTGACAGGATATCGCGGACGGTGGGAAAGCCGAACTTATCATCGACAAACTGCTCAGCGCTCAATCCCGCCAGCGCGCTGCTATCGCCCATAATCGCGCGGATATCACGGCCACAGGCCTGCACAATTTTGCGCGCCACACCGTAGGCCTCGGGGTGGACAGAGGAGGCGTCCAGCGGCTCTGTCCCGCCTGTGATCCGTAGAAAACCCGCTGCCTGTTCAAAGGCCTTCGGCCCGACACCTGCGACCTTCAGCAATGCCTTGCGGCTGGCAAAGGGCCCATTGGCATCACGGTGGCTGACAATAGCCTGTGCCAGCGACGGGCCAAGCCCCGCGATATGCGACAGCAACGGCGCGGAGGCCATATTGAGGTTCACGCCCACCGCGTTCACCGCGTCCTCGACCACAGCAGCAAGCGACTGCGCCAGACGGCGCTGGTCTACATCGTGCTGGTACTGACCTACGCCGATGGCTTTGGGTTCAATCTTGACCAGTTCGGCCAGCGGGTCTTGCAAACGACGAGCAATCGACACCGCACCACGAATGGACACATCCACATAGGGGAACTCAAGCGAGGCAAGCTCGGACGCGGAATAGACAGAGGCGCCCGCCTCGGAGACGATCACGGGTGTGGGGCGCGGGCTGCCTGCGGGCAGCAGCTTGATCACATCCGCCACCAGCTTTTCGGATTCTCGGCTGGCGGTGCCGTTGCCGATGGCGATAAGCGCGATGTTGTGTTTCCGGATCATGCCGATCAGCGTATCTGTCGCACCGCGCACATCCATCCGTGGCTGGAAGGGGTAAATCGTAGCGGTGTCCAGCAGCTTGCCTGTCTGATCCACCACCGCAATCTTGCAGCCTGTGCGAATGCCCGGATCAAGGCCCAACGTGGCGCGCGGACCTGCGGGAGCAGCCAGCAGCAAATCACGCATGTTGCGGGCAAACACCTCAATCGCGGCATCATGAGCGCGGCGACGCAACTCGGTCATCAGGTCCACAAACATCGACAGGCTCAGCTTGATATTCCACGCCCAGCGCGCAGCATCTTGCAGCCAGACATCGCCTGCACCACTGCCCTGAATGCCGATTTCAGCGGCGACCATACCGATCACACGGGGGAGGCCCGCCTCTGCCTCAGGCGCGATATCGATGGTCACGATTTCTTCTTTCGACGCACGCAGGATGGCCAGTGCGCGGTGGGAGGGGATGGCTGACCACTTCTCGGTATGATCAAAGTAATCAGAGAATTTGGGCCCCTCCGCCTCTTTGCCCTTGATCACACGCGCGGTGATCACCGCCTCGCGCTGCATCACATCGCGCAGACGGCCCAGCAGGCTTGCATTCTCGCCCAGCTCTTCGACCAAAATGTCGCGCGCGCCAGTCAGCGCGTCTTTGGGTGTAGCGACCGTTTCTGTGATATAGGCCTCGGCGAGTTTGACCGGTTCGGCATTGCGGTTAGAGAGGATGGCGCGCAGCAGCGGCTCCAACCCGTTTTCGCGCGCAATCATCGCTTTGGTCCGGCGTTTGGGCTTGAACGGCAGGTAGAGGTCTTCCAGCACAGATTTTGTATCAGCGCGTGCAATCGACAGCGCCAGCGTATCGGTCAGCTTACCCTGCGAGGTGATCTCGGACAGAATGCTCGCACGGCGTTTCTCCAAATCGCGCAGATATTCCAGCCGCTCGGCCAGCTTGCGCAGCTGAGTGTCGTCCAGCCCACCTGTCGCCTCTTTGCGGTAGCGCGCCACAAAAGGGACCGTATCACCACCGTCCAGCAGGGCCACAGCGGCAGCCACCTGTTCGGCGCGGGCGTCGATATCAGTGGCGATGGTACGGGCAATACGGTCTGCAATGGCGGTCATGTTGGCATCCTTCGAATGGGTCAGAGTGCCGTGATACCGCCGCCATCCCCCCACGCCAAGGCGCAAACGAAAAAGGCCGCGCCCTCCGGTAGGAATGCGCGGCCTTTTGCTGTTACTTCAGCGGATTAGCCGATGATGCTGTTAAGCGTCGCCGAAGGGCGCATCACAGCAGTGGTCTTGGCTGCATCTGTGTGGAAATACCCGCCCAGATCAGCGGCTGGGCCTTGGACCGCCGCCAGTTCGGACAGGATTACCGCTTCGCTTGCGGCAAGCGCCGCTGCGATAGGTGCAAAATGCGCTCCCAGATCAGCGTCGGAGTTTTGTGTCGCCAGTGCCTCGGCCCAGTAGCGTGCAAACCAGTAGTGGCTAGCGCGGTTGTCCGGCTCACCTACTTTGCGCGAAGGCGAACGGTCATGGTCCAGAATGCCTTGGGTCGCCGCATCAACGGCTTGGCCCAGCACGCGGGCTTTCTCGTTGCCTTTGGCATCGGCAAGGAACGTCAGGCTTTCGCCCAGCGCGCAGAATTCGCCCAGACTGTCCCAACGCAGATGGTTTTCTTCAACCAGCTGCTGAACGTGCTTCGGCGCAGAACCACCGGCACCCGTCTCGAACAGACCGCCGCCGTTCATCAATTTGACGATGGACAGCATCTTGGCAGAGGTCGCCAGTTCAAGGATCGGGAACAGATCGGTCAGGTAGTCGCGCAGCACGTTGCCAGTGATGGCAATTGTGTTCTGGCCCTTGGTGATCGTCTCCAACGAGGCGCGGGTGGCTTCGCGCGGTGCCATGATCTCGAACTTGTCAGCAACACCTTTGGCTTCAAGGATCGGCTTCACATAAGCGATCAGCTCGGCGTCGTGGGCGCGCGCGGCGTCCAGCCAGAAAATCGCGCGGCAGCCTTCCGCCTTCTGACGGGCGATGGCAAGGTTCACCCAGTCTTCAATGGGCGCCTTGCGCGCGGAGGCGGAACGCCAGATGTCGCCCGCTTCCACTTTCATCTCGCTCAACACGGTGCCATCGCTGAGGATCATCTTGACGGTACCCGCCTCGGCAATCTCGAATGTGGTGGGGTGGCTGCCGTATTCCTCGGCTTTCTGCGCCATCAGGCCCACGTTTTGCACGGTGCCTGCGGTAGCAGGGTTCAGCTTGCCGTTTTCTTTGAAGAACTTGATGCTCTCGTCATAGACGGGGGCATAGGAGTTGTCGGGGATCACGCAGTTTGCGTCATGCTCTTTGTTGTCCGGTCCCCAGCCTTTGCCGCCAGCGCGGATAAGCGCGGGCATAGAGGCGTCGATGATCACGTCGGAGGAGACGTGCAGGTTGGTGATGCCTTTATCGGAGTCGACCATATACATCAGTGGACGGGACGCCATGCAGGCATCGATATCAGCCATGATGGCAGCGTTGTCTTTGACGCGGGTCAGCAGATCACCCAGACCCGAGTTCGGGTTAACGCCAAGTGCGGCCATCGCATCACCGTGCTTGTCGAATACAGGAGCAAGGAAGGCGCGAACAGCGTGGCCGAAGATAATCGGGTCTGAGACCTTCATCATCGTAGCCTTCATGTGCAGCGAGAACAGGGTGCCCTCCGCTTTGGTCTTCTCGATCTCGGAGGCAAGGAAGTCCTTGAGGGCAGCGGCGCTCATGAAAGTTGCGTCAACCACAGTGCCTGCGGGATAGGTCAGACCGTCTTTCAGAACAGTCTCGCCATTGGCTGTTTCCAGAACAATCTTGGCTGTGGCTTCTTTCGCAAGCGTTGTCGAAACTTCGTTGGAGAAGAAATCCCCCCCCGACATGGCGGAGACATGCGTTTTGCTGTCGGCCTTCCATTCGCCCATGCGGTGCGGGTTTTTCTGGGCAAAGCTTTTCACTGCCTTGGCAGCACGGCGGTCCGAGTTACCTTCCCGCAGAACAGGGTTCACAGCGGAGCCCTTGATGCCGTCATACTTCGCACGGATTTCTTTTTCTGCATCCGTTGCTGGCGCTTCTGGATAATCCGGCAGCGCAAAGCCCTGCGATTGCAGTTCTTTGATCGCACCCACCAGCTGCGGCACGGAGGCGGAGATATTCGGCAGCTTGATCACGTTGGCATCTGCGGATTTGACCAATTGCCCCAGCTCGGCCAGATCGTCGGTGCGGCGCTGGTCTTCTTTCAGATGCTCCGGGAAGGTTGCCAGAATGCGGCCAGCAAGGCTGATATCCTTGGTGCCCACGGACACGCCAGCGGCAGCGGCAAACTTCTGGATGATTGGCAGGAAAGACGCGGACGCCAGTTCCGGTGCTTCGTCAACTTTGGTGTAAATGATATCGGACATGAGAAACCCCTTGTGTGCTGTTTGGCCACCTCATAGCGGATGCAAAGGCATGCGTCGACTGTATACCGTAGTATACGGAGTGGGATTTCGACTTTATTCGGCATATATGCGCTGAATTTTATCCGACTGAGTTCAAAACGACGGACAAACGTATAGAGCCGCCGAAAAACCGGCAGCTCTATCGGGTCAGATCAGAGGCACTTCGGTGTCGATCACGGGAGTGCGATCAACATTTTCGCCTCTCTCGCCTTTAGCGAAAGCCGCGCAGTGCTACCATATGCGCCAAGGTTGCTGCGCAGATCGGGGAACAGCGTGAACAGCTCCTCGCGGGCTTTGGCAGCAAGCGCATCCACACCAAACGCACCGGGGTGGAAGCTCTCGGCGGGAATGCCGTTGGCAAAGATGATCTCGTGCTGCTCGAACATGATGTGCACATAGGTGACTTCGTCCTGCTCAATCCGTGTGACGTCCTTGCCGTCCAGCAGATGGATGGCAGGCACAAGCACTTCAGACTGACCGAACAGAAGTTCGGCACGGTAGCCCTTGATCAGCATCCGGTGCTGCGGGGAAACTGTCAGATCATCCATCGCACCCGGCCACATGGATTTGGCGAAATTCACAGGTGCGAAGCGGTCCTTGCCCGGTACTGTTGTCTTGCCGATCCAGCCGATATTCTGGATGCCGTTGTCCTGTGTCAGAACCGGATCACCCACACGCAGGTCTTCGATATTGCGCAGGCCCGTCGGTGTCGCGATCAACGTACCCGGAACGAAACAGATGATGTTTTCGATGTTGGTAAAGTTGACAACTGTCCCGTCCAAAAGCGTGACGGTACCCGTCAGGCCACCGTTTGCATCATCCGGGTCCGTGATCACCAGCGTGCTACGATCAGCAATACCGTTCAGGTTCAGCGTGTCGCCGTTGGTCTCGCCGCCTTCACCGCCGTTGATGGTGATTGTACCGGCACCTGCCTCGCCCAAATCGGTAAGGTTAAAGGTGTCGTCGCCATCTCCGCCAGAGACTGTGTCGCCCTGAGCAGCTTGGATTACATCATCGCCCGTGCCACCGGTGATGCTATCAGCACCCTGACCGCCAGTGATGGTGTCATTGCCCGTGCCGCCGTTAACTGTATCGTCACCGGAGCCGCCAAGGACGCTGTCATCGCCGCCCATAGCGTTGATGTCGATGCCCGTGGTGGTCACGGTGTCGTTGTTATCGGCCAGCTCGAGACGTTCGATTTCGGAGAAGTCGAGGGTGTTGGCACCAGTGGTAAGTGTACCTGCCTCGTCGGCGGCAAAGGTAACTGCAACGGGGGCGGTCACAGAGACCGTGTTCAGTTGGATGGTGTTATTACCCGCGCCGCCATTTACGGTGTCATTGCCCGCGCCTGCGCGAATGGAGTCGTTGTTGGAGCCGTCCAACGCATCATTTGCGTCAACCAGATCACCTTCAGGATCCAGCGTATAGGCGGCATTAATCAGGTCGGCACCCGCAGTGCCTTCTACAACGTAGTTGAGTGGGGCCGAGGCGACAGTTGTGATCGTCGCAAAACCCGTGTCGGTGTTGCCGGCGTTATCGGCAATCGTATAGGTGAACGACTGACTGCCCAGATCACTGTCTGTAACAATCGTCAGCGTGTAATCCGCGTTCAGTGTAATTTGCTCACCCGTGGGGAGCGTAACTGTCTGGCCCACAACAATAGGTGTGCCGTTAATCTCGGTAATCGTCAGGCCGCCGTTTGAGGCGTCAAAATCGTTGGCCAGAATGTCTACGATTTTGGATGTGTTCGGCTCGATCACGACCTCGTCATCAAACGCCAGCGCAACCGTCTGGACGCTGTCTGCCGCGATCAAAACGTTACTGTCGTATGAAGTGTCTCCGCCATCGGCCAACGCGATACGGATTGTGTTAAGCTGGCCGGAGTTTACGGGCGCCTTGATGGACAGAGTCCGGGTCAGGCCATCCATTTCCGTATTGTAACCGTCGAGTGTCGAAGGGTTATCGATATAGAGGTTCGATGCGCTGGTGTTGTTGATGGTGTCGATCGAAACAACACCGTTTGGTGCAGGCGTAAACGGTACATAGACGTTGTTCACCCAGATGCCAAAGGCGTCATTTACGCCACTGTTCACAAAATCCAGATACTCCTCGGAGGAGAAGACAAACTGCATTGTGATATAGTCGCCGTCCGGCGTGAAGGTGGCTTCAAGCACAACAGCGTCAAAAGTGGTCTGACCTGTAACGCCATCCAACAACAAGTCACCCGCAGTGCCATTGTTGCCAGATGTACTATCAAGTATGTTGGTATCAGTTGTGCCGCTGGAGTTGGTAAAACTCTCTGCAAGACCCGTAGAAAGAATGATCCCCGTATCGGCGGGTGCAATCCCCCCCAATATGGCATCAGCACCCGAATATGTCGCGGACGCGCCCACAGCACCTGTCAGCGTCGCAGTCCCGACGACGACACTATCACCGAAGATAGGTTGCGCCAGTGCAAGTGCGCTTGCGCTTGTGTCGATCAGCAACTCGGATGCTATTGGCATGGCTTGATTATCCTAAACATATTGTCCCGCTACATACGGCTTTTCATCTTTACAGTCCGCTTTTCGCAGGAAATTGAGGGGATGCTGGGACGGGTTCGCGTCGAAAATTGGGCAAGCACCAAATTTTACGCCCATGCGGATACACGTCAGGGTAGATACAAGGCTGTGAATGTGTCATTTCAAAGGTCACCATGCGGCGGCCTGTGCCCAAATTGAACACAGGAGCCCGTTTTCTTATCGGACTGACGTGAAGAATCTCTTAACGCACAGAGGAATATCCAATGCGCATTAGACTGCGCAACATTGGCAAGCTGACATTCAGATGAACTTTCAGCCCCCCTGACGGGAACCCCCTCACGGAAGTCCGCCCGTTCAACCATCATAAAATCGCAGCAACTTCTCCGGCAAGACCGCAGAAGAATAGCTTGCTTATCCGTTAGTCTATAAGCTGCAACACGCTTGGTTCCAAAATCAACCGGACATCGCGTCCGGTGCCGGAGCGTTCCAATCCGCATTCATTGCTGTTGACAAAAAACACGCCACTGGACTACACACCGGACCAGTAGACCAATATGCAATATCAGGCTTTGGGAGGAGTACGGTATGAACGATTCCATATTCCTCGCATCCCATAGCCCTGCATTGGAAAAAGTTGCCCATCGCTCGATGAAAGACGTGATCGCGGAGCGTTTCGCGGGGCTGATTGCTTCGGGCATCCTGAGCGTTGGCGATAGTTTTCCCAGTGAACGCGATCTGGCAGCAACGATGGGCGTGAGCCGTGAAACCATCCGTGGCGCGTTGTTGATCCTATCAACCAAAGGCATCGTATCTGTTGTGCAGGGCGCGCGCACGCGGGTTGCCTCGGCGGATGTGGGTGATCTGGGCATGTCGGTTTTGTCGAGCAAACATGTCACGGATTACACACTGGACGATGTGCATGAGAGCCGCCTGATGATTGAAGCAAGGGTGGCCGTTCTGGCAGCCAAACGGGTAGAGCCTGCCACGCTGGAGCAACTGGCTGCACTGATTGTGGCACAAGAGGGGAGCACGCATGATCCGGTTCGCTTTTTGATCGCTGACCGCGAATTTCATACAACTCTCTACCAATCGTGCGGCAACGCGGTCCTCTCGGACATTGCAACGACACTATACTCATACCTGCTGGATCACCGGCGCCTCGCCGTAGCCGCACCCGGTGCCATAGCGCAGAGCATCGAGGACCACCGCGTGATCCTGTCCGCACTTACGGCAGGCGATGGCGCCGCACTGATGCAGGCCCTAGGCGTCCATGAATGCCGGATTTATGACAGCACCCGCACGCTGATAGCCGCGACAACCAAAGGGGAAAAATAATGCGAGTGACCATCATCGGGGCTGCGGGAATGATCGGGCGCAAACTGGCCGAACGGATTGCCGCAACCGGTCAGATTGGCGGCGCGCCCGTCTATGCCATGACGCTTGTGGATGTGATCGAGCCGGATGTGGCACCTGACTTTAAGGGGAAACGCACATTGCTGGCTGCCGATCTGGCGGACGCCGGTGTTGCCACCCGCGTCATCGCGGACCGTCCTGAGATAATCGTGCATCTTGCGGCCATTGTGTCGGGCGAGGCAGAGGCCGATTGCGCCAAAGGGTACCGCGTAAATCTGGACGGCACCCGCGCGCTGCTGGAGGCCATTCAGGCGGTTGAGGGTTACTGCCCGCGCGTGATCTATGCATCGTCTTTGGCCGTGTTCGGTGCCCCCTTCCCTGACCGGATTCCCGACACCCATCACCTGACACCGCTCACCAGCTATGGCACCCAGAAGGCGATGGGCGAGATGATGTTGAACGACTATTCGCGTCGCGGTTTTCTGGACGGGATCGGCATCCGCTTTCCCACCATCTGCATCCGGCCGGGCAAACCGAACAAGGCCGCCTCCAGCTTTTTCTCTGGCATCCTGCGGGAGCCGCTGAACGGTCAGGAGGCGATCCTGCCCGTTGAGGACACAGTGCGCCACTGGTTTGCCAGCCCCCGCGCCGCTGTCGGCTATATCGAGCATGCCGCGACGATGGACACCGCCCCATTGGGCGCCCAGCGCTGCATGACAATGCCGGGCGTAACAGCCACCGTTGCCGAACAGATCGAGGCATTGCGTGTAGTGGCAGGCGATGCAGCCGTCGCATTGATCAAACGCGCGCCCGATCCGGCAGTGGCCAGCATCGTCGCTGGCTGGCCGCGCAACTTTGACACAGCGCGCGCCAATGCCGCAGGCTTTGTCGCCGAAACATCCTTTCAGGAAATCATCGCGGTTTATCTGGAAGATGAAATGGGCCAGCCGGCCCAGACAGGTACCGCCCCTCTGCGCCCATAGCGCAAAAAGAACGACACGAACTGAACATCTTTGGGAAGAAACCAAATGAAACATGCTCTTTTCGCAGTTGCGAGCACCTTTGCCCTGTTGGCTGGGACATCCGCCTCCGCCCAGCAACCCATCGTCATCGGCCACGCGCTGTCGCCGACATCGCACTACGGCCTTGGCGCCGATCCGTTCATCGCCAAACTCGAAGAGCTGTCCGACGGCGCGATAACTGGCACCCAAGCACCCGCAGGCCAGCTGGGCGGCGAGCGTGACATGATTGAGGGCTTGCAGATTGGCTCGCTGGATGTGGTCATCACCTCCACTGGCCCGCTGGGCAACTTTGTTCCGAAAATCTACGCGCTGGACCTGCCATTCCTGTTCCGCGACTATGATCACGCACGCGCGGTGCTGGTTGGCGAAATCGGTCAGGAACTACTGGCCAAGATCGACGAGAACAATCTGGTTGGCCTTGCATGGTCCGAAAACGACTTCCGCCATGTGAGAAACTCGCAGCGCCCTGTGCGCACGCCTGCTGATCTGGAAGGTCTGAAGCTGCGGACGATGGAAAACAAGGTCCACATGGAAGCCTTCTCGCAGATACCAATGGCCTTCCCCGAGCTGTTTACAGCGCTTCAGCAGGGTGTGGTCGACAGTCAGGAAAACCCTGTTACCGTGATCACCGCGTCGAAGTTCCGGGAAGTACAGGGCCACGTCTCGCTGACCGGTCACGTCTATTCACCCGTGGCCGTGCTGGCCTCGCCGATCCTGATCGACGGGCTGACCGACGAGCAGAAGGGCTGGCTCAACGAGGCGGCGAAAGCCTCTGCCGTAGCCAAACGCGCCGAAGTGAACCGTCTGGAAGATACCGGTGTCGCCCTGCTGCGCGAGAACGCGCATGGAAGTCATCACCGATATCGACAAGGCACCTTTTGCGGCGCTGGCAGCACCTGCCTACAAAATCTACACCGACCAGTATGGCCCCGAGCAGGTGGAGCGCATCCAAGCGGTCAAGTAACCCCGCAGACGTCAGGCGCGGGTCCGTACCGCACCTGACACTTTCACTCTGACCCGCTGAGGCCCCCGCCATGCGCTATTTTTTGCATTTCGAAAACATCACCACCGGCGTGGCCTTACGGCTGTCGATTGCTTTTCTGGTTATTGCTGCCGGACTGGCGTTGTTTCAGGTGATCACCCGCTTTGCCTTTAGCGCGCCGTCACCCCGGTCCGAAGTGATCACACGCTCCGGAATGATCTGGTCGGTGTTTCTGGGTGTGGCTGTGGCCTTCCATCACGGCGCCATAATTTCGGTCGATGTGATCAAGAACGCGCTGCCGCCCCGTCTGGGTCTGGCCCTGTTTTTGGTTGCCAACCTTGGGTCTGTCGTCTTTTTTGCCGTCCTCATGTGGCAGGGGTATCTAATGACCTTGCGTGTCATGTCCCAGAGCCTTGCTGCTCTCGAAATTTCAATAGCCTGGGTCTATGCGGCGCTGCCTGTCGGCTCTGCGTTTATTCTGATTGCCATTATCGCCTCCATGATCCGTGCAGTGCAGGGTGACTGGCTGGCCGCCCGCGATCCGGAGGCGGCACAATGAACAGTGCACTTGGTCTATCCCTCCCCATCCTTTTTGTTCTCGGTGTGCCCATTGCGGTCTCTATCGGTTTGGCTTCGATCATCGGGATTGAGGCGCAAGGCCGCCTGCCACTGCTGCTGGTTGCCCAGCGCATGTTTACCGGAATCGACAGCTTTCCCGTCATGGCGATCCCGCTGTTTATTCTGGCTGGTAATTTGATGTCTGCGGGCGGCATCTCGCAACGTCTGGTCGAGCTGGCGAAGTCGCTGGTGGGTGGTGTGCAGGGCGGTCTGGCCTGCACCTGCGTTCTGACATGTATGCTGTTCGCATCTATCTCCGGCTCTTCGGTGGCAACCACATTCCCCATCGGGGCCATTCTGATCCCCGCGATGGTCAAACATAGCTACCCCAAACCACTGGCCGCTTCCATTCAGGCCTCTTCCGCAGAATTTGGCATATTGATCCCGCCGTCCATCTCGCTCAGCTATGGCGTCGATCCGGTCCACTTCGGCCAGATTGTCGTGGCCAATCTGGCACTGGGGATGATCACGCCGCCGCTGGGGGGTGAACCTGTTTGCCGCCTGCGCTGTGGCCGAGTTGCAGGTCGAGAAGATCATCCCGCAGTTGGTGTGGTTTGTGCTGATTGTTTTTGCCGCCCTTATGGTGATCACCTATGTTCCCGCGATCACGCTGTGGCCGGTGGAATAGTTTTTTGGAGGATAAATGATGTTGATTGATTTTGTGGGCCTCGGCTCGATGGGGCTGGGGATGGCAACCAGCCTTGTACGCGCAGGACACGCTGTGCGCGGGCATGACCCGGATGCTTCGCGGGTTGAAATGTTCATAGCCGCCGGCGGCATTGCGGCGTCGGAAAGCACCACACCCGCGGATGCGTTGGTGAGCGCGGTGTTGAACGCCGATCAAACACGCAGTGTTTTGTCGAATACACAGAGCGTTGCGGCGCGGCTGCGCAAAGGCGGCGTTATCGTGTCATGTGCAACCGTCTCTCCCGACTTTGCGAAAGAGATGGAGGTGGCAGCCGCCAACGCGGGTCATCTGTATCTGGACGCGCCCATTTCTGGCGGCGCCATCAAAGCGGCCGCTGGACAGTTGTCGATCATGGCATCGGGCACAGCAGAGGCTTTTGACCTCGCGGCTCCCATTTTGGACGCCATGGCTGAAACCGTACACCGCTTGGGCGATGGCGCGGGCGAAGGCTCGGCCATGAAGGCCGTGAACCAGTTGCTGGCAGGCGTGCACATCGCCGCTATGGGCGAAGCGATGGCCTTTGGCGCGTCTCAGGGCCTGACGCCCGAGCAGGTGCTGAATGTGGTCTCCGTCTCCGCAGGTACGTCATGGATGTTCGAGAACCGTGGCGCCCATGTAGTAGAAGCTGACTACAGCCCACGCTCCAAGGTGGACATCTGGCTGAAAGATCTTGGCATTGTCACAGAGATTGCCGCTACGTCGGGCCTACCCGTTCCTGTCTCAACCAACGCGCTGGCACAATTCCGCGCGGCCTCAGCTGCCGGTCTGGGCAATGAGGACGACGCAGCAATCGCCAAATACTTCGCCCGTGCAGGCGGCATCACTTTGCCAGGAGACGTATAATGCTGCTGGGATGTATCGGGGATGATTTCACAGGGTCCAGCGATCTGGCCAATACACTGGCCAAGGCGGGCATGCGGACGGTGCAATACAGCGGCATACCCAGCGGACCTGCGGACGCGGATTTGCAGGCAGGTGTTGTCTCCCTCAAATCCCGCTCAATTGACCCTGAAGAGGCTGTAAAACAGTCTCTAGCGGCATTGCGCTGGCTTCAAGATCAAGGCTGCGAGCAGATTTTTTTCAAATATTGCTCCACCTTTGATAGCACAGAAAAAGGCAACATCGGCCCTGTTGCCGATGCGCTGGCCGAGGCGCTTGATGCCCATAAAATCATCGTTTGCCCCGCCTTTCCGGGTGCAGGGCGCTCGATTTATCAAGGTTATCTGTTTGTCAAAGATGCCCTGCTGAACGAAAGCGGGATGGAGAACCATCCTCTCACCCCGATGAAAGACGCAAACCTCCGCCGATTGATGGCAGCACAGAGTGTGCATAGCGTGGGATTAGTGCCCGCAGAGACTGTTTTTAAGGGCTCTACCGAGATTGCAGCACGATTGCAGGCTGAGCATACCGCCGGTCACCGGATGATTGTGGTGGATGCCCTGCGCGATGAAGACCTGATGCAGATCGGTGCCGCCGCGACGGGGCTGCCATTGGTGACAGGTGGATCAGGTGTGGCCTTGGGGCTGCCCGCCAACTTTGGCATCGCGCCCGCACAAGTGCCGTGGCATCCACAGGCTGGCAAAGCGGCCATCCTGTCCGGCTCCTGTTCCACAGCCACACGCGGCCAAATCGCCTATCACCTTGCCCGCTACAAAGGCCTCAGGATTGATCCCGCTGCCGTGATTGAAGGCAGCCAGACGCCTGAAGATGTTGCACAGTGGCTTGCTGTCACAGATGGCCTGCCCCTTGCCTATAGCTCTGCCGATCCTGCCGAAGTGGCGCAAACGCAAGCACGTTTTGGCACCAATACCGCTGCAACCGCGCTGGAGGGCTTTTTTGGCAAGGTCGCTGCCCGCCTCGCGTCACTTGGGGTGACCCGCATCCTGACCGCCGGCGGTGAGACATCGGGCGCTGTTGTTGAGGCGCTGGAGATTGAGACCCTTGCCATCGGCCCCGAGATTGATCCGGGCGTGCCCGCTTTGCGCGCAAGCGAAACATTGGTGATTGCCCTGAAATCAGGTAACTTCGGCAGCGAAGACTATTTTGAAAAGGCTGCCGCTGTGTTGGGACAAGACTAATGGGTGAAACGGCACTGCGTGAGCAGATTTGCCTGCTGGCTAAATCCATGTTTGAGCGCGGACTGACAGGCGGCAGCACTGGTAACATCTCGGCACGGACCGATGATGGCGGGCTGCTTGTATCCCCTACAGGGACCAGCTTCGGGCGGCTGGACCCTGCACGTCTGTCGCGCTTTAATGCAGCCGGCGCATTAATCAGCGGTGATCAACCGACCAAAGAAATGCCCTTGCACAGCGCCTTTTACGATACGCGCAGTAGTGCCGGCGCCGTTGTCCATCTGCACAGTTGCCATGCTGTTGCCCTGTCGATGATGCCCGATGCGGACCCTGACAACTTTCTGCCGCCCCTCACCCCCTACGGGATTATGAAGCTGGGCCGCGTCAAGCTGCTGCCGTTCTACCTGCCAGGCGATCCCGCCATGGGCGATGCGGTGCGCGGGCTGGCAGGCAAGCGCAGTGCGGTGATGTTGGCAAACCATGGTCCTGTGGTGGCCGGCAAAGATATAGAAGCGGCGTGTAACGCGATTGAAGAGCTGGAAGACACGGCACGTCTGGCGATGATGCTGCGCGGATTGAACGCCCGTGCGCTGACGGAAGACCATGTGCGGGCACTGGTGACCAAATTTGATGTGGAATGGGACGACTGATGAAATTCTCTGCAAACCTCGGGTTTCTCTACACCGACCTGCCGCTGCCAGATGCGATCCGCGCGGCCAAGGCAGACGGGTTTGACGCGCTAGAGTGTCACTTTCCCTATGATACACCGGCGCAGGTGATGCGTGATGCGTTGCATGAAACCGGTCTGCGGATGCTGGGGCTCAACACATGGCCGGGGGACCGTGCCGCGGGGGATTTCGGCCTTGCCGCCCTGCCCGACCGCCGCGACGAGGCCCGCAAGGAAATTGCCCGCGTGGTGAACTATGCCGCCGCCGCAGGTGTCGGGGCAGTACATGTCATGGCGGGGCGCACAGTTGGCGATGCGGCAGCTGAGAGCTGCTTTCGCGACAACCTGAACCACGCCTGTGATCTGGCCGCAGCACAGGGCCTTACCGTTCTGATCGAGCCGATCAATACCCGTGATGTAGCCGGCTATCACCTCTGCCGGACGGATCACGCAGAGCGGATCATAGACGATCTGGCCCGCCCCGAGCTGAAGATCATGTTTGACTGCTATCACATGCAAATCATGCAGGGCGATCTGGCGAAAACTGTTGAGCGTCTGCTACCCAAGATCGGGCATATCCAGATTGCTGCTGTGCCGGATCGTGGCGAACCCGACAGCGGCGAGGTGGATTACCGCTGGCTGCTGGGGCAGATTGCTGAATTTGGATACGAGGGCCATATTGGCGCCGAATACCGCCCCCGCGCCACCACGCAAGGCGGGCTGGGTTGGATGAAAACCCTCGCTAGAGCGTAATCTCGATCAGGTTCGGACCGCCACCGGTCAGCCCGTCCTCCAGTGCCGCCTCCAGCGCCTCGCAGGTTTCGACCCGCTGTGCCTCAACCCCCATAGAGCGGGCCATCTGCACCCAATCCAGCGCAGGACGATCAAGGCTGAGCATGTCAATCGCGCGGGGGCCCGGGTTGCCAACGCCCACATTTGTCAGCTCACCGCGCAGGATCTGATAGCTGCGGTTGGCGAAAATCAGCACGGTGATATCCAGATTTTCACGGGCCATCGTCCAAAGCGATTGCACCGTGTACATCGCCGATCCATCACCCGACATGCACATCACTTTGCGGTCAGGGCAGGCAATTGCGGCCCCAATCGCCGCAGGCATCGCATAGCCGATAGAGCCGCCGCAATTGTTGAGCCAAGTATGCGCAGGCGCGCCTTTGGTCGCGGGCGAAAACGCGCGGCCTGTGGTCACGGATTCGTCTACGACGATGGCCTGTTCCGGAATGGCACGGGCAATGACAGCGGCGAGAGTATCAAGGTTAATCGGGCCCGTCGGCCGGTCAGGCATGGACGCCTCAACCACATGGGCGGGGGCGGTATCCTCTGCGCCTGTCGCGTCGCGCAATGCTTCTAGTGCCGCAGTAAGGTCCGCGCTGGAATGGGCCAGCGTGGTGATCTGTGCCCCGTCACGCGTGAGGATTGCAGGCTTGTCCGGATAGGCGAAAAACCCGATAGGCGCGCGCGCACCCACAAGAACGATACGCTTGAACGGCTCGAGCACCTTAAGGGCGATATCAATCGGATAAGGCACACGATTGACAAAGACCCTTCCCGCGCCGCGCTCCAGCCGGGCGTTGGACCATTCCGATAGCAGTTTACAGCCGATCTTGGCCGCAATCTGGCCCGCAATCTTCAGGTTGTTTTCAGTCAGTGCGCGCCCACCCAACAGCAGCAGTGTCTCTTCGCCGCCCAGCGCAGTGGCGGCTGTTTCAAGTTGGGCAGCATCAAAGGGCGCAGGCGCTGGCATCTCTGCTGCTTCCTGTGCAACGCCGCCTCCGTTCCACGCCGTATCACTTGGCAGGATCAGCGATGCAATCTGGCCCGGCGCGACCATGGCCGCCTGAATTGCAGAAACCGCATCCTTGCCCACATCCGCCGCCGATTTCGAGCTGTGGACCCAATGGGACACCGGACGCGCAATCCCCTCTATGTCGGAGGTCAACGGCGCATCCAGCTCGATATGGGTCGAGGCATGTTCACCGATGATATTCACCACACCGGAGCCTGCCTTTTTTGCGTTGTGAAGGTTGGACAGACCATTGGCCAGACCGGGCCCAAGATGCAGCAGCGTCGACGCGGGCTTGCATGCCATCCGGTAGTACCCATCCGCCGCCCCCGTCGCTACACCCTCTTGCAGGACCAGCACCGAGCGCATGCCGGCGATGTGATCCAGCGCCGCGACAAAGTGCATCTCGGACGTGCCGGGATTTGTAAAACAAGTGTCGACCCCATTGGCGAGCAAGGTGTGCACAAGGCTTTCGGCGCCATTCATTTTCGTCTCGGTCACGTCGGTTCTTTCTCCCAATAGGGGATGCGGAGTTCTTTCTTGAGTATTTTTCCGATGGTGCTGCGCGGAAGTGTTTCGCGGATTTCGACCGCTGACAACCGCTGGCTTTTACCAAGGGTTGCGTTGGCCCGATCGCGGATATCCTCGGCGCTGCGGGTTGCCCCTTCGCGCAGTACGACCAGGCCCAGCGGCGTCTCGCCCCATGCATCGGACGGCACACCAATCACGGCAGCATCTGTCACGTCCGCATCGGCCAGCAGAACCAGCTCCAGATCATTGGCGTAGATGTTCAAGCCACCGGAGATAATCATATCCTTCTTGCGGTCCGACAGGGTCAGAAAGCCATCGGCATCAAATGAGCCCATATCGCCGGAGCGGAAATAGACCTCGCCCGCCTGATTACGCCAGATGTAGTCGGAGGTCAGGTCATCGCGGCCATAGTACCCAGCCATCATTGTAGGCCCACGGCCGCAAATCTCGCCCACCTCACCCAGAGGCACTTCGTGGCCTGCCGCATCGATGAGGCGGATGTCGTTTCCGGGGGCCAGCTTGCCCACGGTGTGCAGCTTGCTCGGGTTTTCGTCTGCGACCAATACCGTCACCCCGCCGCCCTCTGTCAGGCCATAATATTCCACCAGCTTGCCGGGGAAGCGGGCCAGCACATCCGCCTTCAACGCCGCACGCAAGGGCGCAGAGGTAGAGAACTTGACGCGCATGGAGGACAAATCAAAGCTGTCGAAATCCGGCACATCCATGATGCGTTTGTATTGCACAGGCACCAGCATCGTGTGGGTGATCGCCTCTTGCTCGACGATCTGCAGGTATTCGCGGGCGTCGAATTTGGGCATCAGATACACGGTGGAGCCACCAAAAAGTGTCGGCAAAAACGCTACAATCGTTGTGTTGGAATAGAGCGGCGTGGAGATCAGCGTGCGCGCGTTATCGTCATAACCGTTGGGCGTGACCCGGTCCATTTGCGCAGCGCGCATCTGATGGTTGTGCAAAATGCCTTTGGGCGTGCCCGTGGTGCCAGAGGAATAGATCAGGTTGAAGGCATCCGACATCGCAATCGGGATCAACGGATCGGTAGTGGCAGCACTGGCCAGCGTTGCCTCGTAATCCGCAAAATCAGCGTGCTCAAAATCAATTGCAACACGCACCATTGGCAGCTCAGCAATGAAGTCTGCAAGCAGGTGCAAATACTGCTCCGCCACAAAAACCGCACGCGCACCGCTGTCTTCCAGCATTTTGCGCAGCGCATCCGGCGAGGCCATGGAAGACAGCGGCGTAGCGCAGCCCCCGGCCCGCACGATGCCCATAAACAGCTCGGCGTAGGCGATGGAGTTGGCCGACAGGATCGCGACGTTATCGCCTTTGCCTACCCCCATATCCAACAGGGCATTCGCAACACGGTTGAGCCGCAGATCAAACGCGCCCCATGTGATGTGCTGTTCACCGCAGACAAGTGCGGTCGCATCGGGATGGGCAGCAGCGTTGGTGCGCAAGCGGTCAACAATTGTAACCATGGAGGACGGATCGGAAATCGGGGGGGATATTGTGAGCATCGGTCAGGCCACTCGTGGATCGTCTTTATTTGCTTGCCACGCAATAAAGACCGGGAATGCACAGAACGCAGCACCAACAGCGAAAGACCCCGCATAGCTCAGCGGCAGAAGCGCAGTCTCGGGCTTGGCGATGAGCACACCACCGATGAACAGCAATATTCGCATCGGGTAGCCCAGCGGCCCTTCCAGCGGACCGACAAGGCTAATGTAGCCTTGCAGCGCAGACGAGATAAGCGCGACACCGGTCAGCGCGCAGGTAAGTGCCACGACAACTTCCCATGCAGGCGCCTGACCGATCAGCGCCGGGTTGAGGACAAAGAAGAAGGGCGCGATGTAGATGACACCACCCAGTCGCATTGCCTCGAACCCCGTGGCAATCGGGTTGGACCCCGCCATGGTAGAGGCCGCAAAAGCGCCCAGCGCCACAGGTGGTGTGATAAAGCTGACCATGCCCCAGTAAAGGATGAACAGGTGCACGGCGAGTTGGTTCAGCCCACCCGCCTCAAGCGCGGGGGCCAGCACGACGGCAAGGAAAATGTAGCAAGCCGTAACTGTCATACCCATGCCAAAGATAAATGCGGTCAGCGCGCCCATGCCCAGCAGGACCAACGTGTTGTCCCCTGCCATAAACACAAGCTCGTTCACCAGCGTCCCCGCAAGACCGGTCGCAGAGAAGGAGCCGACAATCAGGCCCACACCCAGCAAGATCGCTGTAAGCTCGGCCAGTCCCATGCCGACACCAACGATCATGTTGCCCAGACGTTGCTTGTTCAGGCGGAACCGCGCGCGGAACTGGTTGACCATCAGCAGCAGAGCCGTCGCATAGAACGGTGCAGAGGATTCCTGCCGCAGGCCGATCATCATATAGAGCAGCAGGGCAAAGACGAAGATATAAGGCCAGCCTTCGGCCATGACCGCACGCAGTTGCGGCAGGTCAGGTTTGGGCAGGCCGCGCAGGCCCCGTTTGGCGGAATAGGCGTCGATGCCCGTGAACAGGCCCCAATAAAACAGAATGCTGGGGATGGCCGCCGCCAGTGCGATTTCCACATAGGGGCGCGAGAGGAACGAGGCCATGATGAACGCCGTGGCGCCCATGATGGGCGGCATCAGGACGCCACCGGTTGATGCGCAGGCTTCGGTTGCCGCCGCTGTCTTGGCGCTGAACCCTGTCTTGCGCATCGCGGGAATGGATACAGCGCCCGTCGTAAGCACGTTCGAGATAACCGAGCCGGACATAGACCCCATGAATCCGCTGGCAAAAATCGAGACCTTGGCCGCACCGCCGCGATAACCGCCAACCATACCAAGCGCGAGATCATTAAAGAATTGCCCGCCACCTGTGCGTTGCAGAACCGCACCAAACAGGATGAAGCCGATAACCACACCGCCGAAAGCTTTCATCGGGATGCCGAAGGAGCTTTCGGCAGAATAAATGTGATAGGGAACCGTTTGCATAAACGTACTCTGGAAGCCCGAGAACGGATCCGGCACATGGCCTGCAAAGGTAGGATAGAACGCAAACAGCGTCACAATCAGGAACAGGACCAACCCGCCCGCGCGGCGTGTTGCCTCAAGCACCAGAAAGAAGAACACCACCGAGACATATTGCGCGGCCTCGGGTGCCGCGTATTCCCACCCCTGCGACAGGTTTTGCTGTGCCGTTTGAACCAGATAGCCGGTGCATCCGAGGGCAATCGCGAAGAGCGCCCAGTCCAGCAGTGAAGGCACGCCACCTTTGCCACCGCGCATTTGGAAAATCAGGAAGCTGAGTGCCAGATACACCCCGCCCAGCAAATAAAGATACCGGCCCTCGATCAGGACAATGCCCGCAATCTGAAGGTTGAACAGCTGATTTACAACCAGCACCAGTGACATCAATGTACCGATAATCACCACCCAGCGGGCAGGGCCTGCCAAACGCTCTGACGGAGTCTCGCCGTCAATCGCTACTGCTTCGAGGCCCTTGGCGTTAGAGGTCGCTGTGATCTGGTCAGTCATGGGTTCATCCGCATCAGGTGGGAAACAGGAAAGACCGGCCCGCAAAATTGCGGGCCGGACACATGTGCTTTGCAGGTCTTAGAACGTAACTGGAAAGCCGCCGTCCTTAAGGGCCTTACGGCGGGCCTCGTCCCATGCAGCCTCCCAATCAGCGGGTGCCGCTGCTTTGGTTGCTTCCCATGCGGCGATCAGGGCTGCCTGACGTGCGACCAGCTGGTCGTTATGCGCCTGCGCTTCGCCATTCCAGACGCCCGCTTCGGTGAAGTATTTGATCGCGCCGTTGTGGTACGGGACAACCCATTTCATGTTCTGCTTGTCCAGCGCCCAACCGCCGATACCGGGCGAGTTGCCGTCATACTTCGGGAACAGTTCAACCATCGCTTTGGTCATGTTGTAGACCAAGGCCTCGTCTGTCGTATCCATGGCGGTAAGAACGGGATAGGCGTATCCAGCCCCATGATAGCCGTCGGTTCCATCAATGCCCGCACCAACTGACGCTTTGTTGAGCGTGAAGAAGGGTGCAATCTCTTGCATTGCGGCAAAGCCTTCGGTGTTCGCAGGATCAATCGGGGGCCAGAACAAGCCGCGCGGGCCTGCCTCGGCCTCATAAGCCTTGCCGGAGTTGGTTGACGCAAATGCCGCGTCAACCTGACCTTCGATCAGACCCGTCCAGCTTGCACCAAAACCGCCGAAATCAACGCGCTCGACATCATCCCATGTCAAACCGCCATAGGCCAGATAGGCCTCTGTGTTCACGTTCAGCGCGGGGGAGCCTACGATATAGGCAACGCGTTTGCCTTTCAGGTCTGCATAGGTCTCGATGCCCAGATCACCAGCGACGCCAACCGACAGGTTGATCGCGCCACCGTTGTTGGCCATCAGAACGCGCACTGCCTGCGGGCCCCAGTTCTCGGCACCGAAGTCAAACACGCCTTCTTGCGCCATAAAGCTACCGCCGACGCCGGTTGCCGAAAACTCTACCCGCCCCTGACGCAGTGGCTCGGTGCGCGAGATGTCGTTCTTGCCGGGCAGAACACGCAGGTTCACGCCTGTGGCATCCTGCAACGCAGCACCGATTGCGACGGATTGGTTATAGCCCGCCGATCCGGTATCATATGCCGTCCAGTTCAACTGCTTTGGCAGATCAATGTCCTGAGCAACAGCCAGAGTGGCTGACATGCTGAGAACTGCAAATGTAGAAGCGATATATTTCATAGTTTCCTCCCAAAAAGTCCGTATTTTTGCCCACGTCTGGCGTGGCAAATCGGTCATCGCGGATGCGTTTTCTCCCGAAACGGCGTTCCGCTGTGTGGAAAAGGATACGAACCTTAACTTTCAGGAGTCAACAAAGTTCACGGTATTTCCGGGCTGGTTTGTATGTTTCATCGGATTTCCGTCATGTCGGCACGATTGCGTTTCGCATAGCAAAACGCAGGCGGCCCTCGCCCCCGAAAACACCTACGCGCTTTACGCTGGACCTTGGCGGTATGTGCAATAGAACGGGGTATTCCTGCCATCCGGAGCCCTGCATGATCCGCCAGACCCTCACATCACTATCGTCCATAGCCGGAATCGGGGCCGATACGATCATTGATGTGCGCGCACCACTCGAGTTTGCAGAGGACCATATTCCCGGCGCGATCAACCTTCCGGTGCTGAGCGATGACGAACGCGCGCAAGTCGGCACAATCTACACCCGACAGAGCGCCTTTCTGGCGCGCAAGGTGGGTGCCGCACTGGTGGCCGCAAATGCCTCGCGCCACTTGCAAGGACCTCTTGCGGATAAGCAGGGCGATTGGCAGCCGTTGGTCTATTGCTGGCGCGGCGGGCAACGCTCAGGCTCGTTTGCGACGATCCTTGATCAGGTTGGGTGGCGCGTGCATTTGATTGAAGGGGGCTATCGCAGTTACCGCAAGCAAGTCACCGCACGTCTCTACGACACGCCGCTCCCGCACCGGATCAGATTGATTGACGGCGGGACGGGCACTGCAAAGACGGCGCTCCTGCACCATCTGAGAGACGCTGGCGCACAAATTCTGGATCTTGAGGGATTGGCGGCACATCGCGGATCACTGTTCGGATCGCTCGATATCGCACAGCCCTCGCAAAAGATGTTTGAATCCCGCCTTGCTGCTGAACTGGAGGCACTGGATCCCGCGCAAATCACTTGGGTTGAAGGAGAGAGCAGCAAGATTGGCGGACGTATGATACCACCCGCGCTTTGGGCTGCAATGATTGCAGCGCCCCGAATTGAGGTCAGCGCGCCGATTGCCGCCCGCGCCGCCTTTCTTGCCACCGCCTATGCCGATCTGACGCAAGACCGTGAAAAATTGAACCAACAGATTGGCCAACTGTCGAGCTATCATGCTGCGGCCACGATCACGGGCTGGCATGCACTGGCAGAGGGTGCGGATTGGGAGACGTTGGCAGGGGAGTTGATGTCGCAACACTACGATCCGCGGTATACGAAATCACAGGCGCGGGCGGATCAGACTCCCGAACAGTTCACGCTGGAGGCACTCGACCCCGAGACACTCGCCGACGCCGCACGCAGCCTAATCGAACAGTTCAGCTAACGCGGATCGGGCCTGAGCCTGCCGACAATGCTCCGATGATGTGCCCTTCGCAACCTTGGTCACGCAGTGCTTCCAATGCCGTCTCGGCGGCATCGCGAGGCAGAGCAGCGAGAAGGCCGCCTGCTGTTTGCGGATCATGCAAAAGCGGATCGGGGAGGCCGGTTGTCAGCGCGTCAGCCGTATTGGCAGCCAGCAAAGACGAAAACACCCCTGCGTCAGACAGCTCACGCGCGCCTTCATAGACAGGTACCTTATCACGCCATATCTCGGCCTGCACACCGGACGCGGCACAAATCGCCTGAACATGGCCCGCAAGGCCAAAGCCTGTAACATCCGTCATGGCATGCGCGTTCTTCAGAATGCCCGCCGCGATATGCTGGGGCTGCTCCATCATAGCCAGCGTTCGGGCCACAATCCGCGCAGGCGCCTTGCCCGCCATATGCGCAGCAAGAATCACGCCACTGCCGATGGGTCGTGTGAGCAACAGCACATCCCCCGCTATCGCTCCCGCGACCGTGATCGGCATATCAGGCCGTATGCCTGTCACTGTAAAACCAATCGTCAGCTCCGCGCCCATAGTGGTATGTCCCCCCACAATAGTGGCACCAGCGACCTCGAAAACAGCGCGCGCGGCATCGTTGATTTCACGCAGTGTGCGCTCTTGAAGCCCTGCCGACATACGCGGCAGGATAATCGTGGACAAGGCCACTTGGGGCGCTGCTCCCATGGCCCAGACGTCGCCCAGCGCATGAACGGCCGCAATGCATGTCATCTGGACAGGGTCTTCGATAAAGGCGCGCAGGTGATCAGTGCTCAGGACTTGGAAGCTACCGTTCGGCCCCCGCAGAATAGCAGCATCATCGCCCGGCCCCGCAATCACGTCAGCGTGCAGCGGAGCGGTGCCCGTACCAATCGCGCGGCCCAGAACGGCGCCACCCACCTTGGCACCACACCCGCCGCACAGCGGGACGGATTGCGCATCATCTGCCACACCGCCTGCGACTACTTTCGGCAAGGCGGACGTCTCCATCACCGGAAGCTGGTCAAGCTTGGCCATAAACGCACGGTCGATCCGGTCTTTCCACTGCCACAGCAGAGGAGCCGACGGCGCAAAGCCGTATTTCTCGGCCATCGCGGATTTGCCACCAAGCGAGATGAGTTTGAGATATGATTTCTGCGGGCGGAAGGGTTTAAGAGGCCCCCCTGTGAGAGCCGCGCGCAAGTTGTGATGGAGCACAGGCGCCGCGCGCACGGCAAAAACACCCGCCTTGGGGCGCGGCGCAAAAGGCATGTGGGCACAATCGCCGACAGCAAACAGGGTCGCATCCCCCTGAACGCGCAACTCCGGATCGGTGAGGATGAAGCCCTCATGCAGAGGCAAATCCGTCTGTGCAATCCAGCCATGTGGAAAGGCGCCAGCTGCGCCCACACATAACGCAGCCTCAACAGGAGGGTGCCCTGCAATCACAACTTCGCCTGCGCGGATTTCGGTAATCTGCGCGTTGGGGAGGATGGTGATGCCCAAATCAGTCATAGCAATATGCAGCTTGCTACGCGCCTGCGGCCCGACACCAGAAATCTCCGGTCCCGCCTCGATCACAGTCACTTGCGGAGTGGCGCCGCTGTTGCGCAGGGCAAATGCCATTGCCATTGCCAACTCGCAGCCCGCAACGCCGCCGCCAATCACGACGATCTTCGCGGGCTTGGTGCCGCTTTGCACGGTCTCCAGAAACACACGCCATGTTTGCGCGTAGACATCCAATGGCTTGGCACCGACCGCGTGTTCGGCGAAACCTATAATATCCATGCGCGCAGTGATGCCGATATCAATAGAGGCAACGTCATAAGCAACAGGCCCGCGCCCTTCCACATGCACAACGCCCGCCTTGCGGTCGATGCCGGTGGCGTGGCTCAGGATCAGGCGCGCGCCTGCAAAGCGCGCAAGGCGGACCAGATCAATCTCTAACGTGTCGCGGCTGTAGTGGCCTGCGATATGCCCCGGCAACATGCCGGTGTAAGGCGCTGTCGGGCCGGGGTTGATTACCGTCAGCCGCGCGCCCGGTAGCGGGTCCATGCCCCATTTGCGCAGCACCAGCGCGTGCGCATGCCCGCCCCCAACTAGCACCAGATCACGGGTGTAAGGGACGGTGTTCAGCATGCGAGTGCATCCTTGCTAATTATTATGAATTTCATGCTACTGTATCTGCCCGCTGCACACAGAAATGTCCAAGCACGATACCGTAATTTGCTGAAAGCCGCACAAACGCAAAACACCGCCCCAAACGCGGGGCGGTGTTTAATCTAGTTTTGCGTCAGCGCCGCGATGATCTCCTTAAGAGCTTGCGCCGCTTTAATGCGCATTTCATCGTCGGTTGCATCCTGTATCGGATGCGGCACCAGTACATAATGTGCGCCGTTCATACCCAGCGCGCGTCGCTGGCTTTCTGCAGCCTCTCCAAACTCGCTGGAAGCGATAGAGACTGATGGGATCCCCTGGGTTTCAAACCAGACATTGTCGTGCATACTGCACGTTGTGCAGGATCCTCAGTCGGCCAATGCTTCGACCAGATAGGTGCAGGTGTCGCGGATTTCGTGCCGCAAGGCATCGGGACACGGCTTGGCAAACGTGGGCTTGGTAAAACGGCGCACCGTCACATCGGGCGCTTTTTGTTTCAGCAGTTTTTCCAGCTCGTCCAGCATGATGTTGCCGCGCGGCTTGCTGATGTCCAGCAGGCCGATCACACCAGACAGCGTGCCGCTGCGCGGGGTCACTTGCCGCTCAACCGGTACACGTTCGTCAGTGGGGTCGAGAATAATTGTCATACATTCCTCCTTTCTGATCTCAGCCTAGCCGAGGTCGATCTTTTTGGAAACAGATTGTGAGCCGACAGCCCCCGTGGCCCAGCCATGAAACGCCGACGAGAATTTGCCGGCGTCCGACCCTGCAACCACAATGTGAATGAACTCGGTACCCGCAAACTTGGGAACAGATCGGGCCAGAGCCTCTGCTCCCATCGCCTTGGCCGCTTCGGGGGAGATGCCCGCGCCAGAATACGCATCTTGCACCATTTCCGCCAGTGGACGGGTTGTCACCTCCTGAATACGGTCGCGCAGACGGTCCTTTGAATACTCACCTTCGCGGGTCAGCGTATCGATATGTTCGGGACACACGACCAACAGCGCGTCAACGGGCAGGTTGCGCAACTTGGGCAAAAACACCCCTTCAAGGCCCATGCCAAGCGAGCCCGCGATCTGGTCGGGCGCCCGCGAAGTCTGATCGACGATATGTACGGGCCCGCCTGTCATCGCAAAAAGTGTGACCACTGAGTCCTCCGGCTCAAACCCGCGTTCCACATGCAGCGCGGGCCAGGGGGAGCGTTCCTCCCATTCTGCAAAGCACATGGTGAACTTCATGGGATTACCAAGGGTTGACCGCTCTACCCCACCCGTGGCCGCGCCGCCGACGTTTCGCACGACAAGACGCAGCGCGCGGCCGATTGTGGCATTGGCGCGGTTACCAGCCCCCAATGCACCCAGCTTCATGTTCATCCCGATTTTGTGCCGGATCGGGCCGTTTATGATCATCACAGGGGCGGCCCCCATCGTGGTTGCGGTGACTCCGTGAATGTTGAATTCATCGGTACATGCAGCCTCGACCGCGGCGATGATGACGGACATATATTCCGGCTTGCAGCCTGCCATCACAGCGTTGATTGCGATCTTTTCGACCGTGGCGATGCCCATGTTCGGGGGGACAGTTGCGATAACGTCCTGCGCGTCGCGGTGTGTGCCTGCCAACATCCGCAACACGCGCTCTGGCGTTGGTGGTACCAAGGGCAAGCCATCGGAAAAGCCCTGATCAAACATGAACTCGGCCACGTCATCCGCGCTGGCAATGTCGATCTTGCGGGCGCGGATCGGGCTACCGTCCGCCTCTGCGCGCAACTTGTCATAGACGCTTGGATCGAGGTGCTTGGAGCCGCAACCGGGGCGCCAAGCGGGCAAAGCCTCCCAGTCTATTTGCGCGGCGGCGAGACCTGTTTGTGCGCTCATATCAGCAGCGAGCGTTTCCCAATCGGTGCGAATAAAACCTTCGAAGCGGGATAGAACAACGCCAGATTCATTCATCCAGAATACGGACGGTACACTTTCGATGTCCCAATCAAAGGCGGCTTTGCAGGTTCGGTCATCCAGCACCGGCATGCTGAGGCTGTGGCGCGCTGCAAAACTGGCATTCGTCGGCCCTGATTGGGAAACCAGCATTACCTCGACCTGCCCCGCGTGTGCCTTATGCAACGCCTCCAGAACGGGGGCCGCGGTATTGCAAGTTTCGCAATCGTCTTTGACAAAGCAGACGAGGGTGTTGCGCTGGGTCGGAAATGCGTGGGCCTGCCCCGACAGATCATCCAATGAAAACGCTGGCTGTTGGTTGTTCATATCTGCCCTCCCCGGCTGCTGCACCATCTTGCAGAAGCGAAGCGGTTGTTGTCCAGCCCTTGTCTCGATTGGCGGAGGTGGATGGGAATCGAACCCACCACACGCGTTAAAGCGCGTCCATGGTTTTGAAGACCAGGGAAGCCACCAGACTCCAATCACCTCCACAATAGATTCAGCCTAGCAAGACGCAGCGGAGGGGGGAACCGGAATAACATCTGTCATTTGCCGTATGTCGTCGATGCGGACCGCCAGCCCGCATTTGTCGAAATACTCAAGCACAGGCACAATGACCTTGCGGGTTGTGGCCAACGTAGTACGCGCTTGCGACGTGGTGAAATCTTGCGGTGGCGGAAAGGCAATACGGAGCTGTTCTGCGGCGGCCATCAGGCTGTCGCGATGGAACAGCAAGGTCTGCTTGAGCGCGATATTATGGAGCGTGATAACGCGGCCCGTATCAAGCAGAAGTACCAAAAGGTCGGGATCGGCACCTCCCTCCAGAAGCGGGGGATTGGTCATACAGTGGTGCGAAATACGGGCTTCGATTTCGTCCATGCGGTTCTGTTGTGGCAGCGTCAGGTGGGACAACGGATTGTGCCCCGACAGCGCCAGTCCCGCGGGGTGCACATGGATCTGATCCTCACGCTGTAAGGCTTCCAAGACGTATGTCATCAAGATTGGAGATACGTCATGCAGAGCTGTAACGGCGCGTTGCGCGCGCGGGTGAAGGGGGTATCTGCGGTGATAATCCTCCAGAGCGTCTATTACCGCTTGCTTCGCCCCCTTAATGATTTGCCGTGGCGCAGCCGATGTAAGCGCTACGTCCACAAACGAAGTCCTCAGATTGTCGCGAACCTCTGCCTCGGCTTGCCGCGATAAACGTGCGACCTCTACCAGAGATGCTGTACCCCCATCACGCTGGCAAAGGCTGTGCGCGATTTCAGCGGGCGAGCGTGTTGTGATCGCATCCAATAGCGTTTGCCTGACTTTGTCACCTGTGCGCGTGGCTGTCGCATGTGTATCCAGTATCTCGGCACCCGCAATCGTCTCCGGCGGGGATAGGCGTCGCAAAATAGCGCGCTGTCCCTCGTACCCGCAAACTGCACGCGCAAAGCGGAGTTGCGCCAAGCCTGCCTGCGGCCTTGCCAACAGGTGAACCGTCGCGACCTCATGCGAAGTGCCTAAAAGCACCCGCACCTTTTCCATATGCTTGATTGGTTTCAAGACCTCGGGCAGCGGGGTGAGCAAGACGTCCATACACATGCTTGCGGCTCCCTGCCCTGCCGCGCACAAGACATCACCGCGCGCAATATCATCAACTGCAATGCCGCGCAGATTCACCGCCACACGGGTTCCGGAAGCCACCCCGGAGCGCGCAACGCCTCTGCATTGAAGGCCCCGAAGCGTGGCACGTTGCCCTTTAGGGTGAAGGATAACTTCCATATCTGCCGACAAGTCCCCTCCCAGCAAGGTCCCTGTTATGATCGTCCCCCGTCCCGCAACCGAAAACACCCGGTCAATTGGCAGCATTGGCATCCGCGGACCGGCGGGTTCGGGGATGTTGGTCAGCAAATTTTGTAATGAAACTTCAAGATCGCTGATGCCTTGGCCACTATGTGCGGAACAGATGGTGATAGAAGCATCAGAAAAGGGTGTGCCTGCCAGCGTGGCGGCCAGTTCAGCGATACAGCTTTGCAGATCGGCAGGGCAAGCAAGCTCGGCCTTTGTGACCGCAATCACTGCACGAGTGATACCCAACTGTTGAGCAATTGCCAGATGCTCATGGGTTTGAGCCTGTATGCCATCGGTCGCAGAGACCACCAGCAAAACTGCCTGTGCACCTGATGCACCTGCGACCATGGCCTGAATGAAATCCTCGTGACCGGGGGCATCAACAAAGTCGACTGTGCCCTGTTCATAATTTCGGTAGGCGTAGCCTGGTATGATGGACAGCCCACGCGCCTTTTCCTCGGGCAGACGGTCTGTCCGGACTGCAGTCAGGGCATGCACCAGTGTTGTCTTGCCGTGATCGACATGCCCGATCACGACCAAGCAGCAACTCTTCATCCGGCTATCACGGCTTGAAATGCCGCAACGATTGCCGGAACATCACTGTCGCGGATCGTCCGCATATCCAGCAACACCCTCCCCCGCTCAATGCGTCCAATGACAGGCGTTTTGGCAGCGCGCAAATGTGCAGTCAGCTGATCAGCCGATATTCCATCTATCTCGCAGGACACCGCGACGCTCGGCAATCCCCGCTCGGGCAGGGCACCCGCACCCACCTGCGCTATTGCCTCCTCGACGGATACGTTGCTGATGCCGGCTCCCTTCAGTTCGCGCGCCAGATTGGCGCCACGGGCAGCAATCTCTGCAAGCGGTGCAGACAGCATCGCCAGCACCGGAATCTCCTTCAACGGATCATGGGGTGGCAAGTACAAGCGCAGCGTTGCCTCAAGCCCGGCCAATGAGACTTTGTCAATCCGGACAGCGCGCATCAATGGATGGGACTTGAGTTGCGCAATCAAATGCCGTTTGCCAGCGATAATCCCCGCCTGAGGCCCACCGAGCAGTTTGTCACCAGAAAACATAACCAGATCGACACCGCTGCTTATGATATCCGCGACAACCGGCTCGTCTCCAAGCCCGAAAGGTGACAGGTCAATCAGCACACCACTGCCCAGGTCTTCGATGAGCATGACCTCTTTTTCATCTGCAAGCTTGGCAAGGTCCTGACGTTTTGGTGAGGATGTGAAGCCGACAATCCTGAAATTACTGGTGTGGCTTTTCAGAAGAACTGCGGTTGTCTCATCAATGGCTGCTTCATAGTCCGAAAGGCGGGTCTTGTTGGTGGTCCCCACCTCCCGGAGCACCGCACCGCTCTGAACAATCACATCCGGCAAGCGGTATGATCCACCAATCTCGATCAGCTCACCGCGCGACGCGACAACGCTTTTGCCCGCGGAGGTGGCGACAAGGGACAGCAGGACCGCAGCAGCGCAGTTGTTTACAACCACGGCGGCCTGTGCCCCCGTGAGGTGACATATAAGGCGCTCGATGTGGCTGTGTCGCGAGCCCCGCTTGCCGGTGGCAAGGTCAAATTCAAGGTTGGAAGGCGCAATGGCAACATCCTGCATTGCTTGGATAGCGTGTGAAGCCATGGGCGACCGCCCGAGGTTCGTGTGGATAATGACGCCGGTGGCGTTGATGACAGTACGTAGTGAGGGCGTCCGATCGGCCTTGATCTGCTCGGCGATTGCCTGAGAAAATTCAGAACTGTCAAATTCCGGAAGCACGGTCTGTTTACCTGCAACAATATCAGAGCGGAGCTCTGCTAGGCTGTTCCGAAGCGCCGTTACTGTTTCGGAACGGCTGAACTGCCGGATGAGGCTCATTATGTTTGGAGTGTTTAGGAGAGCTTCTAAAGCCGGAAGGTCTTTTGCGTTTCCGGTCATATGAGCTCCGTTAATTGTGCAAGATAGCTGGTGAATGGCAGTAAGGGTCTTGCGCCAACGGTAGTGGCAGGAGTAGGCACCGTCGAGGTTCATTTTCGTATTCTTGGAATGCGTGGAGATTGATTTTGGTGGTCAAACTAGACGCAAATGGCGCAAGTACGGACGTCGGTGATATTATTATGAGGCGTCGTCCCATTCGGTGGCAAACAAATTTCTGGGCTAACGAACTGGCTCCCGAAAAGTCTTGGTAGTATTTCCGAGCTTTGAACAGGATGCGGGAAGCTCCCGTTGCGAGCTCGGCACATTAGTGGATGTATTAGCAGAATATTGTGCTGGAGCGATACGTGGAGAAAGCGGAACCAAATTAGGTTTGTTATTTTTGGTTATCGGATCAGCAGTTTTCTTTGTAAAATTGTTTAAGATTTTGTTTTATTAAACGACAAACGCCGCGTGCTTTTCAGCGCGCGGCGTTTGTGTTGTATCATCGATTAGAGAGATACACATGAGGAACT
>JAQXCD010000028.1 GCA_029252045.1 Sulfitobacter sp.
CTTATAAATACTCAGACCACGCCGCAGATGCTTGATCGTCTTCTTGCTGTTTTGAGATTCTTCAACCAAGCGAATGCCTTAGATCCAGTGTCTAACTGTGTCTAAGTATTGCTGGCGAGCTTTATGAAATCAACCAAGCTGTAACTTATTGATTTAAATTGATAAATGGTGCCCAGGGGCGGAATCGAACCACCGACACGAGGATTTTCAATCCACTGCTCTACCCCTGAGCTACCCGGGCACCGGGACCAGATAACTGGTCGGGTGAGCGGGTTTTAGGGGCTGTGGCATCGGGTGTCCAGCCCAATTTTGCGTCTTAACGCAACAAGCTGACGGATGGTGTTAGTGGGGTTTGGTCGCGGGGCTGTTTTCGAAGGCATCTATCGCCTTTTCGACATCTTCGGGGTCGTGAGACGGTGCTGCATAGGCCCCTGAGAACCACTTGGCCAGATCAACATCGGCGCAGCGGCGCGAGCAGAAGGGTTTGTACTTCTCATCCGTCTCACCGCTGCACATTGGGCAGGTCATGCAAGCACCTCCGCCAGCGGGGCGCGGGCACGTTTGCGTTGCAGCTCAAAGTGGCCCAGTGGGGTCCAACCGACCAGCGTTGTCTCGACATCGTCAGCTTTGAAGGCCGAGCGCAGAGCGGTCTCGAACGGGCGGCGGTCCTTTTTGGGCATGGGTGCCAGATCAAGTACAATTTGCCCGCCAAGGCCACGCAAACGCAGCGCACGGGGCAAGGCACGGGCGCAGGCCATGTTGGACTTGATCCCTGCTGCCAGCGACACGTCGTTGCCTGTATTGACGTCCACGGCGACCAGCGCGCGCGTAGACTCCACATACATGGAGGCGCCTCCGGACAGCGGCACAAGGTCCTGTGCCAGCGCGTCCAGCGCATCCAGCACGCCGTGCTCCTCGAAACCACCATCAGCCGTCACCACTTCGGCTTTTTCGACCCAGTCGCGCCATGCCAGCACATGCGGGCCATCGCCTTCGGACAGGGTTTCCATATCCGTGCTGTCGTCCGTCAGGACAGTATGCGCCAATGCGACCATCGCTTCGATGTCTTCCGCGATCTCCTCGCTATCGGCACCGGCACAGCACGAGCGCAGGATCAGGCCGTATTCGGCTCCCTCCATTGCCTCATGGGCGATTTCCAACAGGCGGTCACGCTCGGGCTCGTCGCGAATAGAACGCGAGATGTTCAGACCGGGCGCATCGGGTGTGATAATCGCGTAGCGGCTTTTGAACAGCACCTTGTTTGTGACGGGGATGGCCTTGCCCTCTTCGGCAAAGCCGGTGACCTGCACCAGCAGCGGCTGACCGGGTATGAGGCCCTTGATCTGGCGCAGGAAGGCCGATCCGTCGGGCGTTTTAAGGAACATGCCCCCTTGCCCCTTTACAGGACGGTCCGCAATGGCGCGGTAGATGGTACCCACGCGGGCCGCATCGGGCGTATCAACCAGCAGGTCTTCCAACTGCCCGTTCACCATCAAGGCTGCGGCTTCGATATCACCGAGGTGATCGAGAATAATCGTGCGGCCCTTCATGAGCGTTCTCCGTATAGGGGGTATCCTGCCGCAATCAGCAGGTTTGCAGTCTCGGCCAATGGTAGGCCAACGATAGCGGTGAAAGAGCCGGAAATCCAAGGGATCAGCACAGTCGCGGGGCCTTGGATGCCGTAGCCGCCTGCCTTGCCTTGCCAGTCGCCGGTATCAAGGTAGGCGTTCAACTCCTGATCGCTGAGCGACTTCATCCGCACCGTGCTCATCACGTCCCGTTCCCACAGATTGTCGCCCCGTTTGACGGCGACAGCAGTGATCACTTTGTGACGGCGGCCGGACATGGCGCGCAGGAACTTCTCGGCCTCTGAACGGTCGGCGGGCTTGCCCAGTATGCGGCGGCCAAGGGCCACTGTGGTATCGGCGCAGAGCACGATATCATCTGCATCCGCTAGTACCGCTGCCACTTTCTCGCGGGCCATGCGCGCGCAATAAGGGCGCGGCTGCTCGGCCTTCAGTGGGGTCTCGTCAATATCAGGCGCACGGATATCATCCGCGAAAACACCGATTTGCGCCAGCAATTCCTTGCGACGCGGTGATCCTGATCCGAGGATAAATTTCATAAGCAGCTCCTCGCCCGACCCGTCGGGCAGGCGGGGGTATCGTTATTTGAAACGGTAGTTGATCCGGCCTTTGGTCAGATCATAAGGGGTCATTTCGACCTGTACCTTATCACCCGCCAGAACGCGAATGCGGTTCTTGCGCATTTTGCCTGCCGTATGCGCGATGATCTCATGGCCGTTTTCAAGCTCGACCCGGAACGTCGCATTCGGCAGGAGTTCCTTAACGACACCGGGAAATTCGAGCGTATCTTCCTTGGCCATGGTTTCTCCTGTAAAAGCATCCCCCAAACGGGAACTAGCGCTAAATGGGCGCTTCTAGCAGGATTTTCAAGAGGAGATACGCCCAAGCGCTATATTTTGCGCAGGGTGATCACGGCCTACCTGCTCGTCCCAGTGTTTACGGTTCAAAACGACACCGTCGGCACGAACATGGGCAATTGCCTCAATGTCTACATCGGCATAGGTCCAGCCGGGCACACAAATCTCGGCGGCGGCCATCACGCCAGTGGACGGAAAACCCGTATCAGGCGGGCAGAAAATGCCGCCTGCCCCCACACAAGAGCCCAGCGCGTCCGACCAGTCCGCCTGCCCCACCACGGATGACATGGCTGTGACGCATTGATTCTCCAGCGCGCGGGCCATGGCGCCGGTGCGCACGCGCCAATAGCCAGCAAGCGCTTCGGTCACGCTGGGTACCGCGATGATGTCACAACTTTCCAAGGCGCGGCCCAAAAGCGGGAATTCGCTGTCATAACAGATCAGAATGCCGATGCGGCCCAATGCGGTATCAAAAACCTGCAACGGGCCACCCCCGATAACCCCCCAGACTTCACGCTCGAAACGGGTCATGATTTGTTTGTCCTGCACCCCGATCTGTCCGTCTGGTGTGATCAGACGGGCACGGTTTACGGGCCGCGTAGCCGTGGCTGCCGGGGCTGATGCGGCAACGATATGCACGCCGTATTCCGCCGCAAGCCGTATATGCAGCGCGTCCGCCTCTGCCAGTTTGTCGGATACAGAAAACAGCGACCGCTCCAGATCACCGGCAACATCCAAACCGTCCAGCGTCGCCAGCTCCATCGCGCCATATTCGGGGAACACCAGCAAATCGGCACCGTTTCCCGCAGCCTCGGCAACCCACGCGCCCAACTTGTCTTCATACTGCGCCCAAGAGGTCAGAACATCGAGCGGGTAGGCAGCGGCGGCGATTTTCATGGGGCAGGCTCCGGATATACAAAAGTCTCCCGCAGTCTGCCCCGCACCACGCGGAGCGGCAAGGGCCGTGTCGCACCGCCTTGACGGCCTGTAACCGGATCGGCACAAACGGGGCGCGGCACATGTCAGGGGGCGATATGCACATAAAAGGTATCAGCCTGCGCGGACTGGAAGTATTCGAGGCGCTGGCACGCAGCGGCTCGGTTGCGCAAGCGGCACAGGAAACGGGGCTCAGCCAGCCTGCGGTGAGCCAACAGATGCGCAACCTAGAAACCGCTCTGGCGACCACGCTGATGGATCATTCCCGCAGGCCCATGCGGCTGCCCCCCGCGGGGCGCGGTTTCTTGCGCCGTGCCACGGCAGCCCTGTCGGAGTTGCGGCTGGCAACGGCTGAAGTCAACACGATAGATCTCGCCCACTTGTCTGATCTGGCGCTGGGTGTGATTGACGACTTCGACGATGACCTGACACCGCGTCTGGCACTTATCCTCGCCGAAAGCCTCGCAGGTTGCCGTTTTCGCCTGATTTCGGCCAACAGCGGCGATCTGGTGCGGATGGTCTCGGAGGATCAGCTCCAGATGGCGATTTGCGCCAGCACTGGACAGTCATACGATTCGTTGGTGGAATTCCCGCTGGCACGCGATCCCTTTGTTCTGGTGACACCACAGGGCAACCCTGCCCCACAGACTGTGGCAGAGATGCTGGATGGCACAGGCGCCTTGCCGTTCTTGCGCTACACCAGTGACCAACTGATTGCGCAACAGATCAACAGCTTCCTCAAACTCCATAAATCCACCCTCCCGGCGCGCTTCGAGATCGGCAGCCATCTGGCGCTGATGTCGATGGTGGCCAACGGGATCGGCTGGACGATCACAACGCCGCTGGGGTTTATGCGGGCCGCGCGGTTTCATGACCGCATAACCGCACACCCCCTGCCCCACGAAGGTGCAGCGCGGCAGATATCGCTCTATGCCGGGGCAGATTGGAACGGCACTGTGCTTGATGATATTGCCACCGCGACACGCGGCCTGATAGAGCGGCGCATGATTTCTCCTGCGCTGGAGCAGATGCCCTGGCTTGAGGGTGAATTCCATCTTTTGTAACTGTGGAGCCTAGCATGAGCACAATTGTAATACTGACAGGCGCAGGTATTTCCGCCGAAAGCGGGCTGGAAACCTTCCGTGCGGATACCGGCCTTTGGGCCAAGCACCGTGTCGAGGATGTCGCCACCCCCGAAGGGTTCAGCCGTGATCCGGCACTGGTGACAGGCTTTTACAACGAACGCCGCCGCCTTGCCGCAGCGGCCCGGCCCAACGCCGCCCACCGCGCCCTTGCGCGGCTTGAGGCCGAGTATGACGGAGAGGTTCTTGTTGTGACCCAGAACGTCGATGACCTGCACGAGCGTGGCGGCACACAAAACCTGATCCACATGCACGGCGGGCTTAATACCGCGCTATGTGCCGCCTGTGACCACCGCTGGCCCGCACCTGCCAAAATGCACGCAGGTGATGCCTGCCCCGCCTGTAGCGCCCCTGCTGCACGTCCCGATATCGTCTGGTTCGGCGAGATGCCTTATCAGATGGACCGTATCTTTGACGTGTTGGGCCGTGCCCATATCTTTGCGGCCATCGGCAGTTCCGGCAATGTCTATCCGGCAGCAGGGTTTGTGGCCGAAGCTGCACGCGCAGGCGCCCATACGCTGGAAATAAATCTGGAGCCTTCCTCTGTCGGGGCACAGTTTGACGAGGCGCTGCTGGGTCCCGCGACACAGACGGTTCCCGCTTGGGTCGACAGCATCCTCAGAGGCGCATGATCACCGTTCCAGATCAACGGGCACTGTGATCTCGACCTCGCCCGCGACTTCGAACACCAGCGTCACAGGCACCAGCGCGCCCTGCACCAAGGGCGCGTCCAGCCCCATGAACATCAGGTGGTCGCCGCCGCGTTTGAATTCGTGTGTCTCGCCATCTGCAACCGCAACGCCACCCGCGATTTCACCCATGCGCATGACGCCATTGGCGTCCTCGACGTGACTGTGCAACTCTACCCGCCCCGACAGGGCAGAGCGGACAGCGATCAGCCGGTCATCCCGCCCCGTCTGGTTGCGCAGCACCAGAAAAGCAGCGGCAGACGTTGAAGTGGGCAAGCTGCTGCGCAGATAGGGTTCCTCAACCGCAAAGGCAGCAGTACTTTTATCCAGCGAGGAGATTTTCACAGAGACCACAGCCATCACAACCGCCATCAACGCAAAGAACACAACAATGCCCATCGCAGCTTTGGGTTTCTGCATGATATTACCCTTTCAACGGCTTCTGTTCAGACATTTAACAACGCGACACTCAATTTCAGCCCCGCAAACGAAAAAACCCCAACCTGTCACCAGATCGGGGCTTTCTCTATCTATTCTCGAAACCGAGAGGCTTAGGACAGAGCGTCAGCTGTTGTGCTGGACTTGGAGATCGCTTTTTTGATCTTCAGCGCGTTGTCGGACAGCTCGGTGTCTTTGGCTTTTGCCAAAAACTTGTCCAGACCGCCACGGTGGTCAACGCTGCGCAATGCAGCAGCGGAGATACGCAGTTTGAACCCGCGACCCAGCGACTCGGACTGAAGTGTCGTGTCGTTCAGGTTGGGCAGAAACCGGCGACGTGTGCGGTTCTTGGCGTGAGATACGTTGTTGCCCGACATCGGGCCTTTTCCGGTCAATTCGCAACGGCGCGACATGAGTTCATCCTCTTGATTCGACGTATCACCAGACTTGCGGCAACACAGCTAAGCAGGCCGGACATACGCCGACCCGTAAATTGGTTCGCAGGCTTTAGGGGGAATCGCGGTTCAGGTCAACCCAGCAGCGCCGCTTTCTCACTCTTGGGCACGCAAATTACGCACAAACTTCGCGGCAGCGGCGGCCGGCTCCTGCACACCTGCGGCAACCGCATCACTCAGCGCCGCCAAAGCCCTGCGTGCGGCGGGTGTTTCAAGCTGAGCCAGCAACGCCGTTTTCACAGCATCTTCAAACCAATAGCGTGCCTGTGCGGCGCGTGTATGCTCCCAAAACCCGTTGTCACGGCGCCAGTCGGACAGTGTTTTCAAGGCATCCCAGACCTCCGGCAATCCGCGTTGTTCCAGCGCGGACACGCTCATCGCACGCGGATAGCCTTCGGGGTCCTGCGGGCGTTTGCGCATCAGGCGCAGTGCCCCTGCATAATCGGCCTGCGTGCGGGTGGCAGTGGCTTTCAGATCGCCGTCGGCCTTGTTGACCACAATCACATCCGCCATCTCCATGATGCCGCGCTTGACGCCTTGCAGCTCGTCCCCGCCTGCGGGCGCCAGCAGCAGCAAGAACAGATCGGACATCTGCGCTACAACCGTCTCGGACTGGCCCACACCCACGGTTTCTATCAGCACCACATCGAACCCCGCCGCCTCGCTGAGCGCTACAGCCTCCCGCGTGCGGCGCGCCACACCGCCCAAATGGGTTTGGCTGGGACTGGGTCGGATAAAGGCCTTCGGATCACGGCTCAGCAAATCCATCCGCGTCTTGTCACCCAGAATCGACCCGCCCGACCGTGACGAGCTGGGATCAACAGCCAGCACCGCGACGCGCAGCCCCTGCCCCGTCAGCATCAGACCAAAACTCTCGATAAATGTGGACTTGCCCACACCGGGTGTCCCCGACAAACCAATGCGCAGCGCCTGCTTGCGGGTGCCCAGCGCTGCCAGCAACTCCGTCGCCTGCGCGCGATGATCGGCACGGCCACTTTCCACCAACGTGATGGCACGGGCCAATGCACGCCGCTCGCCCGCAATGATGCGTTGTGCTGTGTCGGTGATGTCCATCGGCGCCTCCGCTTGCTGATCCGTTTTTCACGCCCCGCGCCGCGAATGTCCAGCCTTGCCCTACCCGCATCATCGGCGGATAACGACCCCATGCAAACACTGCTTCCTATTGATGATGTAATGCCCGATGTGCTGGACGCCCTGAAGCGCACAGGCCGCCTGGTCCTGCAAGCGCCCCCCGGCGCGGGCAAGACAACCCGTGTGCCGCTGGCGATGCTGGAGGCCGGCCTGACGCAGGACCGTATCCTGATGCTGGAGCCGCGCCGCCTAGCCGCGCGCGCCAGCGCCGAGCGGATGGCCCAGACCTTGGGCGAAGATGTAGGCCAGACCGTAGGCTACCGGGTGCGCGGTGCCTCTGCCCTCACAAAGGCAACCCGCATCGAAGTGGTGACCGAAGGTATCCTGACCCGCATGATTCAGGACAACCCGGAGCTGCCAAACGTGGGCGCGGTGATCTTTGACGAATTTCACGAACGCTCGCTCAACGCCGATCTGGGACTGGCGCTGTGTCTGGAGATTGCAGGAGCCTTGCGTGACGATCTGCTGCTGGTTGTGATGTCCGCCACGCTGGATGCGGGGCCTGTCGGGGTGCTGATGAACGCGCCTGTTGTGACATCCGAAGGGCGCAGCTTTCCGGTGACATCGCACTGGCTGGACAAACCGCTGGCAAAGACAGTGCGGTATGAGCAGGCCGTGGCTGATCTTGTGCTGCATGCCATGGCACAGACCGAAGGCTCGGCACTTGTCTTCCTGCCCGGCGAAGGCGAAATCAGGCGTGTCGAAAATACCCTTGCGCGGCAAGTCCCGCCCGATTGCACGATCGCTCCGCTGTTCGGGGCAATGGAGTTCAAGGCCCAGCGCGCAGCGATTGATCCCGCGCCAACTGGGCGTAAAATCGTGCTGGCGACCTCCATCGCCGAAACCTCCCTGACCATCGAAGGCATCCGCATCGTGGTGGATGGCGGGCGCGCACGGCGGGCCGAGTTTAACCCCTCCTCCGGCATGTCGCGCCTTGTGACCACGCGTGTGACCCAAGCCGAAGCAACCCAGCGCGCCGGACGTGCAGGGCGGATGAGCGCGGGTGCAGCATACAAGCTGTGGACACGCGGCGAGGATGGCGCGTTGGCCGCTTACCCGCCTGCCGAGATCGAGAGCGGCGATCTGGCAGGCTTTGCGCTGGAGCTGGCCCTGTGGGGCGCACAGGCAGAAGATCTGGCCTTTGTCACACCGCCCCATGCGGGCCGTCTGGCAGAGGCCCGCGCGTTGTTGCAGATGTTGGGTGCACTGGATGCACAAGGGCGGATCACAGCGCACGGGCGCGTCTTGGCCAAACTGCCCCTGCATCCCCGTCTGGCACATATGGTGGCCCTTGGCGGACCTACCGCAGCAACCCTCGCTGCCATTCTGGCCGAGCGGGACCCGTTGCGCGGCGCACCTCTGGACCTCACCCACCGCATGCGAGCCGTCGCCGGAGAGCGCGTTCCGAGTGAGGTCCATCATGCCACGCTTGCGCGGATCAGGCAGGAGACCAAGCGGCTAGGCCCCTCCACTGCGCCCAACGGCCCCGAGGACATCGGCACTCTTGCCGCCCTCGCCTACCCCGACCGGATCGGGCTACGGCGCAAAGGCGACGCCGCGCGGTTTGTGCTGTCAGGTGGCAAAGGCGCTGTGATCGCGGACGGTGACCCGATGGCGGTTGCGCGGCTGATCGTGGCCACCGATCTGGATGGTGACCCGCGTGAAGCGCGGGTGCGCCAAGGCACGCCATTGTCAGAGACGGCATTGCGCGCCACCTTTGCCGATCAGATTGCGTGGCATGACCACTGCGTCTGGTCGCGCCGCAAAGGACGGGTTGAGACCCGCAGGCAGGAACGCTTTGGCAGCTTAGTGCTGGATGACCGGACATGGAGCGACGCCCCGCAAGAGATTGTTGCACGCGCCATGCTGGAAGGCGTCATGCAACTGGGCTTGCGTCCTGATAAAGCCGCCGCACGTTTTTTGCGCCGTGCAGCCCTGCTGGCAGGACAGCCCGATTTCCCAGACTTCTCCGAACCGCATCTACTGGCGACTCTGGAGGATTGGCTGCTACCGCATCTGGGCAATACGCGCAGCATCGCAGATTGGAAACGCTTTGAAATGCTGCCCGCCCTGCGCGGACGGCTGGACTGGGACCAACAACAACAGATGGATCGCACGGCACCTGCGCATTTCGAGACACCACTGGGCCGGAAAATCGCCATTGATTACGACGGAGAGACACCGCAAATCGCGGTGCGTTTGCAAGAGATGTTCGGGGTCACACGCCATCCTTCGGTCGCAGGTCAGCCTTTGCAAGTGACCCTGCTCTCTCCCGCCCAGCGGCCTGTGCAGGTGACGATGGATTTGCCGGGGTTCTGGGACGGCTCTTATGCGGATGTGCGCAAAGACATGCGCAGCCAGTATCCGCGCCATCCGTGGCCGGATGATCCGCGCGCTGCCGATCCGACCTTGCGAGCCAAGCCGCGCGGCACCTAAGCCAGATCAGGCCAGTCGGCGTTGAACTTGCCCTCTTTATCTGTGCGCGCAAAACCATGCGCCCCAAAGAAGTCCCGCTGGGCCTGAATAAGGTTTGCCGTACCGCGCGCGTGGCGCATGCTGTCATACCACGCCAGCGCTGCGGCGAGCGCAGGCAGTGGCGCGCCCAACAGTGCCCCCGCAGCTACTGTGCGGCGTAGCGACGGAACTGCCTGCCCCAGCATCGCGGCAATAGCAGGTGACAAAATCAAATGCCCCGCAGGCAAATCCCGCCGCAAAGCCTGTGCAAAATCATCCAGCAGCGCCGAACGGATAATGCAGCCCGCACGCCAGATCTCGGAGATCCGGGCCAGATCAAGCGACCAGTCAAACTCCTCGGACGCGGCGGCCAGCAGGCGGAAGCCCTGCGCGTGGGCAAGGATGCGCGCGGCCAGCAAAGCCATCTCCAAGTCCTGAGGCGGCGGCACTTTGGCGTCCAGTGCGCCGGCAGTCAGCAAAGGTTCGGCCGTCTGTCGCGCCTCCTTTTCGGAGGACCAACCGCGCGCGCCAACTGCCGCTTCGATGGTATTGGCCGACTGGCCCATTTTCAGCGCCTCGATGATCGTCCAACGGCCTGTTCCTTTTTGCCCCGCGCGGTCAAGGATCACATCGACCATCGCCTGGCCGGTCTCCGGGTCCGTCGTTTGCAGCGCGGCTGCACTGACCTCGATGAGGTATGAGCTGAGCGGCCCCTTCTGCCATCCTTCAAACAGCCGCCCAATACGCGGCGCGTCCCAACCTGCACTGTCCCGCAGGATGCCGTAGACCTCGGCGATCATCTGCATGTCGGCGTATTCTATAGCGTTATGCACGGTCTTTACAAAATGCCCCGCGCCATCCGGGCCCAGATGATCCACACAAGGGTCGCCGTTGAACTTGGCAGCTATCGCTTCGACCATGGGTTTCAGTTGGGTCCAGCTGTGCGCACTGCCGCCCACCATCATCGACGGCCCGCGGCGCGCGCCCTCGGCACCGCCAGAGACACCCATGCCCACAAAATGCGCGCCTGTGCCTTCCAGACGGGCAAAGCGACGGCGGGTGTCGTTAAAGTCTGCATTCCCACCGTCGATAATTGTATCGCCACTCTCCAGCAGCGGCAGCACGGCATCAATCATCGCATCCATCGGCGCGCCGGAGGGGATCATAAACAGGATGGTGCGCGGGGGTTTCAGCGCTGTGACAAACTCAGCAAGCGTGTTTACCGGCACAAGGAGCGGCGCCAACGCGCCCGCTTTCTCGACAAATGCGGGTATCCAGTCCACCTCACGGTTGGTCACGGCAACCCGAAAGCCGCTTTCGGCAAGGTTCAGGGCCAGCGCACTGCCCATTGTGCCCAGTCCGTAGACGCCGATATCAGCTTTGTCATGTGTCATGGGGGCTCCTGCAGTTGTTAACGATCCCGGCAAGGGTCGCTGTTTTGCAACCACGGCGCAAGTCGAGCCGAAAGGGCGCGACGATGCTGCACACAGGGCGTGTAGTCAGTCCGTGCCCCGCTCGGACGTAAAGCCGGATGCTTGTTCCTCTTCGGCGGCTTTGATCCTCTCCAGCAGCGACAAAGACAGAGGCGTCGGAATAGACTTTTCTGCACCCATCGCAACAACCAGCCCCTGTAGCGCATCAATCTCGGTCGGCCTGCCCGCCTCAAGATCATAGACCATCGAAGTTCGTGCCTCGGGATCGATGCGCAACATCTTGGCGGCAATTCGTTTGAACAAGGGCGTCGGCAGGCGTAGAATATGCGGGACAAGCCAGACCGGAACGGGAGTTGTCGGCTTGATGGTGCAACCATGGGCCCGCAAAACACCCAAGGCCTCTTCCATCTGCTCCGCCATTAGATGCCGCCACTGCGGGCTGAGTAGTTGTTGATGCAGCGTGAGACCCGACAGCGCATTGGGCGCGTTGTTCAGGTTCAGCAGAAACTTGCCCCACTGGATTGCCTCGATCTCCCCGCTCTGCGTGACCGGCAGCGCTTCAACGCTCAGCAATCGGTCGAGATCATCGGGACCGGCGCCGATCACAATATCACCGCTGGTGGCGCGGTGGAAATGTCCCTGCCCCCTAGGCACGACGTTAAAGGGTACCATGGCGGGGCGGATGTCATACCCCGGCAAGGCAGAGCGCAACGTGTCGGCATGCCCCATGCCGTTTTGCAGACTGATCACGCTGATGCCGTCTTGTCCGTAATCGGCGATGAGGGCAGCCATATCCGACGTGGCAGCGGATTTGACACAAACGAGGATCAGATCAGCCTTGCCAAGAATCTGGGGACTTTCGTGCAGATCGAGAGTTTCGGGCGGGACAGTTACGTCTAAACCGTCATACCCCGTGAGCCGCAATCCTTCAGCGCGCAGACCTTCCAATATCCGGCGACGGCCCAGAAAACTGACCGGAAGGCCCGAACGGGCCAGCAAGCCGCCGACAAAGCAACCGACGGCCCCTGCCCCCGCGATGACAATGCGGGGGGGTTCTGATCCGTTATTTCGCAAGGCACCACCGCATGATGGCCTTTTGGGCGTGCAGGCGATTTTCAGCCTCGTCAAAGATCACAGACCGGGGGCCATCCATCACTTCGCTTGTCGCTTCGTCGTCACGGTGGGCTGGCAGACAATGCATAAACAGCGCGTCAGGTTTGGCCTGCGACATCAGGTGTTCGTTCACCTGATAGCCGCGCAGCTGGTTGTGACGCCGCTCGCGTGCCGATTGCGGATCATGCATCGACACCCAAGTGTCCGTGACCACCAGATCGGCGCCCTTGACCGCCTCGTGTGGGTCACGAACGGTAGTATACAGACCTTCCAGCGCGCGCTCGGGGTCGAGGGTTTCTGGGCCGGTATAAACCAGATCAAAATCGAATTGCTTGGCCGCATGGGCAAAGCTGGCGAAGACGTTGTTGCCATCACCGGACCAGACAACCCGTTTACCTTTGATCGAGCCGCTGTGTTCTTCGAACGTCATGATATCTGCCATGATCTGGCAGGGGTGGCTGCGGTTGGTCAGGCCGTTGATGACCGGAACGGTGGCATATTCAGCCATCTCCAGCAGGGTCTGCTCCTCAAACGTGCGGATCATGATCAAATCGACATAGCGCGAGAGTACCCGCGCGGTGTCGGCAATGGTCTCTCCGTGGCCCAGCTGCATATCGGTACCCGACAGCACCATTGTCTGCCCGCCCATCTGGCGCACACCAACATCGAAGGAGACACGCGTACGGGTTGAAGGTTTCTCGAATATCAACGCAACCATGTGGTCTTTAAGCGGCTGGTCATCGTCAAGCGCCCCGCGCGGGCGGCCCAAACGCGCAGTTTTTATCGCGCGGGCACTATCAATGATACCGCGCAGATCGGCTTGCGTTGTTTGGTGGATGTCGAGAAAATGTTTCATAGGTTGGACTTTACTGGATAGGTCGTAGATCGGGGGCAAGCCCCCGATAATGAGTTTATCGGCACAATGAAGATCAGGTGGCGCCCAAAGTAAAAGCGGCGCGGTCGAGGCGACTGACGGCCTCAGCTATTTCTTCATCCGTGATGGTGAGCGGTGGCAACAGGCGGACGACATTGTCAGCCGCAGGTACGGTGATCACCTCTGTTGCATAGCCTGCGTTAACAACGTCGCCGGGGGCGGCTTTGCACTTGAGGCCCAGCATCAAGCCGGAGCCGCGCACGGCCTCGAACACATCGGGATGTGCGGCAACGAGGCCTTCCAGCTTTTGACGTAGCAGGCCCGCCTTGCGGTTGACGTCAGACAAGAATGCCGGATCTGTGACAATATCCATCACCGCGCAGCCCACGGCGCAGCCCAGCGGGTTGCCGCCATAGGTTGAGCCGTGCGTGCCTGCGGTCATCCCGCTGGCAGCGTTTTCGGTGGCCAGCACCGCGCCGAGGGGGAAGCCGCCGCCGATCCCTTTGGCCACCATCATAATGTCGGGCGTCACACCGGACCATTCATGGGCAAAGAGCTTGCCTGTCCGGCCCACGCCACACTGCACCTCATCGAGGATCATCAGGATGCCGTGCTGGTCGCACAAATCACGCAAGCCCTTCAGGCAAGCATCTGGCAGCGGGCGAATGCCGCCCTCACCTTGCACCGGCTCCACCATCACCGCGCAGGTTTTGTCGCTGATGGCAGCGGTCAGCGCGTCGTGGTCGCCAAATTCGAGGTGCACAAAGCCGGGCAGAAGCGGACCGAAGCCTTTGGTCATCTTTTCCGACCCTGCTGCGGCGATGCCGGCAGAAGAGCGGCCATGGAAGGAGCCGGAGAAGGTGATGATCTCGACCCGCTCTGGCTGGCCTTTGTCATAGAAGTATTTGCGCGCCATTTTCACAGCCAGCTCACAGGCTTCTGTGCCGGAGTTGGTGAAGAAGACCGTATCCGCGAATGTGTGCTCCACCAGCCGGTCGGCAAGGGCTGTCTGCTGCGGGATCTGATAGAGGTTGGACGTGTGCCACAGCGCATTTGCCTGTGTTGTAAGCGCCTCAACCAGCGACGGGTTAGCATGGCCCAGCGCGTTCACGGCAATACCTGCGCCAAGGTCCAGAAACCGTCGGCCATCTGCCTCGATCAGCCAGGAGCCTTCGCCTTTGACAAAGCTCAAAGGGGCGCGGGAATAGGTGGGCAGGACGGAAGCAATCATCGGAGCAATCCTTTCAGGATAACTGTTTACAATATAGAGACTGCAAAAAAGCACAAAAAGCCATGGGCGATGCAGCGGGTCAAGCGAAATTGGGGAGATGTGGCCATGCGGCACTCTGGATATACTGGGCGCAGGGCGCAGATACGGGACGGCAGTTCAGCTGCAGCGTCGTCGGATAAAGGAGTGCATGTGCATGTTCATGCATCGAGTTCTACCGTGACAGCGGACGTTTGCAAGGCCTGTTTTTATCCACTTGTCCGGCAAGAGCATCCGCGCCACAGCGACACCATGTTCACACCCCACCTTCAGAACAAAGCCGTTGCCGCCGGTCTGATCCGGATTGCACCCGCGTGTATTGCCGCAACGACGTTGTTGGCCAGATGCCTTGGCGCTGCGGCGGCGCAGTTTCGGCTGGGGCGACATCAAGCTGTTGTTTGCGCCGCTGGCTTACATCCCGCTGGCAGGTGCGACAGTGATTTCGTTTCCCATCCCGGTCTTTGAAAGGATGCTGGCGACCCCGCTGCTGTGCGAAAGGGTGCGCCCTGATGGCATTGCATATCCGGGGTTGCAATCATTCTGACCGGGGCAATATGGCTTGCTTTGCTTGGAACGCCGCTGAAAAAGCCTGTGCTGCGCGCGCATACAGCCCTGTGATCCCTTGCACCTGCCGCCACAGCCACTACTATAGGGGACTGAATTTGCCAAAGCGGTCCGACAAGGGCCGCTTTTTACACTAGGGAAGCCGTTATGTCCTGGACCGATGACCGCGTTGAGATTTTGAAGAAGATGTGGGGCGAAGGCCAGTCCGCAAGCCAGATCGCTAAAGAGCTGGGCGGGGTGACCCGCAATGCTGTGATCGGCAAGGTCCACCGTCTGGGCCTGTCCAACCGCACCACCGCAGGTGCAGCCGCCACCAAGGCGGAGCCAAAAGCCAAAGCAGCGCCCAAGGCAGCCCCAAAGGCCAAACCCGCAGCAGTAGAGCCGGAAGCAGAGGCAGAGCCCGTCTCGACCAAGCCCGACCTCAAGACCGAGCCTGCAATTGCACCGAACACACCGCGCCCGCCGCGCAACCAGATTATTCCGGCAGGCCAGCCCCTGCCACCGCAGCCTTCTGCAAATGAAATCAGCCCCGAAGCCCTCGCCAAGGTCAACGAGATCGAGAAGAAGGCCAAGAAGCTGAGCTTGATGGAATTGACCGAGCGGACCTGCAAATGGCCTGTGGGTGATCCCGCAACAGAAGATTTCTGGTTCTGTGGCCTGCCTGTGAAACAGGGCAAGCCTTATTGCGAGGCACATGTCGGTGTAGCCTTCCAGCCGATGAGTGCACGGCGCGACCGCCGCCGCTAAGGCAGGTATCACGATCCAGCTTTGAAACATTTACCACGCAGTATTGAGTTGCTGCGTGGACTTTCGCGTGGTCTGTGCGGATAGATTGCCAATATAAGGTTCCCCCATGCCCGCCCCAGACACCATCCGCGCCGCCGATGCCATTGCCCGCCGTCTTTATGCTGCGGGGTGTCGCCACGCGTTTGGCATGCCGGGGGGCGAAGTTCTGACCGTTGTGGATGCGCTGGAAGCGGCAGGGATCGAATTCATCCTGTGCAAACACGAGAATGCGGCCGGCTTTATGGCCGAAGCGGCATGGCACCAGACCGGCGCGCCGGGCATCATGGTGGCCACCATCGGGCCGGGCGTTTTGAACGGTGTCAACGCGATTGCCAACGCCTTGCAAGACCGCGTGCCGCTGATTGTGCTGTCCGGCTGTGTCGATGCGGCGGAGGCAGAGACCTACACCCATCAGGTCCTTGACCAGCAAGCGGTTCTGCGCCCCATCGTCAAAGGCAGCTTTCGCCTGAGTGCGGGGGCCGCACATGTGATTGCGGACAAGGCCGTGGGCATCGCGATGGAGGGACGCCCCGGCCCTGTGCACATTGATGTGCCGATTTCTGTGGCGGATACGCGGGTGGCGGCAACCGCTCCTGCCCCGCGTTGCCCGGCCGCTGTGACAGCCCCATCAGGTCAGGCGCTGGAGACCGCCCGCAACTGGCTGGCCGGTGCACAACGTCCGGTGATGATTGTCGGCGTCGATGCGATGAACGAAGGCGCGAGCGAGGCGGTAACCGAATTTGCCCAGCGTTTCGGTATCCCCGTGATCACGACCTACAAGGCCAAAGGCCTGATCCCCGAAACACATTCGCTTGCGCTGGGCGCTGCAGGACTGTCACCGCTGGCCGACAGCCATCTGGTGCCCTTTGTGCAGCAGGCTGATCTGGTCCTTTGCGTGGGCTATGATCCGATCGAGATGCGCCCGGGCTGGCGTGATATCTGGGATCCCCGCCAAACGCATGTGATCGACATCACCGCAGCGCCGAACCATCACTATATGCACCAGGCGAGCCTGAGCATCATTGCAGATTGTGCCGCCAGCCTTGCGGCAATAGGGGATGGTGTTGCATCCCGTCTTGTATGGGCCAGCGGTGAAATAGATAGAGTAAAAGGTGCTCTCACCACTGCTTTCCCTGTCGACGAAGTCTGGGGCCCTGCCGCAATCATAGACACCTGCCGCAAGCTTTTGCCAGACGACACCATTGCCACCGCAGACAGCGGCGCGCACCGGATTTTGCTCAGCCAGATGTGGACCTGTACGCAGCCGCGCGGTTTGCTGCAATCTTCGGCGCTTTGTACGATGGGTTGCGCGCTGCCGCTTGCCATGGGCACGGCGCTGTGTGCGCCTGATCGCACGGTTGTGTCCTTTTCCGGTGATGCGGGCTTTCTGATGATCACCGGAGAGCTGGCAACAGCGCAGGAGTTGGGGATCAAGCCGATATTCATCGTCTTTGTGGATGCCTCCCTTGCGCTGATCGAACTCAAACAACGCCAGCGCCAGTTGCGCACGGCTGCCGTTGAGTTTGGCCATCATAATTTTGCCGCTATGGGCCGCGCCTTTGGCGGGGCGGGGCATACCGCAGGCACCCGCGCTGAATTGCAAGCCGCCTTGCACGCGGCACAAACTGCTGACACTTTCACCGTGATTGCCTGCACCATTGCCCGAGGTTCCTATGACGGACGTATCTGATCCCCCCACCACCCCCGGCGCATTGGACGGGCTGTTTGTCCTGGATCTGACCCGCATTCTAGCCGGCCCTACAGCCACGCAGATGCTGGGCGATATGGGGGCCACCGTGATCAAGGTGGAAAACCCCAAAAGCGGCGGTGATGACACACGCGGTTGGGGACCGCATTACGCCCGCAATGAAGACGGTAGCGCCTCAGATCTATCAGCCTACTTCATGTCCTCCAATCGCAACAAACGCTCGATTGCGGTCGACATCGCGACGCCGGAAGGACAGGACATCATCCGCCGCCTTGCCGCCCGCGCCGATATC
>JAQXCD010000029.1 GCA_029252045.1 Sulfitobacter sp.
GCGATGATGTCAGGCCCGGCGATTCAATCCCGAACAACTGCACCAATCCCTGCATCCCGTGACTGTCCGGACCCGCGATCATAAAATCCGCCAGCGGTGCGCCACGCGGGGTAATGCGCAATCAGCTTGTCGCCGACCTTGTACTGCGCGCGCGGCCCTGCCTCGACCACTGTGCCGCAATATTCATGGCCTAGAATGGAACCGTTCGACACTTTCGGATGCCCGCCTGTCCAGCCGTGATAGTCCGACCGGCACACGCCACACGACGCAATCGCCAGCACAACGCCGGTGTCAGGGCACGCCGGATCATCAACAGTTTCCAAAGACAGGTCTTGGTTAAATTCTCTGACAACTGCGGCGCGCATGGCATCCTCCTAAAATTAAAATCTTTAAAGCAATGTGGAATCGCACATATTTGGTCCACGCTAGCGCGACGCCGCTGGTTTGCATAGCCGCGCAACATCCCTAACCGATCGCGTAGAGCGCTACCTTCACAGCGGATTCAAACCGTGCGCCAGCGCCTACAAACAGCGTCCGGTTCACCCAGTCATATCGGGAATCGCCGGTTTCCAGCCGCGCATGAGTGCGCATGTAATAGTTGGCCGGATCAACAGCCTCTCCGCGGGCGACCGCCTGCATGACCTCGTCTGGGCCGTGACGATACCCGTAATTGATGATCTCGATCACAGCACCGTCCTCTGTTTCCATCGCATAGCGTGTATCCAGCTCGGCCAGACCGCCTGCAAATATCGTCTGCCAGTCCGCCCCGACATCCAGCAACCGCCCGCTGAGCTTGGGTCCCGTCACGGTGCCACCGATGATCGGGACGATACGGCGGTGCCCGCCCCTGCCCTGCCCCATCTCGCGGATCGGGCCGAGGGTCACGTCGATTTCGCAAACCAGCTCCAGAACAGGCGTTGGCAAAAGCATAGACAGACTCCCTTTGATCGGTTAACCGTTAACCAAGTTAACAGTATTTTGTCACCCCCTATGGCAATGCGCAAGACCGAGGATACCATGGGCAAACCAAAACTACAGATCGACCCGATGCAGGCTGATGATACCGCTTTTGAATCACTCGTGGGCTACAATCTCAAACGCGCCTACCTGATTGTGCAGGCCGACTATCGCCGCGCGATGGAGAGCACTGGCCTGTCGCCGCGTGTCTTTGCAGCCCTGTCTTTTGTGGTGACCCTGCCAGGCCTCACGCAAAGTGATCTGGCGCGCCGTCTGGGCATTGAGCGGTCGGGGCTGGTGGCGATTGTGGACGAGTTGGAACAGCGCGGCTACCTTAACCGCACCGCGGTGCCCGGCGACCGCCGCGTGCAGGCGCTTGAACCGACTGATGCGGGCGAAGATGCCTACGGCGATGCCATTACCCGTGCTCAAGACCACGAAGAAGACCTGCTCAGCATGATGAGCAGCACCGAAAAGCAAACGCTGCTGCGGTTGCTTGGCAGAATACGCAGTCTGGGAGAAACAGAATGACCTTAGCGCTTTGGAAGGGCCATGTGGCCATTGTTACGGGCGGCGCCTCGGGCCTTGGGGCAGCAACAGCCAGCGCGCTGGCGCAGGCCGGATTGAAAGTGGCCCTGTTTGATCTGGGCGAGGAAAAAGGCATCGCCCATGCAGCCGCCCTTGGCGGGATGTTCTGCCGCGTTGATGTGGCCGATCCTGCCAGCGTCAAGGCAGGCATGGACAAGGTAGTGGCCGAGCTGGGAGCCCCCCGCATCATGGTCAACTGCGCAGGCATCGGCCTTGCCGGAAAAACCGTCGGGCGTGGCGAAGCGCATAGCTTTGAGATGTTCGACAAAACCATCCGCGTCAATCTGATCGGGTCGTTCAATTGCGCCAGTCAGGCCGCCGCCCATATGATCGCGGCAGAGCCTTTGGGGCCGGACGGCGCGCGCGGTGTGATCATCAACACAGCCTCCGTTGCGGCCTATGACGGACAAGTCGGGCAGATTGCCTATTCCGCATCCAAAGGCGGGATTGTCGGCATGACCCTGCCCATGGCGCGGGATCTGGCAGACAAGGGCATCCGTGTCTGCACCATCGCCCCCGGCCTGTTCCTGACACCGCTGCTGGACAGCCTTCCCGAAGATGTGCAGCGCTCGCTGGGCGCGCAGGTGCCTTTCCCGTCGCGTCTGGGCGCACCTGCGGAATACGCAAAACTTGCGTGCCACATCGTCGACAATCCTATGTTGAACGGTGAAGTGATCCGCCTTGACGGCGCGATCCGAATGGCGCCGAGGTAACAGGCCATGGCGTCCCCGATGGATCGGTTCTGGTCGCCCGAATTTACCTATGACCACCGCGCCGACGGCACAGTGATCATGGCGCAAAAGGGCGCACTGCCGGATCACCCGCAGGTGCTTGCGCAGTATCTGGACCATTGGGCCGAAACAGCACCTGACCGCACATGGATGGCACGCCGCGATGCGCAAGGCGTATGGGTCAGGATATCCTATCTGGAGGCACAGACAGCCGCGCGCGCGCTGGGAGCGGGGCTGTTGCACTTGGGGCTGGGGCCGGACCGTCCGCTGCTGATCCTATCTGAAAATTCGCTGGAACACGCCCTGATGGGCGTCGCCGCGCTTTATGTCGGGGTGCCCTATGCTCCGCTGGCAACCGCCTATTCGCTGGTGTCCCAAGATCACGGCAAGCTGAAAGACATCGCAGCACTGCTGAACCCCGGCGCGGTATTTGCCGATGATGCCGCTGCCTATGCGCCTGCGCTGGCCGCTATTGCCCAAGACGGGCGGCATGTGATCAGCGCCCGCAATCTGGATGAAAACACCCTGTCGTTCGAAACCCTGTTGCGCAGTGATCCCGCCGCCGCCCTGCCCGCGCGCGCGGCCCTCTCCGCCGAAACGGTTGCCAAATATCTCTTCACTTCAGGCTCTACCGGCGCGCCGAAGGCAGTGATCAACACCAACGGTATGATCTGCGCAATGCAGGCGATGGTGCGGGACTGCTACCGCTTTCTGACCCACCAGCCGCCCGTTGTGCTAGACTGGGCACCGTGGAACCATACAGCCGCGGGCAACAAGGTCTCCTACCTCGTCCTGACCAATGGCGGCACCTATTACATTGATGATGGCCGCCCCGCTGCGGGCAAATTTGACGAAACGCTGCACAACCTGCGCGACATCTCCTGCACATGGTACTTCAACGTGCCCGTAGGCTACGATCTGTTGGTTGATGCGTTGGAGCAGGACGCGGATCTGGCACAGACCTTCTTCGCCGATCTGGCCATGCTGTTCTATGCGGGCGCTGCCATGTCGCAAGACACTTGGGAACGCCTGTATGCCATTGCCCGTAAAACCACGGGGCGCGATGTACTGCTGGCCACAGGGCTGGGCGCTACCGAAACCGCACCCGCCGCCCTGTTCTGCACCGATATTCAGGACAAGCCGGGCAATGTCGGTGTGCCGTCGCTGGGACTGTCGCTGAAACTGGTCCCGCAGGACGGCAAGCTTGAGGCGCGGCTCAAAGGCCCCTCTGTCATGCCCGGCTACTACGGCGATACGGCTAAAACGGCAGAGGTCTTTGACGAGGATGGGTATTATTGCTTGGGCGATGCCCTGCGCCCCTCTGACCCGCAGGATTTCTCAAAAGGGTTCTTTTTCGATGGCCGTCTGGCCGAGAATTTCAAACTGTCGACGGGCACTTGGGTCGCTGTAGGCGCCATGCGCGCACGGCTGGTGGATGCCATGGGCGGGCTGATCCGCGATGCGGTGATCGTGGGTGAAAACACCCCGCAACTGGGCGCATTGCTCTGGTTGTCGGACCGCGCAAGTGCAATGCCACCTACTGCGCGCGATACTGCCCTGCGCGCCCGTCTGGACGCTTTTGCGGCCAGCGCCACCGGCTCTGCTTCGCGTGTCATGCGCGCTGCCATTATGGAAACCGCACCAAGTCTGGACGAAGGCGAAATCACCGAGAAAGGTTCGCTTAACCAGCGCGCCATGCGGACACACAACGAGGCGCTGATTGCCCGCCTCTATGCCGCTACCGAGGGTCCACTGATCCTTTAGCCGACCCAGCTATCCATCACCCAGACCAACCACAAGGTGATCGAGGGGAAGGCCGCCAGAATAACCACGCGCACCATATCGGTGAGCACAAACGGCAGCGCCCCTTTGTAGGTCTGGCCAATCGGCGTGTCCTTATCCATCGAGTTGATGATGAACAGGTTCATGCCTACAGGCGGCGTGATCAGCCCCACCTCGACCACAATCAGCACCAGAATGCCGAACCAGAGGCCAAAGTCATTCGCGCTCATCCCGAAATCGAGGACAACCATGATCGGAAAAATGATCGGGACGGTCAGCAGCACCATCGACAGCGAATCCATGATGCAGCCAAAGACCAGATACATGATCAAAACTGCCGTCAGCACCAGCCAGGGCGAAAACCCCTGCGCACCGACCCATGCCGAAGCCGTCTGGGGCAGCTGCGTCAGCGCAAGGAAGTTGTTGTAAAATCCCGCGCCCAGAATGATCAGGTAAATCATCGCCGTGGCCGAAGCCGTGGCAAGGATCGCCAGCCGCAATTTGGCCCATGACATCTGACCCGAGGCCACAGCCGCAATGCCCGTACCCGCCGCCCCTACTGCCGCCGCCTCGGTCGGGGTGAAGATGCCCAGATAGATGCCGCCCACCACCAGCATAAAGATCGTCAATACAGGCCAGACAGAGGCAAGCGCCACCATCCGCTGCGCCCACGGCACGCGGTCTTTCACAGCAGCCGAGTTGGGCGAGACGCGGACCCAGATCGAGATCGCCAAGACATAACCAAGAGCGGCAAGGATGCCGGGGATCAAGGCCGCGACAAATAGCTTTTCAATATTCTGTTCTGCCAGAATGGCGTAGATGACCAAAATCACCGAGGGCGGGATCAGGATGCCCAAGGTGCCTCCTGCCGCCAGTGCACCTGTAGACAGCGATCCGGGATAGCCGTAGCGCTTCAACTCAGGCAGGGCGACCTGCCCCATGGTGGCAGCTGTGGCCAGCGACGATCCGCAGATAGCGCCAAAGCCCGCGCATGCTCCGATGGCGGACATGGCAACGCCGCCCTTGCGGTGGCCCAGAAAACTCTCCGCTGCGCGAAACAGGGCGGCGGACATTCCTGACAGTGTCGCAAACTGCCCCATCAGTAAAAACAGCGGAATGATCGAGAAGGAATAGTTGGAGAAAGTGCCGTAGGTCAGCGTCTTCATCTGGTTCAGCGTCATCGCTGTGTTGCCGATCACCAGATAGTTGCCGATAAACCCAACAGCCAACATCGCCAGTGCAATTGGCGTACGCATGAAAATAAGAACCAGCAGGACCGGAAAGGACCACAGCGCGAGGTCGATATTGCTCATTATGCGTCTCCGACTGTCTGGGGATAGGCCAAGGCGCGCAGCGAGCGCAGCACACAAAACGCAGCTACAAGGACAAAGCCCACGGCCCCCATCAGGCTGAGGGCATAGCCCTGCCAAACGGGAATTTGTGCAATCAATGTCGTCTCGCCGTAGGTCAGCTTGTCCATCATGCCCAGATAGAGGCGCCACGCGATCAGGGCTGCAACCGCCAACATACCCCCGTCCAGCACGACATCCAGCAGACGGTTCATCAGCTTCGGGAAGGCCGGTTTGAACAGGTCAACCGCCGCATGTCCCCGCTCCAGCTGGCACCACGGCAGGAAGGCGAAGACTGCCGCCGCTATACCGATTTCGGTAATGTCATAAATACCCCGGATCGGGCCAAGCCCGATGTCCAAAGGCACCAGCGCACGGCCTGCGATAGAGATAAAGGTCACCCCCACCACCAACAGCAACAATGCCCCTCCGAACAGGGCCATCGCCTGCGCCAGAATGCGCGTAGAGTTGGTCAGCATCTGATACATAGCGGTGCCTGTTGGAAAATGGAAAACCGGCAGCCATAACAGCTGCCGGCGTATTTCTTACTTCGAGTTTGCGTCGATGAGGGATTTTGCCCGATCAATCAGCGCTTGGGCATCAATACCCTGCGCATTTGTCTGCTCGATCCAGCCCGAAACTACCGGCTGCGATGCTTCTTTCCAGCGCGCAACTTCTGCTTCGTCCAGTGTGACGATGGTGTTGCCCGCCGCCTCTGCGATGTCGCGGCCCGGCTTGTCAGAGTCATACATCACCTGTGCTGCGAATTCCGACAGCTTGGCACCGGATTCAGCATCCAGAATTGCCCGCAGATCATCCGGCAGTGCCTCATACTTGGCCTTGTTCATGACCAGCACGATTGTCGCCGTATAAAGCGCCTCTTCGCCCGAAAACTCGGCATGATTTTTCACCAGCTCCGCCAGACGGATGGATGGGGTAACTTCCCACGGAATAACCGTGGCATTGACCACTCCTTTGGACAGCGCCTCGGGGATGGCAGGCAGGGGCATGCCGACAGGCTCTGCACCCAGTTGGGACAACATCTCGTTGATCACCCGTGTCGGGCCGCGCACGGTCATGCCCTTCATGTCTTCCAGCGTTGTCACCGGATCTTTGGAGTGGATCACACCCGGCCCGTGCACCCATGCGCCCAGAACCTTGTAGTCTTTGTATTCGTTCTGCTGGAAATCACTCTCGACCATTTCCCAGAACGCCAGTGACGTGCCAACAGGGTTCTTCATCATAAACGGCAGCTCGAACACCTCGGTACGCGGGAAACGACCGGGGGTATAGCCCACCACGGTCATCGACATATCCACAACACCGTCGCGCGCCTGATCCATCAAATCCGGCGGACGTCCGCCCAATGCCATCGCATCGAAATGCTCGATCACGATGCGCCCGTCGGATGCTGCTGTAATCCGCTCGCCCCAAGGCTTGAGGATATGTGCGGGCACTGTGGCCACAGGCGGCAGGAACTGGTGCAAACGCAGGGTAACTTCCTGCGCGTTGGCCGCTCCCGCCAGAGCAAGTGCAATCAGCGCACTGCGCATTGTTTTTGTAAACGTCTCTAACTTCATCTGTCTTCCTCCCAAAAGAACTCTGAACGTGGTTTATCGAAACTTCGGTGGCCGCTTTTCGAGAAACGCCCGCAGGCCTTCCTTGGCACCGTCAGATGTTTGCGACATGGCAGCGGCCAGACTTTCTGTGAACAGCCCGTCTGCGCGTGACATGTCGTTTACGCGGCTTATCGTTTGTATCATCAAATAGTTCGAGAAAGGCGCATTACCCGCAATCTTGCGGGCCAGCTTGCGTGCAAGGTCCATCCCCTCCCCTGCGCCGACACTATAGTGGCAAAGGCCAAACTCAAGCCCTTCTTTTGCCCCATAGTTCCGACCCGTCAACATCATCTCGCGCATGCGGTCCGCGCCCAGAATGCGGCCCACCCGCACAGTCGCCCCGCCACCGACAAATATCCCGCGCATGCCCTCGGGCAGCTGGAATCGCACATCAGGTTCCGCAATCCGCACATGCGTGGAGGTGGCAATCTCCAGCCCACCGCCGATAACCGCACCCGTGAGGACGGAAATCACAGGCAGGCCGCCGAATTCGATGCTATCGGCCACGCGGTGCCAGTTGCGCGAATGATAGACCCCTTCAACAGGGGGGCGCTGCTCGTGCTCCTGCAGATCCAGACCGGAACAGAAATGCCCGCCAGCGCCACGCAGGATTACCGCGCTCACGCCTTCGGGCGGATTGCCAAAAAACGCATCAAGCTCAGCCACCAGCGCCTCGTTCATCGCATTGCGTTTTTCGGGACGGTCAAACGTGATGATCGCAATGTCGCCTTCGATCTCGACGCGTGTGGCGCGCTTGTCTGTAGTTTTCTGCGTCATTGACGGCTCCGGTTTCATCGTTAAGACTGTTATAGAAGATAACTGTTATTTCGCATAGCGTTTTGTGAGGCACTGCCTGCGCTACCGTAAAAGGATACCCCCATGGTCGACTTCGCTGCCGTCAAAGCCATTGATTTCCACACCCACGCAGAAGAGCCTTGCTGCACGGGCCGTGATGATGGTTATCGCGAGTTTCAGGAAGGCATGGCCGCCTATTTCCGCAATCCTGCAGGAGCGGACGGCATGCTGCCCACGGTGCAGGACACCGCCAACTATTATCGCGAGCGCAACATCGCTGCCGTGATCTTTCCTGTGGATGCAGAGCGGGAGACAGGTTTCAAACGCTATTCAAACGAAGAAGTCGCAGGCATCTGCGCCGAGAATGACGACATCCTGATTCCCTTCGCCTCGGTTGATCCGCACAAAGGGAAGGCGGGCGCGCGTGAGGTGCGCCGCCTTGTGCGTGATTTCGGCGTGCGGGGGTTCAAGTTCCACCCCACGATGCAGGGGTTTTTCCCCAATGACCGCGAGGCCTGTTATGCCGTGCTGGAAGCCTGCGCACAAGAGGGTGTGATCACCCTGTTCCACACCGGCCAGACCGGTGTCGGCTCGGGCATGCGCGGCGGCATGGGGATGCGGCTGAAATACTCCAACCCGATGTATCTGGATGATGTCGCCGTTGATTTCCCAGACATGCCCATCGTTCTGGCGCATCCTTCCTTTCCCTGGACCGAGGAAGGCCTTGCCGTCTGCCAGCACAAGCCGAATGTCTATTATGATATGTCCGGCTGGTCGCCCAAATACTTCCCCGAGATTTTTATTAAATACGCCAACTCGATTTTGAAGAAAAAGATGCTGTTCGGGTCTGACTGGCCTGCCATCACGCCGGACCGCTGGTTGGCAGATTTTGAAAACGCCCCTTTCAAAGACGAAGTGCGCCCGCTTATCCTCAAGGAAAACGCCCTGCGAATTCTGGGCGAGACTGTGGAGTAAACCATGACAGCTCTGGCCCCTCTGGACGAGACAATCACGTTAGGTGATCTGGACCGGAATCCTTTCCCGATCTACCGCCGCTTGCGGGCAGAGGCGCCGGTGGTGCGGGTAGCATCCACAGGGCGCACGCTGCTCACCCGCGCAGTGGACACCAAATACGTCAAAAACCATCCAGAGCTCTTCAGTTCCGACGATCCAGAGACACCGATGAAGCGCGCGTTTCAGGCGCATACCCTCATGCGCAAGGACGGCGCAGAGCACCAGCGCGAGCGGATGGCCATGGCCCCCGCCTTTGCGCCCAAGGTGATCATGAACGAATGGATGCCTGCCTATATGCGCATCGCAGAGGAATATGTCGCCCGCCTGCCCCGTGGCGAGGTGGTCGATATTTTTCCCGCGTTGGCCGCCCCATATGCCGCGCGCGGATTGGCGGTGATGCTGGGCATGGACGAGGCAACCGATGACCAGATGGCCTATTGGAGCCAGACCCTGATTGACGGTGCGGGCAACTTTGGCTGGCTCGACGGCCCCTTTGCCGCCTCCGATTCCGCCAATGCGGAAATGAACGCGCTGCTGGACAGCTTGCAACCGCGTCACCGCGCCGTACCAAACAACACGGCCTTTTCGGTCATGCTCAACGCCGATGATCCCATCGAGATGAGCCAGATTTACGCCAACATCAAAATCGCCATCGGCGGCGGCATTAACGAGCCGCGCGATGCGCTCAACACCGTGCTCTTTGGTCTGCTCACCAACCCCGACCAACTGGAAGAGGTCAAGCGGAACAACGACTGGGGCAAAGCCTTTGAGGAAGGTGTGCGATGGGTTGCCCCCATCTCTGCCTCCTCGCGCCGCGCCACAGAGGATACCGAGATCCGCGGCTATCTGATTCCCAAAGGGGACACCGTGATGACCATTCAGGCCAGCGCCAACCGCGACGAAGATCTGTTTGAGGACGGCGAGCGGTTTATCGTCTACCGTGACAAGAACCCGCACCAGTCCTTTGGGAACGGGCCGCATTTCTGTATGGGTACCCATGTTGCGCGCCGCAGCATCGGACAAGTCATGCTGCCGATGCTGTTTGACCGCTTCCCCGATATGACCATGCCAGACCCCGATGCCGTCCAGTGGCGCGGCTTCGGCTTTCACGGCATCACCACACTACCGGTCTTACTGCAATGAGCGCGCCTCATGTGATCATCGCGGGGGGTGGCGTGGCGGGCCTGTCGCTGGGCCTGACCCTGCACCAGATCGGCGTCCCTTTCACCGTGCTTGAAGCGGTGGCCGAGTTGAAGCCGCTGGGCGTCGGCATCAACGTCCAGCCGAACGCGGTACGCGAGCTGATGGAGATGGGCATCACCGCGTCAGAGCTGGAACAGGTCGGTGTGTCAGTGCGCGAATGGGCCTTGGTCGGCCAGCAGGGTCAGGACATCTACGCTGAGGCGCGCGGCACCGATGCGGGCTATCACTGGCCGCAATACGCCATGCACCGTGGCAAATTCCAGATGCTGCTGGCCGAGGTTTTGCAGCGGCGGGCAGGGCCGGATGCCATCCGGCTGGGGGCCCGCGTAACGGGCTATACCAAAACACCCCGAGGCGTGACCGCCCAGATCATCCACACCGACGGCACCACCAGCGATATGGCCGGCAGCCTGTTGATCGGCGCCGACGGCATCCATTCGAATATCCGCGCGCAAATGCATCCCGATCAGCCCCCCATCCATTGGGGCGGTGCCATCATGTGGCGCGGCACCACACGCGCGAAACCGATCCGCACAGGATCATCCTTTATCGGCTTGGGAACGCACCGCCAACGCATGGTGATCTATCCGATATCGCCGCCGGATGCAGACGGTCTGGCGCAAATCAACTGGATCGGCGAGATCACAGTGGACGATCCCGAAGCGCGCAAGAACATCGGCTGGTTCCGGCAGGTGGGTATTGCCGATTTCGCCCACCACTTTGCTGATTGGACCTATGACTGGCTCGATGTGCCTGCCCTGCTGGCGGGCGCCGATGTCGCCTATGAGAATCCCATGATTGACCGCGATCCCGTCCCGACCTGGGTCGACGGGCCGGTTGCCCTGATGGGCGATGCCGCACATGCGATGTATCCCACAGGCTCCAACGGGGCGAGCCAAGCCATCATCGACGCCCGCGAAATCGGGGCGGCATTTGTGGGTCAGGGCGTGACTGCCGCCGCATTGGCCAGCTATGATGCAAAACTCTGCGCCCCTGTGTCCGAGCTGATCTTGCGCAACCGTGGCTTGGGCCCCTTCGGCCTGCTGACCATGGTGAATGACCGCTGCGGCGGTGAATTCAGCAACATCGACGATGTGATCCCGCCAGCCGAGCGGACAGAGTTTATGGGCAAATACAAAGCCGCCGCAGGCTTTGCCATGGAGACCCTCAACAATGCGCCCCCGACACTGGCCAAGGGCGCAAAGGTCTGACGATCAGGCCGGAAGTAAAAACGCCTCAAAAAACGCTGTGACCGCGTCAAAGGCATCCAGCGGCAGTACCTGCGCCACAAACTGATCCGGCCGCACAATCAACAGCGAGCCACGGCTGCGATCAATCCCGCGGTGATCAAAAATGTCGGGGCCGTTTTTCAGATCGGGGCAAAAGGCCTTCTCGTAGTCGATCAGCCCGTATTTTCCTTTGCGCGGCAACAAAAGGGGCGGCAAGGCCTCCAGCCGCATCTCGCGGTGCGGCGACTGGAACACCGCACGCAGATCAATCACGCTGTCGATGTCGGCACCCTCGGGCGTGTAGCGCGGGAGGAGCCTATCCGCCATATAACCGCATAACTGCGCAATGCCGCCCCCGCTCTGCCCCTTGTCGCCTTGCGCCGCAAAGGCCATCAGCCGCCAACGCCCGTCCGCCTTGAGCGTATGCCCCAGATGCAGCGGCTTGGCATCGCCCAGACATATCACGGGCGCGGAATGAAACCGCATGCCTGCGGGATACCCCATGGCCAGTGCGTGATGGGTGTCCGGTCCCGTTAGCAGCGCAGGGTCATAGCGCGTCTCGACCCCCGCCGTATAGCGTCCATGCTTTTTGAAATAGCGCTGGAATTGCGCCGCCTCGCCTGCGTCTTTGGGCGTGCTGGCAAACAGGCGCGCCATGTCTTTGTCAAACTCGATCAGCTCTTTCGCCTTTGCCTGCCGCTCGGCAGAATAGGTGTCCAGCAGCGCGGGCTGCGCCTGACCCCGCAGCACAGCCGCCAGTTTCCAACCCAGATTGAACGTATCCGCCATGGAGACGTTCATCCCCTGCCCTGCTTTGGGACTATGGGTGTGACAGGCATCCCCGGCAATAAACACACGCGGCACCTGCGCGCCACGCCGCACCGGCGGCACATCGTCGAAGCCATCACACACCCGCTGGCCGATCTCGTAGGCCGACCACCACGCCACCTCGTGGACCTCCAGCGTATAGGGCGCAAGGATCGCACGGGCCTTGGCTATCAACGTCTCCGGAGTCAGGTTACGGTCCGCCGCACGCTCGTCTCCGTGCAACTCATCCAGTTGGATGTACATGCGCACCAGATACCCCCCCTCACGCGGGATGATCAGGATGCTGCCGTGATCCGCCGACTGGATTGCCGCCTTAAGACGGATATCGGGGAAGTCGGTCACCGCCAGCACATCCATAACACCCCACAGCTGGCGTGCCGCCTCGCCCTTGAGCACATGGCCAAGCGAGCGGCGCACAACGCTGCGCGCCCCGTCACACCCCACCACATATCTGGCACGGATCGTATCGGGCCGGTCGTCACCTTCTTGGGGTTTGAATTGGACCTCTACAGGATAATCAGGTTCATCTCTTACGGAGACCGACAGCACCTCACGGTCATATTGCGGCACCAGTTTGCGCGGGCTGTTGCGCATGACCTCCAGATAGAAATCATGCAACCGCGCCTGACTGAGGATCACATGCGGCATCTCGGACAGATCGTCCTCGACATCCTGTATCCGGTCCGCACGGGTCAGCCCGCCGCCCTGTGCATCCGGGCGCCAGAACGCCACTTCGTTCACCCAGTAACTTTCCTTGAGGACTTTCTCCGCAAAGCCGAACGCCTCGAACATCTCGACCGAGCGACACGCCACGCCATCCGCCTGCCCGAACTCCAAAGGGCCGGATTTACGATCCGTGATCATGGTTGAGATTTCAGGAAATGCGGCAAGCTGCGCAGCAAGGGTCAGGCCTGCCGGACCACAGCCCACAATCAACACGTCCACCGCATCCCGTACCGCAGGCACATCCCCCACCGCTATCGCTGGATCGCCGCTGTGAAACCCGTTCAGATGATACTGCATAAAAGGCATCTCCAATTTAATATGTATGCATACTAACTAACTTGCATGTTGCCGCACTGTCAAGTTAGTATGCATACACACAAATTAACAGAGATCCGCATGCCCCATCCAATCCTGTGCAAGATGCCCGGTCACCTGATCCGCCGGCTGCACCAACATTCCACAGCTGTTTTTCAGCAAAGGCTGAAAGCGGAAGGGCATGACATTACGTCGGTCCAGTTTTCCGCATTGACCAAACTGGCCGAAAACCCAGGACTGGATCAAGCCACGCTGGCAGCGTTGATCGAATATGACCGCGCCACCATTGGCGGCGTTGTCAAACGACTGGCGCAGAAAGGACTGATCCGGCGCGACCCGAACACTACCGATCGCCGCGCCTTCCAGCTATTTCTGACGCCAGCGGGCCAAACGCTCCTCGCGCAGATCTGGCCCATTGTCGCCACCTTGCAGGACGATATTCTGTCGCACCTATCGGCCAGCGACCGCGCGGCGCTGGTCACGTTGATGCAAAAAGCGCTGCAATTGGACAGTGCGGCGAACTGACTACCGCCAGTCGAAAAACGCAGGTCCCGCCTGCGCCAGCAGTTTGCGCGCCATCTCGCGGCCCGCGGCAGCGCCGTCCTCAATGGGGAGCTGATCGCATCGCTGATCGCTTCCGACCCGTCAGGCCGCAGCACTTCCCCGCGCAGGTGCAGAGTGCTCCCATCCAGCTCAGCCAAACCACCAACCTGCGTGTCACCATCGTCCGCCGTGAAACGGATATATACATTTGAGAGCGCGCCGCCAAAATATGTTGAACAACTGGAGTAGCCGCAATCCAGTGTTAAAGGATTGTTGATGGTAAACGGGTTACCCCTGAACGCGACGGGTGTACCCGAGTTCTGAAAGCCAACAAACGCGCCGGTAGGATTTGAAAACTGATAATAGACGTTGCCATTTACACCGACGAGCAAAAAGGCCACGCCGCCTGCTTCAGGGTACCCTGCGGGAAGACTAAGGGTCGTTCCAGGCACGGTCATCGTGAAGGGGGTCGCCTGTACCCTCTGCGGTATAGCGAATGCTATCAGCAGCCCTGCTAGAGCAACAAAAATCCGCGTCAACATTACATTCATAGCGACAACAACATTCAAAAATTTAAGGCAGCAGACAGAAGCAAAGACTGTCTTTTTATTCAGTTGGGTTATATGTCTCCCAGTGCTCCTAGTATGGTCGTCTGACCTAAGGAGAGGCAAGGGGAACACCTCTATCGATGCTGCATTTATGAGGCATTTTGCCTGGGTGTTGCAGCAATTCCCCATTAACGGGAAAGCTGCTCTATTCCAGGGAAAATATCTATAAGATACTGTTAAATAATAGTTTTATGAATTGTCAGCTGACAATTCACGCATTCAAGCCATCCGAAGGAGTTTATCTATATCCAAATGCCCCCCCGGCATCTTTTTGCGTCAGTCTGCGGAGGTAACCGCCAGGGTTTCCGATGTTGCCAAGCGTCTCCAGCATACACAGGACAACGGTGATCGCGCGTCTTGCCCCCATAACATGAATGGCTTGGGCATAAACAGGTTGCTCAATGCCCATCATTGGAACCAAAGCATATGCGGTTCTGGACAGGTCTTGCCAGCCTTGCGCAGGCTCTGGAAAGAAGCTGAGGTATTCTGAGCATTTCGAAACAACTGTTTCAAAGCTGGGTGTATTGTTGGGTTCACTTTTTTTAGGCGTTGAAGTTCTTTCAGAGAATATTTTAGATTCAGTCTGTATGTGCCGCTCATTTTGGCTGTTTGTGGTGCTCATTTCTTCCGTATCGAGAACCACTTTCATTTGGTTGATGCATGCCTTCACGGCCATCAGGTCTGGTTTCCGGCGCAGGATCTTGAAGGCATGATTCGTGTCAGTCGTTTCGCCGTGCAGCTGGATTGCTTGCTGGCGCAATGCGGCCAGTTCTGCGCGAAGGGATTGTGCTGCGGCACGGTACTCTTGTGCGGCTTGTGCGCGGGCTGTGATTTGTCCGGCCATGCGTGCCAGCGGCGAGAGGTCAAAGCCAAAGGCGATGCGCGCCTCCCCTGCCCTTCCGCGTGCAAAGCGTTTGCGATTGGCGCTGTCGTGACGGCTGACAATTCCCGCTTTAACCAATGTCGCGAGGTGCCTGCGCAAGGTGCTTTCCGGCATGCCCGCCAGCCGGTCGGACAAGGTGCTGTTTGCAGGGAAGACGATGCAGCTGCGCGGGGTGGCAGTGATCAGCCGATCAGGATGAAAGCTGAGCAAGGCGCGCAGTACAGTCAGGCTGCGGTGATTCAGCCCGTAATCTGCTGCCGCTTCGGTTAGCGCAGTCAGCAGAAGCCATTTGTCGGTGAGGGTGTCGGGGCGCTGTGTTGCGTCCGGTTTTGTCAGAACAGCAGATACCTGCCGCCCAAACGATGTTTGGTGGTCCTATTTCATCACATTTTCACGAAAGACAATAGCCTTCCCGCTCTGCACTGTGATGCAGAGTTGACAGAGTTCGCGGTGGGGGCTATCTCAAAAGTGCAAAGATCGAGAAGGGCCTTCCGGAAGAAATTCTGGGGGGCTTTTCTTTTTTGTCCTTAAGTGTTCGTGCCTTTCTGGTTGTTGCTACTTCCTCGGTCTTCCGCGCGCTCTTTTGTCCAGCGGTCGTGAAGCTCTTGCAGCAGCGCCTGTGCGTTGCTGTCAAACCATGTGTCAAACCCCTCCGCAGTCTTGGCTGCGATGTTCAGGGTGACGCCTTTGGTTGTTGTTTTGATATCGCCTAACGCAGCGCCGCTTGCCGTCCGCAATGTGCGGGGTTTGGGCGCTGTTTTGGGGGCTTTGGTTGCCACGCGGGCGGCGCGTTTGAACACGGCGTCAAACCGCGCGTCGGAATCCAGCTGTGCGAACTCCGGCGTGGTCATCAAAGCCGAGGCATATCCGGTGCTGTCGTTTTCCTCCAGCGCGCGGGCCAGCGCCATCCAGCGGTCGCGGCCAATCCCCGGCGCGCTGCCGATCTTGCGCAAGAAGGGCAGGGGGAAAGCAGTCCCGACCTTGAGCATCCGTGACACCATTGGCAAATCGATCGAAAGAGCCGCCGCGATTGTCTGCCGGTCATAGTTCTGTTCGGAGAGTTGCGCGGTAAACGACGCCTTCTCGATAAAGCTGAGGTCCTGGCGGGCGGTGTTTTCCTGCCCCTGCGCCATTACCAGCGCGTGATCGTCCAGCTGCCGTATCATCGCTTTGACGGGCACACCCAGATCGCGCAGCGCCTTGAGACGGCGGCGTCCATAAACAATCTCGTAACGCCCCGGTTTGGTGGCGTGGGGCCGCAGCAGGACAGGGACCTGTTGGCCATAGGTGGCCAGGCTGTCGCGCAGCTGTGTTTGCGCAGCACTGTCGATGCCCAGACGGTCTTCGATGCCCGCCTCGTCGATCAGGCTGGCGTCGATTTCCTGAACAGCATTCTCTTGCAGCTTGGTCAGCGAGGATTGCAGCGCGCCCACGGCCCCGCGCGACGGGGCAGGGGCCACATCTGCGGGCCGTCTGCGTTGTGCTTTGTCGGGCAGATCACCGCCCAGAATTCCCTTGCGTGCCATTTACCGCCCCCATGCTTGTTGCAGCAACTGTTCAATCTCGTCGTTCACAAGATTCAGTGAATCGAGCGCGCGGTCGTATGTGTTGCGGTGGAACGCGCTCCGTTCGACTTCATAGACGGTTTGCTGGGTCAGGCCCGCATCGCTGATGGCTGTGGATTTCAGCATGGGTGCGACCATCACCTCGTCCCCGAACAGCTGCCGCAGGAAGGCGACGACCTGTTGTTGGGGCCCATCGCTCGGCTCGTAGCGGTTGATGAGAAAGCGCATGAAGTCAAAGGTCATGTTCGCCCCAGCGCCCGAGACCACATCCAGCAGGTCTGCGGTCATTTGCAGGAACTGCGACATGGAGGCCACGTCAAGCATGTTGGGCACAATGGTGATCAGTACGCCGGTTGAGGCGCAGAGCGCGGACATGGTCAGATAGCCCAGTTGCGGCGGGCAATCGAAGATGATCACGTCGTATTGGTCCTCGACCTCTTGCAGGGCGGCGGCCATGCGCGCGTAGAAGGCGGGCTGGATATTGGTGCGCAGCGCCTGCGGCGTCTCGTGTTCGAACTCCTGCAACAGCAGCCCGCCGGGGGCGAGGTCAATGCCGGTGAAGAATGTCTTTTGGATGATCTGCGAAAAGGGCAGGGGATCATCATAGCGGATGGCATCATAGATGGTGCCGGAGTTCAGGAAATCCACCTCGGGACGATATCCAAACAGGGTGGTTAGAGACGCTTGGGGGTCAATGTCCACAGCCAGCACGCGCAGGCCTTTCAGGGCCAGACGCTGGGCGGTGTGGATCGCACTGGTGGTTTTGCCTGACCCGCCTTTGAAGTTCAGGAAGGACAACACCTGCACCTTGTCGCCCTCGCGGCGACCGCGCAAATAGGTGCCGGGGGTTTTGGCGGTGGCTTCAAGGATCTTGCGGATGGTCAGCAGCGTCTGCGCATCATAGAGCCTCCGCCCCCCTGTAGTAGACTCTACATCGGGGATTTTCTCGTCAAAATGCAGTTTGCGCAGGAAGCTGGTGGAGATGCCCAGCATCTCGGCAGCCTCGCTTGCGGTAAAGCGGCGAAGCTCTTTGCGCGCATCAGGTGCGAACACCTTGAGCATGTGACTGTCGAGCGCCGCCGCAAGGTCTTCCGCATTCTCCCGAATGCGGGTATTGATATTAAATTGCGCGGGGCGCGCGTGATCGGGCCCTTTAGTCATTGTCCTGTACCGCCTTTATCAAAGGCTCTTCGGCCGTCTTTGAGTAACGCTTTATTTCGATAGCGCCTTTGAATTCGTTTCTTAGCGGATATTCGTGCGGCTTGGCAACTGATTCCTGTTCTGTTCGGTGCAGGAGAGTTGATTGGCGGTGCTGAAGGCGCATCGTTGGGGTGTGGCATTCAGGAGGCTGGAGCGGAATTTAGCATGTGCCGGACAGGCCGAAAATGAACCCTCCAACCGAATAAAGCGCCCCCGTTAGCCCCATTTTGTCGGCGATAACCGTGTTTGACGGGGCAAAGCAGTTGGCCGCGGTTGCGTAGCGCACGATATGCGGCGCGGGGCAGGCCGTCTGATCCCCATGGCCAAAACCGTAAATCCTTGCGATGATACGCCAAACCACAATGACAGGCTGTCTTATGTCTTCTTCCACATCTCTACCGATTCACGAAGTCACCTACCGCAAAGCCCGCGATCTGATTCTGTTCGGTGAGTTGTTGCCAGGGGAGGCCGTGACGATCCAGGGTATCGTGGACCGTTTGGGCGCAGGGATCACACCTGCACGCGAGGCGATCCGCCGCTTGACCGCCGAAGGTGCATTGCGCGCCAGCGACAACCGCCGTCTGATGGTGCCGGAACTGACCATGGAGCAGCTCCAAGAGCTGACCTATGCCCGCACGGGGATCGAGCCGCAGATTGCGCGGCTGGCCGCCGTGGGGATGGAACCTGCGGATATTGACGTCCTCGAGGAGATCGACGGGCAGGTGAATGCGGCGCTTGCGGCCGGAGATATCCAGTCCTATCTGCGGCACAACCACCGTTTCCATTGGACGCTCTACGCCCACTCAGAGGCGGAAATTCTAATGGCGACGGCGGCCTCCCATTGGCTGCGCGTAGGTCCATCCCTGCGGGTGATGGTGAAAGAGGCCCAAGCCAGACCACTGGCCGACATGCACGAAGTCGCCATCAGCGCGCTGCGTGATGGCGATTATGAAGCGGTGGGAGAGGCAATCCACAATGACATACTGCAAGGGCATAGCCACATTGCAACGGGTCTTGACGAGGCGGAATAGTCTCTACTTTTTGTGGTAGCCCTCAATCACGGCCACTTCTTCGCGTGAGCCGAGGATAACAGGCACGCGCTGGTGGTGGCCTGTGGGCGCAACCTCCAGAATGCGGCCCAGACCGGTTGAAGATGCGCCGCCTGCCTGTTCCACCAGCATGCCCATCGGGTTTGCCTCATACATCAGGCGCAGTTTGCCGCCTTGGGCCGCATTGCCCGCGTCCGCAGGATAGAGAAACACACCGCCGCGCGTCAGGATGCGGTGCACATCCGCGACCATAGAGGCACACCAGCGCATGTTGAATGTCTTGCCGCGCGGGCCGTTTTTGCCACGCAGGCAATCATCTATATAGTTGCGCACGGGCGGATGCCACATGTCATAGCGGGAGGCGTTGATGGCGAATTCCTTTGTCTCCGGCGGGATGCTCATTTCCGGTTGGGTCAGCAGAAATTCACCCGAACCGGGGTGGTGGGTGAAGCCGTCAACGCCCTGGCCGACTGTGATGACCAACCCGGTTGAGGGGCCGTAGATGGCATAGCCCGCCGCGACCTGCTTGGTGCCTTTGATCTGGACCGCGCTGGCCTCTGGCGCAATCGCGGCATTCAGCCGGACGATGGAAAAGATGGTGCCGACCGACAGGTTCACATCCAGATTGGAAGAGCCGTCGAGCGGATCATAATAGACCACAAAATCGCCAGCCTGTGGGGCGGTCTTGCGCCAGTTCACTTCGTCCACTTCCTCGGAGACCAGTGCAGCCAGTGACGGGTTGCCGCCGACGACCTGCTGGAACAGCTCGTCCGATATCACGTCGAGCTCTTTTTGCGTCTCGCCTTGTACATTCTCCGTTTCAGCAGCACCCAGAACGCCGGCAAAGGCGCCGTGGCGCACGCGGTCTGCGATCATTCGGCAGGCGGTGGCGATGTCCTCCATCAGGATCATCAGATCAGTGTCGGTTTGCTGGGCTTGCAGGTGTTGGCGCAGGGTGGTCTGGGTCATGTCGGGTCCTTCCGGAGCGTCGCGGGATGTTGCGCTGACATTGCAGAGGTTCGCACATAAGGGCAAGGACTGGCGCGTGTTTTTGTCGGTTGTCGGGCGCGTGTCGCCCACGTTAGGGTTGGCGCGAACCGGATGCAGGACTGCCGCTATGCAAAACGATACATGGATCGCCGCCGCCCATATGGGCACCAGCCTGCGGGTTTGGGTGCATGCCGAGGGCGTGGTGACACCGCTGCTGGCGCAGGTGGGCGGCACGGTGACAGAGGCGGCGCTGCTGGAATTGATCCACAGTCATTTGCGCCCGGATGCCGTGACGCCCGTTATTTGCGCAGGTCTGGACGTGGCGGGGTTTGTGCCGGTGCCCGCACCTCCGCCGAATACGGCGGTGGCTGTGGAATCGGGTGATCCGCGTATCGCGCTGCTGGCAGTGCAAGGCCTGTCGCAGCAAAAGCCCGCTGATCTGATGGGTGCACAGGCGGTTCAGGTTGCGGGGTTTGTGGATGCCTTCCCGGATTGGGACGGTGTGTTGTGCCTGACAGGACCGCAGAGCAGATGGGTACATATCAGTGCGGGTGAGGTGGTGAGCTTCCAGACCTATCTGACCGGAGAGATGTTTGGCCTGCTTGGCCGTCAATCGGTGCTTGGGGAGGCGGTACAAAGCGCCGCGCAGGACGAGGCCGCTTTTGCGCAGGCTGTGTCCGATGCCATGTCGCGGCCCGAGCGGGTGGCGGGTGCGCTCTATTCGCTTCATGCTGCTGTGCGGGCGGGTGCAGCGCGTGCTGACGCGCGCGGTCGGCTGTCCGGCATGCTGATCGGGACCGAGCTAGCGGCTGCGCGCCCCTATTGGCTGGGTCAGAATGTGGCCCTGATCGGGGAGGGCGGGCAGGTGGCGCGGTACGGAGCGGCGTTACAGGCACAGGGTGTCCCTGCGCAAATCCACGATGGAGCAGAAATGACCCTGCGCGGATTACAACAGGTGCGGGCCAAACTGGTCTGATTATTCTGTCAGGCCAAGCCGTATTTGAAGCCGTGACAGCGTCTCCAGCGGCATCTTGATATGATCGAAATATCCCATGACAGAGCCGTATTTGGTGTCGATATGCTCCAACAATCCGGCCATCGCGCTGGCGGGGCTTTCCAGTAATGTGGCATAGGCTTCGACATCGCCCCCGTTGCTGCGCGAGCGGCTGAGGAAGTCGGCCACAAGATCGGGGATCATTTCGGCGGTCATTGCATAATCTGCGATGGTGTCGGTGTGGGACACCCCTGCTAGCCCCAGCAGCAGTGCTGCAATCACACCTGTGCGATCTTTGCCGGCGGTGCAGTTGAAGGCAACCGCCCCTTCGCGCAGCTGCGCCATACGGGCAAGGATGGCTGCCACCGCGTCGCCGCGCGTCTCGATTGCGGTGATATACATCGCCAGCAACGGATGGCCGTCGGGCACATCCACTTCGGCAAGTGCTGCAGGAGACAGCGCATCGAAAAGCGGCAGGTGCACCCATTCCACGCCACGCATGCCTTCCAGCTTGCTGGGGGCATCGCGGACTTCGCGTGCGGTGCGCAGGTCGATGACCATACGCAGTCCCTCGAAATGGAGGCGCTGCGGTTCGCCTTCGTCGAGATTGTGCAGGCTGTCGCTGCGTAAAAACCGACGCCATGGCACAGGGGCCCCTTGGGCGTTAATGTAGCCGCCAAGGTCGCGCATATTATGCGCGCCGCGCAGAATGATGTGCCGCTGGGGATGGGATGTTGTCATGCAGGTGATCTAGCGCTGCGCGGTGTGGTGTTCAAGGCAGCGCGGGACTTGTCTTGGTTCGTGCCGCAGGCCTAAGGTCACGGAGGATTTCTGGTATAGGGTTGGCAAGATGCAAAAAGTAGCAGTGGTGACAGGGGCGGCGGGCGGCATGGGCCGCGCGATTGTGACGCGTTTGCTGGGCGACGGGATGGTCGTTGTGGGCCTTGATATTGACGCGGCTGCATTGGCGCAGATGGAGGTGCAGACGGGCTTTACCGGTATCGAGGCGGACCTGATGGATGCGGCGGCGATTGCGGATACCTTTGCCCGCATCGCGCAGGACTTTGACGGGGTTGATGCGCTGGTGAACAACGCCGGCACCTGTTTTATGTCGGAATTTCCCGACATTCCGGTGGATGAATTCGAGCGCCAGATGTCGCTGAATTTCTCGGGCGCGTTCCATTGCTGTCAGGCCGCGATCAAGCTGATGGCGGGCAGGGAGGGTGTGCGCAAGATCGTCAATATATCCTCGAACGGGGCGTATAATTTCGATGCCTTTGATCCGCCGCATTACCGCGCGTCCAAGGCGGCGCTGGACACGCTGACCAAAGATCTGGCGCGGCGTTATGCGACGGAAAAAATCGCTGTGAACTCCATTGCGCCCGCGATGACGGAAACGCCGCTGTTCGGGGTGGTGAGCGCGGAAGTGCTGGCCAAAGCCATTGCGCAAATGCCCCACGGCCGCGCGATGCAGCCCAGCGAGATTGCCGCATGGGTCGGTTTCCTGATCTCTCCCGCTGGCGATATTTCCAGCGGGAATGTGATTATCCTAAATCAGGGGCGTGACGTGCGTTAACGCGGCTGTGCTTCGCGGGGTTTAGTGCGGGCCAATGCGGCGCTGATCGGGATGAATTCATCCGTGTCACCGGGCGGCAAGCTAAAGGGGCCACTTTCCCAATCTGCCTTCTGCCACGCCTCTTTGTCGTCCGCGATCCGGTCCTTGGAGGAGGAGACGAAGTTCCACCAGATATAGCGGCTCTCGTTCATGGTCGAACCGCCAAGCGCCATCAGTCGCGCGCCTTGCTGGCGTGCGTGCAGGCTGATCTGGTCGCCGGGGCGAAACACCATCATGCGGCCGGCTTCAAAGGTCTGGCCAGCCACATCAACGGCGCCGGAGGTGACGTAGACACCGCGGTCTTCGTGGTTGTCAGGCAGCGGAAAAGCTGCACCTGCCTCAAGGACAACATCCAGATAGAAGGCTTCGGATTGCAGGGTGACGGGGCTGGACTGGCCATAGGCATCACCCAAGATCAACCGTGCTTCGACACCAGTGTCGCGGATCACTGGCAGGGCGGCTTCCTTGTGGTGTTCGAATGCGGGGGCCATGTCTTCGCGGTCTTCGGGCAGGGCAATCCATGTCTGGATGCCGAATAGATTGTGGCGTGTAGCGCGTGTGGCATCGCTGGTCCGTTCCGAGTGGGTCACGCCGCGCCCTGCTGTCATCCAGTTGACCTCGCCGGGGTAGATCATCTGCTGGGTGCCAAGACTGTCGCGGTGCTCGAACTCGCCCTGATAGAGATAGGTCACCGTGCCCAGACCGATATGGGGGTGGGGGCGCACGTCTATGCCGCCCTCGGTGATAAACTCTGCCGGTCCCATCTGGTCAAAGAAGATAAAGGGGCCAACCATCTGCCGTTCCGGTGCGGGCAAGGCGCGGCGCACTTCAAATCCCCCCAGATCACGGGCGCGCGGGATGATGAGGGTCTCAAGCTGACTGCCCTCGGCAGTCGGGCATAGCGGATTGTGCGTGGGGTTCCAGCTCATCAGTAATCTCCTTGTGCCCGATCAGGATAGCCAGCGCGCTGCGCATTACAATCTACAGGGCTGCACAGGAAATGTGCGTCAAGTGAACCAGTCGGGCGCCTTGCGCAGGTCGGGCCATTGTTCGGGGGAGTGGCCGAAGATCACCAGCGCATCGCGGGCGGCGGCCATCTCCATCAGGCGTGCGCCGTGGTGGATGGCTTGGGCTACGTCCCAGGAGCCTGCAAAGCCTTCGTCAATCTCTGCCGCGCGGCTGATCGCATCCGAGGTGAGCAGGACGGCACCTGTCTGTGGCAGATCAATCATAAACGCCAGTTGGCCGGGGGCGTGACCGGGGCAGAGGAAGACCTCAAAGCCGTTGCCCAGTGTAAAATCCTCCTCGACCAGCTGGTATTCCGCCTCAGGCCATTCCATAATCTGTTTGCCGGACCAATAAAGCGGGCGGGGCAGGGCGCGTTCTGCCGCTGCAATCAGGATTGGTGCGTGGGGAAAGCCGTCCATATGACCGACGTGGTCGATGTGTGTGTGGCTCTGGATCATCAGCGTGATGTCGGCGGGCGTCAGCCCCAGTTTGGCCAGCTGTGCTGCGGGCATGTTCTCTGGGGTGACAGACAGCACGCGGCCAAAGCTGCCCAGATCGTCCTGCGCTGTGGCTGCCGCTGAATCCACGGCGTATTTGGCGGGAAAACCGGTGTCGATCAGCACGGTCTCATCTGCGTCTGTCTGCACAACAAAACCGCAAATGCCGATGATCCGCCCGTTGGCGTGGACCTGAAACAGGCCGTAGTCGAGCACGGCCATACGAATGGATTTGCCCTTGAGGGTGGTTTTGGTGTTCATAGGCAAGTCAAACGGGGGCCGTCGATGAAAGTCAAGATACACACGTTGTTCCAGTACCTACTGGAGACGACCCAAGCGGCACCCGAAGCGATTGTCGGGTTTTCGCTGGCGCAGTCTCCGTTGCTGGGCGATTTTCTGGATGATCTGGACCCCGAAATGCCGCTGGACTGGAACAACCGTGACTTCAGCGGGTTGCCGGAGTTGAAAAGCCATGTGATCCTTCAGGCGGGGCTGGACGGTATCTGTACGCCCGCCGATGTGTTGATCACCGCGGGTGCTGCCGAGGCGAATTATCTGGCGGTCATGCAGTCGCTCCAGCCGGAAGACGAGATTGTGATCGAGACGCCCGGTTGGCCGCAGGCGGAGGTGCTGGCAAAGGCGATCGGTGCCAAGGTGGTCAAGGTCACGCGGGACGAGGCAGACAACTGGCGTTTGCCGCTGGACCGTCTGGCGGATGCGATCACAGCAAAGACCAAACTGATCTTCCTGACTAATCCGAACAATCCCACGGGCGATATGCTGGATGCGTCGGAGTTGGCGCAGATTGTGCAGATGGCGGACCGCGTGGGCGCATGGCTGCTGGTGGACGAGGTCTATGCAGGGCTTGAATGGGACGGGCCACGCGCGCCGTCTATTGCTGGGATGTACGCACGGGGTATCACAACCGGATCGGTCAGTAAGGCGTTGGGCCTGCAAGGTTTGCGCACGGGTTGGATGATCTGCCCTGATGCAGGGATGGTCCGTGATGCGGTGATCCTGCGGGAGAACTCCTCCGAGATTATGAACATCATGGGTGAGGTGATTGCCGAAGTGGCGCTGCGCCCGACACGCTATGCGCCCGCTATTGCCGAGGCGCGTGCCCAAGGCGCGCTACATTTGGCGCAGGTGAATGCGTGGGTGGACGCGCAGGACGGCCTGAGTTGGGTTGCGCCGCGTGCAGGGTTGATCGGGTTGGCACGTTTGCCGGACGGCTTTGACAGCGATCCGTTTGCGCGGTTTCTGCTGGCGGATCCTTACCGCACATTTTTGCTGCCTGGCAGTGCTTATGACCAGCCCAACCATATCCGGTTGGGTGTCGGCGGCGGCAAATCCGTCAATCTGGCGGAGGGGCTATCGCGTCTGTCGCAGGGTCTGCGGGCCTATCGCAGCTTGATTTAGTCTGCCTGCCGTTGCGGCATCTATTTGTTGACAAAATCAACGGATGATCCATATCGTCGGATCTAGGGGGATGGATCATGCAAGGCACAGCGCGCATTCAGGACGGCAAAGTGGCCGCGACGCAGGCTGAGTTAAAGCGTTTGCCCGATGCCCTGAGCTTCCGGATTGCGCGGCTGGCCGCGATAAACGAGCGCGCAGGCACCCAGCATTTTCGCGACGAGTTGGGCATCAGCCTGTCGGGCTGGCGGGTGATCGGCCTTGTGGCCGAGGGTGACCCAGCAACAACAATTTCGGTACGCGATGCACTGGTGATGGACCGTGGATTGCTGAGCCGTGTGGTAAAGGAATTGATCACGCGCGGCCTTTTGTTGAGCCAGCCCAGCCCGACCGACAAGCGCCAGACGCAGCTATATCTGACACCTGACGGCTGGGCGCTGCACAAAAAATGTATAGCATTTACCAAAGAGCGGAACGCAGTGATGACCGGAAGTCTGACACCGCACGAAGAAGCCGAGTTCAGCCGTGTGCTGGACATTTTGATTAAAGAAAACGCCGAACGTCTACGGCTGAGGAGTCTTTCCAATGACTAGTTCCACGCAGATGCAGCGTAATCCGCTGCAACAGGCGGGGCGCGCGGTCGCCGTTGTTTTCTCGCTTGTGATCATCGCGGTGATTGCGTTTTTTGTGATCGACGAGGCAAACGCGCGCTTTGGCGTTATGGCGGTCAGTATCTCGATTGTCGCGCTGACCTCTGACAAGGGGCGAATGGGCAAACTGGGCTGGGCAATTGATCTGGGCCTGATGGCTGCGTTTCTCTAT
>JAQXCD010000030.1 GCA_029252045.1 Sulfitobacter sp.
GGTGCCCCGGCTGGCGCGTCAGATTCCAAAATGCCGGACATGCAGGCGGGCTGGGAACAGATGTGTTCCAACGTCATGGCGGGTCTGTCAGGTCTAAACATGGTCTACGAGGCTGCAGGCATGCATGCGTCGCTGCTGGGGTTCTGTCACGAAAGCCTGATCCTCAGCGATGACATCATCGGTCAAGCGTTGCGGTGTGTCCGCGGTATTGAAGTGAACGATGAAACCCTTGCGCTAGATCAAATCGAACAAGTTTGCGTCGGTGGCCCCGGTCACTATCTTGGTACCGATCAAACACTTAGCCGGATGCAATCAGACTTTGTCTATCCCGCTCTGGGCGATCGCACCTCACCAAAGGAATGGGCTGAATTGGACAAACCCAATCTGTTGATCAAAGCAACACAGCGCAAAGAGGATATCTTGGCCAAACGTTCTGCTGCGCGTTTTGAACCCACGCTTGACGCGAAATTGCGCGCAACGCACAACATACATCTTCCAGCCTAAGACGTGTTTGCGCAGACCAAAGCATGAAAAAAGAGCCGATGACCCAAGTCGCGGGCGCGGGCACTGCTTATAATAAGCAGTGCGAGTTACACCTGTTCACTTTCGTCCTACTAGATGGGTTTTCTCATCTGTCCTTGGTGTCTGCGCTTGAAACGCTTCAGGCTGCAAACCTCGTTGCGGGGTCTCAGCTTTATGATTGGAAGACATGCAGCCTATCAGGGGGTCCCGTCCGTTCCAGTGTAGGGCTCGCACTACCGGTGGATTTTGATGTTCGCGACATCACGCACTTACAAGACATCGTCATTGTATCAGGCGAAGGCGCGTTCGAGATTGATATTGGGCGCCTTAAAGTGTGGCTCGCCCGCGTTGGTCGCGGTCAAACACGCGTCACGGCATTAGGCACTGGGTCAATAATTATGGCACGGATAGGCTTGTTGGATGGCAAATCGGCGGCTGTTCACCCGTGGTACCGTACCGGCTTCACCGAACTTTACCAGAGTGTTACGCTTAGTCGTCAAACGCATCATGCAAAAGGATTACGCTGTTCTGCTTCTGGCGGAGTGTCCGGCATCGATCTGTTCCTAGACCTCATTTCTTTGGATCACGGGACCACATTTTCGAATGACGTTGCGGAAAGCCTTTGTTACGCACCAATTCGATTAGTCCAGAAATCCGTCGATACTGGATCCCCCAATAGTATGTCGGTTCTACATCCAATCGTCTCGCGGGCTATTGCGATGATGGAAAACACGATCGAATATCCTGTTTCTCCAACTGTTCTTGCGAAAGATTCTGGCATCTCAACTCGGCAATTAGAACGATTGTTCCAGCGCTACATCGGGACATCTCCGAAGCGTCACTATATGCGGCTACGACTGCGTGAGGCTTATCGCCTGCTGATACAATCCCAGTTGAGCATCACACAAGTGGCTTTCGCGTGTGGCTTCACATCACCAAGCCACTTTTCGAAGTGTTTCAAAGCAGAGTTTTCCATCAGCCCGTTTGAATTCAGAAGGGCAAAGGCGGAATAGGTTCGAGGGCATTTTGCCTAACGGCCTTTCGGTTACGATGTGCCAAGACCGGTCAGTCATTCAAACACACACGGCCAGCTACGTCCGCAACTTGAAGCTTGAGCGTATCATTCTCGCGGCGGCTTGGGTGAATGACTGGTTTTCCCTTAGCATAACGGCATACGAACTTAAGAAATTGCAGCAAATTCCGCGCTGCGCGCGCACGCAGCACAAAAATCGAATTCGCAGAATGGGCTCGCAGTTAGGTTTCGTCGCTCAGAGAGCGAACGACAGCCGCTGATTAGCCAACGAGTGCCAATCGCAGGGCCAGCCGCGATTTCAATGGCTTGGCCAAACGATCAGATGGCCGGTGTTGGTCGGCTTGCCGCACCGGCATTGCCGCGTCAGCTAACGGCGGCTGTGAGCTCAACCTGCCTATTTTCTGCGATGCTGCGAATGTCTGCTTTCGGGAAATAGAAAAATATAGCACTGATAACACGGCCCTTAGTGGCCATTGAAAATAAAAATTGAGTTCAACTGCTGCGTCGCCAAAGCGGATATTGTAGGGTTGAGCTGCAATCGCACGGCTCGATGATCTACTATCCGAATAAACCACCCTTTTAAGAGCTGTAGCAACCGAACGCTAAATTCCGATCATTCCGGCGGTAGTCGGCAATAAAAAAGCGCTTCTAGCCAATTGAAGTATTGCATATCTAAACGTCCTTGCTGTCTATTTTTCGTTCTATGTCTCAAGATCGCTGAATGACTAAGCGCGCCGTTACACCCGTTGCGGAATCTTCAAATTTCAGCCGGCCGCCATGCAATTTAGCGATTGTTGCCACAATTGTAAGACCAAGTCCGTGGCCATCTATCGTCTTGGTGTTCTCACCACGTTGGAACGGTGCTAAAAGCTCTTCTATCTCAGCGGCAGAACTTTCAGAACCTTCATCTTCGATGATGATGGTTGCGGACTGCGCGTTTGCTTCTAGGGATACCGTAGCGCGGCGTCCGTATTTAAGTGCGTTCTCGACCAAGTTTGTGATTGCCCGTTCAAGCGATACGGGACGCCCATAAACGACTGTGTCGCGATCATTGGACATCACACCGTAGCCTTGCCGCGACATGAAGATAGATCTCCCACCTTGAACGATGACGTCTTCGGCTTTGCGCAATGTCACTGGGCGACCCACATCCTGGTAATTGGCAACGATGGCGTCCAACAGCGACGTCAGCGACAGATTACGCGGCTCTTCGGCACCCATTTCCACATGGGTATAGGTCAGCACGCTTTCGATGATGCCTGTCATGCTGTCGATGTCGGTTTCGAATTTGCTGCGTAAGCCGGGGTCTTGGATCAACGCGGCGCGCAGGCGAAGCCGTGTGGCGGGTGTGCCAAGATCGTGGCTCACACCTGAGAGGACGGCGGCACGGCCAGCCAATTGCTCGCGTTCGATTTCAAGATAGCTGTTAACTGCTGTTATAATTTCTTGCAGTTCTTGTGGGCCTATTGGGTCATAGCGAGTGGGGCCGCCAACGCGCCGGCGGTTGCTCAGCTGTCCCGCAAAGGACAAGAATGACATGGGCAAATTCAACGCGACGGTCATCAGAACGCCGGTGGCGACCACCGCCAAAAGCGCTGCGAGTATGCGGCGATCAGGGGGGGCAGCGGCGCACCCCCAAACCGCGTCGCCTTTTACTTCAATCCAGTCGGCATCTCCCATGCGAGCCACTATAAACGGATCGTTACATAACGTGGCCATTTTGCGGGTGATCGCGCCCATGGTTTCTGCCGCCGTTTGCCCGTCGCGGTGCGGTAGATCCGCAAGACCGTAGGTTATTGCAGGTGAAAGGATAGCCATTGTGACAGAGGCCCCGGTGATCTGATTGGCAACATCGGGCAAGATTGGGACAATCGTGATCCGCGAGGCAGGCGAAGCATCCGCAATTTGGCGGAATGATCCGTATGTTGCATGTATCTGGTCGTCGGCAGGTAGGCGTACGAACTCTATGCCTTCTGGGGGAGCGGTGCCGTTTTGCATTGCGTAATACAAAGTCACACCAGCATCGTAGGCCTCAGTGCCATGTGCGCGCCAATCTGAAGTAGATTTTGTCCACATCCAAACCGTACCACCGCCCATAATAAGCGCCGTAAAAACCAACATTGATCCCATCATCCGCAGGCTGTTTAGAGGGTTTCTCACGTGTCTGACACTGCGATATCTACGGCGAATACATAACCGACCCCGCGTTCCGTCTTTAGGATTTGGGGCTCCTTCGGGTTCGCTTCGATCTTGTTACGCAAGCGACCTACCAAAACATCAATCGCGCGACCCGTCGCCTCACTGGGAGACTGGCCCTCGCCAGTGGCATCTAGGTTGGTCGCAATTTCCTCACGTGTGAGGGGGATATGCGGGTTTGCGAGCAACACTTGCAACAATGCGGTTTCGCGGTGCGACAGGGCGACTTGCACTTTTACAGGCGACAGAACGTCGCCTGTCTTGGCGTCATACGTCCATCCATCGAAGTGAAATGTTTTGGTATTGCGACGGTGCACCAAGGACGCCGAGCGGCGCGCGCGCGACAGCACTGCTTTGACCCGCGCCAGCAACAAATTAGGGTTAAACGGTTTGGCGATATAATCGTCAGCGCCAACCGCATACCCTTCCATACGCTGATGATCGGCAGACAAAGCAGACACCATAATAATCGGCACGTCCTGTTCACGCCGCAGCCGCTTACAAATTTCCAGTCCATTCTCGTCGCCCAACATTACGTCGAGCAAGACCAGATCAACGCGGCCCGCATCGATGTGGCTGCGGACTTCCATTTCATTGGCCGCCGGAAGGGCAATTGACCCGTTCTGTCGAAGAAACTGAGTCATCATCTGTCGCATATCAGGGTCATCATCGACAACAAGTATACGTGGAATCGCCATGTTTCACTTTCTCCAACGCACGGTAAGGTTTCTTATCGGACAAGGGTGCGCCATCTAGTTATGTAACAGAATGCAACAAAATCTAGATCAAAGTAACAGCGTGTAACAAGGCACGTCAATTTCTGCATTCACGGGATGAATACCCGTCATGTAGCAATTGCATAGATACAGGTGTTGCCGTCATGTTGTTGGCATTCGAGCCGCAAGGAGCGGTCTTTTCTGGGAGGAAATCGAAAATGAAATCTTACGTATTGAGCACCGCATCCGCGATCGCTGTTTGTGCCGCTGGCGCGGTATCTGCTGACGGCCACGCTGAAGCAGAAGTTTTACACTACTGGACATCCGGTGGCGAAGCTAAATCGGTCGCAGTTCTGCAAGAAGAGTTCGCTGCAAACGGCGGCACATGGACTGATATGCCAGTCGCTGGCGGCGGCGGTGACGCGGCTGGTACAGCCCTGCGTGCACGCGTTCTGTCCGGCAACGCGCCAACAGCAGCACAGATCAAAGGCCCAGCCATTCAGGAATGGTTTGCAGAGGGCGTTCTGGCTGACATTTCCAGCGTTGCAGAAGCCAACGACTGGGCAAACCTGCTTCCAGCCTCCATTGCAGCACACATGCAGTGCGATGGCACTTGGTGTGCAGCACCAGTAAACGTGCACCGCGTTGACTGGATCTGGGCCAACACAGAAATCTTGGCCGCTAACGGCATCGAGATGCCAACAACTTGGGACGAGTTCAACGCCGCAGCCGAAACACTGCAAGCTTCTGGTATTATTCCACTGGCCCACGGTGGTCAGGCTTGGCAGGACGCGACTGTGTTCGAAACTGTTGTTTTGGGCCTCGGCGGCGCTGAGTTCTATCAGGCAGCTCTCGTAGACCTCGACCCAGAAGCGCTGACATCTGACACGATGATTGCAGCGTTTGATCAGATGCGCACCATGCGCGGCTATGTTGATCCAAACTTTTCTGGTCGTGACTGGAACCTCGCCACAGCAATGGTCATGAACGGCGAAGCCGCTTTCCAGATCATGGGTGACTGGGCAAAGGGTGAATTCCTCGCTGCTGGTAAAGTTCCAGGCGTTGATTTCACATGTGCGTCCACTCCGGGTGACGGCTATCTCTACAACGTAGACAGCTTTGCGATGTTCTCTGTTGAAGGTGACGGCAAAGCCGCGGGTCAGGAACTGTTGGCTGAACTCATCATGGGGCCAACGTTCCAAGAAGTGTTCAACATGAACAAAGGCTCCATCCCAGCCCGCACAGACGTTGATCTATCCGGTTTTGATGAGTGCGCTCAGATTTCTGCAGCTGACATGGCGTCCACAAACGAAGGCGGCACTTTGATGCCATCTTACGCACACGGCATGGCACTGTTTGGCGCGCAGTCCGGCGCAATCACAGACGTTGTTACAGCGCACTTCAACTCTGACATGTCTTCCGAAGAAGCAGTTCAGATGTTGTCTCAGGCTGTCGCCAACTCTCAGTAATCGTTTAAAGATTGCGAAAACGGCCCTGCCCCGATCTGGGGCAGGGCTACCAAACAAAGTGGGACTTCATATGATAAGATGGTTGCAAGATAACATGCCAAAAATCGTTTTGGCACCTTCATTCATCGCCGTCATGGTATTTGTGTACGGTTTTATCGCATGGACAGCTTGGGTGTCGTTGACCCGCTCGCGTCTAATGCCGCGCTACGAGTTTGATAGCCTCATTCAATATGAGCGCCTAGCTGACTCACCACGGTTTGAAACTGCGATGGTGAACCTAGCGATCTTTGGCACACTATTTATCGTGATCGCCATGGCGTTGGGTCTGCTTCTGGCGATCCTGCTGGACCAGAAAATCCGCACCGAAGGCGCGATCCGCACGATTTATCTTTATCCCATGGCCCTGTCGATGATCGTCACAGGCACCGCATGGAAATGGATCCTGAACCCTGAACTTGGCATCGAAGCCACCGTCAAAGGCTGGGGTTTCGCCAATTTTGAATTCAACTGGCTGGTTGATCCTGACATGGCGATCTACACCGTTGTGCTTGCCGCTGTCTGGCAAAGTTCCGGCTTCGTTATGGCGCTATTCCTTGCCGGGCTTCGCTCTGTGGATGAAGAAATCATCAAGGCCGCGCAGGTCGATGGCATCCCCACTTGGCGCGTTTATTCCGCGATCATTATTCCGTCGATGGCCCCGATTTTCCTCAGCGCGTTCATCGTGCTGGCCCACCTCGCGATCAAAGCCTTTGACCTTGTCATCGCGCTTACTGGCGGTGGCCCGGGTTACGCGACCGATCTTCCGGCCACCTACATGTATGCCATGGCGTTTTCGCGCGGTGACATCGGGCAAGCGGCGAGTTCGGCCATGGTCATGATGCTTGTCGTGTTCACGATTGTTGTCCCTTACCTCTATTCAGAATTGAGGACCAAAAATGACTGATAGGCCTTACGCCCAAACCCGCACCCAAAGCCCGACGACAAAACTGGTTCTGCGCTTTATTCTTTACATCCTACTTGGCGTCTTTGCGCTGTTTTATCTTATGCCGCTGTTTGTGATGATTACCACGTCGCTGAAGTCTTTAGATGAAATCCGCACAGGCGATCTGATATCGCTTCCACGTGAAATCACTTTTGATGCTTGGCGCACTGCTTGGTCTGGCGCCTGCACGGGTATCCAATGTGAAGGCGTACGCCCGTATTTCCTGAATTCACTTCTTATCGCCATTCCCGCGGTCCTTATCTCTACGATCATCGGCGCGTTGAATGGCTACGTTGTGGCTCAATGGAAGTTCAAAGGCGCAAACATCTTCTTTGCATTGTTGTTGTTTGGTTGCTTCATCCCGTTTCAGGTCGTGTTGCTGCCAATGGCGATCGTGCTCGGCAAATTGGGGATCTCTGGCACTATTACGGGTCTGATTTTTGTCCACGTGATCTATGGCATCGGTTTTACCACGCTATTTTTCCGCAATTACTATGTGAGCATTCCTTCTGAACTGACGAAAGCCGCCATGATTGATGGTGCAGGGTTCTTTCGTATCTTCTGGTCAATCTTCCTGCCGCTAAGCCTGCCGATCATCGTTGTGTCCGTCATCTGGCAGTTCACCCAGATCTGGAACGACTTCCTGTTCGGAGTGAGCTTTAGTCAAGCTGGCACTCAGCCTGTGACGGTTGCTCTTAACAACATCGTAAACTCAACCACTGGCGTCAAAGAATACAATGTCGATATGGCCGCAGCGATCATCGCCGCCCTGCCGACACTGCTTGTCTATGTCGTTGCTGGCAAATATTTCATCCGCGGTCTGACCGCTGGTTCTGTAAAGGGATAAATCAGATGTCACCTATTCTCGAAGTTAAGAATCTCTACAAGAACTACGGGTCCATCGAGGTCCTGAAGGACATCAACGTGTCGATCGAGGAAGGGGACTTTCTGGTCCTCGTCGGGCCCTCTGGTTGTGGTAAGTCAACGCTGTTGAACTGTATTGCCGGGCTTGAGCCGATCTCAGCGGGGGATTTGTTCATTGGCGGGCAGAACATGACCAACGTCAGCCCCAAGGACCGCGACATCGCGATGGTGTTTCAATCCTATGCTTTGTATCCGACCATGACTGTGGCCAAAAACATCACCTTCGGGATGAAAGTACGCGGCATCGATCAGGCAACCCAGGACGCCAAGCTCAAGCACGTATCCACACAGTTACAGATTGAACCGCTGCTGCACCGCAAACCGGGCCAATTGTCCGGTGGTCAGCGCCAGCGTGTCGCGATGGGCCGTGCCTTGGTGCGAGATCCCAAGCTATTCCTGTTTGACGAACCACTGTCCAACCTGGATGCTAAACTGCGCGTCGAGATGCGGACTGAGATCAAGGCCCTGCATCAACGGCTTGGCGCGTCCATGGTCTACGTCACACACGATCAGATCGAGGCCATGACGCTGGCGACCAAGATCGTCGTAATGAAAGGTGGGATTATCCAGCAAATCGGCACTCCAGCAGAGATTTACAATCGTCCTGCCAACTTGTTTGTAGCCGATTTCATGGGCAGCCCTGCGATGAACCTGATTCCAGCCAAAACAAAAGCGAACGGCAAAGGCATGCAGATTGAAATCACACGTAAAGACGCCGATCCGATTGTTTTGAAAGACACGCGCAATACCGACTTGCCCGAGAATGTTATTATTGGAGTGCGTCCTGAAGATATCGTAGATGCCGCCCTTGCCCGCGCCGACGACACGCAACAAGCGGATTGTCTGATCGATATTGTTGAGCCCGCAGGCGCCGATACGTTTGCTGTGATGCAGCTTGGCGGTAAACACGTGACCGCGCGTTTGCATGCTGAAACAACAGCCGCCGCAGGCACTGAACAGCGTCTGGCGTTTGATCTTGGAAAGGTCTCCTATTTTGAACCCGAGACCGGTTTGCGGCTGAATTAATCGTATGCGTTTGGTGGCAGACATTGGCGGGACGAATGCACGATTAGCTTTGTGCAAAGACGGTGCAATCGTCCCGCAATCTGTTCGTAATTTCAGCAATAACGACTGGCCGCACCTCTACGAGATCATAACGGCTTATCGCAAAGAACACGCGCCCGTGCCGCTGGATGACATGGTAATCGCCGTTGCGGGGCCGGTTCACGGCGATCAAGCGGTGCTAACCAACCGGAAGTGGATAATTCAAAGAACCGAATTGCTCCAACGGTTCGGATGTAAGCAAGTGGTTCTAGTCAATGATTTGTCGGCACTTGGGTATGCGGTCCCTTCAATGCTCCCAACCCAGTTGCGGCGCATTTATAACGGCCCTGCGTTGGCGTCCAAGAACGGGCAATCTTTGGTCGTCGGGATCGGGACGGGATTTAACGTTAGCCCTGTTTTGAGTTCACCCGACGGCGTTCATTGCCTCGCCGTCGAAGCAGGGCATATTTCGATGCCGAAAGACGTGTCGGATATGCTTGAGGTAATCGGTCATTCACCAGACCTGTTTCCAACGATCGAAACGCTGTTTTCAGGACGCGGCTTATCGCTGTTTTGCCAGCAGGTTACCGGCGACGATACCCTGCTCGGAACCACGGCGATCCAGTCCTACAAGACGTCAAGCAATCCGGCCATTTCGAACGCCGTTGATCACTACGCGGCCCTGATTGGGTTGCTATTACGTGATCTGTCGCTGGCCTACATGCCGTCCTCTGGCGTCTATCTTGCAGGCAGTGTCGCCCGTGCTGTTGCAAGCATATCAACGGCCCGACTTATCGATGTCTTTGCGCAACCTTGCGACATCGTTGGCGACAGAACACCCAGTCTGTTCACAATCGAAGACGACTTTGCCGCCCTCTATGGGTGTGCCGCCCGTGACCGTAGACAGTAAGGTTGATTGCAGCTTCTAACACCTGCCGCATTTTAGCTCGCAAGACAGTCAGTAACCCTACGCTTACAAGGTCATGGCGCAAACTGTGGGTTTCTAAGAAACGGTGGAACATTTAACGCAATCAAAAGGCCGTCTCGCAAGCACCTGGTGATTGTAAACACTCTTGCGGACCGAGACATGTAACACTCCAAAGGACCAAGGTCTGCCCTCGCAGTTCTTTGATTTACGACTTGGCCCCAAACAAAGTTCAGAAACAGCCCATTACTGCTTTTTATGCAATGCGTAGCATCGGTCGAATTGGGCTCTTCAGCAGAATTCGCCACACAAAACACGAAAGTCCGGTTCTAGAAACAGCGCCGTTCGCTGCGCGGCACACAAACTGGTAAGATGCGGACTTTTCTGCCGTTCGCTGCGGCGCAGAATTTTCGTAAAAATTCCAAGACAGCTCATTATCCAGGGTGGAAACAGGATCCTCACTGCAATAGGAATCAAACGCCTTCAGCATTAAAAGCAGACCTCAACTGCTTGTGCATTCGGCATTTCGGGTCCGATTTTTCATTCGCAATGGTTAACTCGGTGCGCAGGTAGCAAATGGCCAGACCCGCCTCTAAACCTCATCCACATTGACGAAGGTTTCGATGTTTTCACCTTGGAACCCGATGGCTTCGGGCTGGCGGACGTTGGGCAGGATTGCGATGTCAAACAGCTCCTCGATGGTATGTTCGAACCGCAGCCAGTGGACGGTCTGGCCTGTGTCGATGTTCACGATCTGCAGGGCGCAGACCGGGGTGGTGCCGGTCTTGGCAAGTCTGTCGTCAAGCGCCAACCCTTCAAAGATCGCATTGCGCCGTGGCATCGATGTGCCGATCACAGCGTGCCTGCCTACAAAAGCAAGTCCGCGGGCATAGCCGGGGCAGACCGTGACCGAGGTCAGGGTCCCGCTGTCTTGATCGACCGTGCACAGCGTGCCGTGACCCGAGTTGAGGACCCAAAGTTTGCCGTCATAGAGTCGCGGCGAATGCGGCATCGACAAGCCTGTGGCGACGGTCTCATTCGTGGCCATATCCATAATGACGCCGCCGTCGCGACGGTCATCGCGCCAGCCACCCAAGATTGCAGAGGTGCTCGTCATGCTGATGAAGGCGGCGCGGGTGCCGTCCAAGGCCAGCCCGTTTAGATGGCATCGGTCGCCGCCCGAACGAGACGTTATGAATGGCGGGCGCCACAATGCCTGAAAGCTGGCGGTATCGCTGATCGTCGCCAGACAATTGAAGGCGCTGGAGACAAAGATGGGCGCGACCCCTGTGGCGCCACCAAATTGCGAAGGCGCCCCCATAGCAATCTCATGGATATCGATTTTCCCTGTCACCCTGCCTTCGCGGGGTATGAATATCCTGTCGACGCCGGATGTGGTTTGTTTGCCATCGCGCAGGACGTTTTCAAATCGCCACAGCATGTGTGTGCTGCTGGCCCACAAGGTCTGGCCGTCGCTATGCAGGCCTTTGCAGCCTTCGATCAACCGTTCATGGGCCCGCAGGGAACCGTCATGCTTGCGCCCAATAAGCATTAAACGGCCTGCCTGATAAGTGGTCAAACCAAGGCTTCAGTTCTGGGATGCAAGCCAACCTGGGAAGCCCGGTGAGTGCCGCAGAATGGGGCCAAGGGCTTTGGCTTGGGCGGCGTCGGTTGGCATGAACGGGTTTCCAGTACGGGGGGCGGCGCGGATGAAGGTAAGGTGCAAGCGGGCGCACGCCCTGCTGCTAGCATGTGGCAGAATTTTCGCAAAGCGCATAGAGGGGTCAATTCCTCATTAAAGTGTTGACGGAATGCGGAATTGCTTTGTCGACGGGACACTTATTGAGCTTCGACAGAGAATTTTGAGGTGGTCCCCGAAAATTGGACACTAACGTAAGCTTTGATTTGCTGTCTGTTGATCTTCACAACGAAGGAGATCGAAGATGTCGAAACGAAAGCAACATGCGCCTGAGTTCAAAGCGAAGGTGGCGCTGGAAGCGCTGAAAGGCGAAGAGACCGTGTCGGAGCTGGCGAGCCGGTTCGGCGTGCATCCGACGATGATCAACCAATGGAAACGCGCACTGCTGGACGGGGCGTCTGGTGTCTTTGAGCGCGGCAGCCGCAAGGCGCCTGTCATCGACGAGGATCAAGTTCGGGATCTGCATGCCAAGATCGGGGAGTTGGCGGTGGCCAACTCTTTTTTGGAAAGAAAGCTCAAACCCAGGGGCGGGAAGTGAGGCGCGCCATGATCGAACGCGACCATTCTGACCTGTCGATCGGTCAGCAGTGCGCGCTGCTGTCGATACCGCGGTCGTCGTTCTATTACATGTCGCAGGGCGAGACCGAGCAGAACCTCGCGCTGATGCGGCTGATCGACGTGCAGTTCTTGGAGACGCCCTTCTTCGGTGTGCGTCAGATGACGTGGCACCTGCGCAACGAAGGCCACGCGGTGAACGAGAAGCGCATCCGTCGGCTCATGCGCCTGATGGGAGTGATGCCGATCTATCAGAAACCCAATACCAGAAAGCCAGCGAAAGGACACAAGACCTATCCCTACCTGCTGCGCGGTTTGCGGGTGGAGAGGCCAAACCAGGTTTGGTGCGTGGACATCACCTATCTACCGATGCGCCGCGGCTTTCTCTATCTGGTGGCGATCATGGACTGGCAGACCCGGATGGTTCTGTCGTGGCGGATATCAAACACGCTGGATGCGGACTTCTGCGTCGACGCGCTGAACGAGGCGATCTACCGGTTCGGGCCACCTGACATCATGAACAGCGATCAGGGATCGCAGTTTACGTCGTTCGCTTGGACAGACCGCTTGCGCCGATCGGGCATCCGCATATCTATGGACGGCAAGGGCCGCTATCTGGACAATATCTTCATCGAACGACTGTGGCGGACGCTGAAATACGAGTGCGTCTACCTGCATGCCTGGGAGACCGGGTCACAGGCCCGCGCGGGTGTCAGGCAATGGATGGAGTTCTACAATTACCGCCGCCCGCACAAAGCCCTTGGCGGACAACCACCAGCGGTGGTCTACTCGCTGAAAGTCGAAGCAACGCAACCCGATCAACAGGAGCAGATCAGAGCTTAAAAAGCGCCAGATCCTGTCCAAGAGAGGGGGAGCACCTCAACTGCGGCCGAGGAAAATCCGAACCCGAACATCAACCGCACAAAGTAGAATACAAACGCGCCGCCAATGCAGATAATGATGCTTTGCAAGATGCCATTGTGGGTAAATTCAGTCTTTTCAGATAAATAGCCAACGATCCCCGCAATCACAACTGTACCGATCATCGTGGGAAACATAGGGCTATCCTTAGTTCAAATCTGTGCCGACAGTGATTTGTGCACCGCGTTGGAACACATCCGCATCCTGCACGCCTTTACCCGCTTTTTGCAAACTGGTCAGCGCCACAGCACCCTCGCCACATGCCACATGCAGCGCGCTATCGATTACGCGTCCTGCCTGCCCGGATCCGTCAACCAGCCGCGATCCCAGCACCTTGATGCGGACTCCAGCATGTTCAAACCACGCGCCTGGAAAGGGCGATAACCCGCGGATCATTCGGTCCACCTGCGTCGCAGGTAGCGCCCAGTCGATCCGCGATTCCGCTTTGTCGATTTTCTCGGCATAGATCACACCTTCGTCAGGCTGAACTTCGGCCGTCAATTGATCCAGCCTCGCTAGTGCGTCCACAATCAGGTCGGCGCCCATCACGCTCAGGCGGTCATGCAACTGCGCAGTCGTCTCTTCCACGCCAATATCCAAAGCCCCGCGTAGCAAAACGGGGCCAGTGTCCAATCCAGCTTCCATCTGCATGATGCAAACGCCTGTCTGCGCATCCCCCGCCATAATCGCCCTGTGAATAGGCGCGGCACCGCGCCAGCGCGGTAAAAGGCTGGCATGGATATTCAGACATCCGCGCAGGGGTGCATCCAGAATCGCCTGCGGCAGGATAAGCCCGTACGCCACCACAACGGCCACATCAGCCTGCAACGCGACAAAATCCGCCTGCGCCTCAGGCGTCTTCAAGGATACCGGCGTGCGCACCTCCAGCCCCAAGGCAACAGCAAGCGCATGCACTGGGCCAGGCCGGTCTTTCTTGCCGCGTCCTGCGGGACGGGGCGGCTGTGAGTAGACCGCCGCAATCTCGTGGCCCGCCTCTACGAGTGCCTCAAGCACAGTCACAGAAAACTCCGGCGTGCCCATAAATACTATTCGCATGGGGTTATCCGTTCACTTTGCGTGCGCGTTTCAACAGCATATCGCGCTTCATCTTGCTCAGCCGGTCAAAGTACATCTTGCCCGCCAGATGGTCGATCTGGTGCTGCACACTTGTAGCATCAAGGCCCACGAAATCGCGCTCAACCACCGCACCTGTCTCATCCATATACCGCACACGGACTCCCCGCGGGCGGCTGATCTTGGCGGACACACCTGACAGGCAGGGTGATGCCTCCTCATGGACATTCATAATCGCCGACGCGTCAATAACCTCGGGGTTCGCCAGCAAAATCCGCTTGTTGCGCGCTTCCGAAGTATCCACAACCGCCAGCCGCAACATCACGCCGATTTGCTGCGCACCCAGTCCGACGCCGGGCATCGCGTCCATCGTGTCCACCATGTCTTGCCAGATTGCACGGACCTCGTCGTTTACTTCCACAACATCTGCCGCCGGGGTGCGCAGGCGTTTGTCCGGCCATGTCAGAATTGTCCGTACCGTCATGCCACATACTCCGCTTCCAACTGTGCGCGTGTGTCCGCGTCAAGATGATCAAAAGTTACAATGCCGTCCAAATGGTCCAGCTCGTGTTGGACACAGGCCGCAGCAAAGCCGGTAAAACTCTGGACATAGCGGCCACCGTTCAGACCCGTCCAGACCATCTGCACCTGCGCAGGACGCGAGATATCCGCACTCACACCGGGAATGCTCAGGCAGCCTTCGGCATTGGTTGCACGCTCTTCGCTGACTTCCATCAGCATCGGATTGATACACACCAGCGGATCGGGTTTGTCTTCTTTCCAGCCGGTGTCCATAACAAACATCCGCACCATCGCCCCCACTTGCGGCGCAGCAAGGCCACGGCCCGAAGCGGCATACATCGTCGCCAGCATATCAGCTGCCAGAGCTTCGATCTCGGGTGTGATTTCACCAATTTCAGAGCAGGTTTCCATCAAGCGCGGATCGGGCCAACGCAGGATTTCAAGCTCACTCATCCGCGCGCAAGCTCGCGTTTGAATTTCACCATCTTGCGGGTGATCATCTGGCGGCGCAGCGGTTTGAGATGGTCAATGAACAGCTTGCCCTCAAGGTGGTCAATCTCGTGCTGAACGCAGGTTGCCCACAGGCCGTTCATGCCCTCGCGGTGCTCGACGCCGTCACGGTCGATCCATGTCACTTCGACCTCCTTTGGCCGTGTCACATCGGCAAACTGCTCGGGGATACTCAGACAGCCTTCCTCGTAGGTGTTCAATTCATCCGAAGCGGCAACAATCCGCGGATTGAACATAATCAACGGGCGCGGCTTTTCGCCTTCCTCTTTGACGCAGTCCAGAACAACAAGACGGGTCAACACCCCGACCTGAGGTGCCGCCAGCCCCACACCGGGGGCGTCATACATGGTCGCCAGCATATCGTCCGCAAGTGTCCGCAGATCATCGGTCAGATCATCTACAGGCGCGCAATGCTTCTTCAGGCGTGGATCGGGGTGATATAAGATAGGGCGTTTCATGGAAGTTCATGTAGGGCATGGCCCCAATCGCCGCAAGCAGGGCTTGCACATAAGTCTTGCATTGGTACGGTTCTGCGCAACGTCACAGGAGAAACCAGATGAGCTTTGACACCCCGATTGAACGGCGCGGCACCCATTGTGTAAAATGGGACGGTATGGAAGCCATCTATGGCGTTCCCGCCGACACCGGCATTTCCATGTGGGTGGCGGATATGGACTTTGCCACAGCGCCTGTTGTGCAAAACGCGGTGCAGGCCATGGTTGACCATGGGGTCTACGGCTACTTTGGCGACGAAAGCAAATACCGTGCCGCCATTCAATGGTGGATGAAAACCCGCCACGGCTGGGATCTGGACCCTGCGCATATCTTCACAACACATGGTTTGGTGAACGGCACCGCCATGTGCGTGGATGCCTTCACCAGCGAGGGCGACGGCGTCATCCTGTTCACCCCCGTCTATCACGCCTTCGCACGGGTCATCACTGCCGCCAACCGTCAGGTTGTCGAATGCCAGATGGTACAGGAGAACGGCCGCTACCGGATGGATTTTGATGCCTATGACGCGCAGATGACAGGCAACGAGAAGATGCTCGTGCTCTGCTCGCCGCATAACCCGGGCGGCTGTGTCTGGTCCCGCGCGGAACTGCAACAGGTGGCGGATTTTGCCAAGCGTCACGATCTGGTGCTGGTCTCGGATGAAATCCACCATGATCTGGTGATGCCCGGCCACACACATACACCGATGACATTGATCGACGGGATCGAAGACCGTTTGGTGATGATGACCGCCACAACCAAGACGTTCAACATCGCGGGCAGCCATTCCGGCAATGTAATCATCGCCGATCCGGTTTTGCGTGAGAAATTCGGCGCGCGCATGATGGCACTGGGCCTGTCCCCGAACAGCTTTGGCCTATTTATGGCAACCGCCGCCTACTCCCCTGAAGGGGCGGCATGGGTAGATGAACTGATCGCCTACCTTGATGGCAACCGCCGTCTGTTTGATGATGCTGTGAACAAAATCCCCGGTCTCAAATCAATGTCGCTGGATGCAACCTATCTGGCGTGGGTGGATTTCGCAGATACCGGCATGAGCCGCGAAGAGTTTACCAAGCGCGTGGAGCAGAGCGCAGGCATTGCCGCCAACCACGGCCCCACCTTCGGTACAGGCGGCGAGACATATTTGCGCTTTAACATCGCAACGCCCCGTGCGCGCGTTCAAGAAGCATGCGACCGCTTGGCGGAAGCCTTCAAAGACCTGCAATAACGCAAAAGGGCGCCCTTACATCGGGGCGCCCTTTACGATTATTCCGCAAGGCGGGTCAGCGGGATGCCGTCTCCATCTGCGCACCGCCCTCGAACTCTGCCGCGGAAGCGTAGTTGAACGAGCTTGCCCGCTTGAACGTAAAGATCTTCTCGTCGTCTGTTCTTTCGCTTTTTGTGATCAGACATTCACCCAGACTATCCGCACCGTCATAAAGCGTAACCACACCCTGAAGCGCAGGGACATCTACTGCTGACACGGCAAAGCCCGTAGGCCAGCGACGCAAGACCGGATAATATGTACCATCTGCCTCCACGCAAAGCTGCTGCGCCCGCATTATGCGGCTCGCGCGTGGCTTGGCCATTCCAGCCTCGAAACCCTTTGGCAAAAATATATCCATGATTCTCTCCCTCGTCCTACGCTCAAAATTATTCCGAAAGTTCCATATGGCAATTATTTTTTGAAATTATCTTTCGTCCTGTGTGTTTTCGCACGCACCCTGCGCGGTCACGCTCATACGATCTGTAACGGATCTTTGTTACAGTCCGGTTAAGCAGATACGAAGGAGACCCATGTGGGACTGTTAATTGACGGCCAATGGCACGACAGCTGGTACGATACCAAGGACACAGGCGGCGCATTCAAGCGGACGGAGGCGAACTTTCGCAACTGGATCACCGCAGACGGCAGCGCGGGCCCCAGCGGCGAGGCGGGCTTCAAAGCCGAGGCAGGTCGCTATCACCTCTACGTCAGCCATGCCTGCCCTTGGGCCCATCGCGCATTGATCTTTCGCACCCTGAAAGACCTTGAGCCGCTCATCGACGTGTCGGTTGTGCATCCCGATATGCTGGGCGAGGGCTGGACCTTTGATACCGGCTTTGACGGTGCAACCGGTGATCGCCAGTTCGATCTGCCCTTCGCGCGAAACATTTACACCCGTGCCGTTGCAGATTTCACCGGCCGCGTCACAGTACCGATCCTGTGGGACAAGTCCCGCAACACCATCGTTTCCAACGAATCGTCCGAAATCATCCGGATGATGAATTCAGCCTTTAACGGGTTGACCGGAAACAAAGACGACTATTGGCCAAGCGACCTGCACTCGCAAATCGACGCTGTTAATGCGCGCATTTATGACACTGTGAACAACGGCGTTTACAAATCCGGCTTTGCCACCACGCAACCGGCCTATGACGCCGCCGTGTATCCTTTGTTCGAGACGCTAGACTGGATCGAAGACCTGCTCGCGCATGACCGCTACCTGACGGGCGCGCGGATCACCGAAGCCGATTGGCGGCTGTTCACCACACTTGTGCGGTTTGACTGCGTCTATCACCAACACTTCAAGTGCAACCGGAGCCGCATCATCGACTACCCCAATCTCTGGGCGTTCACCCGCGAGCTATATCAATGGGAAGGTGTCGCAGAGACCGTGCATTTCGATCACATCGTGCGCCACTACCACTACAGCCACGACACAATAAACCCGAACAGAATCCTGCCAATCAATCCGCTGATAGATTGGAACACCCCTCACGGGCGCAGCTAGGGCGCGCTGACTTCTGCACCGTAATGCGCAACCATCGCCGCCAGATCCTCTGGCGGCGTACTGCTTTGGACAAACGCACGGGCATTTGCGGAATGGGCAAAAATAGACCCGTCCGAGAAGAACGTTGTGTTGGTCACAAAAATCACACGCGCCGCAGGCTGGCGATAATTGGCGTAGTCAGCGATGGCCAATGCAGCACCTTCGTTGATCACCAAGTCCTGAATGATGATGTCCGTCTCATGCTCTGAAAGATGTGCAATGGCATCCTGTTGCCCGTAAGCATGGGCAACGACCATACAATGCCGCTCCAGATGCCGCTGCCAGACATTGGCAAGTTCCGGAACACTTTCCACGATAAGCACACGCGTGGCATTAGGTACGACAACAGTCATTCGAAAGGCCTCCTCGGCCATCGATAGCGGGTCAGAAAATTTCAATTTTCAGGAAATCGCTTGGTTATTCTTTCCGCTTATAACCAGCTATTGATTGTTATGCAAAACTCCGCATTGTCCAACCCTGAGAAATCAGCCGTTTTAAGCCAACAGTTCAGAAATCGAGTAGACCATTTGTTTAAGACTATTCAAGACCATGGTGGCGGCGTTGACAAAGCCGCCGCTGAATTTGGCGGCAATCGGGCAAACTGGATCGATCTCTCCACAGGCATTAATCCGGTGCCCTACCCGGTCGGCGATATTTCTCCCGATGCGTGGCACGCCTTGCCTGACCACGCTGCCCAATCCGGCCTGCTCCGCGCAGCCCGTGCTTTCTGGCGTGTCCCCGAAGGCGCGGCAATCCTTGCAACGCCGGGCGCTTCGGCGCCGATCGCTATAGCGCCCCGTCTTGCCAAAGCGCGCAGCGTGCATATCGCCGCACCAACATACAACGAACACGCAGCAGCCTTCAAAGCGGCGGGTTGGCGCATGACCCCACATATCGCAGAAGCACATGCTCAGGTCGTTGTTCACCCCAACAACCCTGACGGACGCATGTTTACCTCTGACGACCTCCAAGCCCCGTTACGCATCATCGACGAGAGCTTTTGCGACGTCATGCCTGAGGCCTCTTTGATGGATCAGGCCGACGTATCGGGCACACTTGTGCTCAAGAGCTTTGGCAAATTCTGGGGGCTGGCAGGTGTACGTCTCGGGTTTGTGATCGGAGACCCCCTTCTGATTGCACAACTGGATCAAATGCTGGGGCCATGGCCCGTGTCCGGCCCCGCGCTGGAGATCGGTGCGCGTGCATTGACCGATCCGGAATGGGCCGCGCAGACGCGTATACGTCTGGCGACAGATGCGGCCCGCCTTGATAGGCTGGTCCAAAACGCGGGCGCCATGCCTCTTGGCGGCACAACGCTATTCCGCCTCTTTGAGGTTCCTGATGCAACCGAATGGCAAACACGCCTCGCCCGCCATCACATCTGGAGCCGCGTCTTCCCGTATAACCCCCGTTGGCTGCGCCTTGGCCTGCCCGCACCCGATCAATGGGACCGAGTAGAAGGCGCATTTGCATGAGTACTGCAACGATACTGTTATTGGCCCTCCTGCTAGATGCAGCGCTGGGAGAGCCAAAATGGCTATGGGACCGCGCGCCTCATCCCGCCGTACTAATGGGCCGCGCCGTTGCATATCTCGACCGTGGCATGAACACCGCAAACGGCGGTATTCTGGCAGGTGCGCTGGCTTTGGCTCTGCTGGTTGGGGGGGCCTATCTATTGGGTACCGCGTTGAGCCTGTTCGGCGACATCGTCCAGATCATCATCTCGGCAATTCTGCTGGCCCAACGCTCTCTTGTGCAACATGTCCGCGCCGTTGCGAATGGCTTGCGGGTCTCGCTGGGCGATGGCAGGCGCGCTGTGGCAATGATCGTCAGCCGCGACACCGCACAGATGGATCAATCTGCCGTTGCCCGCTCAGCCATTGAGAGTGCCGCCGAGAACCTGTCGGACGGCGTAATCGCACCCGCCTTCTGGTTTCTGGTCGGCGGTCTGCCCGCGCTCATGGTCTATAAAATCATAAACACAGCCGACAGCATGATCGCCTACCGCACCCCGAAGTATGAGCGCTTTGGCAAGGCAGCCGCCTATGCCGATGACGCAATGAACTGGATACCGGCCCGCCTGACCTGCCTGCTCATCGCCGTGCCGTCAGGTGTTGTCACGCAATGGATCGACATCATGCGCGACGCCAACAAACACCGCTCGCCGAATGCCGGCTGGCCAGAGGCCGCTATGTCGCGCGCCATCGGTGTAGCTTTGGCAGGGCCGCGCGCCTATGATGGCAAAATGCAGGATTTTCCCTGGGTCGGCAGCGAAGGTGCGCGCGTTATTGGACCGCGCGAAATTGATGCCGCCATTGCCAAGCTGTGGACGGCATGGGGAGTAATGCTGGCGCTGGTGTTTTTGCTGGCTCTTTTTGACTAGAATTTTAGACAATAGGTATTTCATGCGCCCACGCTTCTTTGCTGCCCTTCTCGCCATCCTGCCGCTGCCTGTCTTGGCGGATACCCCTTGCGGCGGGCTCTTCAACGCTTTTGTAGTAGGGCTCGCTGCCGAAGCCCCCTCTCACAATATCGACGCAGATACCGCCAGCAGTTTTCTACGCTCTGTCCGTGCAGATCCGGCAGTGCTGCGCGCAGACCGTTCCCAAGGCGTTTTCCAACGGCCCTTCGTCGACTTCTCACGCCGTCTGATTTCAACGGACCGCCTCAACACCGGTCGCAGCAACGCACAGCGCTATGACGCAGTCTTTAACCGGATCGAGACCGACTATGGCGTAGACCGCAACGTGCTGCTGGCCTTTTGGGCGTTCGAGACGGATTACGGAACCTTCCAAGGGGATTTCAACACCGCCAATGCACTGGTGACCCTCGCCCATGACTGCCGCCGACCCGAACTGTTTCGCCCGCAGATTTTCGCCGCGATGGAGCTGTTCAAACATGGCGATTTTGACCCGGCAACAACCACAGGCGCATGGGCGGGCGAGATTGGCATGGTCCAAATGCTGCCCCGCGACATTCTGGAAAACGGCACAGACGGCGATGGCGACGGGCATGTATTGCTCAAAACCTCCGTGCCGGACGCGCTGATGTCGGGGGGCAAAATGCTGTCCTCGCTGGGCTGGCGCACGGGCGAGCCGTGGATTGACGAAGTCATCGTACCCTCCGACTTCGACTGGTCCCTCAGCGGCATGGAAACGGTCAAGCCCGCATCCGAATGGGCAGCCATGGGCATCTCGGCCCACGATGGCGCGCTCGCGTCCACTCTACCCGCGTCGCTGATCCTGCCGCAGGGGAGAAAGGGGCCTGCCTTCCTCGCTTACCCTAATTTCAGCGTCTATTTCGAATGGAACCAGAGCTTTACCTATGTCCTGACCGCCGCCTATTTCGCCACCCGCCTTGGCGGTGCCCCCGCCTATGATGCCGGTACACCAGACGCCGGACTGGACGGCGACCAGATGAAACAACTGCAATCCAAACTACAAACACGCGGTTACGATGTGGGCGATATCGACGGCATCCTTGGCGCACGTACCCGTGTCGCTGTACAAGCCGAACAAAAGCGCCTTGGCCTGCCCGCCGATGCATGGCCCACACCTGCCCTTCTGACCAAACTATAGGAACATACCATGGCTCTCAAAATCACCACCGCTGAAATGGTCGCAAACGCCCGTGCCCGTATCGAGGAAATCACAGCTACCGATGCCATTGCATTGGCAAATGATCCGTCCGTCCAGATCGTTGATCTGCGTGACCCGCGGGAACGCGAGCGCACAGGCTTCATCCCCGGCAGCTTCCACTGCCCGCGCGGCATGCTGGAATTCTGGGTGGATCCCGCCAGCCCCTATTTCAAAGATGTCTTTGCCGAAGATAAAAAGTTCGTCTTCCACTGCGCCTCTGGCTGGCGCTCGGCCATCTCGGTTGCCACCTTGCAGGACATGGGCTTTGACGCGGCACACATCACCGAAGGGTTCACAGGCTGGGAAAAGGCAGGCGGTCCGGTTGAGCAGGTAAAGCCCAAATCCTGATCACGCGACCATCTGGCTCGCTTTTTTCAGGTCAACCGACACCAGCTGGCTCACGCCTTGTTCGGCCATCGTCACACCAAACAAGCGGTCCATCCGCGCCATGGTCACCGCGTGGTGGGTGATGATCAGGAAACGGGTGTTGGTCTGGCGGCACATCTCGTCCAGCAGGTCACAGAAACGGGTCACGTTGGCATCGTCCAGTGGCGCGTCGACTTCGTCCAGCACACAGATCGGCGCGGGGTTGGCAAGGAACACCGCAAAGATCAGCGCCATCGCGGTCAGTGTCTGTTCTCCGCCCGACAACAGGCTCAGCGTGCTCAGCTTCTTGCCCGGCGGCTGGCACATGATCTCCAGTCCCGCCTCCAGCGGGTCATCGGATTCCACCATCACCAGACTGGCCTCACCGCCGCCAAACAAATGCGTAAACAGCAGCGCAAAGTTTGAATTCACCTGCTCGAAGGCAGTAAGTAAACGCTCGCGGCCTTCGCGGTTCAGGCTGGCAATACCAGACCGCAACGTCTTGATGGCCTCTTCCAGATCAGATTTCTCCGACACCAGTGTGTCGTGCTCTTCCTGAATTTCCTTTGCGTCTTCTTCTGCCCGCAGGTTCACCGCCCCCAAGGCATCACGCTGACGCTTGAGCCGGTTCACGTCCGCCTCCAACGCCTCTGCTCCCGCCATCTTGTCAGGATCAACATCCAGCTGGTTCAGCAACTGCTCGGGCGTCAGCTCTTGATCCTCGGCAATCCGTTCAGCGGCAGCAGCGACAGTTTCTTTAGCAGCGTCACTGCGCGCCTCTGATCGCGCACGCGCCTCACGGGCCTCGGATGCCGCCCGCTCCGCTTCACGCTCGGCCAATGTCGCCTCGCGCAAATTGGCCTCCGCCATAGACAGCTTGTCCATCGCCTCTGCACGGCGGGCTTCGGAACTGTCGATCTGCATATTCAATTCATCGCGCTTGGCCCCAATCTCAGCAGGGGCGGCGCTGGCTTCTTTCAGTTCCGCCTCCGATGCCTCCTTGCGCTCCACCAGTTCTGCACTGCGCTTCTCCGCCGTCTCCAACCGGTGCCGCCATCCGCTCAGCTCTTTGGTGACTTCCTGCGCGCGTTTCAGGCGGGCATCCCCGCCACGGCGCAATTCATCATGGTTCGAACGGCGCGACATCATCGTAATCCGCGCGGCCTCAACCGTCATGCGCAGATCCTCGACAGCCCCCCGCGCCTCAGACAAATCGCCCAGATCGGCAAGCGCCCGTTCGGCCTCTAGCACACGAGCCCGCGCGCCCATGGCTTCTTCTTCGTGCCGCGCCACTGCCAGCCCGAGGCTTTCCAGACGCCCCGCCGCCAGATTGCGGTCCGCCTCTACACGGCTGAGCGCGCGCCCCGCATCTGCCACCATCCGGTCTGCATCGCGCCGCGCCTCGCGCGCACGTTTGTCAGCCTCTGTCAGTGAGGCAAGCCGCATCGTCAGGCTTTCATGGGCCGCGCGGGCACCCTCGGCACGCTGGCTGGCTTGCTCTAACGCTTGCTTCAATACTTCCAGCCGGTTCAGCTGCTGTAGCCGCAAAGCCGCCGCTGATGGCGCGTCTTCGGCCCATGCACGGAAGCCGTCCCAACGCCACAAATCGCCCTCGGTCGAAACCAGACGCTGACCGGGCTGCAACAGGGACTGCAAGCGCGGCCCGTCATCCGCATCAACCAACCCGATTTGTCCCATCCGGCGGCCCAAAACATCGGGGCAGGATACATGGTGGGTCAGCGGCGTTACACCTGCTGGCAGGGGCTGAACATCCGAATAGGCAGGCAGAGCGGACCAGCCGGAGGGGCCGTCCGAATCCACTTCGGGCGCGCGCAAATCATCAGCCAACGCCGCGCCCAGCGCCTTCTCGAAACCGTGCTCCACCTGCAAGCGGTCCAGAATTTGCCCGCCCTCTGCCGTGTCGCGTTGCACCAACTTGGCCAGCGCTCCGGTCTCGGCACGCAAGGCGTTCATCTCGCCCTCGGCTTCCGAGCGTTCGCCGCGGGCATCCGCCTCCAGCGATTGCGTTTGCGCCCGCGCCTCCTCGGCACCGATCAGCGCATCTTCGGCGGCCTCAGCCGCCGAAGATGCCGCCGAAGATGCAATGGTCGCCGCTTCAAAATCACCCGCTGCTTTGGCCAGTGCAGCTTCGCTTGCGGCAACGGCTTCGCGCGCGCGCGCAGCTTCCGCCTCGGACTTTGTCTGCGTTTTCCGGCTGTCATCCAACAACCGCTCAGCCGAGCCATAGCGCGCCGCGAGCCGCGCCACGTCCTCGGTCTGCTCGCCCAGATCACCTTCGCGCGCTTGCAATACGGCGGCTGCCTCCCGCGCAGCTTCTGCGGCGGCTTCCAACGCGTCGACATGCCCTTCACCCGCTTTGGCAAGCTCGCGGGCCTCCCACTCCAACCGCTCGATCGTGTCGACGGCATCGCGGTTCAATCCGCCTTCGCGATCAATGTCGCGCACCAGTTGCGCGATCCGGCCCTGCAATGTCTCAATCAAGGCACTCGCGCGGGTTTCCTGATCACTCAGCGTGTCGCGCTGGACAACCAGCCGCTGAACAACAGCTGCTGCAATCGCATCTTCCTCACGCAAAGCAGGCAAGGCATCCTCTGCCACCTGCCGCGCTTTTGCACCCGACCGCACCAGCGCTTCGGCCTGCGCCGCGGCAGTCACGCGCGCGCGCAATTCCTCTTCCGCGCGGGCACGGGCATCATCAGCTTCACGCCAACGGCGGTACAACAATGTGCCTTCCGTCCGGCGCAACTGTTCAGCGATTTCGCGGTAGCGTGCGGCCTGACGCGCCTGACGCGCCAGTTGTGCCAATTGCGCGGCCAACTGCTCAACCACATCATCGACACGGGCCAGATTAGCCTCGGCACCGTTGAGCTTCAGCTCGGCCTCATGGCGGCGCGCATATAGCCCCGAAATACCGGCAGCCTCCTCCAGAATACGGCGGCGGCTTTTAGGTTTGGCGTTGATCAATTCACTAATCTGGCCCTGCCGGACCAACGCCGGCGAATGCGAGCCTGTTGAGGCATCCGCAAACAGCATCTGAACATCCCGCGCCCGCACGTCCTTGCCCGCCGCCTTATAGGCACTACCGACGTCACGGGTGATCCGGCGCACAATGTCCAGACTGTCACTATCGTTGAACCCCGCAGGGGCCAGCCGCTCACTATTGTCAATTTGGAGGGACACTTCAGCAAAGTTGCGAGCGGGCCGCGTGGCCGCACCGGCAAAAATCACGTCCTCCATACCGCCGCCGCGCATCGCAGTGGGGCGGTTCTCCCCCATCACCCAGCGCAACGCCTCCAGCAGGTTCGATTTCCCACAGCCGTTCGGCCCCACAACACCGGTCAGACCATCCGCGATGATCAGATCGGTGGGGTCAACAAAGCTTTTGAAGCCTGTCAGCCTGAGTTTCGAAAAGCGCATGTTATGCCTGAGTGGTGATTCCGGACCGTGCATTAGGGTGACGGCTTTGACCAAGTGCTGTCAACCGCAGCGCACAATCTACAGGGGTAATGGCGCAGTTATCCACAAGATATCCGGCCTAAAGCGCGTTTTCGCATTCTATAGCAACTGAAACGCCGCCCAGCTGTTTGATTTCGCTCCCGCGCAGGGGCGTACACTCAAGATTAACGGGCGCAGAAGTGACGCGTGCCCTAGACCCCTTCCCGCACTTAAGAATACCGGTCGCCTGTGCTTGGTCACCGCGAACTTCCTTCACCTCGCACCCGCTGACCATCGCCATAGCGCGTCCCGCCCTTTCCCTAATCTCGCCGAAACGGGGCGCATATTCGCTATTGGTGCGAATAGCCTCTGCCAACTCACCCCGCACACGGACATCGAAGGTAGAGCCATCAACATTAACTGTCGTCGGCGGGAGCCCACGAAAATGCGGCCCCGCAGTATTGCAGGCCGACAGCGCAGTGACGAGGAGGACCAAGAGGCAAGGAAGGTTCTGTTTCATCCACCAAATCTGCATCCATCATGTTTAACAAACAGTAAACACCGTCAAATATTTGGAGGTGGGCAGCAGTCTAAACAGTAGCGGCATGTAATCATGCCCAAACGCGCAGTCGGCGTTGCTGATTTAGCACAAACCTCAGACCCAATTCACCGCCGACTTTCCACCATAGGCGGTATCCGCTAATTTTGAAGTATCACTTCACAGGTATCCTTAACCAAGAGAGTCGCAATGCGTTCACAAATCACGGTCACCCTCCTCGCAGGATTATTTGTCTCGGCCTGTACACAGGCAGAAATCACAACACCTCCGGTACAGGTTGTACCTAAAGTCGCGGCAAATGCCGTTGGACTTGATGTCTATGCGGGACCACGCAAGCGCGGCAATCCGGTGCCTGCCTTCCGCGGTCAGGAAACCCTACCGGTTCGCACACACGGTGTTGCAAGCGACGGTTCCCGCAAAGAGCTGTCAGGCGTGGCCTGCACGCTGGATGCGGGCGTCTACACAGCCAGCTTCACAACCCCTGCAAACGTGATTGTACCTGACTACGGCCCGAACTCTCCCGCCATTTTTGTGCGCTGCACCCACGCAGACCAAAGTGGCTCAACCACTGTCAGCGCATTCAACGCAACAACCCAGCAGCGCATGAACGGCGCAGCGGGGGGCGGCATTCTGGGCATCATCATTGTAGGCGCGGTTACAGCTGCAAATGTTGACAACGAAAAGGACGAATTCAAATACCCGCCTATCGTTGTGCAACTGAAAAAGAAGTAAGCGATCTCTCCTGTGGCGCTGCTTGCTCCCCCCTTCGATTGGTCATATCATTTGATCAATCGAAGGAATTCCGTATGCCGTTTCGTCCTGTAAGTCCTGAAAAGCTCTCCACCGCGGTTGTCAGGCAAGTGGAAGAATTAATCCTGCGCGGGATACTAAAACCCGGCAAACGCCTGCCCCCCGAGAGGGACCTTGCAGAACGGCTGGGCGTATCGCGCCCCTCGCTGCGCGATGCAATTGCCCAATTGCAAGAGGCCGGCCTGCTCAGTGCCAAACCGGGTGCGGGTGTTTTTGTTGCCGATGTTTTGGGTTCTGCATTCTCACCTGCCTTGATGTCCCTATTTGCGCGCCATGACGAGGCCTCGATGGATTACCTGTCTTTCCGGCGGGACATGGAAGGGCTGGCCGCAGAGCGCGCCGCCCGACTGGGGTCTGACACGGACCTGGCTGTGGTAAGCGCGGTTTTTACAAAAATGGTTGCCGCCCACGAGAGCCGGAATGCCGAGGAGGAAGCCGCGCTGGATGCGCAGTTTCACATGAGCATCATCGAGGCGAGCCATAACGTGGTCATGCTCCACATGATGCGCTCGATGTATGAATTACTACGCGGCGGCGTGTTCTATAACCGGCAGGTGATGTTCAAACAGCAAACCAAACGCGCCGTCCTGCTGGACCAACACCGCGCCATACACGACGCTTTGATCGCGCGCGACGCGCAGAGGGCGCGTGCCGCTGTCGAGGCCCACATGTCTTACGTCGAGCGTGCCCTTATGGACCAACAACGCGCCGAGCGTCACGAGGATGTCGCCCGCCAACGGCTTGATCAAGCGAAAGGCAGCTGATGTTTATCGCCCACGCCCCTGCGGGCTATCTGGTGTCACGCACCCTGCGTGACCCGTTGGCCTAAGCCGCACTCATCATCGGGTCCGTCGCCCCTGATCTGGATCTGTTGCGGTTCTACTTCATAGACAACCAGCACATCCATCACCACGAATACCTGACCCACCGGCCGATCCTCTGGGTCGGCATCGCGTTGGCGGCGCTTGTCTTTTGGCGGTTCAGAGCTGCCAGACTAACAGTCTGGCTAAGTGTCGGCGCCCTACTCCACCTCGTGCTGGACACATTTTTAGGAGAGATCAACTGGAGCTGGCCTTGGGGCCAGTTTGGAGGGCCGTTGATCGTTGTCCCCGCAACGCAGTCACACTGGATATTGTCCTTTGTTCTGCATTGGACCTTCCTCCCGGAAGTTGTAATTTGCGCAATGGCGTTGTGGGTCTATCTGCGCAGGCGCTGAGCGTGGACAATGACAGCGCCTAAACCAAAGGGATGCGTCAAACGCGACCAATCTTAAAACCCATTGATAGATGGTTGCGCATCGCGAAGAGCAAGGCCGCACCGGGCAAGATCGAAGCGACAGTCACTGCCATCACCAAACCTATGTCAGTCTGAAAACCGAAGAGCGCATTGATTGCCATGCTGATAGGCTTGCCATTTGTAGTCGTCAGGATGCGTGCAAAAACCACTTCGACCCACGAAAACATGAAGCAGAAAAATGCGGTAACTGCGATGCCCGAAGCAATCTGGGGCATGAGGATATTCCATATAAACTGTGGGCGCGAATAGCCGTCGAGAAATGCGGTTTCATCCATCTCCCTGGGTATGGCAGAGATGAAGCCCTGTAAAATCCAGATCGAGACCGGCAAATTAAACAGGCAATGCGCCAGCCCAATCCCGAAGACCGAATTCACAATTCCCAAGTTGGAAAAGAGTTGGAATATTGGCAGCCTGAGTACGACAGGCGGCGTGATCCGAAAGGCGATGAAGGCAAGGAAGAGATATTTGTCGCCAAGGAAGGACATGCGGGAGAACGCATAAGCGGCAGGGATTGCCGTGGGGATGGTGATCAAAATATTGATCAGCACATAGGCAATCGAATTGAGGACAGCCGAGCGCAAGTTGGGGTCAATCCAGATGCCCGCGTAATTTGAAAGCGTTAAGGTTCCGACTTCTGCATCGGGGGTTGGCAGTGTTGCTATGAAGCTAATCAACGTCATCTGGACAAGTGGTAGACAAGTGAAGGCGATGAAGATGACCAAAATCAGGCTCTTGATCGCAGGAAGATATAGCCGTG